>CAVGVB010000027.1:0-26508 GCA_963632705.1 bacterium | reverse complement strand
TGCTCTTGTCGATCAGGGGGTGATCCTTCAGGGTCTCGTAGGTCATGGTGACCAGCGGCTTGCTCCAGCATTCCTCAATGCCGCCCACGGACATATAGCGGGGCTCGTTCAGTTCCTTGATGCAGGTGATCATGCAGGGGGTCTTGACTTTGACGGTCATGTAGCCGTCCTCCAGCATACGCTTCACGGTCAGGGTGTCGCCGTCCTTCTTGATCTCGCCGGCATAGGTGACCTGGGGCAGGTGCAGCTTCTCAGCGATCTGCGGGCCGACCTGGGCGGTGTCGCCGTCGATGGCCTGACGGCCGGCGAACACGATGTCGTCGGCGTCCACGCCGTAGGTGTCGATGGCGGCGGCGATGATCTGGGAGGTGGCGTAGGTGTCAGAGCCACCGAACTCGCGGGCGGTGATGAGAACAGCCTCGTCCACGCCCATGGCCATCAGCTCACGCAGCATACCCTCGGCGGGGGGAGGGCCCATGGTGAACGCCACGACCTTGCAGCCCAGCTCGTCCTTCAGAGCCAGAGCGGCCTCCACGGCGTTCAGGTCGTCGGGGTTGATGATGGTCTGCATGGACGCACGGTCCAGAGTGCCATCGGGGTTCACGGCCACCTTACCGGAGGTGTCGGGAACTTGCTTTACCGTTACCATAATTTTCATTGTCCAAATACCTCCTTCTTATTTCTTCAGCAGATTGCCGGCAATGACCATCTGCTGGACCTGGGTCGTACCTTCGTAGATGCTGCAGATGCGGGCGTCGCGGTAGATGCGCTCCACCTTGTACTCGCGGATGTAGCCGTAACCGCCGTGGATCTGCACGGCCTTGTAGGCGCAGCGGTTGGCGGCCTCGGCGGCGAAATACTTGGCGATGGAGCAGGCGGTGGTGGCCTCAGGGCTGTTGGCGTCCTTCAGCTCCGCCGCGTGGTACACCAGCTGGCGGGCGGCCTCCACATCGGCGGCCATCTCAGCGATCATGAAGCTGATGCCCTGGAAATCGGCGATGCGCTTGCCGAACTGCTTGCGCTCCTTGGCGTACTTCACGGCCTCGTCCAGCGCGGACTGGGCCACGCCCACGGCCTGGGCGGCCATGCCCAGACGGCCGCCGTCCAGCGTCTTCATAGCGTACTGGAAGCCCTTGTGCAGCGGGCCTACCAGGCAATCCTTGGGAACACGGACATCCTCCATCACCACGTCGCAGGTGGGATAGCCGTTGATGCCCATCTTCTTCTCGTGAGCGCCCAGGGACACGCCGGGGAGCTTCATGTCCATGATGAACATGGAGATGCCCTTGCTGCCCTTGGCGGTCAGGTCGGTCTTGGCGAACACGATGCACCAGTCGGCCATGGGAGCGCCGGAGATGAAGCACTTGCGGCCGTTGAGGATGAAGTCGTCGCCGTCCTGCACGGCGGTGGTGGTCGTGCCGCCGGCGTCAGAGCCTGCGCCCGGCTCGGTCAGGGCGAACACGAGGATCTTCTCGCCGCTGGCCACGGGGGGCAGGTACTTCTGCTTCTGGGCCTCGTTGCCGGCCAGCATCAGCGGGCCGCCGCCCAGGGAGTTGGAGGTGTTGGCGTAGATGGACAGCACCGCGTCCACACGGGCCAGTTCCTCCACCATCAGGGCGTAGGACAGGTAGTCGCAGCCCGCGCCGCCGTACTCCTTGGGGATCTTCACGCCCATGAAGCCGTACTTGGCCATCTTCTTGTGCATATCCCAGTTGAACTCGCCGGTGTTGTCCAGCTCGTCCTGGATCTCCTTGGTGAACTCCGTCTCCGCAAACTGACGGAACAGCTTGCGCTGCATCTCATGCTTCTTGTCCAGAATCATTGGTTTTCCTCCTATATGTATTTGTTGCCAAATTGAATACTTACTTATCCAGATATGCCCGCAGGCCGCCCCACTTCTCGCAGAACAGACCGGCATCCATGACCTTCAGGTCGGGGGACACGGCGGGGGTGAAGTCCATGTGGGCCAGCACGTCCTTTTCCAGATCGATGCCGGGGGCGATCTCCGTGATGGTCATCTTGCCGTCCAGCAGCTCCATGACGCAGCGCTCCGTGACGTACAGCACGCGCTGGTCGGGCTTGACGTGCGTACCGGCGAAGGTGACCTGCTGCACGTGCTTCAGGAACTTCTTTACCGTGCCCTCCTGCTCAATGACCAGCTTGCCGTCGCCCACGCGGGTCTTCTGCTTGCCCATGAACGTGCCGCAGAACACCACCTTCTTGGTGGCGCTGGTGATGTCGATGAAGCCGCCAGGGCCGATGAGGCGAGAGCCGAACTTGGAGACGTTGATGTTGCCGTCCTCGTCGCACTCGCCCAGACCCAGGCAGGTCATGTTCAGGCCGCCGCCGTCGATGATGTCGAAGGTGGCGTTGTGCTCCAGGGTGCACTCGGGGTTGTAGCTGCTGCCGAAGTTGGGCAGGGGGCAGGGAACGCCGCCAATCATGCCGGACTCGCTGCACATGGTGATCTCGTCGATGCAGCCTTCCTCGGCCAGGATATTGCCCACACCGGAGCTGATGCCCACGCCCAGGTTCAGCACGCCGCCGGGCTGTACCTCCATGGCGCAGCGGCGGGCGATGACCTTCCGCTCGTCCAGGGGCATGGGGGGCAGCGTGGCGATGGGGCGGCGGATCTGGCCTGAGAAGGAGGGCTCGTAGTACACGCCCTCGGCCTGCCAGCAGGACTTGGGATCCTGTGCCTGCACCACGTAGTCCACCAGGATGCCGGGGATCTTCACTTCCTTGGGGTTCAGGGACTCCGCCTTGGCCAGGTACTCCACCTGTACGATGACGATGCCGCCGCTGTTGCGGGTGGCGGAGGCCACGGACAGGCCCTCGTTGATGATGCCCTCGTGCATGAAAGAGATGTTGCCGTTCTCGTCGGCCACCGTGCCGCGGAGCAGGGCCACGTCCACGGGGAAGCTCTTGTAGAAGAGGTATTCCTCACCGCCGAAGGTCACCAGCTCTGCGGCGTCCTCCTGGGTCTCCTTGTTCATGCGGCCGCCCTCCAGACGGGGATCGATGAACGTGCCCAGACCCACCTTGGTCAAAAGACCGGGGCGGCCGGCGGCGATCTCGCGCCACAGGTTCACCGCCACGCCCTGGGGGACGCAGTTGCCGGTGATCTTGCCCTGGGCCGCCAGGGCGTTCAGCGCGTCGGCGCTCATGACGTGAGCGCCGGTCCAGCGGGTCACCAGACCCTCGCCGGCCTCACCCAGACGGGATGTGCCGCGGACGCCCGCCGGCTTTTCCATGCCCTCCGGCAGCGGCTGCTTGTCCCAGCCCAGGAAATTGTTGCCATAACCGTGGTCACCCATGGCGCTGCCCTGCTTGAGGTACAGGTTTTTCGGGTGGCCGGTCTCCTTGTAGCGATCCCGGATCGCGCAGCCGATCTCCTCGGCCCAGCCGGATACGCCCAGACCGGCCACGGCGACGGTAGCGCCGTCGGGGATCAGTTCCGCGGCTTCTTTCGCGGTAATGAACTTAGCCATACTCTCCTCCTATTTGAAAATTTGTAGAACATATTCATAGAATTCGTTCTGTGAACACGTTCTATTATGATACATAACTGTGAAAAAATCAACAAGAATTTTCAATTTTCTGATTTGATTTTTTCATCAAGCTACAGAATTCGGAAAGATTTTACTTGCAACTGGGAGAATACCTGCTATAATGGGGAAAAACGGGGAGGAGGCTTCGGATATGGAGCATCTGCAAAAGACGGCCCGCCAGATACAGGCGGAACAGACGAAGCTGCAAATATTTGAAGCCGCCATGCGGTTGCTGGAGGTTCAGGATTTCGAGACCATCACGGTGCGGGACATCGTGCAGGAGGCCCACGTCTCTGTGGGGTCTTTCTACAACGCCTATCCCTCCAAGCTGGATGTGTTTTACGAGACGTACCAGGTGGCGGATAATTATTTCGAGCAGCGCGTCAGACCGCAGCTGACGGAAGAGGACGCCGTGGAGCGCATCCGCCACTTTTTCCGGGAGTACGCGGTGTATAACAGCGATATCAGCCTGTTCGCCCTGACGAAGGTGCTGTATAACTCCGATAACGCCTGCTTCCACCGGGAAAGCGGCAACGGCATGGTGCAGCTGCTGACGGAGTGCATCCAGTACGGGCTGGACCGCGGGGAGCTGGCCTCCGGCCATACGGCGGCGGAGATCGAGAATTTCCTGATGGTCTGTATCCGCGGACTGGTGTACGACTGGTGCATCTGCGACGGGGGCTATGACCTGAAGGAAAAGATGAAGATGTATGTGGACGCGCTGCTGATGCCGTTCTGCACCGACCCGCGGCAGTGACAGGCGGCATACCCGGCGGACACGGGGTGCGGATAGGAGAAATGTATATGCTTGAGAACAACGAGGGAAGGACCGGCAGGTTCATCATCCAGGAGCTGGCCCAGCCGTACACCGGCACGCCGGAATTTCAGGAGATCTACAGAAAATTCGCCAAGCGCATCCTGTGGATCGACGACGATGTCTGTCCCGGCGCGTTCCAGATGAACACGGCCTGGTACTTTGCCGTGCCGGAGCGTGACCCCATCTTTGATGAACACGTACACGAGTACGATGAGCTGATCGGCTTTTTCGGCAGCGACCCGGCTGATCCGTATAATTTGAACGCGGAGCTGGAGGTCACGCTGGACGGTGAGACGCACAGGATCACCCGCTCGTCGCTGATCTTCTGCCCCAAGGGGATGCCCCATATGCCGCTGCGCATTCTCCGCGTGGACAAGCCCATCTTCCACTTTTCCATCGTCATGGGCCCGAAGTACAACGGCGCGGCCTACAAATAAGATAAGAAAAAAGGGCTGGCACGCGGAATGCGTGTCAGTCCTTTTCAAAATCAGGCGCCCATCCGAACACTTGGCGGCACTCGGCCTTACATTCCTGCCGGGTACAGCCTGGATGCGCGGCCCTGTAGGCCAGAAGGTACGTCCGCACGTTCTCCCGGAGGTTCTTCCGGGCGAATTGAAAGTTGTATTGGGGGATCGCATCCAGCGCAAACGAGGTCAGCGGCGCATCGCGGTAACAGGGCCTGACCATATTCACACGGGTCGTGTGGCAGACGGTGTGGCGGGCATCTGCCGGAACGAGAATGTCGTCTAGACGCTCGAAGTCTGCCTTTGTATGTCCGGTGTCCAGCAGGATACGGGGAAGCTGCGTCTGTGTCAGAAAATGTCCGTCGGCAAGGGTGGCTTTCAGCAGGAAGGACAGGCAGAAGTCCTCTGCATCCGACAGGCAGATGTCCACGCCGCCATAGCCGCGTTGGTGAAAGTACAGCTGCCCGAACCGATTTTTCTGCTTGCCGCTCCGGTGGGTGTTGTGGTCGGGAAAACGCGCCTCGTCATAGTAATACGCTTCTACCCACAGCGGCTCGACGGTCACGCCGAAGGCCTCTATGCGGTAGTTGCTGATGAGTTTGCCGCCCAGCATTTGCAGGATATGTATCTGCTCATCGCAGACGGCACTTTTCAGATCATTGACAAGAGATCGCAGGTCGGCGGCACTGCCCATACGTTCATCCCTTTCCGGAACGTTTTGAATAGTATACCACTTGGATGGCGTTCATACAAGCTCCGCGGCATTGACGATCTCATTCGCCGGGCCGTTAAACGCGTCCGATGCCGGCGGTGTGACAAACTGGAATCTGTCAAAAACAAAGTTCGCAATACCTGCAGATATGTTTTCTTCCGCGATATTCTTCCTCCTTAGTTTGACCTGTCTCCCGCATCCCGCACTTCTGCATCACTCGGAGGCTTGCCGTATTCTCCGAAAAATAACCTGCGATAATCTTTCGAAACCCCATTTCACGCAGCTCTGCTATCACGGCGTGTACGGCCTCTGTCGCATAGCCATGTCCCTGATAGCGAGGAAGAATTGCATATCCGATTTCTATTTCATCATCTTCAATCCCACAGTCGTTGACAAAACCGATGAACCGTCCATTCAAGTAAATACCGTATTCTAAATGTATGTCATCCTCCGGTTGACTGAAAGAAATCAGCTTTTGCACTAATTCTTCCAGATAATGCTGTGATTCCATTTCCGGTACCATAAAGGTGCTTGTAACTTCCGGTGTTGTAAGAATTTCTGCCAATTCATCAGCATCTTGTTCGGAATACGGCCTTATGGTTAGCCGTTCCGTTTCAATCATTGCCTTTTTCTTGATCGGTCTTGCCATATGGCTATCTCCTTCTTGACCTGAAATTTCGCAAGCTGCATAGTACTTCGTGGCTGCCGGCCATACGCGGCTGCCGCATCCGCCCCTGTGTGTCTGCCGACCCAATAAGATTGTAGCATAAAAGATATGTGCCCGTCCATACCGGGTTTGGGGAAGAAAGCGTTTACAGTACCGAGGGCTCTGACCCACCCGGCATCCAGTCTACAGAGAAGAAAGACACCCTTTCGGATGCCTTTCTTCTTTGTGTGTATAGAAGGGAGATCAGATCACTTGATGTAAACGAAGTCGCCGTTGTTGATGTGGAAGTCGCCCTTCAGACTGCTCAGTTCCTCCCAGTAGCCCTCGCAGGGCTTGTCCAGAGGAACGCGCTCCTCCTCGATCAGGATGCGGCGAATGTCACGACCGTCGATGTCTCTCGGGCGGACGCCGCGCTGGAGCGCCACGTCGGCGGCCACGCCTGCGGCATGGCCCGTGCCCATGGCCGGCCCGATGATACGCATCGCGCCGTTGGCGTGGAACTCGGCGGAGCAGCAGCGGCCGACGGCCAGCAGGTTATCCACGCCC
Source organism: bacterium (assembly GCA_963632705.1). Lineage (GTDB taxonomy): Bacteria > Bacillota > Clostridia > Oscillospirales > Oscillospiraceae > Vescimonas. The sequence continues at coordinate 19,751 of CAVGVB010000027.1, read as the reverse complement.
TTGGGCAGCAGGCAGCGGTAGGGGATGTCGCAGTAGTCCCGGGGATCGGGGCGGACCTCGATGCCCTCGGGCTCGCCGAAGGGGTGCATCTGCGCCGGGCAGCCCTTCTGCAGCGTCACGGCAGAGCCGGTGGGATGGACCATGTGGGCGTGGCGCTGGAACACCAGATCACTGCTGGTGGGATGGTGGGTATCCATCATCTCGGGGAAGCGGGCAATGCCGTCCTCGAACTTCGTGCCGCAGACCACGTCGGCGGTCTTGAGCATATATTCGCCGAAAATACGGCGGCTGTCACGCACGCCGGGCAGAGAGCCTGTGCCCACAAGGCGCACCTTCTCGAAGCCGGGCACGCACTCCCGCAGGAAATGGTAGAAGCCCTGCATGAGCTGGTGCTGCTCCAGCACCTGGCGGGAAATATCCTCGGCATCGGTGTTGTGGCAGAAATAGCTGTGGAAGGAGAACGTCACAAAGTCGGCGTTGTCCATGGTGGTGTTGGGGATGATCACCCGGAAGAAGCCGGAGAAGCGGTTGCATACGTGCCGCACCAGCTTGCCCTCCTTGATCCACTTTTCCTCCAGATCATAGACCAGCGGGTGGGGGTTCTCAACGCCGTTGGCGATCTGCTCGGCTTTGTAGGCGTCCTCGGCCGCCTGATAACGGACGAGATCCGCCCCGGACCAGCGGGAACCCAGTGTGGTGGACATATTCAAACCGGCGAAATCCGCGCCGCCCACCTCGTAGGGGACGCCTGCCATAGCGGCCAGGTCGGCGTCGCCGGTGCTGTCGATAAAGATGCGGGCCGTGACGCTCATCACGCCGCCCTTGGTGTGGAAGAACGCGCGCTTGATGTTTGCACCGTCCATTTCCACATCCATGCAGGTGGAGTCGTAGATGATGCGCGCGCCGGCCTGCACCACCATGTCCTCCAGAACGAACTTGCCGAACTCCGGCTCAAAGGACGGATTGCGATAATAATCCTTGCTGGGATCGATCTTGCGGAGCTGGCCGATATCGTCCAGCCGCTTCGTATACTCCATGCAGATGCCCTCGATCCCGCCTGCGATCTGCGGTACATAGCCGTTGGTGGCCAAACCGCCCAGAGAAACGCCCTTTTCAAACATGATAACGTGCAGACCACGGCGCGCAGCACAGATAGCGGCAGCGCATCCGCCGACACCGCCGCCGATGATGGCGAGGTCACAGAACAGATCTTTTCTTACAGGCTGCATATATGCTCCTCCTCGTATGTAAGTGTTTGTGTTTACTTTCAAATACCATACGCTTACTGACAGTAACAGAATATATGTTTTCTGAGGCGCTTGCAAATCAAAAACAGGGGATTTGTTTCCAGAATGGCAAAGAAGTCCCAGGCGGGCAGATGCTGCTGCACCTGCCCGCCTGGGTATTTCAGTTATATTTCCCAACAAATTCGTGGACGCATTTCCGCAGCTTCCGCAGCGCGGGGCAGGAAATGTTCCTGCGCTGTATGTAGTACAGACCGGTGCGGATCGTGTCATTCTCCACCGGCACAAAATTCACCGTTCCGATACGACGTGGAACGGCACAGGCCTGGGGAAGCAGACCCGCGCCCGACTCCACCAGCTTGAGGGCGATGGTCGGCTCATTGAAGTCTACGAAGCGCACCTTCATGTCGTTTTTGAAGCCCAGCAGCTGGTAGATCTGGTTGCGCTGACGGTCCGACAGCGGCGTATCCTGCTGCGCACAGGAAAAGATAAACGTTTCGTCGTGCAGCAGCGGGAACATATCCTGCGTGATCCTTTCGCTCTGGGCCAGAGGGTGGCTGTCCGGAATGCCCAGTGTGAGCGTGTTCAGCTGAAAAAGCTCTTCCGCGATGAAATCGGAGGCGGGGAGTTCGCCGTATTTTGTGTAGTCCACACCCGGGCCGTACATAATGGGGAGGAAGATGGCGTTCACCGTGCCGGCCAGCAGCGCCCGCACCAGCTCCGGCGCGTTGAGCGCGCGGCGTCTCACGCTGATCTCCGGGTTCTCAAGGGAGAACTGTGTCAGCATTTCCGCTTCGTGGAAGTTGCCGATGAACGGGCAGTAGCCCACCACCAGCGAGCCGCCGCCCTCGCGGCGCAGCTCGGCGGAGCGTTTGGACATCTGCTTATACAGCCCCACGATGGAGTGAAAATAGGTGATAAGCTCCTGCCCGGCAGGCGTGAGCTCCACGGGACGCGACTTTGAGGCACGCTCAAAGATGCGAAGGCCCAGTTCTTTTTCGACCTTGGCGATATGCTTGGATATGACGGCCGGGGAAGAGGCTATGCTCTCTGCGGCTTCTGAGTAATTGTGGCATATATTCACTGCACAGACGGACTCCAGATCGTTGATATCCAAATCAAAGCACCTCCTGTTCAAAAATGGCGGCGTATGACTTCATACGCCGCCATTTTATCATGAAATGAGGCCTAATTCAACACAGTACGGCAAAAATGGGCGGGATTTCCGAATATTACAGAATGTAGCCGAGCAGGGAGAACACGACCGTTGCGGCCACTGTGTAGATGACAAGGGTAAGCAGACCCTTGGACCAGACGAATTTCGACTCGATGCCCTCCTTGCCCAGCAGCAGGGGAGCGGGGCCGGCGGCCGCATAGGTGAGATAGGCAAACATGGAGGTAAAGGCGATGGCCGTGCCGATGACGGTGATGTTGATGCCTGCGTCGGCGTACTGTGCGGCAAACGGCGCGGTCAGAGAGGAAACGATCACGCCGGTGGCCATGTTGGAGAAGAAGTTGGTGATCACCGCGCACACCACGACGATAAGCAGCACAAACACAGGCCAGCTCATGTCGGAGAACACAGGCCCAAGCACATCCGTCAGCCACTGCTTGAACCCCAGATCATTGGAGGCCAGCGCACCGCCCAGGATGGAGAAGATACCGACGGCGGTGATCATGCCCCACATAGCGCCCTCCTTGAAGTGCTTGTTGGCATTCATAAGGGGCTTGCCGTCGACCTTCACGATGGACAGGACCACGATGACCAGCACGAACCAGGCGGCCTGGGAGATGGAAGCGAACTTGCCGTACCAGGACACGGTCTTGGGGATAAGGATCAGGGCAAAGGAGTAGCCGATGCCCACCAGGAACGAGAGCAGGTAGATGATCTGGAGCTTGTTGAATTTTGTGCTGACATTTTTCATGGACTCCAGTTGGGAGACGTCCAGATCCTTCAGGCAGCTCATGTCACAGCGGAACAGATAGCGGATGGACAGGGAATAGAGAATGACAAAGCAGATGCCCACGGGGAGCGCACTGACGATGTATACCACCGGGTCGAAGCTGTAGCCGTACCCCGAGATGGCCGCGTTGAACGCGTTTGTGATGCCCAGCGGCATACCGGAGAAGGGGAGTATGGAAGAACCCAGCATACCGCAGAGGTAAAGACCGATATACATGGCCTGGCCATATTTGTCGTTTTTCTTCAGCTGCAAAGCGTCGCGGATGCTGTCAAACACAGCGAGGGAGAAAATGATGCCGCCGAAGGTGCTCAGTACGATGTCCGCGATCAGGAACGTGAGCAGCAGCATGATGGTGAACGCCATGGGCTTGCCCTGGATGAATTTCACCGTCAGCATCTTCTTGGCCAGGACCTGGCCTGCGCCGGTCTCGCGCAGCGCCGAGCAGATGACGGTGATGGCGATCATCTGCAGAATAACGGTCGTACCGACGAAGTTGGAAATAGCGGTGGCGGCGTCCATGTAGCCGTGGAAGATGGTGGCCACAAGTGCCGCGCAGGACGGCCAGATCGTCTCGTTGGTGGCGGTGATCAATACCAGCAGGCCAACGAACACGCCGATCATCGTCACGCCCAATTCGGTAACAGTTCCCCACGTGGGGATGATCTTGCCGCCGAAGAACATAAGTACAAGTCCGATACATACCCAAATGATATATTTGAGGTCGAGTTTCTTTTCCGCTGGTGTGCCTGCCATAAAAGCTCTCCTTTCTTTGCCCTGCAGGGCCTTAAATGATGTCAGGCTGGGGAAACGTCAGTAAGGGATGGCTGCTTATGAAAGTATGGTACTATTAAGTTTACTGTTTGTTAAAAAATATGCAAATCAAAAAGCCGATATTTTTCTCCAAAACGGAAAAGAAACGGTACGATTTGAAATCAAAACCTCCGGCTAAGCCGGAGGTTTTGATTGTCTGTGGTATTTTGCCCGGTATCGGCATCGGGGGTGAATGCTTGCGGCAGATCTGCTTTTACTCCACTCGGATATACGTCTGCGCCGCTTCCTCACCGCGGAGGACACGCAGGCAGCCGAAGGCCAGCGCCTGCATCTCGTCCTCGCCGGGATAGACGATGACCGGCGCAATGAAGTCCACACGGCGGCGGATCTCCTCGTCTATGTACTCGGAATAGGTGATGCCGCCGGTCAGCAGGATGGCGTCCACCTTGCCGCAGACACCGGGAGCCAGCTTGGCGATATACTTGGCCACGTTCAGCGCCATGGCGTCGTAGATCAGCTTGGCGTGGGCGTCGCCGCTTTCAATGCGCTGCTCCACCTCGCGGCAGTCGGTAGTGCCCAGATGCGCCAGCAGACCGCCCCGGCTTTTGACCAGCTTCATCATGCTCTTGTCAGACTGGCCTTCCCCAAAGCAGGCGTGGATCACATCGAACATGGGCAGGCCGCCGGCGCGCTCCGGGGAGAACGGGCCTTCCTCGTCGTTGACGCAGTCCTCAATGCGGCCATTGTGGTGCAGGTTCACGGTAATGCCGCCGCCCAGATGGGCCACGATAACGGTGACGTCCTTATAGGGCTTGCCCTGCCCGCGGGCGTACCGCATGGCGGCGGCACGGGTGTTCAGCGTGTGGCCGATGCCCTTGCGGTGCATCTCCGGCAGGCCGGTGATGCGGTTGATGTCCGTCAGCTCGTCCACGGTGATGCCGTCGTAAATATAGGCGGGGATGTGCAGCTCCTGACTGATGGCGTGGGCGATCATAGCGCCTACGTTGGAGGCGTGCTCGTTCTGGGGCTTGTACTGCAGCTGCCACACCATGTCGTCGTTGACCTCATAAGCGCCGGCATGGATGGGGGCCAGCAGGCCGCCCCGGGATACCACGGCGTTCAGGTCACAGACGTCAACACCGTGGCGCGCCAGACAGTCCAGCACCAGCTGGCGGCGGAAGTCGTACTGCTCCACCACCCGGTCGAAGGGCGCAAGCGCCTCGGCGCTGTGGGTCAGGGACTCCACGAACAGCGGCGTCTCGCCGTCGAACACGGCGATCTTGGTGGAGGTAGAGCCGGGGTTCAGAACCAGAATTTTTTCCATACGGCCGTCTCCTTACCGCTGCTCCGCGCCCAGCTTCAGACCCAGCTCAAAGGCCTGCCTGTTCAGGGGCAGCAGGGCGGGCTTCTTGCCCAGCTTGTGCTCGATGGTGTTCCACACCACGTCGGCGGGCACGACCTGGGTATAGCCCACATATACGCCCAGCATGATGATGTTCAGCACCTTGGCGTTGCCCAGCTCCAGGGCCAGCTCCGTGACGGGAGCTTTCACCACCTTCACGTCGCTGCGGGTGATCTCGTCGGTGACGATGGAACTGTTGATATACAGCGTGCCGCCCTGCTTCAGCTTGTAGAGGAACTTGCTTAGGCTCGGGCCGTTCATGACGATGAGATCGTCCATGGTGTCACCCAAAGGTGCGCCGATCTTCTCGTCGGAGATGACCACATAGCAGTTGGCCGTGCCGCCCCGCTGCTCCGCGCCGTAGGAGGGGAAGAAGGTCACGTTCTTGTCGGTGGAGTCGCAGGTGGCCTCCGCCAGAAATTTGCCCAGGGTCATGACGCCCTGGCCGCCGAAACCGGCTACCATCAGATTCCGTTCCATCGTTACGCCTCCTCCTTGCTCTTGTCACGGACAACGCCCAAGGGGAACTCGGGCAGCATCTTTTCCTCGATGTAATCCAGCGCCGACAGGGCGTCCAGACCCCAGTTGGTGGGGCAGCTGGTGACGATCTCCACCATGGAGAAGCCCTTGCCGTCCAGCTGGTTCTGGAATGCCTTGCGGATGGCGGCCTTGGTCTTGGCCACGTTGGCGGGGGTGTTGCAGCTGGTGCGCTCCAGATAATAGGGCGCGGTGAGCTGGTTCATCAGCTCGCACATGTGCATGGGATAGCCATGCTCCTTGGAGTCGCGGCCCTTGGGGGCGGTGGTAGCCTTCATGCCCACCAGCGTGGTGGGCGCCATCTGCCCGCCGGTCATGCCGTAAATGCCGTTGTTGACGAAGATGACGGTGAAGTTTTCGCCCCGGTTGGCGGCGCTCAGCGTCTCGGCCAGGCCGATGGACGCCAGGTCGCCGTCGCCCTGATAGGTATACACCAAAGACGAGGGGTTGCTGCGCTTGATGCCGGTGGCCACGGCGCAGGCCCGGCCGTGGGGCGCGGTGGTGTTGTCATAGGCGATGTAGTCCATGTGCAGGCCGCAGCAGCCGATGCCCAGCACACAGGCGGTGTTCTGCACCTGCCCCATCTCCTCCAGCACCTCGCCGATGAGCTTGATGACGGTGGAGTGCATACAGCCGGGGCAGAAGCCGGAGACTTTATCCTCCTGAATGGTCTTGGTACGGGTATAGATCTTTTCCATGGTTCAACCCTCCATTACTTTCTTCACAGTGTCCAGCACCGCCTCGCGGCTCATGATGTTGCCGCCGGAGCAAAGGCAGGTGGTGACGGCGCAGCGCTCCTTCACGGCGGCCCGCACATCGTCGGCAAACTGGGCGGGGATGCTCATCTCCACGCTGACGATGCCCCTGCACTTGGCGTAGTCGATCTTATCATAGGCGGCGTAGGGGAAGGGGTACACGGTGATGGGACGGATCAGTCCGGCCTTGACGCCCTGCGCCCGCAGCGCGTCCACCGCGTTGGCGGCGATACGGCCGCAGATGCCGTAGGCGGTCAGGACGATCTCGGCGTCCTCCATGCGGTATTCCTCCACCTGCACGTCCTCCGCCGCCCAGCGGCGGTACATGGCCTCGGCGTCCTCGTTGGCCTGCTGCATGGCCACGGTGGACCAGTGGCCCGGCTCGATCCACGCCCGGTTGGCGTAGTCCAGCTCGTGGCCGATGCAGGCCCACTTCTTCTTGCCGTCCTTGATGGCGGCCACCTCAGCGTCGGACTTCATCTCCGGCAGTTCCACCGGCTCCATCATCGTGCCGATGACACCGTCGGCCAGCACCAGCACGGGGTTGCGGTCGCGGTCGGCGTAGTCGAAGGCCTTATAGGTCAGGTCCACCGCCTCCTGCACCGTGGAGGGCGCCAGCACCATCATGCGGAAGCCGCCGTTGCCACTGGCCTTGGTGGCCTGGTTGTAGTCCTGCTGGGCGGGCTGGATAGCGCCCACGCCCGGACCGCCCCGCTGCACGTTGCAGTACACCATAGGGATGCGGGCGCTGGCGCAGTAGCTGATGCCCTCGCTTTTCAGGGCGATGCCGCAGGAGCTGGAGGAGGTCATGGAGCGCGTGCCGGCGGAGGCCGCGCCGTACACCATGTTCACGGACGCCACCTCGCTCTCGCCCTGCACGAACGTGCCGCCCACCTCGGGCATACGGCGGGCGAAATACTCAGGGATCTCATTCTGCGGGGTGATGGGATAACCGGCAAAGAACCGGCAGCCTGCCCGGACAGCCGCTTCGGCGATGGCCTCGCAGCCCTTCATGAAAATTCTTGCCATGCTCTTTCTCCTCCTTACTTATACACGTCGATAGCGCCGTCGGGACACATCTTCGCGCAGATGGCGCAGCCGACGCAGTCCTCGGGATGGATGGGCTCTACGTACTCGTAGCCCTTGGAGTTGACGTTTTTGCCAACTGCCAGCACGTGCTTGGGACAGAACTTGATGCAGTAGCCGCAGCTCTTGCAGCGCTCCGCCACGATCTCAACCTTTGCCATTGTCATATCTCCTTTTTATAAATTCCACGGATATTCCAGGTATCGCTCGATCGGAAACACGGGGACAGGCACGCTTGCCTCCACCGCCTCGCACAGCGGCTGCATTACGCACAGGGCGTCCAGCCGCTCCACCATGTCCGTCAGGCGCTGATAGCCCTCCAGCACGTCCTCCGCCGTGGTGGCCGCGCCCAGATTGGGGTTGCCCACCATACGGATACGCTCCGGACGGATGTGGGACACGCCCAGCACCTCCGACAGCACCAGCCCCGCCCGGTCCACCGTGGTGGCCCACGGACGGAAGGGGTTGATGATATACAGCACCTCCGTGTCCTCCCGGTTCAGCAGGGGCGCGTAGCCGCCGATGGCCCGCGCACCGATGTAGTCGCCGCCCACGTCCAGCACCGTATAGCTGTCCGCGTCCTTCAGCGACCGCATCACGCCGCCGCCCACGGTGGGCGCGTCCGCAAACTGCTCCTCGAAGTGGAAGTGGATGCCCATGTCCGCCAGTCTGTCCGCCTGCTCACGGGTGCGGAACAGGGGCTTGGTCATGTCCAGGTCGAATAAGTCCACGGGCTTTCCCGTGTCCAGCAGCCGCCGGCTTAGGTTGATGGCCAGCTCGCTTTTGCCACACCCTGCCTCGCCCAGCAGGACGTAGTTGTCAGCACGCATACATCCACCTCCAGCGGCGCGATGCAGCCCGGTACGTCGTTTTCTTCATAGGCAGCCTCCTTTACTCAGCTTGTTTTGGGGCGGTGATGATCTTTTCCGCCATTTCCTTCGCGGTAAAGTTCGTCTCATCCGCCTTCTTGACGGTGATGCCGCACACCGTAAATATCACAGATACCACCAGCACGACCCACGCAAACAGCTCGTAGGGGATGAAGGACATATCGCAGCCCAGCACACTGGCGGTATACACCGCGCCCAATGACCACGGAACGGCGGCAAACAGGGACAGGCCGCAGTCGCCCAACGCACGGGCCAGCATATCGCGGTGGATGCCCATGCGGTCATAGCTCTTGCTGAACATAGGGCCTGCCAGGATCGCGCCCAAATACTGCTGCCCTGTGGCCAACACGGTGAAGCCGGACGCGGACATGGTCAGCAGGATCAGCGAGCGCCGCGTTCTGACCACGTCGGCCAGGCCGTCCTCCATGATCACATCGAATACGCCGCTGCACTCCAGGGCAGAGCCCAGAAATGCCGCCAGTATGATGGTGGCGATAGCGCCCAGCATGGCGGTGATGCCGCCGCGGGTCAGGATAATATCGATCAGTGGCATTCCCGTTTCGGAAACGAAGCCGTTCACCGCGATGGAGGCCAGCTCTGTCATCGGGAGCTTTGTCACCAGCAGCGCATAGACGAGGCTGATGATGGCACAGCCGCCCATGCCGAGGATAGCGGGAACCTTCAGCACCGCGACGACCACCATCAGCGCGGCGGGAAACAGTGCGATCACGCTGATGTTGTAGTTTGCCTTCAGCACCGCCATCATTTCCGCGATCTGCTCGGGGGTGCTGCCATCCCCGGTGCTGGTCAGGCCAAGCACGGTGAAAATGGCAAGGGTGATCAGTCCCGCGGGCAGCGTGGTCTTCATCACCGCCCCGATGTAGCGGTAGACCGTCGTGCCCGACATGGCGGGCACGAGATTTGTGCAGTCGGACATGGGGGACATTTTATCGCCCACCATCGCGCCGGAAACGATAGCGCCCACGGTCAGCGGAAGCGGTGCGCCGACGATCTGTGCCACGCCCACCATGGCAAGTCCCATGGTGGCGATAGAGCCCAGCGATGTGCCGGTAAACACCGACATCAGCGCGCACAGGATAAACGCCGTGGGTACGACCAGGTGCGGGGCGATAAAGCTGAGACTGTAGTACATCAGCGACGGCACTGTGCCCGCCGCGATCCACGCGGCCACATTGATGCCGACGCAGATCAGGATCAATACCGGGACGGCCACGCTGCTGATGGAGCGAACGATCTGCTGCTCCACTTCCTCCCAGCTGCGCCCCAGCAGCAGGCAGCAGACCAGGCCGATCAGGCTGGAAATGAACATGGCCAGCTCAAGGCTGATGTTTGCGATGATCATGCCCACAAGGCTGCCTACGATCACCAGTGTGATCAACAGGGCCAGACCCAGGCTGGGGCGGCGGTACGTGCGGTTTTCTCTCTTCATATTTTTCTCTCCTATTACGCTGTACCTGTTACGGTCAGGACTCGATGAGCTTCTTGAACGCCGGCAGGCTGCGGCGGATCATGTCGTTGCTGACGCAGTAGGACAGGCGGAAGTAGCCCTTCACACCGAAGTCGTCAGAGGGAACGACCAGCAGATTTTCCTTCTTGGCTCGCTCAGAGAAGGCCTTGGCGTCGCCGCCGGGGGCTTTGACGAACAGGTAAAACGCGCCGTCCGGCTTGGCGCACTCGTAGCCGTAGGAGGTCAGCGCCTCGTACAGCAGAGTGCGGTTCTCGTCGTAGCTGCGCAGGTCGGGCCGCAGCTTGGCGCACCGGGCGATGACCCGCTGGATCAGGCTGGGGGCGCAGGTGTGGGCGTCCATACGGGCCGCGCCCTTGATGCAGGTAAACAGTTCTGCCGACTGCTCGGCGCAGTCCGGCACGCAGACGTAGCCGATACGCTCACCGGGCAGGCTCAGGCTCTTGGAGTAGGAGTAGCAGATCACCGTGTTGGGGTAAATGGCGGGGATAAAGGGGACTTCCACGCCGCCGTAGACCAGCTCACGGTACGGCTCGTCGGAGATGATGTAGATGGGGTGGCCGACCTCCTGGGACTTCTTCGTCAGAATGGCCGCCAGCTTTTTCAATGTCTCGGAGGTATACACCACGCCGGAGGGATTGTTGGGGGAGTTGATGATGATGGCCTGGGTGTGGGAGGTAATGGCCTTCTCCACACCGTCCAGGTCGATCTGGAACGCCTTGGTGTCCGCCTCCACCACCACAAGACGGCTGCCGGAGGACTGGGTAAAGGGACGGTATTCCGGGAAGAACGGCGCTACGGCGATGATCTCTGTCTCGCTGTCGATGTGCAGCGCCCGCAGCGTGGCCATCAGAGCCGGGGCTGCACCACAGGTGAAGAACAGGTTTTCGGGACGGATGGTCATGCCGCTGCGCTCCGTCAGATCCTCCGCCACAGCCTTACGCACGCCGTCATAGCCCACCGCGCTGGTGTAGCCATGTACCTGAATGCTGTCCTCGGTGGCCAGAATGTCGCGGATGGCCTCCGCCACCTCGGGAGGGGCGGGGATGCTGGGATTGCCCAGGCTGTAATCGTAGACGTTTTCCGCGCCCACGATGGCTTTCTGCCGCAGGCCGAACTCAAAGATCTCGCGGATGCAGGAGCTGTTGCTGCCCAACTTCATGGCGGTGCTGTTAAACATGGTTTTTCCTCCTCGTTGTTCTTGTCCCCTCCCCGTGGGGCAAGGGCGGCTGTCCGCCCTTGCCGGAGAAAGGAGAGTATGGATTTCCGTTCCTCCTTTACTTTAACTTTTTCCTTGACATTTGTGAAATGAGGTCTTATGATGGCTCATAAGAAAACTTTATGAGCTGGCAAGAGGGGCGTAGGAATTATGGATGTGCAGAAGCTGATGGTACTGGCCGCCATTGCGGAAATAGGCAGCATGACCCGCGCTGCCGAGCAGCTGGGCTATACGCAGGCAGGTCTGACCTATATGATGAACAGCCTGGAAAATGAACTGGGCCTTTGTCTGCTGGATCGCAGCCACAGCGGCGTGCGTCTCAGCGAAAGCGGGCGGCAGCTGATGCCGGAGATCCGCCGTTTTCTCCGCAGCTATGACTCCCTGGGCGCCGCCATTCAGAATTGTAAGGAGGCACAGAGCAGCACGCTGCGTATCGCGGCGGTGGACTCCGTGTCCCAGCGCTGGCTGCCGGAGGCCATCGCCCGGCTGCGGGCGGAGTATCCCCATGTCCGCGTCAGCGTTGCGTCTGAATCGCCTATGGTCATCAACAACTGGATAAGAGACGGCAGTGTGGACCTGGCCATCACCGACCGCGCCTGGACCAGCAAGGAACTGGGCTGGGTCAGCGTGTTCAAAGACCCCTTTCGCGGCGTGTTTCCGCAGGGCATGGTCATGGGCAGCTCCGTCCTTTTGGAGCGCTTCAGCGCCGAAGCCGTCATCCTGCCGGACTACCGGCAAAACGCGGACATCCCGCAGATATTCAAAAAGCACCATATTGACGTGACCTACACGAACGACCGGATGAGCAACCGTTCTGTGCTGGCGGCGGTGGCCGCCGGGCTGGGCGTCACCATCATGCCCCAGCTGGAGCTGGACTACTACGCGGTGCAGAATGTGGCCGCCCTGCCGCTGGAACCGCCGCAGTACCGGGAACTGGGGGTGGCTACGCCGCGCAGCAGCCAGCCCGTCCCGGTGATGCAGGAATTTATCCGCCATCTGAAGCAGGCGGTCAAAAGAACAGAAAAGTAATAACGAACAGCAGGCGATTCAAACCGAACCGCCTGCTGTTTGCTTTCAACTTTTTTGATTTCCGCTCTTGACTCTACAACAGTTATAGAGTTTATAATATAAACCAACAAGGGTCAAAGGGGCTGGATGCAGATGGAAAAGGATCTTACCATCGGCAGTGTGTTCAAAAATATCGTCTTATTTTCGCTGCCATACCTGCTTTCCTATTTTCTGCAAACGCTGTACGGCATGGCCGACCTATTCATCATCGGGCAGTTTGCGGGCGTGGCCAGCACCACCGCGGTCTCCATTGGCTCGCAGGTCATGCATATGCTCACGGTCATGATCGTGGGGCTTACCATGGGAACGACGGTCAGCATCGGGCAGGCGGTGGGTGCAAAGGATCGGAAGCGGGCAGCGCAGGACATCGGAAATACCGTGACGCTGTTTATGACACTTTCCATCGCCCTGACTGTCATTCTCCTGATCCTTGTCCAACCTATCGTCTCCGCCATGTCCACCCCGGAAGAAGCCGTGGGCGGTACAGCAACCTATTTGACCGTTTGCTTTATCGGCATTCCCTTTATCACGGCGTACAACATCATCAGCTCCATTTTCCGCGGCTTGGGCGACAGCAAAAGCCCCATGTATTTTATTGCCGTGGCCTGCGCCGCCAATATCGGGCTGGATTACCTTTTTATGGGTGCGCTCCGGCTTGGGCCTGCGGGCGCGGCGCTTGGCACAACGCTGTCTCAGGCCATCAGCGTGATCGTTTCCCTGACCGTCGTTCTGAAAAGAAAGAGCATCGTTTTGCAAAGGGACGATTTTAAGCCCAGCCGGTCGGTCATGGGAAAGATCCTGAAGATCGGCACGCCCATCGCCTTACAGGACGGTCTGATCCAGGTGGCCTTTATCCTCATAACCGTCATCGCCAACCAGCGCGGCCTGAACGACGCGGCGGCAGTCGGCATTGTCGAGAAGATCATGAGCTTTCTGTTCCTGATCCCCTCCTCCATGCTGTCCACCGTTTCGGCGCTGGGCGCACAGAACATCGGCGCGGGAAAGCCGGATCGGGCGCTGCAAACCATGCGGGACGCCGCGCTGATCAGCGTTGGCTTCGGCGTGCTGGTCTGCGCCGTAACGCAGCTCACCGCAGAGCCGGTGGTATCGCTGTTCACCGATCCGGCCACCGCCGATGGCGCCGCCGTGGTACGCCTTGGCGGGCAGTATCTCCGCGGGTATGTGTGGGACTGCATCTTTGCCGGTATTCATTTCTGCTTCGGCGGCTATTTCTGCGCCTGCGGGAAATCGGGCATTTCGTTTTTCCATAACATCCTGGCCATCGTTTTGGTGCGTATCCCCGGCGTATACCTCACCTCCCGCCTGTTCCCGGATACGCTGTTCCCCATGGGCCTGGCCACCGGCGCAGGCTCGATCCTTTCCATTATCATCTGCGTGATCGCCTTCGCGGTGATCCGAAAGAAAGCGCAGACCGGCCAACAGGAGATGACGGCATGAATGAGAAAAAGCTCTTTTCCATCGGTGATGTTGCCAGGCTCTTTCACCTCAGTGTCAGCAGCCTGCGGCACTATGAAAATGTCGGGCTGATAACGCCCGCCTATGTTTCGCCCGATTCCGGCTACCGCTATTACAGCGCCGAGCAGTTTGAGGTGCTCAATACGATCCGCTATTTACGCACGCTGGATATGCCGCTGTCCGAGATTATAGATTTTTTGCAGAACAAGGATGTGCGCCGCATCGAGGAAAAGCTGCGCCAGCAGAAGGAGATCGTTGTGCAGAAGCAGCAGGAGCTCCGGCGTGTCGAGCACAAGATCGACAACCGCCTCCAGTGGCTGCTGGACGCGCAGAGCGTCCCCCTGGATACGGTGTCGCTGATACAGCTCCCCGCCTGCCGGGTCGTTCTGGCGGAGTATCCGCTGACCATTGAGAACTTCCTTGATATGGAAGCACCCATGCGGAAGCTGGATCAGTCGGAGGCGGAGGCGGTCATCTTCCTCGGCAAGGTCGGCCTTGGCATATCGGATGAACACCTGCTCATGGGGCAGACCGACAAATACGACAGCGTCTTTCTGCTGCTTGACCACGAGGACATCTATACCGGGAAAACAGACACGCTGCCGGAAACGCTTTGCGTGCGGCTGCGCTTCAGAGGCAGCCACACAGAAGCGCCCGCCCAGTATAAAAAGCTGCTGGAGTACATCGAGAAGCACCAAATGCAAATATCAGGCTCTTCTCGTGAGGTCACCCTGATCGACTACGGGATCACCAATAACACAGAAAAATTCGTGACCGAAATATGTATCCCGGTCACATGTGATTGAATGGAGGACACGATATGAAATTCATTGTTGAAAAGGACATCTTTGAAAAGCTGCCGAACGCCTGCTTCGGTGTGGTCATGGCAAAGGGCATCGACAACAGTAAGGCGTACCCTGAGATCGATCAGCTGCTGGACGAGAGCATCGCGATGGCAGCCCAGCGCTTTGAGGGAAAGAAGGTCAAGGAGGAGGCGGACATTCTTCCGTACCGTGAGGCGTTCCGCGCCCTGGACATCAACCCCAACAAATTCCTCTGCTCCATCGAGGCACTCTTTACCCGTATTGCAAAGGGGAAGGGTATGCCCCATATCAACCCTGTTGTCGATCTGGGGAACTCGGTCTCTCTGAAATACACGCTGCCCATGGGCGCGCATGACCTGGGCGGCGGCAGCGGGGACATCTGCATCCGCCTGGCCCGTCCCGACGACACCTTCCTGCCCTTCGGCGGTGATACGGAGGAGACTCCCGACGCAGGCGAGGTCGTCTATGCGGTCGGAAATCAGGTGCGCACCCGCCGTTGGACCTGGCGGCAGAGCGAGCACGGAAAGATCGTTTCCACCTCGACGGACATTTTCTTCCCCATTGATGGCTTTACCGATTTCAACCGGGATCAGGTGCTCGCTGCGCGGGATGAGCTGGAGACGCTGGTCAAGCGTATCTTCCACTGCGAAACAGCCGTCGGCTTCGTTGATGCAGACCATCCGGAAATGGAGCTGTAAGCCGTAAAGCCAGTTGGAGTATCTGCCATATGGTCTCGACAAAAACCAGGACATTCTGTGCCTATGTGCTCCCATCTGTTCTCGCCTTTGCCCTCTCCGGCGTTTACACCATTGTGGACGGCTTTTTCATTGGAAGAAGTCTGGGGGATATGGGTCTGGCGTCCATCGCCCTTGGCTTTCCTGTGGCGGCGTTTATTCAGGCACTTGGAACAGGTATCGGGCTGGCGGGAGGGATATATTTTACGATATTCGGCGCACAGAAGGATAAAAAGAAGCAGGCGGCCTGCTTCTCCGGCACGGCCATGCTGCTTCTGCTGTTCAGCCTTCTGCTGACCGTCGTGTTTTTCTTCCTGGCAGAACCGATCCTGCGCCTGCTGGGCGCAAAAAACGATGTGCTGGAGCTGGCGGCGGAATATGTGCGCGTGATCGCGCTGGGCGCGGTCTGTCAGCTTCTGGCCACCGGCTTCGTCCCCTTCATCCGGAACATGGGCGGAGCGACCTTTGCCATGGTCGCCATGGTGCTGGGCTTTGTGACCAATATCGCGCTGGACTATGTCTTTGTTTGGGTACTGCCATGGGGCATGGCGGGGGCTGCCTGGGCAACGGTCATCGGTCAGGCCGCCACAATGGTCGCGGCGATCCTGTTTTTTGCCCGCAGAAAGCAGACCATACGTCCTGTTCCGGCTTCTCAGCTGCCAGCGCTTTGGGGAGCTGTGCTGAAGGTGAGCCTTTCGCCGTTCGGCCTGACCTATTCCCCCACCATTACGCTGCTCCTGATGAATCGGTTTCTGCTGATCTATGGAGATGAACAGTCGGTGGCGATCTACAGCTGCATCAGCTACATCACGGCGATCATATACCTGCTTTTGCAGGGCGTGGGAGATGGCTGCCAGCCGCTTATCAGTCTTTACTACGGTGAGCAAAAGATCGAGGATGTCCGGCAGACAAGACGCACCGCTTACTTTGCGGCGTTTGTCATTTCGGCGGTCTGTGCGGCGGTGGTCTTTCTGACCCGCACGAAAATCGGACTGCTGTTCGGTGCATCCGCAAGCGCCAATGCCGGTGTCGGAAAGTATCTGCCGTTTTTCCTCGCGACCGTTCTGCCGCTGGCGTTTGTCCGCATCACGACTTCGTATTTCTATGCCACGGAGAAGGCGGCCCTTTCTTACCTTTTAGTCTATGCCGAGCCGGTTTGCACCCTCCTGTTTTTGCTGGTCTTACCACTCGCTTTCAGCTTAGACGGCGTCTGGGCTGCGATCCCCCTCGCGCAAATAAGCGCTTTTATCATAGCCGCTGCCGCAAAATACCGCGCAGATCATGCAGCAGGGTAGCTTATCGGATTTTGACTCTGGAGTAAAAAGCAATGAAACGTGAATTATTCAGCTCACGGCTTGGCTTCCTATTGGTAAGCGCAGGCTGTGCGATCGGTATCGGCAATGTGTGGCGTTTTCCGTATGTCACGGGGCAGAATGGCGGCGGCTTTTTTGTGCTGTTTTACCTTGTCTGCCTGTTGATCATGGGCGTCCCCGTGCTGACAATGGAGCTTGCCGTTGGCCGCGCAAGCCGTAAAAGCGCCGTGCTCTCCTACAAGGCACTTGAAAAGCCGGGACAGCGTTGGCATATCCATGGCTGGTTCTGTATGCTGGGCTGCTATGTGCTGATGATGTACTACACCACCGTCACCGGCTGGATGATCAGCTATTTTGGAAAATTCCTTACCGGCGCATTTCACTCCGGCATGGACAGTGACGCCGTCAGCGGTGTATTTGGTGCACTCTTGAGTACGCCCGGCGAGATGGCCTTGTGGACGGAAGTGGTGGTTGCCGCCGGTCTGATCGTGTGCTCTTTCGGTCTGCAAAAAGGACTGGAGCGTGTGTCAAAGTATATGATGCTCGCGCTGCTGGCACTTATCGCTGTGCTGGCCGTACACAGTCTGACGCTCTCCGGCGCGGCAGAGGGCATGAAGTTCTACCTGCTGCCCTCCGTGGAGAGCATCAAGGCCAACGGCCTTGGCAGCATCATCACCAATGCCATGAATCAGGCATTCTTCACCCTCAGTCTCGGCATCGCCGCGATGGAGATATTCGGCAGCTACATGGACGATGGTCACACGCTTACCGGTGAGGCCGTCCGCATCTGCGCGCTGGATACGTTTGTCGCGCTGATGGCCGGTACGATCATCTTCCCCGCGTGCTTCTCCTTCGGTGTCTCACCCGATCAGGGGCCTTCCCTCATCTTCGTGACGCTGCCGCAGGTATTTGTGAACATGGCTAACGGACGGCTTTGGGGTACGTTGTTCTTCCTGTTCATGATGTTCGCCAGCCTTTCCACGGTACTGGCCGTGTTTGAGAATATCCTCGCTATCTGCATGGACACCTTCGGCTGGAGTCGCAAAAAGGCTGTTGTCATCAATTTCATCATTCTTGCCGTGGCCAGTCTGCCCTGTGTGTTCGGCTATAATATCTGGAGCGACCTGCACCTCATCGGCGGACGGGATGTGCTGGACAGCGAGGACTTTATTGTCAGCAATCTTTTGCTGCCCATCGGTTCACTGGTATATCTTCTGTTCTGCGTCAGCAAATGGGGCTGGGGCTTCGACCAATATATGGCCGAGGTCAACCGCGGCACGGGCCTCAAGCTCTCCGCAAAGCTCAAACCGTATTTCCGGTGGGTGCTTCCGGTGTTGATCCTCTTTATCATCATACAGGGCTTGGTGTAAAAGAAGAATGACTTCCTCGAATCTGTGTCACGCCATATCTAGAAGGCCTGTGTTGAGTTCGTGAAAGTCGCATATACACAGCCTTACAAGTGCCGAATCCCGACTGCTCATTCAGCAGCAATCAGAGTTTTCGACAACTATAGTTACGGATGCGGGATTCCCTTGTAATGCCTGCATTGTCGAGGATGGCAGCAGCCTGCTGACTTACGTTCTCTACGACGGATAAGCGGCGCAAAACCTGCGTCGGTGTAAGCAAAGAATACAGGAACGCCTTCGGCAGACAAATGCCGGAGGCGTTCCTGTATTCAATTTATCCCATAGGCATCACAGCGCTTTCAGCTTACGGCAGTATTCCGACTCCGACAGCTCACCTTTCTGAAAGGCGGCGCGGAGTTCTTCCGCGACGGCGACAGTCTGATTCCATTCATCGCTGGAGATCGCGCCGCGCTGCTTTCTTGCCTTCAACCGATTATAGGTGCGGGCGTATTCCTTCGCGGAAGCCTCTTTCAGCTTCTGCTTCGCTGTCTCATGAGCGCCCACACTGCGGCAACTCTTTCCGGCCTGACCGGGGATGGGCCTGTCGCAATACTGGATGTTGTATCCGCCGACCGCAACGAACCAGTGACTGCAGTTTTTGCATCTGCGGGGGAGGTTGCCCGCGGCAAGCCCACGTGTCAAGTCCAGATAAAAGAAAGAAACAAGGTCATCAAAAGTGGAACGTTCCGCCAGTTTCGGCTTCCCAGTCTTCTCATCATGATAGGGGATAAAGGATATGTGCGCGGGGAAGTCAAAGCGGAAGGAATACGGGGATGGATCTCCGAAAAGATAGGGCTGGTCGTCATCATCAAGATCAACGAGCTTGGCGTCGCGGATATCTTCCTTAAACCGGGCGAACGCATCAATATAGTCCTCGCGCCGGTGAGAGGTCAGGTTATCAAAATACGTTGACAGCATCCAGTTGGTGTTGCGCTGGAACTCGTGCAGGTCCGCGCCGATCCTGCATATCCGTGAGATCCAATGGGTATAGTCATTGTTGTTGCGTGTTCCCTTGGTCATCATCTCATCCCACATCGCCTGATATTCAGAAGCGCTGGAAAAGCATGACAGCATCGTGTCAGAGCGCGGCAGGAGAATGTTATATAGCGGAAGTTTCCGCAGCAGAGCCCTCAGTCGTCCATATGCGTCATTGGCGATCCCTGCGCTGGAGGGATCACGGGCGGCAAAGAACATCTGTGCTTCCGCGGCAAATTCTTTGGCCGCGGCGTCTATATCGCCGTCGAGCCTGCCGGATACCTCCATCGCTTGCGCCGCGAAATATCCGAGAGGGTATTCCTCCCGCGCAACGATCGTACAGGCCGATGTGAAGTCTACGGAAAAGAAATCCACCGCATCGTGGTTCATCTGAAACATGACAGGACCTCCGTACCCGATTGATTTTATACAGATGTGCCGGTATTCTCTGAGCGTCTTGAAAACGAGCTGAAATCTGTTATACTGAGTATACCCGATGATAATAGATGTGTCAATCGGGTATGCGTTGCACCTTCACAACTACATACCCATCACCAGAGAAGATACTCGCCGGAGAAGTACCGCCACGACGCTGCGCAGA
>CAVGVB010000026.1:0-27539 GCA_963632705.1 bacterium | reverse complement strand
CGTTCGTTGTTTAATTTACAAGGTACACGTCCCATAACCGCGGAACATTCATTATTTTACCATATGTCTCCCATCTTGTCAACTACTAATTTCACTTTTTTGTGATTTTTTTGTATCCAAGATGGTCGGTATTATGAGCCGCCGCTCATCGACAGCTTTGATAGACTACCACACGAAGCGCCCTTTGTCAACGCTTTTCGGCAGTTTCTTCCACCTTTCATAACAGTGGCATTTCTATAAGCAGTTCTTATGCGCCGAAATACCCTTTTCCGGCATAATGCACATAATCACCTCCATATCCGCGTCCATATTGTGCAATTTGTCCATTTACTTTCGCGGTGCAAAGCTGTAAAATACCTTTCAACATATTGAAAACGCGATGAAGGACACCCAGTAAGGTGCTGCAAGCGCTTACAGCAGAGAGCTGCCGGTCGGTGCAAGGCAGTGGAGCAGCAGCACCCCAATTACCGTCCGGAGCTGCGCCCCGAAGCCCGAAAGGGTGGTAGGAAAGCCGGGTGTGCCCGATACAGCACTGCGGATATGTTTGTATCCTATGAGGCCGCGCAAGCGGTAAACTGAGGTGGTACCACGGGTCATGCTCGTCCTCTGTGTCCTTTTGGACGCAGAGGACGTTTTGTTTTATTGGAGGAAGCTATGGCATCTATTTTCGCAAAACGATACCCGCGGCGGCGGGAAATGATCTGGAAATATTTTGAACTATTTTGTATTCAGGTGCGGAAAATATACGCTTGAAACTTATACAAGACTTATATTTACTTTAATTTAAGGAGGGGCACTGATATGCCTGCCATTACTTTTTACAAGCACGAGCCTATCCCTATGGAGATGCACAAGGTGAAGATCGTCCAGCAGCTCCGCCTGCTTCCCACACAGCAGCGACTGGAGAAAATGCGGGAGGCCGGGTTCAACACGTTCCAGCTCCACAACGGGGACATCTTTCTGGATATGCTGACAGACTCCGGCGTGAACGCCATGTCCGACCGCCAGCAGGCGGCCATGCTGCAGGCCGATGACGCCTACGCCGGCTCGGAGACGTTCTTCCGTATGCGGGCCAAGCTGACGGAGCTGTTCGGCATCGAGAACTGCCTGCCCGCCCACCAGGGCCGGGCCTGCGAGAACATTCTGGCCACGCGGTTCGTCAGGCCCGGCGACTGCGTCATCATGAACTACCATTTCACCACCGCCAAGGCCCACATCACCCGGCTGGGCGGCCGCGTGGAGGAGCTGGTGAAGAAGGAGGGCCTGGAGAGCCGCAGCAGCCTGCCGTTCAAGGGCAACATCGACCTGGACGCTCTGGAAGCCTGTATTCTCAAGGAAACACCGGCCAAAGTCCCCTTTGTCCGGCTGGAGGCGGGGACGAACCTGATCGGCGGACAGCCCATCTCCTATGAGAACATGAAGGCGGCCACCGCCATCTGCCGGAAATACAAGGTCCTGACGGTGCTGGACGCCTCTCTTCTGCAGGACAACCTGTACTTCATCAAGACCCGGGAGGACAGCATGAAGGACAAGTCCGTGCGGGAGATCACCCGGATGATCGCCGACCTGTTCGACATCATCTACTTCTCCGCCCGGAAATTCGGCTTTGCCCGGGGCGGTGCGATCCTGGTGCGGGACAAGACGCTGTTCCACTCCATGGAGGACCTGATCCCCATGTTCGAGGGCTTCCTGACCTACGGCGGTATGTCGGTAAAGGAGATGGAGGCCATGACGGTGGGCTTTGAGGAGAGCATGGACATGGACGTGATCTCCCAAGGGCCGCAGTTCATCGACTACTGCGTGAAGCGGCTGGACGAATACGGCGTGCCGGTGATCACCCCCGGCGGCGGGCTGGGCGCGCACATCGATGTGAAGCAGTTCCTGCCCCACGTGCCCCAGATGCAGTACTCCGCCGGTGCGCTGTCCTGCGCGCTGTATATCTGCGGCGGCATCCGGGGCATGGAGCGCGGCACGCTGTCGGAGGAGCGGGAGCGGGACGGGACGGAGCGCATCGCCTCCATGGAGCTGCTGCGGCTGGCCTTCCCGCGGCGTGTGTTCACCCTGTCCCAGACGGAGTACGTCATCGACCGGGTAAAGTGGCTGTTTGACCACCGCGACCTGGTGGGCGGACTGGAATTCGTCCACGAACCGGCCACGCTACGGTTCTTCACCGGCGTATTGAAGCCCATCGGGGACTGGCCGGAAAAGCTGGCCGCGGCATACCGGGCGGATTTTGGGGAGGAACAGTAAAGCGACAAGACACAAGCAAAAGCCGCCTTTGGGCGGCTTTTGCTTGTGTCTATCACCATTAAATAGTATACGTCAACCCACAATATCGTACAGCTGGCGCAGGTCGGTGATGCGGTGGTCGATGCGTAGGTCCGCCGGGGCAAGGCTGTTCTTCGGGTCGTACCAGCAGCAGGGCAGGCCGTAGTTGTTCGCGCCCCGGATGTCGCTGGACAGGCTGTCACCGATAACGATGCAGTTCTCCCTGGTGATGCCGTCGATGTGAGCAAACACATAGTCAAAATACGCCGGGGCAGGCTTGGCCGCACCGGCCTCCTCGCTAATAAAGGCGTCGGTGATATAGGGCCGGACGGCGCTGCGGGCCAGACGGCTGCGCTGGACCGAGGCCACGGCGTTGGTGACCAGATACAGCGTATGGCTGCGGCTCAGCTCCCGGCAGACCTCCTCCGCGTGGGGCAGCAGGAACGACTGCTGTCCTAATGTATAAAGGTGCAGCTCGTTGCAGGCCGCCGGGTCCCGTTCCACACCCAGCTCCGCCAGGAAATTGCGGAAGCGCTGGACCACCAGAAACTCCTTGGTACACTCGCCCCGGTCAAAGGCCGCCCACATGGCGTTGTTGCAGCGCTCATACAAGGCGAACGTCTCATCGTCATCCGGCAGATCAAAGGCGGCGCAGACGGCGTCAAAGGCCACCCGGTTGCTGCGGTCGAAGTCGAACAGGGTGTTGTCGGCGTCGAACAGTAAGTAGGGGTATTTCATGCGGTACAGCTCCTATATTACAGGAATATGTCGTTCTGAGCGGGGCGGGCATAGACCTCCTCCAGCTCGGACTTGTGGTAGAGATAGCCGGGATCGTCGAAGTATTTCGCGCCGGTGGGACAGCCCTTGATGCAGGCGCAGCACTTGATGCACACGCCGCTGACCTGGGATACGTCCGCCGGGTCGATGCTGCCCATGGGACAGTGCGCGGCGCACCAGCCGCAGCCGCCGCAGAGCGCCATGTCCGTTTTCGGCTTGACCTTCAGAATGTTGATGGGGTTTCCATGCCGATCCCGGGGCGTGTAGTAGGGCCGTATGGGGTCACAGCCGCCCACGGTGACGGCGGCGGTATCCCCCGCCCGCAGTCTGGCGGCCAGACCGTCGGCAAACGCATCCATCTGCGCCCGATCCGTCCCGTTGGGACGGCCCGCGCCCAGCGTACGGGAGAAGCTGTGCTCCCCCACGAACGCGCCGCCGCCGATGCAGGTAAAGCCATCGGCCGTCAGCAGCTGGGACAGCTCCATCAGCGCGTCGTCGTAATTGCGGTTGCCGAACAGCACCACCGGCACGGCCAGCGCGCCGCTGCCGCGGACCATATCCCGGATGTAGGGCATCAGCAGGTTGGGCACGCGGCCTGCGTAGGTGGGACAGCCCACCACCGCCAGCGCACCGGCGGGGATGGTCAGCGTCTGCCGCCGTGCGGCGGGCAGGGTGTAATCATATTCCTCATAGGCCGCGCCCAGCGCGTCCGCCAGCCGGCGGGCAATACGGGTGACGGTCTTTTTTGTCGTCCCCGTGGCGCTGAACCAGACGGCGTGAATTCTGGCAGGCAGCATACCCTCTCCTCCGTTCAGATCTCAAAGTCCTCGGACTTCAGCTTGTCCGTGTCCAGCTTGACGGGCCGGGGCGGCACGCGGCGCAGAGGATCGTAGACGAATGCGCCGCAGTGGAACTCCGGTGCGACGATGCCCCGTTTGACACAGGCAACCTTGTCGTCACCGATGCGGCTGCCCCGGGCGCAGTAAGCGCAGCGGGGGTCGATGTCCTTGCGAAACAGCATGGCTGTCACCTCACAGTGTATAGAGCTGCACCGCACCGTCCCGGGCGGTGGCGCTGATCTGGGTGATGGGATGCTCGAAGTTGTCGATGATGCGGGAGGCCATGGGGTCTTCCAGCTCCTTCTGGATCAGGCGGCGCAGGTTGCGCGCGCCGTAGGTCAGGGAGTAGGACTTCTCCACCAGATAGTCCACCAGGGCGTCGTCGTAGCGGAAGGTGAAGCCCTTCTCGCTGAGGCTGGCCTTCAGCTCGTCCAGCATGATGTGGGCGATGCCGGAGAAGTTCTCCTTCGTCAGGTGGTTGAAGCAGACGATCTCGTCCACCCGGTTCAGGAACTCGGGGCGGAGGAAGTCCCGGAGGGCCTTCATGGTGCGCTCCCGGCCCTGATCGTCGGCGCTGCCGCCGAAGCCCACCGCCCCGGCGGACTTGCTGTCAGACCCGGCGTTGGACGTCATGACGATGACGGTGTTCTCGAAATTCACCTTGCGGCCGTGGGCGTCGGTGATCTGGCCGTCGTCCAGGATCTGCAGCAGCACGTTCAGCACGTCGGGGTGGGCCTTCTCGATCTCGTCGAACAGCACCACGGAGTAGGGCTTGCGGCGGATTTTCTCCGTCAGCTGGCCCGCCTCATCATAGCCCACGTAGCCCGGAGGGCTGCCCACGATGCGGGACACGGAGTGCTTCTCCATGAACTCGGACATATCCAGGCGGATCAGGCTCTCCGGCGCGTTGAACAGGTCGTCGGCCAGCTGCTTGACCAGCTCCGTCTTGCCTACGCCGGTAGGGCCGACAAAGATGAAGCTGACGGGCTTGTGCTTGGGGGAGATGCCCACCCGGTTGCGGCGGATGGCGGCGGACACGGCGGCGATGGCCTCGTCCTGGCCCACCACATGGGCGCGGAGGCGCTGGTCCAGCTCGGCCAGGCGCTTGAACTCCTCCTCCTTGATCTTGCTGGCGGGGATCTTCGTCCACATCTCGATGACCCGGGCGATGTTCTCCATGGTCAGCTGGGGCGTGCCCTTGGCCCGGAGGACATCCAACTCGTTGCCGATACGCAGCTCCTGACTGCGCAGCTCCGCGATGCGGGCGTAGCGGTCGTCCAGCTCCTTCTCGGTGAACTCCTGCCCCTCCGGCGGCTGGGCGGACATCAGCGTCTCCCGTTCAAAGGTGACGTTCTGCAGGTCGCGCTCCAGCTCCATGCGGCGGTTGATGTCCGCGTCGTGGAGGTTCAGGTCGGAGCAGGCTTCGTCGATGAGGTCGATGGCCTTGTCCGGCAGGTAGCGGTCGGTGATATATCGCTCGGACAGCAGCACCGCCTGACGCAGCACGCCCTGGGGAATGGACACGCCGTGGAACTGCTCGTAGTAGTGGGCGATGCCCTGTAGTATCTTCAGAGTGTCCTCGATGTTGGGCTCGTTGACGGTGACGGGCTGGAAGCGGCGCTCCAGCGCGGTGTCCTTTTCGATGTGCTTGCGGTACTCGTTGAACGTGGTGGCGCCGATGACCTGGATCTCGCCCCGGCTCAGGGCGGGCTTGAGGATGTTGGCGGCGTTCATGCTGCCCTCGGCATCGCCCGCGCCCACGATGTTGTGGACCTCGTCGATGACAAGGATCACGTTCCCGGCCTTGCGGATCTCCTCGATCAGGCCCTTCATGCGGCTCTCGAACTGGCCGCGGAACTGGGTGCCGGCCACCAGTGCCGTCAGGTCCAGCAGGTAGACCTCCTTGTCCCGCAGCTTGAACGGCACGTCGCCGGACACGATGCGCTGGGCCAGGCCCTCGGCGATGGCGGTCTTGCCCACGCCCGGCTCACCGATGAGGCAGGGATTGTTCTTCTGGCGGCGGTTCAGGATCTGCACCACCCGCTCGATCTCCTGCTCCCGGCCGATGACGGCGTCCAGCTTGCCCTCCCGGGCGCGCTGGCTCAGGTTGATGCAGTAGTTGTCCAGGAACTTGCGCTTCTTCTCGGTCTTGCGGCCCGTGGGCTGCTGGCCGCTGTCGGCGGGCTGCTGGGGCTGCTGGGCCGGGGGATTGCCATTGCCGAACAGGCGGTTCAGGAACGGGAACGTAGCGGTCTTGCCGCTCTCCTCGTCATCGTCCTCCTCCCCGCCCTCGGGCAGGTCGCTCATCTCCTCCGCGCCGCCGAAGGCCTGCATCATCTCGCTGTTGATGTTCTCCAGATCCTCCGGCGTGATGCCCATGCGCTTCATCATGTCCTCCACCTGGGGCAGGCCCAGCTTGGCGGCACATTGCAGGCAAAGTCCTTCGTTGACCATCTCGTTCTTCTCGTTCATCCGGGAGATGAACACGACGGCCACATTCTTCTTACATTTGGAACAAAGTGTGGGTTGCATGGTATTCCTCCATCATCCGTTGCTTCAGGTATGTAGTATAGCCATTGTTACAGCTTTGCGATCAGGCCCATGGGGCTGTTTGTGGCAAAAAATTTCAGTAAAAACGAGTGCTGCACCATATCCGGCGTGATGAACAGCTGCCACTTCTGCAGCGCCCATACCACCAGGAACAGCAGCAGCGCGCCCTTGACAAGGCCCAGCGCCCCGCCCAGCACGGCGTTGACGCCGTGGACCACCGGCAGCTTCGTAAACAGGTGCAGCGGCGTCAGCGCCAGCCGCAGCAGAATGAGCAGCAGCAAAAACGACACCACATACACCACCGCGTAGGCGGCGGACTTGATGGCCGTGGACACCACGGCGGAGAGCAGCGTCTCCCCCGCCTGCTGGGCCTTTTCCAGCACATTGTCCAGCACCTGCTCCAGCGTCTCGCCCTGATAGCCGAAGGCCGCCAGCATCGCGCCCGCATCCTCGGTCTGCCCCTGGGCCGTCAGCCGCTGCTCCAGCTTTTCCGTCAGCATGGGCTCCAGCCACCTGGCGGCGGGCTCGGCCAGCTTCCCGGCGATCCACCCCGCCAGCAGCAGCGCGGCGATGACCACGGCGATGCGGGTCAGCGCCTGCACGAAGCCCTGCCGCGCGCCCTGCACCAGCGCCAGCACCAGCAGCGCGGCGATGATCAGATCCACAAATATGGCAATATTTCCGTTCATAATGACCCCTCCTGTGGGTGGTTACGGCAGATACAGGCTGGCGGCCGTGCTGCCGGCCAGCACCGCCGAGCCGTCGCTTCGCATCAGCACCTCCCGGGCCTGGCTCACCTCGTCCAGGGATGCCATGGGCAGGAGCTGCTTATCGTAGATGGACACATGGTCCGTGGTCAGCAGGGCCACATACCGCCCTGCGGCGGACAGGCTGGTCACCTCCGCGTCCAGCTCCTGGGACGCCAGCTGCTGGCCGTCCGCCCCCACCGTCACCAGCCGGTTCTGCGTGCCGGTGCGGTAATGGCCCAGCAGCAGGGCGGCATAGCCGTCGGTGCTGATGCTGACGCGGCGCAGGTAATCGCCGCCGTAATCATAGGCCGCCGTCATGTCGCCGCTGGCGTCGAGGAAGCACAGCTGCTCCTCCGTAACGGCACAGAAGCCGCTGCCGGCGGCGGTCAGATCGTATACCACGCTGCCCCGCAGGGTGCAGCGCGCGGCCTCCTTGTCGCTGTTGACCCGGTAGAACACCACATAGCTGGCGAACACGCCGTTCTCCTGCCCCATCGTCACCGCGGCCAGCGTCTTGCTGTCGGCGGACAGGGCGGCGGTCATGACGAACCGGTCGGAGGACAGGAAGGCGAACACCGGCTGCCCCGCCTGGTCATAGACCCGGACGGCGGCCTTGCAGCCGCTCTCGCCGCAGACCACGGTGAGCCAGCCCTTCTCGTTCAGCGAGGCGGACAGGATCTCCCCGGCGCAGTCCAGCCGGTAGACCAGCCCCTTGCCCGACAGGACATACAGCGTCGTGCCGCCCACGTCGTAGGCCACGGCGCGGCTGCCGCAGGTATACAGGGCCGGAGACTGGAACTTCACCGTCTCGTCGTAGATGCTCTTGTTCTTTTCATCCAGCACCGTCACCTGGTGCATGGACACGATGGCCAGACTGCCATCCAGGGATGCGAAGCGCCCCGACTGGTCGCTGGTGTAGCGGTACAGTTGGGCGCAGCCGTTTTCATCCTTCTCCGCCTTGGCGTAGATGATGCTGCGGCGCAGGCCGTCGAAGCTGCTGCGGTCCAGCAGCACCGCCGCCGTCACCGCACCCACCGCCAGCAGCGCCACCACCGCCAAGATCAGAAACGGTTTGCGGCTCTTTTTCGCCACCCGGCGGGGCTGTTCCTCCTGGGCGTCGCCCCGGGTAAAATCCAAATCATCCATTCAGTCGTTCATCCTCATACCATACACGGGTGAGATACAATCCGCCGGGAGGTGCGGTCGGCCCGGCCAGGGTGCGGTTGCCCGCGTCCAGAATACGGGGGATGTCCTCCGGCGTCAGCTTGCCCTCGGCGGCGTACAGCACCGTGCCGGTGATGGCACGTACCATGTTATACAAAAAGCCGTCGGCACATACCTTCAATTCCAGCAGCTCGCCGCTGCGGGTGACGCGGCAGTAGTAGATGGTACGCACGGTGCTCCGCACGTTCGTGCCCACGCTGCGGACGGCGGCAAAGTCGTGCGTCCCCTCGAAGGCCCGGGCCGCCCGGTCCATCACCGCCTCGTCCAGCTTTTTGGGGTAGAAGTAAGCCCGGTTTACATAAAATGGGTTCTTGATCCGGGAGTTGTAGATGCGGTAGGTGTACTCCTTTTTGATACACGAGCCGATGGCGTTGAAATCCTCCGCCACCTCATAGGCCGCCTTTACCACGATGTCCTCGGGGATATGGGTGTTCACCGCGAAGGGCAGCCGGTCCACGGGAATACGGGAGTCGGTGCGGAAATTGGCCACATAGTGCTCGGCGTGGACGCCGGCGTCGGTGCGGCCGCAGCCCGTGACCTTCACCGGGTGGCCGCAGACCATGCTCAGTCCCCGTTCCAGCGTCTGGGCCACGGAGATCTCCGTTTTCTGCACCTGCCAGCCGTGGTAGGCCGTGCCGTTATACATCAGGATCAGCGCGATGTTCCGCACGATGCCGCCTCCTCTCCGTGGGTCAGAACCCAAATTTTGCCAGCACAATGATGCCCGCCGCCAGCGCCGCGAACAGCAGCAGCGTCACCCAGTCGGCGCCGCGCATATGCAGCACCCGCAGGGCGGTGCGTCCCTCGCCGCCGTGATAGCAGCGGCACTCCATGGCGGTGGCCAGCTCGTCCGCCCGGCGGAACGCGCTGACGAACAGCGGCACCAGAATGGGGACCAGCGCCTTGGCCCGCTGGAAGATGCTGCCCGTCTCGAAGTCCGCGCCGCGGGCCTTCTGGGCGGACATGATCTTGTCCGTCTCCTCGATGAGGGTGGGGATGAACCGCAGGGCGATGGACATCATCATGGCCAGTTCGTGGATGGGCAGGCGCAGCTTCTTCAGCGGGGACAGCAGACTCTCCAGCCCGTCCGTCAGGGCGATGGGGCTGGTGGTGTAGGTCATGAGGAACGTCCCCATGATGAGCAGCACGATCCGCAGGATCATCTGCACGGCGGAGACGATGCCCTCAAAGGTGATGTGGCGCAGCAGCCACACGTCCGCCACCGGCGTGCCGGCGGTGAAGAACATATTCATGATGGCCGTGAAGGCCACGATGATATAGACGGGCTTCAAGCCCCGGGTCAGGGACTTGAACGGCACGTGGGACAGCAGCACGCAGGCGGCCAGCACGGCGGCCATGATGGCGTAGGTCACCACGCCCTTGGCGTTGAACAGCGCCACGATATACAGGATGACGGCCAGCAGCTTCGTCCGGGGATCAAGACGGTGTACCACCGTGTCCGCCGGGAAAAACTGGCCCAGGGTGATGTCCTTCAGCATACGCCCTCGCCCCCTTTCAGCGCCAGGAGCTGACGCTCCAGCGCCTCCACGGTATAGACCGCCGGGTCGATGGGCAGTCCCCGCCGGTGCAGGGCGGCGGCCACCTTGGTGACCTGGGGCACATCCAATCCCACCTGCTCCAGCTCGGCGGAGCGGGCGAACACCTGGGCGGGCGTGCCCTCCATATAGACCTTGCCGCCGGACAGGACCACGATGCGGTCCACGTTCCGGGCGATCTCCTCCATGCTGTGGCTCACCAGCACCACCGCCGCGCCCTTGGCCCGGTGGTAGGTCTGGATCTGTGCCAGAATGGCCTCCCGGCCGCGGGGGTCAAGCCCCGCCGTGGGCTCGTCCAGCACCAGCACCTGGGGTTCCATGGCGATGACCCCGGCGATGGCCACCCGGCGCTTCTGCCCGCCGGACAGCTCGAAGGGGGACTTGTCCAGCAGGTCCGCGTCCAGCCCCACAAAGGCGGCGGCGTCACGGACGCGGCGGTCGATGTCCTCGGCGGACAGGCCCATGTTCTTCGGGCCGAAGGCGATGTCCTTGTAGACCGTCTCCTCGAAGAGCTGGTATTCCGGGTACTGGAACACCAGCCCCACCCGGAAGCGGACGGAGCGGATGCTCTTGGGGTCGGCCCAGATGTCCCTGCCCTCCAGCAGGATGCGGCCGGAGGTGGGCTTCAGCAGCCCGTTGAGATGCTGTATCAGCGTGGACTTACCGCTGCCGGTATGTCCGATGACGCCTAAAAACTCCCCTGCGCCCACGTGCAGGCTCATATTCTCCACCGCGCTGCGCTGGAAGGGCGTGCCTGCGGAATAGGTGTGGGTCAGGTTCTCTACTTGCAATATCGGTTCCAATGTTACTTCCCTTCCGCCGCGGAAAAGGCGCGACAAATGGTATCGGCGCAGTCCTCCACCGTCAGGCCGTCCAGCGGCACGTCCACACCGGCCCGGCGCAGGCCGTGGAGCAGCTCCACCGTGTCCGGCGCGGCCAGGCCCAGCTCGTGGAGCTTGTCCACCTGGACGAACACCTGCTCCGGCGTGCCGTCCATGGCCACCAAACCGTCGTTCATGACGATGACGCGGTGGGCCTGCACGGCCTCGGCCATGTGGTGGGTGATGAGCACCACGGTGATGCCCCGCTCCCGGTTCAGCCGCAGCACGGTGTCGATGACCTCCTGACGGCCCGCCGGGTCAAGCATAGCCGTGGCCTCGTCCAGCACGATGCACTCCGGCTGCATGGCGATGACCCCGGCGATGGCGATGCGCTGCTTCTGCCCGCCGGACAGCAGATGGGGCGCGTGGTGGGCGAACTGCTCCATGCCCACGGCGGCCAGGGCATCATCCACGCGGCGTCGTATCTCCGCCGTAGGCACGCCCAAATTCTCCGGGCCGAAGGCCACGTCCTCCTCCACCACGTTGGCGACGATCTGGTTGTCCGGGTTCTGGAACACCATACCGGTGCGCCGCCGGATCTCCAGCAGCAGACTCTCGTCCCGGGTGTCCATGCCCTCCACATACACCGCGCCGCCGCAGGGCAGCAGCACCGCGTTCAGGTGCTTGGCAAAGGTGGATTTGCCGCTGCCGTTGTGGCCCAGCACCACCGTGAAGCTGCCCTTCTCGATCTGCACCGACACGCCCCGGAGCGCGGGCGGGTTCTCCTCCCCCTCCGGCGCAGGATAGGTGTAGGTCAGGTCTTTTGTCTCTATCATCACTGCCATAAGGCATCGTACCTCTCGTTTTTGTTTATTCGCTGCACCAGCGGCCCGTCGCGCCGCAGGGCAGCGCCATGCCGCTGGCGGTGCAGGGCAGTCCCAGCTCGTCCCACGTCACATGGCCGCCGAACTTCTCTCCCACCAGCATCTGCAATATGTATCCCAGCACCGACGGGGCAAGGCCGGTGGTGTAGCTGTTCAGGATCACGAACAGCGGCTTGTCCGACAGCACCCGGGCGCACAGCTGCACAAATGGGAACAAACTCTCCTCCAGCTTCCACACCTCGCCGGACGGCCCGCGGCCATAGCTGGGCGGGTCCATGATGATGGCGTCATACGTCTTGCCCCGGCGGATCTCCCGCTCCACGAACTTGGCGCAGTCGTCCACGATCCAGCGCACCGGCGCTTCCGCCAGGCCGCTGAGCCGTGCGTTCTCCTTGGCCCAGGCCACCATGCCCTTGGCCGCGTCCACATGGCACACCGACGCGCCGGCCTTGGCACAGGCCACCGTCGCGCCGCCGGTATAGGCGAACAGGTTCAGCACCCGGATGGGCCGCCCCGCGTTCCGGATCCTGTCCATGGCAAAGTCCCAGTTCACCGCCTGCTCCGGGAACAGCCCCGTGTGCTTGAAGTTCATGGGCTTCACCTGGAACGTCAGGTCCTTGTAGTGTATCTGCCAGCTCTCCGGCAGCTTGCCCTTGTCCCAGTGGCCGCCGCCGGTGGCGCTGCGGGAATAGCGGCCCGTCGCGCCGCGCCAGGCCCGTCCGCTCTTGTCCGTCTCCCAGATCGCCTGGGGATCGGGGCGCACCAGTATCTGTTTGTCCCAGCGCTCCAGCTTCTCTCCGCCGCCGCAGTCCAGCAGCTCATAGTCGCGCCAATCCTTTGCGATCCACATAAGACCATAGCCTCCCTATACTAAATCAGCTTATTATACCGTATAAGCCAAGCATCGTCAACGGCGCAAGTGTAAACATTTTTTGCCGCGTTTCCCCGTTGTGAAACGGGGGAAAATATGGTATAGTCAAGACAAATCAACTCAGGAGGACACTATGGATAAAAACGCAACGGAAAAGCTGGCAGCGCCTGTCAGCGGCACAGTGTTCGACTATCTCCGCTGGCGGGGCGACCTGACGTTCCAGCGGGACGCCTTCAACGAGGTGGACAACCTGGTGCTGTGCATCATCTCCTACATCAACTTCCGCCGCATCGACGCAGTGCGTACCAAAGACCCGGCCGCCGCGCCCACGCTGGCGGAGATCTGCCCGCTGCTGACGGCGGAGGACGACCAGCTGGGTCTCAGCGAGCTGAGCTACCTGCCGCTGGTGCAGCTGGCGGCCCGGACGGCCCGCTTTCAGGACGTGCGGCTGTACGGCTTCACCCACGAGTACGACCCAGAGAAGGCCAAGCAGTTCGATGCCCTCTCCTTCCTCTTGCCGGACGGCACGCTGTTCGTGGCCTACATGGGCACGGACACCTCCCTGGCCGGGTGGAAGGAGGACTTCAACATGAGCTTCCTGTCCGCCGTTCCCGCCCAGGAGCGGGCCACGGCCTACGCCGTGGAGATGGCGGCCACCTGCCCGGAGCGCCCGCTGCGCATCGGCGGCCACAGCAAGGGCGGCAACCTGGCGGCCTGGGCGGCGCTGCACATCCCGGCGGACCTGCAGGAGAACCGCCTGCTGGACGCCTACAACAACGACGGCCCGGGCTTCGCCCGGGACATGGTGGAGACGGCGGAGTACCGCCGCATCGCCCACAAGCTCCACACCTATATCCCGGAGTCCTCCATCGTGGGCGTGCTGCTGGAGCACGGCGAGGATTACGCCGTCATCGACAGCGCCAACCGCTCTATCATGCAGCACGAGCCCCTGTCCTGGAGCGTGCTGGGCCGGATGTTCGTCCATCTGGGCCAGCGGTCGCAGATGGGCAAGCTCAGCGACGACGTGCTGCGGGAGTGGATCGGCTCCATGACGCCCCAGGAGCGGGAGCAGTTCACCGACGCGCTGTTCGACGTGCTGTCCCTGTCCGGCAAGGCCCGGACGCTGGATGACCTGCGCGGCGGCGGTCTGGCCGGCGGCGCGGCGCTGCTGAAGCAGTACGCCGGTGCGGACGAGGAGAAGAAAAAGATCATCGCCGAGATCTTCCGCCGTCTGGCGGTGGACGTAAAGGACGAGCTGAAGAAGGCCGCCGGCGAGGGGCTGGAAACGGTGAAAAACGCCCTGACCAGCCTGACAAAGCCGGAGAAATAAGGACGCGCAAAAGGCCCTGCCCCCTTTCCGATGGGGCAGGGCCTTTTTCATCTGCTATGGGCCGCCGCGCGGCCTATTTCAGCTCCATATTGATGGACTTCTCCGTAAATCCGCAGCTTCTATACATTTCGTATGCCGCTTTATTTTTGGCATTTACCTGCAATTCGATGGCATCACACCCATTTTCTTCCTTCAGCTGCTTTACTTTTTCAAAGAACCGATGTCCGATCCCTCTCCCCCGGTATTCCTCATCCACCGCCATGGAGCTGATAAACAAAACGTCTCTCGTCACCTGGGAGGGGCTTTCCACATGATGCCTGATGACCTCCAGCACCCCGACGACCTTGCCATCCGTCTCTGCCACATACCAGCCGTCACCCCGCAGGATCTCCTCAAACTCCTCCCGTGTGATCAGCGGGCTGACCTGCTTATACACATCCGGTCTCCAATCGGCATGAAGCCGCTGCACCTGATCCATGATACAGGAAAATCTGTCATAATCCTGCACCCTCGGCACACGGATCACGATCTCCATAAACAGCCTCCTCTCGGCTCCCGGCGTACTTTTATTTCCGGCAAGCAGCAAGCAGATTATACCATAACACCCTGCGTTAATTCTACCGTATTCTTGCCGCTTGGCAAAAAAACATCCACCCTCACGGGTGGATGTTTTTTGTCTCTTTTAGCCCGGAGGCCAGGTCATGTCGCGGCCTGCCAGCACATGGAAGTGCAGGTGCTTGACGGTCTGACCCGCCTGATCGCCGCAGTTGTTGACGATACGGTAGCTCTCCACGCCCAGCTCCTTGCAGATCTTTGCGATGACCTCAAAGCAGTGGGCCACCACGGCGCTGTTGTCCGCCGTAATGGCGTTGGCGCAGCAGATGTGCTCCTTGGGCACGACCAGGAAATGGGTCGGTGCCTGGGGCTCGATGTCGTAGAAGGCGTAGCACTGCTCGTCCTCGTAGACCTTATTGCTGGGGATCTCGCCATCAATGATGGCGCAGAACAGGCAATCGTTCTTCATGCTGTCTCTCCTTTCGGTGTGTATATAAGGGGCATATCTCAGCCCAGCTTCTCCGCCACGAAATCGTCCACGGTGGCCAGCGCGTCGTCCACCTTCAGCAGCTCCGTGCCGCCGCCCATGGCGCTGTCGGGCTTGCCGCCGCCCTTACCGCCGCAGATGGCGGACACGGCCTTCACCAGGTCGCCGGCCTTGATGCCCCGGGCCACGGCGTCCTTGCCGCAGACGGCCAGGAACGTGACTTTCTCGCCCTGGATACTGGCCAGCACGCCCACCACGGCGGGGTCTTTATCCCGCAGGAAGTCGCCCATGACCCGCAGCGCGGCGGCGTCCACGCCCTGCCGCGTACCGGTGATGATGTGCAGGCCGCCCACGGTCTTGGCGGAGGCCAGGATCTGCTTGGCCTCGCCCATGGACGCCTCACTCTTGAACTTCTCCAGCGCCTGACGCAGGGTCTTCATCTCGGCGGCCTGCTGCTCCAGCCGCTCCGCCAGCGTCTCGGGGGCGGACTTGAAGAACTGGGCGGCGCGGACCAGCATACCGTGGCTGCGGCGCATCTCCTCCAGCGTGGCCTTGCCGGTGGTGGCCTTGATACGGCGGACGCCGGAGGCCACGCTGCTCTCGCTCTTGATGCGGAACGGGCCGGCCTTGGCGGTGTTGTCCAGATGTGTACCGCCGCACAGCTCCATGGAGAAGTCGCCCATGGTGACCACGCGGACGGTCTGGCCGTACTTCTCGCCGAAGGTGGCCACCGCGCCCCGGGCCTTGGCCTCGGCGATGGGCAGCTCCTCGGTGGTGATGGGCATACCCGCCAGAATGGCGTCGTTGACCATATCCTCTACCTGGTCCAGCTGGTCGGGGGTGATGGCCTCAAAGTGGGTGAAGTCGAACCGCAGACGGTCCGGCTCAACAAGAGAACCGGCCTGGTGGACGTGGTCGCCCAGCACCTTCGTCAGCGCGGCGTCCAGCAGATGGGTGGCGGAGTGGGCGCGGCGGATGGCGGCGCGGCGCTCCGTGTCGATGGCGGCGGTAAGGGTATTGCCCACGGACAGGCTGCCCTTGACCAGCTTGCCGTAGTGCATGAACTTGCCGCCCTTGTTCTTCTGCACATCGCTGACGGTGAAGACAATGCCGTCGGCGGTCAGCACGCCGTGGTCGGCCACCTGGCCGCCCATCTCGGCGTAGAACGGGGTCTTGTCCAGCACCACCATGGCGTCCATGCCGGAGACGATCTCCTCCACCTGCTCGCCCTCGGCCACGATGGCCAACACCTCCGCGCCGTCCACCGTGTCGCGGTCGTAGCCCAGGAACTCCGTGGCGGGCATATCCTTGCCGAACTCCACGCCGGCCCAGCCCAGGTCACCCAGGGCCTTGCGGGCCTCGCGGGCGCGCTCCTTCTGCTCGGTCATCAGCGCCTTGAAGGCGTCCTCATCCACGGTCATGCCCGCCTCGGCGGCCATTTCCGCCGTCAGGTCGATGGGGAAGCCGAAGGTGTCGTACAGCTTGAAGGCGTCCGCGCCGGAGAACACGGTCTCGCCCCGCTCCTTGTGGCCGGCCAGCATCTCGCTGTAGATACGGATGCCGCCGTCGATGGTGCGGGCGAAGTTCTCCTCCTCGGTGCGGATGACCTTGGTGATGTAGCTCTGCTTCTCCCGCAGGTCGGGGTACTGCCCCTCGTTCTCGTGGACCACCGTGTCCACCACCTGATACAGGAACGGCTCGTTCACGCCCAGCAGCTTTCCGTGGCGGGCGGCGCGGCGCAGCAGACGGCGCAGCACATAGCCCCGTCCCTCGTTGGAGGGCAGGATGCCGTCGCAGATCATGAACGTGGCGGAGCGGATGTGGTCGGTGATGACGCGCAGGCTCACGTCCCGCTGATAGCTCTCGCCGTAGTGCGCGCCGGTCAGCTCGCTGACCTTGTGGGTGATGTTCATCACGGTGTCCACGTCGAACAGGCTGTCCACGTTCTGGCACACGCAGGCCAGACGCTCCAGGCCCATGCCGGTGTCGATGTTCTTCTGCTTCAGCTCGGTGTAGTTGTTGTGTCCGTCGTTGTCGAACTGCGAGAACACGTTGTTCCAGATCTCAATATAGCGGTCGCAGTCGCAGCCCACGGTGCAGCCGGGCTTGCCGCAGCCGTACTCCGGGCCGCGGTCGTAGTAGATCTCGGAGCACGGGCCGCACGGGCCAGAGCCGTGCTCCCAGAAGTTGTCCTCCTTGCCGAAGCGGAAGATCTTCTCGGCGGGGATGCCGATCTCGTCGTGCCAGATGTTCCACGCCTCGTCGTCGCTCTCGTACACGGAGGGATACAGCCGGTCGGCCTCCAGGCCCACCCACTCCGGGCTGGTCAGGAACTCCCAGCTCCAGGCGATGGCCTCGTGCTTGAAGTAATCGCCGAAGGAAAAGTTGCCCAGCATCTCAAAATACGTGCCGTGGCGGGCGGTCTTGCCCACGTTCTCGATGTCGCCGGTGCGGATACACTTCTGGCAGGTGCAGACCCGCTTGCAGGGCGGCTCTTCCTCGCCCTTGAACCAGGGCTTCATGGGGGTCATGCCCGCGTTGATGAGCAGAACGGACTTGTCGTTCTGCGGTACGAGGGAAAAGCTGGGCAGGCGCAGATGGCCCTTTGTTTCAAAGAACTTCAGGAACAGCTCCCGCAGCTCATTCAGGCCGTGATAGGGATGGCTCATAGTCTTTCGTCTCCTTTTATATTACAAATTTACTTATGCTCCGTTTCATCGGGTGTAGGGGCGGGGTTCTACCCCGCCCGGGGCGCAGCGGTACGCCGTTGTCTGCCGGGCGGGAGGGGCAGAGCCCCTCCCCTACGCTCCGTTTCGCAAAGTCCGCGTTTTCAGTCCTTCCACTGTGCCGCCAGCGCCGCCAGCTCCCGGTCCAGGTTTTCATAGAACCGCGAGATATGCAGGCCGTCGGCCAATGCGTGGTGTACCGTCAGGGTAACGGGCAGCGTGATCCGCCCGTCCTGGGACACATACTTGCCCCAGTTGATGCGGGGATTGCTGTCGTTGGGGTTCTCCATGGGGTTCTGCGCGTGGGTGTAGTGCAGCCACGGCACGCTGGACACGAACAGACAGCTGCGTATGTCGCCGTCCTCCGTCAGCGTTCCCCGCTCCAGCACCTCCCGCTGCCGCTGCTGTCCCCGGGCCACGAACTCGTCGTAGGGCAGGTCGCCCTCCACGGTGCAGTAGACATACACGCCGTCGGGCTTCATCACGGTGTAGGACGGGGCGCACCAGTCGTACTCCGCCACCTGTCCGTCCTCCAGCAGACGCCGCCGGAGCTGGGGCACGCCGTTGGCCGCCCGCACCGCCGCATACAGCAGGCTGAGGAAAAAGGGCCGTTCTCCCCGTGCCGCCATCATATCGGTGATGTCCACCTCCACAGTGACGCTGGCAAAGGGATACTGCATCCCCCGGAAATAGGCGAACTGCCCGCTGCGGGGATCGTTTGCCATATCTATGATACGATAGTGCATCGTTCACCTCCCGAAAAAACAGAAAGCGCCCCGCCCCGGCATAGGGGCGAAGCGCAGCTTCACGGTACCACCCTAATTGACGGCACAGCCGTTCTCTTAGCCGCCCTGTAACGGGAGCGTCCCGTGCCGCTCATCGCGGCCGGCTCGAAAGGGGCTGCTGCCGCACCGTTCCCGACAGGCTCGCACTCTCCCCATCTCGCTTTGGGCGGTAAGCGGCAACTCATCTTCTTCATCGCCGATTTCATGTATAGACGTATTTTACCACAAACTTTCCCGATGTCAACACGAATATGCGCCCTCTCTCCCCTTTTTTGTAGGAATTTCCCCTTGCCTTTCCCCGCCGCTGTGCTATACTGATAGCCGCTATGTTTACACAGAAAGGGACAAATTCCATGGAAAAGCTCTCCCATAACGACCATATCGACCTGTACCGCCACCTGGCGTTCTGCGCCGTGGGCGGCTTCTTCGGCGGCTACGCCATTCTGGTCCACAGCGGCATCATGGGCAACGCCCAGACGGTGAACCTGATCGAGCTGCTGATGGACTTCCTCCGGGCCGACGGCCACGGCATCCTGCTCCACACCGGCGCGCTGCTCATCTACATCCTCGGCACGATGCTGACGGTGCTGCTGCCCCACTGGTTCGGCACGGATACGCATCTGGTGTCCCCATTCATCACCGCCGCGGCCGCCGTCACCGTGTCGTTCCTGCCGCCGGACCTCACCGCCGTTATCGCGCTGTACCCCATTTTCTTCGCCATGAGCTTCCAGTGGAGCAGCTATGCCGGCGCCCGGGGCTTTTACAGCTCCACCATCTTCTCCACCAACAACACGAAGCAGGCATCCCTGGCCCTGGCCAGCTACCTGTGCGACCGCGACCGGGCGCACCTGCGGAAGCTGGCGTTCTACGCCCTGACGCTGCTGTGCTTCCACATCGGCGCGACGGCGTCCTACTTCGCCGTGGACTGGCTGCACGTCCGGGGCGGACTGCTGGTGCTGCCCTTCGTGGCCTGGGGCTATGTGCTGGCGGTATGCGAGCGCCGTCACGAGGCCCTGGCGGAGATCCCGGAGACCATCCCCGACAACACCGCACATCCCAGCGTATAAGCAAAAAAGAACCGCCTGAGGCGGTTCTTTTTTTGCTTATTTCCCGCTGAGCGCCACCGCGTGCCGGACGAAGCTCATGGGCGGCACAGGCCGGGGCAGCTGCATGGTGAACACCATCTGCGGCGTTTTCGGCTGGGCCAGTTCGTTCCCGTCCCCGTCGCGCATCATCGGCACGGTGATGGTAAAGGGCTTGGTGTCCGGCCCGACGATCTCCACCGTATCCCCCGCCGCGAACTTGTTCCGCAGGCTCAGGGTGGCCAGGCCGCTTGCATCGCAGGCTGTGACCACGGCGCAGATCTGCCAGTCCCGGAGATACCGGGCGCTCTCGTAGTACTGTCCCGGCTGGCCGTAGAAAAAGCCGGTGGCGTAGTGCCGGTGGCTGATATGCTCCACCTCGTCACGCCAGACGGGGTCAAGGGGCTGGCCGGCGGCCGCCGCGTCCAGACAGTGGCGGTACGCGCCGGTGACGATGGCGGCGTAGTACGCCGATTTGGCCCGGCCCTCGATCTTCAGGCAGTCCACCCCGGCGGCCATCAGGTCGTCCAGATGGTCGATCATGCACATATCCCGGGAGTTCATGATGTATGTACCCTTTTCGTCCTCGAACACCGGGAAATACTCGCCGGGGCGCTTCTCCTCC
Source organism: bacterium (assembly GCA_963632705.1). GTDB lineage: Bacteria > Bacillota > Clostridia > Oscillospirales > Oscillospiraceae > Vescimonas. Next base: position 7,410 of record CAVGVB010000026.1, on the reverse strand, counting down.
ATCAGCGCGTACTGATAGCGGCAGGGCTGGGCGCACTCGCCCCGGTTGGAGTCCCGGCCCGTCATGTAGTTGGACAGCAGGCAGCGCCCGGAGTAGCTGACGCACATCGCGCCGTGGCAGAACGCCTCCAGCTCCAGCTCCGGGGACACCCGGGCGCGGATGGCGGCGATCTCGTCCAGGCTCAGCTCCCGGGCCAGCACCACCCGGGATGCGCCTAAATCGTACCACGCCTGGGCGCAGACGTGGTTGGCCACGGACTGCTGGGTGCTGATGTGTCTTTGGCAGCGGGGGGCGTACTTCCCTGCCAGAGTGAACGCGCCCAGATCCGCCAGGATCAGGGCATCCACCCCCGCCGCATCCAGCTTTTCCAGATGGGCGGGCAGCTGCTCCGCCTCGTTCCAGCGGGGCATGGTGTTGACGGTGGCGTGGACCTTCACGCCGTGGTCGTGGGCAAAGGCCACCGCTTTGGGCAGCGTCTCGTCGTCAAAGTTCCCGGCGAAGGAGCGCATCCCGAAGGACGTGCCCGCCAGATACACCGCGTCCGCGCCGTACAGCACCGCCATCTGCAGTTTTTCCCAGTCCCCCGCGGGGGACAGCAGCTCCGGCTTCCTCATCAGGAGTAGATGGGCTGGTACTCACTGCTATTGATGAACTTCAGATGTTCATTGTAGTCAATGAAGAAGTGGCTCTTGCCGTCCGTGCCCAGGGCGAAGAAGTAGTAGCTGGTGTCGGCGGGATAGATGGCCGCCTTGATGGCGCTGAGACCGGGGTTGCAGATGGGGCCGGGGGTCAGGCCGGGATTGATATAGGTGTTGTAGGGGCTGTCGATCTCCGTGTCGAAGGTCTTAACACCGTCGTGCTTCATGATATAGTTGATGGAGGAGCACAGCTGGAGCGCCCGTCCGCCCTTCTCGCTGTCCGGGTTCTCCAGACGGTTGTGGATGACGGAGCTGATGTTCTTGCGCTCCGTGTCGTCGCCGATGGACTCCTTCTCGATGAGGGAGGCCATGGTGACGATCTCCCGCAGGGTGTAGGGCGACGCCTCGATGTCGGCCAGCATCTGCTGGCTGATCTGGCTCTTGAACATGGTCAGCATGGTGTCCACCGCGTAGACCGCCGACTTGTTCTTGTCGAACTCATAGGTGGTGGGGAACAGGAAGCCCTCCATGCGGTCGATGCTGCCCAGCTGGCTGTCGTCCAGGAAGTCGTAATCCGCGAACTCGAAGTTGGCGCAGGCATCCTCCAGCTCCTCCACGGTGGCCACGCCGTTCTGCGCCAGCAGGTCGATGATCTCCCGGACGGTGTAGCCCTCGGGGATGGTGATGTCGACCAGGCCCTGGGACTCCTTGGAGTCCGCGTCCCAGTCGTGCATATTGCGGATGAGGGCGCGGTAGTCCATGTCGCTGTTCAGGTCGTAAGAGCCGGGCTCGACGTAGGACTTATACTTGAAGAAGCCGCTGGTCAGCTTGAAAATACCCTTGTAGTTGATGAGCCCCGCATCCTTCAGCTTGTTGGCCACGTCAGAGAGGGTGTCGCCCTCCTCGACGACCAGCTTGACCTCCACGGGGGCTTTGTTCAGGGAGCAGACGTCGTTGACCAGCAGCCAGCCCACGCCTGCCAGCAGGCAGGAGGCCAGCACCACGCAGGCCAGATAGATCAGCGTGTTGGTGCGCTTGTTCTTCCGATTGCGGGACGCGCTGCGGCGCTGGGAGGACGACGCCTGACGGCGGACCTCCTCGGCGTCCCACTTCGCCGTTTCAAATTCGTTGTGCTCGTTGCGATTTGCCATAAGATACTCCTTTCAGAAGCGTCAGCCGATCAGGTCGGCCACGCGGTCCATCACTTCGCGGTGGATGTCCTCGATGGTGCGGGGTTCACCGTCCCGGGCGCAGTCGATCCGCGTCCAGCCGCAGCGCTCTACCACATGGGCGGCGTTCTCCCGGCAGTGGCGCAGGTACTCCGCGTCACGCTCGTGGATGTCCGCCGTGGTGTGGGTGTCGCTCTCCCGGCGGCGCATCATGCGCTCCGTCACCTCCGTGGGCATATCGAGATACAGCACACGGGTGGGCTCGGGCAGCCCCAGCAGGCGGTACTCAAAGTCGAAGAGCCAGTCCAGGAACGCGTCACGCTGCTCCGGCGGCAGCTTGGCCGTCTGGTGGACGGCGTTGCTGGTGGTGTAGCGGTCGGCGATGAGCAGGCCGCCGCTCTCGTAGAACGTGCCCCAGTCCTGCTTGTAGGAGGCGTAGCGGTCCACGGAGTAGAACACCGACGCGGCGTAGGCGTTGACATCGTCGGGCCTGTCGCCGAACGCGCCGCCCAGGTACAGCCGGATCAGGGCGGAGGACTCCTCCTGATACCGGGGGAACTCCAGCTTGCGGAAGGGGATGTTCCGGCGGGTCAATTCGTCACACAGCAGCGACGACTGGGTGGCCTTGCCAGAGCCGTCCGTTCCCTCAAACACGATGAGCCTTCCCTGCATACCGTTCTCCTCCTCAGGACATAATGCCCCATAATGTATTGCATTGTACCACAGTTTTCCCGGTTTGTCCATATCATAGACAGAAAGAGGGCCGCCCGGCGGGACAGCCCCTGGAATTTGTTGAGAAAACCCGCCATGATGCGGCTTCAAAGGCCCCCTCTGTGAGGGGGCTGTCGGCGAAGCCGACTGGGGGAGAGAAATGCGTATAACGGCTCTCCCTCCGTCATGGCCAAAGGCCATGACACCTCCCTCGCAGAGGGAGGCGAGGACGGGGGTTACGGATTCCCACGTCGCTTCGCTCCTCGGAATGACAGAATGGGTTTATTGACGCGCTGAGGGGCGGACGTTTCGTCCGCCCCATAGGTATATTTTTTACTTGGCGGCGGTCTTTTTCCGCTGCTTTTCCTCGTAAAACGTGTTGAGAACGTACAGAATGACGCCGGCCCAGATAAAGAGGAAGCTGACCAGCTTCTCGTGGGTCAGGGCCTCGCCCATGATCGCGCCGCAGACGATGGAAAGGGACGGGCTGACGTACTGGCAGATACCGGTGGTCATCAGCGGCAGGTGGCGCACACCCATGGAGTAGAACACCATAGGCAGGCCGGTGATGACGCCGCCGCCGATCATGAGGAGCTGCTTCAGGACGGTCATGCTGCCCATGCCGTTATCACCCATGCGGAAGAACAGGATGAACAGCAGCGCCACGGGGACCATCATCAGTATCTCCGAGGTGGTGGACACGATGGAGTCGATGGTCAGGCTCTTCTTGATGGCGGCGTAGACGGCGAACATCAGCGCCAGGGCGATGGTCACATAGGGCACGCCGCCGAAGCCGGAGGTACTGAGGACGATGCCCACGATAACGACGGCGATGATGATCAGGTGACGCCAACTCAGCTTCTCCTTGAAGATCACCGCGCCCAGGGCGAACACCACCAGGGGCTGGATATAGTAGCCCAGGCTGCACTCCAGCACCCGGCCGTTCCGCACCGCCCAGAGGTACACCAGCCAGTCGCCGAACAGGAACACGGAGGCGGGTATCTCCCGCTTCAGCACCTGCTTGTCCCTGAACACGGCCCACAGCTGGGGCAGCTTGCCCTGCACCTTCAGGATGCACAGGCAGCAGACGGCGGCCCAGGTGATGCGGCAGGCCATGAGGAAGAAGGTGTCGATCTCGCCGCAGAGAGCCGTACACATATACCAGTACAGCGGCTGGAAGCCCCATATCAGGAAGCACGCCGCCATGGCGGGCAGGCCCTTTCTGTAATTCACAGTCTGCATACCTATTTCCTCACTTTCAGGCCGAAAATCGGGAGAAAACCCCATTTACAGCCGGGAATAACCATGATATGATGTGTGATATGATAACACTTGCCCGATGGAATGGCAAGGAAAATTTCCCGGGAAAAGGAGAATTCTATGCTGCTGTTTGACATGGACGGAACGCTGCTCAACTCCAACGGCGTGTGGCAGGAGGTGGACACGGCGTTTCTGGCGAAGCGGGGCATCCCCTACACCAAGGATTATTACGAGGGCGTGGCCCACACCATCTTTCCGCTGGCGGCCAAGTTCACCAAAGCGTTCTGCCAGCTCCCCGAAAGCGAGGAGGAGATCATGGCGGAATGGATGGAGATGGCCGGGGATCTGTACGCCACCGATGTGGCCGCAAAGCCAGGTGTGACAACGTTTCTGGACGCCATGCAGCAGCGCGGAGAGCGGATGGCGGTGGTGACCAGCGCCGTGCCGGTACACTGCACGTCGGCGTTGGCGCATCTGGGGCTGGACCGGTATTTCGAGCGGGTGTTTTTTGCCCAGGAGCTGGGCATGGAGAAGAAAGAACCGGCGCTGTGGCTGGCGGTGGCGGAGGCGCTGGGTGTGACGCCGGAGGAGTGCGTGATATTCGACGACTCCGTGGCGGCGTGCCGGGGTGCGAAGGATGCCGGGATGAGGGCCGTGGGCGTACACGACCCCTTCTTTGCCGGGACGGAGGGGGACATGAAGACCCTGTGCGACCGGTACATCACCGGGTGGGACGAGCTGCTGTGAGCGTTAAGAGTTTTTGCGAAATTTCGCCGAACGGGCGATTTTTGGCAGATTTTAGCATGGAAACACCTTGTATTTTCCCTGAAAAAACCTGAAATCAGCTTGAAAAAAGGTGGAAAAACTTTGTAAGAACCGGAAAGAGGGACGCGAAAGCGTCCCTCTTTCCCATTTCACCGAATATGCTCAGAAGCTGCCGATGGGGATAGAGCCGTCATCCTGCCCCTTCTGTATGCTTTTGATCTGGACATAGTAGCCCTTGCCGCTGCCCATGTCCACATAGACCCGGTCGCCCACCTTTGCCCCCAGGACGGCGCGGCCCACGGGGGACTCCTTGCTGATCCAGCCCTTGAGGGCGTCCTGGCGCAGGGTAGTGACCAGGGTAATGGTGCGGGACTTATTCAGGTTCTCCATGAAGATCTCTACCTGGTCATACAGGCCCGCGCCGCCGGAGGGGGCGGCGTCGTCGATGACCTTGGCGGTCTTGATCATGCGCTGGAGATAGCGGATGCGGGCGTCGTTGCGGTTCTTTTCCTGCTTGGCGCACTTGTATTCAAAGTTCTCGCTCAGGTCACCAAAGGCCCGGGCGGTCTGGACATCCTCGATGAGCTTGGGGCGGAGGGTCTGGACGCGGTAGTCGATCTCCTCCTGCATTTTTTGCAGGTCGCTGCGGGTCAATTCGTCATACATGATGGTATTCCTCCAATATTTCCGCCAGCCGGGTCAGGGCGGCGGGCCATTTTGTCAGGTCGATGCCGGTGTAGTTCACCACCAGCACATGGGGCGGGGCGTGGGACGGGTCGCTGTAATAGTCGGAGAGCATGGCCAGGCGGACGCCCTGCTGCTCGGCGCGGCGGCGCAGCGTCTCGTCCGGCGGCGCGCCGTCCAGCCGGAGCAGGAAGTGCAGGCCGGCGTCCTCCTCGGTGATATGGGCGCGGTCGGCCAGCGGTCCGGCGCGGAGGGCGGCGATGACCGCGTCGCGCTTCTGGTGGTAGCGCTTTCGCATACGGTTCAGGTGCTTTTCATAGTAGCCGCCGGAGATGAACTGGGCCAGGGTGTACTGCTCGAAGGCGGAGACGGTGCAGGCGTAAAAGCCCAGCTTTTCCCGGAAGGCGGCCAGCAGCGGCGGGGGCAGGACCATGAAGCTGATGCGGATGGAGGGGGCGATGGTCTTGGAAAAGGTGTTGAGGTAGATGACGTGGCGGCCGCCGTCGATGGAGAACAGCGTGGGGATGGGGCGGCCCACGAAGCGGAACTCGCTGTCGTAATCGTCCTCCAGGATATAGCGGTCCGGCGCTTCCCGTGCCCAGGACAGCAGCTGCTGGCGGCGGGCGATGGGCATGACCAGGCCGGTGGGGTAATGGTGGCTGGGGGAGATGTGGACTACGTCGGCCCGGGAGTCCCGGAGGGCGGAGACGGACAGGCCCGACTCGTCCAGCGGGACGAAGGAGACGGCGGCACGGTTGCTGCGGTAGATGCGGGCGATCTTGCCGTAGCCCGGGTCTTCCACGGCGTAGCGGCGGTCCTGGCCCAGGAGCTGGACCAGCAGGCTGTACAGCACCTCCGTGCCCGCGCCGATGACGATCTGCTCCGATGTCACGTCCATGCCGCGGAACTGACGAAGGTGGGCGGCCACGGCATCGCGGAGGGCCAGCGCGCCCTGGGGCGGCGTGGGATGGAGCAGGCCCGTGCCCTGCTCCAGGATGGTGCGGCGCATGAGCCGCGCCCAGACGGTGAAGGGGAAGTCCTCCGCGTCGATGGAGTTGGTGACAAGGTCCAGAAACCAGCGGCGGTCCTCCGGCTCGGAGGGCGCGGAGGAGGGCGGCGCGGGGGCGGCGGCCAGGGGCGGCTGGACGGCGGAGACGAAGTAGCCCTTCTTCTCCACGCCGGTGAGGTAGCCCTCGGCCATGAGCTGCTCGTAGGCGGTCTTGACGGTGATGACGCTGACCTCCAGGTGAGCAGCCAGGGCGCGCTTGGACGGCAGCTTCGTGCCGCCGGGGAGACGGCCCGACAGGATGTCGGCCTTGATGGCCCGGTAGAGCTGCTCATACAGGCTGACGCCGGTGTTTTTGGTGAGGGTATAGGTGAGCATAGCGCCTCCATCTGGTATTGATAAGAAAAATCAAAATGGATATTTTAATCATACCAGTTTCTACTATAATACGGCTTGAAGAAAAAAGCAAGCGGGGTCTTCCCTGCTGCGGCAAAAATCTTTTTATCAAAGGAGCGACGGATATGTCTGACAAGAAAATTCGGTTTATGGTAACGGCGGCGGTGATGGCCGCGCTGACATATGTGGCCACCACGGTGGTACGCATCCCCGCGCCCACCGGCGGCTATGTTCACATGGGCGACGGACTGGTGCTGCTGTGCGGCTGGGTGCTGGGCCCGTGGTGGGGCGGCGCGGCGGCCGGTATCGGCTCGATGCTGGTGGACCTGCTGGGCGGGTATATGTCCTTCGTCCCCGGCACGCTGGTCATTAAGTTCCTGGACGCCATGGCGGCGGCGCTGATCGTGAAGGCGCTGGGCCGGAAGCCCTACAGCTATCTGGTGGGCGGCATCGTCGGTGAGGTCATCATGGTGGCGGGCTATTTCGCCTATGAGGCGGTGGCGCTGCAGCTGGGCATGGGCGCGGCAGCCGGTGTGCTGGCCAACATCGGCCAGGGCGCGGTGGGTCTGGTCATCGGCCTGGTGCTGATGGCGCTGCTGAAGGGCAGCAAGGCACTGGACAAGCTGGCCGTGCAGTGGTAAAATGCAAACAGGGGCGGACGCTCTGTCCGCCCCTGTTTGGTGTGTTTTGGCGGGGCGGACGCAACGGATGCGCTCGGAAAACGGAGCGTAGGGGCGGGGTTCTACCCCGCCCGCGGGAGGGGCAGAGCCCCTCCCCTACG
>CAVGVB010000025.1:0-29372 GCA_963632705.1 bacterium | reverse complement strand
CCACTCTGTCATTCCGAGGAGCGAAGCGACGTGGGAATCCGTAATCTTTTAGCTGCAAATTTGTGGAAGAACACAAGAATTTCACATTTTGGGAACGGATTGCCACGCCAGTCTGCGGACTGGCTCGCAATGACAGGAAATATATCTTTTTAATAATCCAAATTCACCGCGTACTGGGCCTTGCGCTCGATGAACTCCTTCCGGGGCTCGACCTTCTCGCCCATGAGCACCGTGAACGTGGCGTCGGCCTTCACCGCATCGTCCAGGGTGATGCGCCGCAGGGTGCGGGTGGTGGGGTCCATGGTGGTCTCCCACAGCTCGTGGGGGTTCATCTCGCCCAGACCCTTGAACCGGCTGATGTCGATCTTCACGTTGGGGTTGTCGCCCCGCATCTCGGCGGACACCCGATCCCGCTCCTCGTCGGAGTAGGCCACCCGGGTGGTCTTGCCCCGGGTCAGCTTATAGAGCGGCGGCACGGCGGAGTACACATACCCCTCCTCGATCAGCGGCCGCATATAGCGGAAGAAGAACGTCAGCAGCAGCGTGCGGATATGGGCGCCGTCCACATCGGCATCGGCCATGATGATGACCTTGTGATACCGCAGCTTGTTCTCGTCGAACTCCTCGCCGATGCCCGCGCCCAGGGCGATGATCACCGGCTGGAGCTTGTCGTTGCCGTAGACCTTGTCCACCCGGGCCTTCTCCACGTTCAGCATCTTGCCCCACAGGGGGAGGATGGCCTGGAAGCGGCTGTCCCGGCCCTGGGTGGCGCTGCCGCCTGCGGAGTCGCCCTCCACGATATACAGCTCCGTCAGCTCCGGGTTGTTCTCGTTGCAGTCCCGCAGCTTATCCGGCATGGCCGCGCCGCCCAGCACCGTCTTGCGGCGGATGGACTCCCGGGCCTTCCGGGCGGCCTCACGGGCGCGGTTGGCGGTCATGGCCTTGTCCAGAATGGTCCGGGCCACCGCCGGGTGCTCCTCCAGATACACCGCCAGCTGGTCGTTGACGATGCCGTCCACCAGCGTGCGGATGTGGGCGTTGCCCAGCTTGGCCTTGGTCTGCCCCTCGAACTGGGCCTCCGTCAGCTTCACGGAGATCACGGCGGTGATGCCCTCCCGCACGTCCTCGCCGGACACCTTGTCACCCTCCTTGATGAGGCCGTACTTCATGCCGTAGGCGTTCAGCACGCGGGTCAGCGCCGCCTTGAAGCCCGTCTCGTGCATACCGCCCTCCGGCGTGTGGATGTTGTTGGCGAAGGACACCAGCGTCTCGTTGTAGCCGTCGTTGTACTGCATGGCGATCTCGGCGGTGCTGTCACCCTTCGCGCCGGCAAGATAGATGACCTCCTCGTGAAGGGGCGTCTTGTTCCGGTTGATGAACGTGACGAACTCCCGGATGCCGCCCTCGTAGCGCATGGTCTCCGACTGCTCCTTGCCGGGCCGGGCATCGGTGATGGTGATCCGCAGGCCCGCGTTCAGGAACGCCTGCTCCCGCATACGGGTGTGCAGCGTCTCATAGTCGTATTCCAGCGTGTCGAACATCTCGCCGTCGGGCTTGAACGTCACCGTCGTGCCGGTGCGGTCCGTCTCGCCCACGATCTTCATCTCCTGGGTGATATTGCCCCGGGAGAAGCTCATCTCGTAGATCTTTCCGTCCTTGTGGACCTGCACCGTCAGCCACTCGCTGAGGGCGTTCACCACGCTGGCGCCCACGCCGTGAAGGCCGCCGGACACCTTGTAGCCCCCGCCGCCGAACTTGCCGCCGGCGTGGAGCACGGTGAACACCACCTCCAGCGCGGGCCGGCCCGTCTGGGCCTGGATGTCCACGGGGATGCCGCGGCCGTTGTCGGTGACGGTGATGGTGTCGCCGGGGTTGATGGTCACGGTGATGTCCGTGCAGTAGCCCGCCAGCGCCTCGTCGATGGCGTTGTCCACGATCTCATAGACCAGATGGTGCAATCCGCTGGCGCTGGTAGAGCCGATATACATACCGGGCCGCTTGCGGACGGCCTCCAGCCCCTCCAGCACCTGAATTTCCGATGCGTTGTATTCCGTGTCCACCACGGGTCTTTCCATTTCTGCCATGTGCTATTCTCCTTTTCCTTGCGCCCGCTTCAGAAGCGTCTGGGAATTCAACTGCGATAGATAGATGATCTGCCGGTGGTACGGGTGGTCGCACACCACGAAGGACCTGGGAATGTCCTCGCAGGCGGACTGCACCACGCCCTCCTTCTCCGCCCCGTCCAGAAACTGTCTCGTGTGCCTGGACGTGGACGTGTTGTCCAGATCGAATATGCCGATGACCCGCCGGGGGTCTACCATTACGTTCATGCCGATGTGCAGATAGCCCATTCACAGCACCTCCCCGCCCCGGATATGGAACACGCGGCCCTTGAGCAGCGTGTCCAGCCGGTCGTTTTCGCAGCAGGTGATGAACACCTGCCCGCCGCTGATGCGGTTCAGCACGTATTCCTGCCGCCGGGGGTCCAGCTCGCTGAGCACGTCGTCCAGCAGCATCACCGGGTATTCCCCCATGGCGTTCTTATGGATCTCCCGCTCCGCCAGCTTCATGCTCAGCGCCGCCGTCCGCACCTGCCCCTGGGAGCAGAACTGCCGGGCGCTGCGCCCGTTGACCGATACGTCTATGTCGTCCTTGTGCGGCCCGCTGAGACACAGCCGGGACGCCCGCTCCGCCGCCTGGTGGCTCTCCATGTGGGCCTTCAGCGCCCCATAGATGTCCGCCTGGCTGCCCAGCGGGTCGGTGACGGTGCTCACCGTCTGATAATCCAGCGCCAGCTCCTCCCGCTGTCCGGAGCACTCATAGTGGGCCTGCCGGGCGTGCTCCGCCAGCGCGGCGCAGAACCGCGCCCGGTAGCTGACGATGGCCGCGCCGTATCGGCACAGCCCCTCGTTGAACTCCGGCAGCAGGTCCAGCAGCTCCGGCTTTTCCTCGCTGTCCCGCAGGATGCGGGTCTTGTGCTCATACAGCCGCTCATACTGCCGCAGCGCTTCGCCGTACCGCGGCCGCAGCTGGCACAGGGACGTGTCCATGAACCGCCGCCGCTCCGCCGCTCCCGCCCGGATGAGAAACAGGTCCTCCGGCGCGAAAAACACGGTGTGCAGCACGTCGCTGAGGGCCGCGCCGTTCTTGGCGGCCACGCCGTTCACGGTCATCTTCCGCCGCCTGCCCCGGTACAGCTGCACCTCCGTGACGAACTCCCGCTCCCGGGACAGGATGCGGCCCGTTATCCGGGCCTCCTGGGTCTCGAAGCTCATCAGTTCCCGGTCGCTCCGCGCCCGGGGGCTCTTCCCGCAGCTCAGGTACACGATTGCCTCCAGCAGGTTCGTCTTGCCTTGGGCGTTCTCGCCGTAGATCACGTTGCAGCTGTCGTCAAAGGTCAGGGCCGCGCTGTCGTAGTTCCGCCAGCCCCGCAGCGCCAGCTCACATATCTGCATAGCGCACTTCCAGCGTCTTGCCCTCAAACTCCACGGTGTCGCCGGGGCGTATCTTCCTGCCCCGCATGGTGCACACCTCTCCGTTGACCGTGACCAGACCCTCCTGGACCATGACCTTGGCCTCGCCTCCGGTGTACGTCAGCCCTGCCAGCTTCAGCAGGTCCTGCAATTTGATGTATTCTGTGGTGATCTCAATGGTGTTCATACAAATCCTCTTTCGTAAAGGGCTTTTTCGCCGTTACTGGGCCTTCAGCCGCACCGGCAGCACCATATACAGGAAGTTGTCGCCGCCGTCGGTGGGCACGATGATGCAGGGGGAGATGCCGGTGTTCAGCTGCATGGTCACGGTGTCCGCCGGGGCGTACCGCAGCGCGTCCATCAGATACCGGTTGTTGAAGCCGATCTCCAGGTTCTGGCCGTCGCCCCGGACGGGGCAGATGTCCTTGGCCTCGCCGTTGCCGGTGCGGGCGGACATATACACCCGGTCGTCGCTGAACACGCACCGCACCGGGCTTTTCAGCTTCTCGCTGATGACCACGGACACACGGTCCAGACTCTCCAGCATGGTCTTGTTGTCCACCTCGATGGAGATGGGGTTGTTGGTGGGGATGGCGTTCTTGTAGTCCAGGAACTCGCCCTCCAGCCGGCGGCAGATCAGCTGGGTATTGCCGGCCTCGAACAGCAGGTGTCTCTTGCCCTGGGTCACGGTGATCATGTCGTCGGTGTCGGCGCAGATCTTCTCCACCTCGTTCAGCGCCGAGCCCGGCGCCACGAAGCGGAACGCACCGCCGTCGATCTTCTCCAGCGGCTCGCGGCGCAGCGCCAGACGGAAGCCGTCCACCGCCACCATAGTCAGCCCCCGGTCGTTGATCTCAAACAGCGCGCCGGTGTGGATGGGCCGCGTCTCGTTGACGGACACGGCGAAGCTGGTCTGCTGGATCATGGCCTTCAGCGTCCGCTGCTCCAGCGTCACGGAGAACTGATCGTCCACCTCCGGCAGCTCCGGATAGTCGTCGGCGCTGAGGCCCGGCAGCTCAAAGCTGGCGTCGCCGCAGGTCAGATGCACGTTGAACTTCCCGTCGGCGTCGAACACCACCATGTCGTCCGGCAGGCGGCGGATCATCTCGCCGAACAGCCGGGCGTTCAGCACGATGCGGCCCTTCTCGCTGATGTCACCGTCCAGCGTGGTGCGGATGCCGGTCTGCATATTGTAGCCGGACAGCCGCAGCACGTCCTCGCACTCCAGCAGGATGCCCTCCAGTGCCGGGATGGAGCTCTTGGTGGCCACCGCCCGGGAGACGGTGCTGACCGCCTGCTGCAGCAGAGCCTTCTCGCAGGAAAACTTCACCATATCTGTCACGTTCCTTTCTTTCTCGAAAATGGCAGTTCTATTTTCTCAGATCAAATCATAATCCTATCATTTATTTAGTAGCTATAGCAGTAGGCGGCCCTTTCTGTGGAAATCAGCCCTCGGCCCTTACCACCACTGGTTTTTTTATCCAACCCCTCCCGTGGAAAACTACGGGCCGTTTCAACAGCTTCTGTCCGTCTCTGCCTTTTCCACCTATTTTCCACGTGGAATTCACAGGAAACCGTGGAAAGCTGTCTATTGCTTGCTGTTGATGTTGGTGGTGATCTCCTTCACCTTTTCGGCGAAGGCCGGGTCGGTCCGCATCTGCTGCTCCACCTTCTTCAGCGAGTGCAGGATGGTGGAGTGATCCCTGTCGCCGAACTCCCGTCCGATGTCGTCCAGGCTCATGCCGCTCATGCGGCGGATGAGGTAGATGGCGATCTGCCGGGCGGCCACCACCTCCCGGCCGCGGCTCTGACCCCGCAGCGTCTCCTCGTCCACGCTGCAGTAGCTGCATATGTAGCTGATGATGGTCTTGGGCGACGGGGCGAAGTCGTTGCTCTTCTTCAGCATATCCCGGATGGCCCGGCTGACGGTCTCCTCGTTCACCTGGTCGTCCAGCAGGTCGCGGTAGGCTAGGATCTTGTTCAGCGTGCCCTCGATCTGCCGCACGTTGGAGGTGATGTTCTCCGCGATGTAGTCCGTCACCTCGTTGGGCAGCTTCACGCCCAGCATGGCGGCCTTGTTCTGCACGATGGCGAACCGCGTCTCGAAGTCCGGCGGCGCCACGTCCACCATCAGGCCCTGCTCGAACCGCGTCCGCAGCCGGTCCTCCAGCTGGGTGATCTCCTTGGGCGGCCGGTCGGAGGTGAGCACGATCTGCTTTCCCGCCTCCCGCAGGGTGTTGAACGTATGGAAGAACTCCTCCTGGGTCTGTATCTTGCCGGCGATGAACTGAATATCGTCCATCAGCAGAATGTCCGTCTGCCGGTACTTCTCCCGGAACTCCGCGTTCCGGTTCTCCCGGATGGAGGCCACCAGCTCGTTGGTGAAGTCGTCGCCCTTGATGTAGACGATCCGGGCGGCGGGCCATCTCTTCTGCGCCGCGTTGGCGATGGCGTACAGCAGGTGGGTCTTGCCCAGTCCGCTGTCGCCGTAGATGAAAAGCGGGTTGTATTTCTCGCCGGGCTTCTCCGTCACCGCCTTGGCGGCGGCGAAGGCCAGCTTGTTCTGCGGCCCGACCACGTATGTCTCAAAGGTGAAGGCCTTGGCCTCCGACAGGTCGCCGGGTCGGTCCGGCGCCACGCCGTGATAGGCCGACAGCTGCTCGTCGTCCAGGATCTTCACCTCCAGATCCGTGGAGAAAAGATCCCGCAGCGCCGCCTTGATGTGGGGCAGGAAGCGGGCCTCGATGGTGCTTTTCTTAAACGTGTTGCTGCAGTGCAGCACGAAGGCGGAGTCCTCCAGCGTCACCACGTCCACCTCGTCGAACCAGGTGCGGATGGTGACCTCCGACAGCTCGCCGCCCAGCCGGGTCAATACGCTGTCCCATACATCTTTCAGTGAATTCAAAACAAAGCTCCCCTTTCGCCGGTGTTTCCCCGGCTCTATATTGGGCGGGGCGCGCCCACTAAAAATATCCCGCTACATTATAACAGAAAACAGGCACGAAGTCTATACCTATTCTAATATAAGCAGAGAAAACCTTTTCCTCTTTCTTCCTGCCCTCTCCCCTGTTTTTCCCGCAAAAACGGTGCTTTCCGGACAAATTTTTAGTTGACATAGTTCCCCGCTGTCTGTATAATGTACTTTGCGCTGTTTTGCATTTGCACAGCCGCGTGCAACGTTTACTGCGGCGGGGAAAATTTTTTCCGCTGTCGAGTAAGAGCGGCGATCCGTCGCCGCCGGATAATTTTTCAAAATGGAGGTGTCATGCAATGTTCCGTACCTATCAGCCCAAGAAGCGCCAGCGCTCCAAGGAGCACGGCTTCCGCAAGAGAATGGCAACCCGCAATGGCCGCAAGGTGCTGGCCCGTCGTCGTGCCAAGGGCCGCGCTCGCCTGACCCATTGAGGTCACGGAAGGTGCATCGCACATACAGATAAGCCCTGAGGGACGGAGGTCATAAGCCCCGTCCCTATTGGTCTATATGCTGCCTGTGCAGAACGCAGAAAAAGAGGGAGAGCATGAACGCAAACGTCACGGTCAAGACCAACGGCGACTTCCGCCGCATATACCGCAAGGGGCGCTCCGCCGTCTCCGGCGGCGTGGTGGTCTACTGTCTGCCCAACAAGCAGGGCAAGAGCCGCCTGGGCCTCACCGTGTCCACCAAGGTGGGCAAGGCCGTGGTACGCAACCGTGTCCGCCGCCGCTTCCGGGAGCTGTACCGCCATCACCTGGCGGACATAAAGCCCGGCATGGACATTCTCATGGTGGCCCGCGTCCGGGCCGCCGATATGCCCTTTGGCAAGCTGGAGAAGCAGTATCTCTCCTGCCTTGACCAGCTGGGCCTGGTGCGCGGCCAATGAAAAAGCTGCTCATCTCCCTGGTCCGCTTTTACCGGCGGGACATCTCCCCTCTGTTCCCCGGCTGCTGCCGCTATATCCCCACCTGCTCCCAGTATGCCATCGAGGCCCTGGAGAAGTACGGCGCGGTGAAGGGCGGCTGGCTGGCCCTGAAGCGTCTGCTGCGATGCCATCCCTTCCACCATCACAAGGGCGGCTGGTATGATCCGGTGCCCTGAAACCTCGTTTTCCAAAATCTAACGGAGGAAACAAGCCTATGTTCGCACAACTCGGCTACTACATCTGCGTTCCCTTCGCCTGGCTGACCCGCCTGTTCTATACCTGGACCGGGTCTTACGGCGTGGCGCTGATCTTCTTCACGCTGATCGTGAAGCTGATCCTTCTCCCCTTCCAGCTCAAGAGCAAGAAGAGTATGCTCCGCATGGGCCGGATGAACAGCAAGGTGGAGGAGATCAAGAAGAAGTATCCCACCAACCAGCAGCGCCAGCAGCAGGAGATCGCCGACCTCTATGCCCGCGAGGGTGTCAACCCCATGTCCGGCTGTCTGTGGTCCTTCCTGCCCTTCCCCATCCTCATCGCGCTGTACTACATCATCCGCACCCCCCTGCGCTACTTCATGTCCCTGTCCAACGAGGTCATCGCCAGCATCACCGAGTTGGCCGTGTCCCTGGGATATACCTCCGGCGCCAGCGGTCAGGCCGCGGCCTATGAGCAGATCTACCTGGCCAAATTCATCCACGAGAACTGGAGCGAGTTTGCCGGCAAGTTCGACGGCCTTATCGACCTGAACTACAACTTCCTGGGCATGGACCTGTCCGCCGTGGGCAAGGACCTGTTCAGCCAGTTCCCCTCCGGCGGCTGGCCCGTCATCGGCATCCTGATCCTGCCGCTGATCTCCGCCGCCCTCCAGTTCCTCATGACCCAGATCTCCATGAAGGCCAACGGCAATGCCAACGCCAACGGCGCGTCCAAGGCCATGATCTACATGATGCCCCTGATGACGGTGTGGATGGGCTACATCCTCCCCGCCGCTCTGTGCGTCTACTGGATCTGCAACGCCGGCTTCTCCTGCCTGCAGGAGCTGTTCCTGAACAAGCACTTCAACAAGCTGCTGGACCGCGAGGAGACGGACAAGGAGCGCCAGAAGCGCGAGGCCCGCTACGCCAAGATGCAGGCTGCCCGTGAGAATTACAACAGCCAGCTGGTCAACGCCAAGGGCGAGAAAAAGCCCCAGCCCCAGCCCAAGAAGAAAAAGCCCGCCGAGCACGGCGCTTCCACCACGGAGGCCGGCCGCGTGGGCGGCAGGCCCTATGCCCGCGGCCGGGCATATCAGGAGAGCCATTACAACGATAACGACGAATAAGGAGCTTTGTCTATGAGTTACATCGACGTAACGGGCAAGACCGAGGACGAAGCGCTCCGCAAAGGTCTGGAGCAGCTGGGCATGGACCGGGACGACGTGTCCGTGTCCATCCTCGAACGCGCCAAGAGCGGCTTTTTAGGCATCGGCGCGACCCCCGCCCGTATTCGCATCACCTATGGCCCGGAGGAAGTCCCCGTGGAGGAAGAGCCCGCGGCCGCCCCCCGCATCATCCCCGAGAAGCCCGCTGAAAAGCCGGCGGAGAAGGTCGCGGAGAAGAGACCCGCTCCGGCCAAGCCTGTCCAGAGCAAGCCCCGCCAGGAGAATAAACCCCGTCAGGAGCAGCGTCCCCAGCCCGAGAAGCGCCAGGAGACCGCTCCCGCCGCCCCGGCCGTGGACCTGCCGGAGTGCGATGACGACAACGCCAAGCGCATCGTGGCCTTCGTGTCCGGCTTGCTGTCCCACATGGACAACGCCGCCCAGGTGAAGGTCTACGAGGTGGAGAAGGGCCGCTACAGAGTCATTCTGGAGGGCGAGAAGTTGGGTCAGCTCATCGGCCATCGCGGCGAGACGCTGGACGCCATCCAGCAGCTGACCAACTACGCCGTCAACACCGGCTCGGACAAGCGCATCCGCGTGCAGATGGACGCGGAGAACTACCGCGCCAAGCGTGAGCAGAGTTTGGAGAGTCTGGCCCGCAAGGTGGCCGGCAAGGTGCAGAAGTACCGCCGCAGCGTCACCCTCGAGCCCATGAACGCCTACGAGCGCCACGTGATCCACGCCACACTGCAGGACGTGAAGGGCGTGACCACCTACTCCGTGGGCACAGAGCCCAACCGCCGTGTGGTGGTGGCCTTCGACCGCGGCGAAGCCCGGTAAGGCAGCATCCATACGCAAAAAAAGAACACGCCGCAAGGCGTGTTCTTTTTTGCGTCAGCCGTCTAATACTTCCCCGGTGCGCCAGTTCACCTTATGCATCACGCCGTCGATCAGGTCGTAGCATTCTTCGGGGATCGCGTCGGGGTCTACGTCCATGAAGCTATGGTGATACCAGTCCCGCTCATAGAGGATGACCACCGTGTCCTCCACCTCGGAGCTGATAACATCGCGGGCCCGCCCGCCGGTCAGATAATCGTATGCGCCGCTGCTGCCAATGGGAAGTGAATCCTTGCCGTCCCGGGGATAGAGGTACATCAGCACCAGATACTCATCGCTTTCCGGATCATCCCAGCCCGGAAACACGTTGGTACAGTAGTATTCCGTAAATTCCAGCGGGTCTTGACAGACGTACATCAGATAGTCCAGGCCGTTGTTGCAGATGATCTCGCAGTTGGCGAAATCGCAGAAGTAATAATATCCATCCTGCTTGATGTAGTTGAAGATGTGGCTGCCCAAATACAGTACGTAGCCCTGTTCCTCATAATCTCCCGCCAGCAGGCGGTTCATCAGGTTGGACGTCCCGTTGCACGTTCCCGCCATGTACTCGTAGGTGTAGTCCGCCGGCAAGCCCCAGCCCCAGTCGTAGCCGCCGATATAGCAGCCCGGATTGAGACTGAAATTGACGTAGCGGCCCTGCAAAAAGTATGCGTCATCATTGTCTACGTGGTAGCCGCTGGCCCGCAGAAACAGCGCGGCGTCCTCGATATAATGCAGCTTGTCGGCGGCCTCCTCCAGCGTCAGTCCGGCGCTGGCCAGCTGCTGTATCTCCTCGTCGGTGTACTCCCGCTGCTTGAAGGTCTTTTCCAGCGCCCATGCCTCCTTATCCGGCAGCGTGTAGGTGTTTACCTTGTATACCCCCTCTGTAAAGGGACTGTAATTGCAGTTTACCCGCAGTGTTTCTGCCAGCGTCTGCACGTCCGCGTCTGCGAAGCTCATGTCGGAAAAAGCGATCCAGCGGTCGCCGCGGATCTCGAGCACATCGAACGCATAGTACAGCCCATCCTGCTTTACGGCGCAGAAGCCGTAGTAGTTGTCGGGGGCGAACAGGTCGATGCGTCCGCTGTCCTCATAGTCACCGGAGAGCAGATACAGCATGGCATGTGCGTAGCCATAGGGCTGTGTGCCGCCGCGAAGAAGGGTGGTCTCCGCGTCCTGATTGTCGATGTCCTCGCCGGTTTGCCGCCGCAGACGCAGCAGACGCAGCGCGTCCGGCACGGTGTTCACGGTCATGGCCATCTCCACAGGGTCACCGCCGTCCAGAAGGGCGGTCAATTCCTCCCCGGTCAGCTGCGGTTCGCCGAACACCGCCGGATAGCACACGCCGTCTGTGCGGTAACATTCCACGCCGTTGGACTTCACAGTTTTCACTGTGGGGACGAGGTTTTCCCCGCTCTCCGCACTCTCCGCTTCGTCCGGCGCGGCGGCGCAGCCCGCCGCCGTCAGAAGCAGCAGAAGGCCCAGTACAAGGGCGGCATACCGTTTTTTCATTGTCTCTCCCTCTTTCTCTCCTGTTTTTGGTGATGTTGTCATCATAGCACGTTTTGCACGACAGGACAAGCAAAAAGAACACGCCGGTAGGCGTGTTCTTTTGCTTTTCAAAGGCGGTGTTTTATGTTAAAATACCTTTGAAAAAACTTGTAAATTCCTGAAAGCGGGACGCGGTTTTTTGGACCGCATATAGAAAAAACCGGAAAGAGGTGGCGGGATGTTCCAGCGGGCGTATGTGGAGATCACCAACGTGTGCAACCTGCGCTGCTCCTTCTGCCCCGGCACGGCGCGGGAGGGAAAATTTCTCGACCCGGCGGACTTCCGGGTGCTGGCGGAGAAGCTGCGGCCATGGACAGACTATCTGTACCTCCATGTGATGGGCGAGCCGCTGCTGCACCCGGCGCTGGGGGAGATACTGGACATCTGCGCCGCGCTGGGCTTCCGGGTGTGTGTTACCACCAACGGGGTGCTGCTGCCGTCGCGGCTGGCATCGCTGCGGGGGCAGCGCTGTCTGCACAAGGTCAGCGTGTCCCTCCATTCCTTCGAGGGCAACGGCGGCGACGGCGGGCTGGAGGACTATGTCACCGGCTGCTGGGAGAGCTGCCGGGCGCTGGCGGCGGAGGGCGTGATCTGCGCTCTGCGGCTGTGGAACGGGCACGGCGCGGACCGGCTGAACGGTCGGGTGCTGGACCTGTTGTCCCGGCTGGCCGGGGTGCAGGCGGAGGACCTGCCCGCCGACCGGAAGGGCAACCGGCGGCAGGCGGAGCGGGTGTTCCTTGAGCCGGGGGAGAAATTCGACTGGCCCGGGCAGGACAGCGCCGGGCCGGAGGCCCAGTTCTGCTACGGGCTGCGCCAGCAGATCGCCGTGCTGTGCGACGGGACGGTCGTGCCCTGCTGTCTGGACGGCGAGGGGCGACTGGCACTGGGAAACCTGCTGGCCCAGGAGCTGGACGGGATACTGGACAGTCCCCGGGCGCGGGCCATCCGGGAGGGCTTCGACCGGCGGCGGCCCAGCGAGGCGCTGTGCCGCCGGTGCGGGTTTGCGCGGAGGTTCAATAAGTAGGGGTGAGATGCGGGGAGTTCCGCGCCCCGGCGCGGGTCACCCAGTGCCTCCCTCTGCGAGGGAGGTGGCGCCCGCAGGGCGACGGAGGGAGAGACGTAATACGAAGTTTTCTCTCCCCCAGTCAGCGCTTCGCGCTGCCAGCCCCCTCCCAGAGGGGGCCAAGAAATCACACACCTTTTCTTTCGCTGCTGAAAGAAAAGAGGCCGCGGTCGGCATGAAAAAGAGAAACGGATTCCCACGCCAGTGTGAGCACTGGCTCGGAATGACAGTAAATGTGTCCGCGGGAGGTGGACAGGAGGAGCTATGACTATGGCGCGGGAGACAGAGCTGCTGAACCAAATAGTGTCCCCGCTGCTGGCGTGGTACGACGAGCACCGCCGGGTGCTGCCCTGGCGGGAGGAGGTGTCGCCCTACCGCACCTGGGTGTCGGAGATCATGCTGCAGCAGACCCGGGTGCAGGCGGTGCTGCCCTATTTCCAGCGGTTTATGGAGGCCGCGCCGGACGTGACGGCACTGGCCGCGCTGCCGGAGCAGCGGCTGATGGCGCTGTGGCAGGGGCTGGGCTATTACAGCCGCGCCCGGAATTTGCAGCGGGCGGCGGTGGTGCTGACGGAGCAATACGGCGGGGCGCTGCCCCGCACCTACGGCGAGCTGCGGGCGCTGCCGGGCATCGGAGATTACACGGCGGGGGCGATACTGTCCATCGCCTACGGACAGGCCGTCCCGGCGGTGGACGGCAACATGCTGCGTATCGCGGCGCGGCTCACCGGGTACGAGGGCAACGTGCTGGACGGGGAGACCCGGAAGACCGTCCGGGAGTGGATGGAGGAGATCATGCCGGCGGATCGGCCGGGGGATTTCAACCAGGCGCTGATGGATCTGGGCGCGTCGGTATGTCTGCCCGGCGGGCCGCTGTGTGAGAGCTGTCCGCTGGCGGGGCTGTGTACGGCCTGCCGGGAGGGGCGGCAAGCGTCGCTGCCTGTGCGGGTGAAGAAGGCCGGGAAGCGGCAGGAGGAGCGGACGGTGTTCCTGCTGGAGCGGGAGGGCCGGACGGCCCTGCGGCGGCGGCCTGACAGCGGGCTGCTGGCGGGGCTGTGGGAGTACCCCAACACAGAGGGGACGCTGACGGAGACGGAGGCGGCCTGGCAGCTGGCGGAGTGGGGGCTCGTGCCGCTGGAATGGCGGGAGCGGTTTCAGGCGAAGCACGTGTTTACCCACATCGTGTGGAATATGACGGTGTACCGGCTGGCGGTGACCGGCGAAGGACCGGCGGAGTGGGCGTGGCCCGGCCCGGAGGAGCGGGGGGAGTATCCCATGCCCACGGCGTTTGGGAAGCTGGAGGAGTGACGGGCGCACGCTCGATAGGTGGGCGTAGGGGCGGGGTTCTACCCCGCCCGACAATCCCTCCGTCAAGGCCTTTGGCCATGACACCTCCCTTTGCACAAGGGAGGCTTTGGAGTTCCGCGCTCCGGCGCGGGTCACTTTCCTTACTTGCCTCCGGCGGCCTCTTTTCTTTCAGCAGCGAAAGAAAAGAGGAAAAGAAACGCCGCCAAAAACTACGTTTTTGGATTTCCTTGCGCGGCTTCACACGGTTTTTATCTTGTCAAAATAAGCCACGCGAACGTTGTGCCGCATAAACTTCACCTAAATATTGCATCGTCTCTGCTTCTCGGAGCGCTGCCGCTTTTACTCTGAAATATAGACGCACCAGCTTCTACCGTGGCTGACATCAGCGGCAGCGGCGCAGACGCAGAGGTATGATTTCTTGGCCCCCTCTGGGAGGGGGCTGGCAGCGCGAAGCGCTGACTGGGGGGGAGAATGAAAAGCATACTATCTCTCCCTCCGGCGCTTCGCGCCACCTCCCTCGCAGAGGGAGGCAAGGGAAGGGATTGCCACGACCAGTCTGCACCCCAAGGGTACTTGCTTCGCGGCGCGGACTGGTCTCGCAATGACTCCGCTGCGCGGTGTGTCTCTCCCTCCGTCAAAACCGAAGGTTTTGACACCTCCCTCACAGAGGGAGGCAAGGACGGGGGGGGTACGATAATCCCTCCGGCGCTTCGCGCCACCTCCCTTTACACAAGGGAGGCTTTGACACAGCAGCGACAGGATCATGTACCTTTCACATACACAACACACACAAAGGAGAAACAGGATGGCACAGTTGTATTTCAAGTATGGCGCGATGGGGTCAAGCAAATCCGCCAACGCGCTGATGGCGCGGTTCAACTACGAGGAGCGGGGGCAGGAGACGCTGATGGTCAAGCCCCGGCTGGACAGCCGGGACGGCGACCACATGGTGTACTCCCGCATCGGTTTGCAGCACCCCTGCGTCTACTTCGACGAGATGCAGGCCACGCCGGACGCGGAGCTGCAGCGCTACGCCTGCATCATCATCGACGAGGCGCAGTTCCTGACCAAGGAGGAGGTGTACTATCTGGTACACCTGGTGGATGACTGCAGCATCCCCGTGATCTGCTACGGGCTGCGGGCGGACTTCAAGGGCGACCTGTTCCCCGGCAGCTATCACCTGCTGGTGCTGGCGGACAAGCTGGAGGAGGTCAAGACCATCTGCTGGTGCGGCAAGAAGGCGGCGTTCAACGCCCGGTTCGACGAGAACGGGCGGGTGGTGAAGGAGGGCGCGCAGGTGGTGCTGGGCGCCAACGACAAGTATATCGGCCTGTGCCGCCGCCACTGGATGGCCGGCGACCTCGGGCCGGACTTCGACATCCACAAGGCATGATCTGCACGCTGTGTCCCCGCCGCTGCGGGGCGGAACGGACGGCGGAAACGGGCGGCGGCTTCTGCCGTATGCCGGGGGGGCTGCGGGTGGCCCGGGCCATGCTGCACCACTGGGAAGAGCCGCCTATCTCCGGGCGAAACGGCGCGGGGACGGTGTTTTTCTCCGGCTGCACCCTGCGGTGCGCCTACTGCCAGAACGGGGACATCTCCGCCGGGGGCTTCGGGAAGGACATCTCCACGGCCCGGCTGCGGGAGATATTTGAGGAGCTGATCGGCCAGGGGGCGCACAACATCGAGCTGGTGACGCCCACCCATTTCCTGCCGTGGATACTGCCGGCGCTGACGCCCCGGCTGCCCGTGCCGGTGGTGTATAACTGCGGCGGGTACGAGCGGGTGGAGACGCTGCGGGCGCTGGAGGGGCTGGTGGACGTGTATCTGCCGGATATGAAGTACGCCGACGGGGCGCTGGCGGCGGAGCTGTCCGGCGCGGGGGACTACTTCCCCGTGGCCTGCGAGGCCATACGGGAGATGTTCCGCCAGGTCGGGCCTTATGTGCTGGAGGACGGGCTTTTGAAGCGGGGCGTGGTCATCCGCCATCTGGTGCTGCCGGGGTATCTGGACAACACCCGGCAGGTGCTGGACTGGATCGCGGAGACGTTCGCGCCAGGGGACGTGCTGGTGTCGCTGATGAGCCAGTACACGCCCACGGCCAACATGACCGGGCGGATGGCCCGGCGGGTGACGGCGGCGGAGTACCGGGCCGCGGCGGCGTATATGCGGAACTGCGGCATCACCGACGGGTTCGTGCAGGAGCGGACGTCGGCGGAGGAGGCGTATACGCCGGCGTTTGACGGACAGGGGGTGTAGGCGGCGGCTCTTTTCCGTCAATACATCGTTGCGGCGCTTCGACATACACAAAGTATGCCGTCAGCACCGCGCCTCGTCTTGGCGAAAAATAGCACGCTGCGTAGGCAGCGGGGCAGACACAGAGGTGTGATTTCTTGGCCCCCTCTGGGAGGGGGCTGGCAGCGCGAAGCGCTGACTGGGGGAGAGAAAACTGCGTATTACGTCTCTCCCTCCGTCAAAACCTTTGGTTTTGACACCTCCCTCGCAGAGGGAGGCAAGGACGGGGGCGGCGGGGCGATGTGGTCATTTAGGTTGTTTGGTACATTTGGCATAACAAAAGCGGCTTGTTTCACGGAAATAGGCCGCTTTTTCGTATAAATAGCGCACTTTTTTGATAAGTTGGGGTTGCATTCCCGCGGCGGATGTGGTACGGTAATAGCAGAACAGAAAGCGCCCTCCGGGGCGGCGTGAAAAAAACAGGAGGTACGTCCATGAAGTATCCTAAGACCGGCAGCGAGGTTTACGTGAGCCTGAACCTGTCCAACACCATGCTCACCGGCATCGGCAAGGGCACGATCACCCGGGAGGAGGTCTCCGCCAGCTATCTGAAGCGGCTGTTCGCCGAGCACGGCGTCATCGTCTCCGCCAAGCCGGAGCAGCGCCGCCTGCTGGAGATCGTCAACGAGCGCTATGACCTGGAGCTGGAGATCCCCGAGACGCTGAAGCTGTTCCAGCTGACGGAGGAGCACCGCCGTCTGGTGGTCATCAGCGTTACCGGCCTGCGCCGCAAGAACGGCTCGCTGCTGCCGGAGTACACCGAGGAGGAGTTCAACGAGGCCACGTTCAACTTCGTGAAGTACTACGTTCAGGGCACGCACTACGACACCCTGGTGGAGGAGAACAAGAAGCTGAAGTTCGAGCTGGAGCAGGAGCTGGAGTGGCGTCACCGCACCGACAACTGAGATACATGAAAAAAGCAAGCACCCCTCCGGGGGTGCTTGCTTTTTTATACGCCCTTGTACTTGCGGCGGGTGGCCAGGCCGCCCCGGATATGGCGCTGGGACTTGTTCTCGTCCAGGATGGCCTTTGCCTGGAGGTAGAGCGCGCGGTCGCACAGCGGCAGACGCTCCGACAGGTCCTTGTGTACCGTGGATTTGCTCAGGCCGAAATGCTTGGCGGCGGCGCGGACGGTGGTCCGGTTCTCTATGACGTAAAGGGCCAGGTCTTTGGCCCGGGTTTCCAGATCGTCTTTGATAGCACACCACTCCCATGCT
This sequence comes from bacterium, assembly GCA_963632705.1. Lineage (GTDB taxonomy): Bacteria > Bacillota > Clostridia > Oscillospirales > Oscillospiraceae > Vescimonas. Next base: position 12,333 of record CAVGVB010000025.1, on the reverse strand, counting down.
GTTACTGGCCTATTTATATGGCCGCAGCATGGGGATTATGACCGTTACAGCAGGGTCTCGTCGGTGATCTCGCCCTTGCAGACGATATTGGTCGGGCCGGTGAGGAACAGGTCGGACACGCTGCCGTCCGGGCGGCGGTCCACGTCGATGGTCAGCGTGCCGCCGGCCATGTCCACCCGCACGTTATGGCCGGACACACGGCCCAGCAGCGTCAGCACCGTGACCGCAGAGCCGGTGCCTGTGCCGCAGGCGTAGGTGAAGTCCTCCACGCCCCGCTCGTAGGTGCGCTCGTAGAGGTGATCCGGGCCGAGAAGCTCGTAGAAATTGACGTTCGCGCCCTTGGGGAAGTCCTTATAATGCCGCAGCCGGCGGCCCAGCTGGAACAGCTTCTGGGTGTCGCAGTTTTGCAGGTCCTGTATGGGCACGACGGCGTGGGGGATGCCGGGGTCGCCCAACTCCACATAGGCGCAGTCGTACACCGTGCCGTCCACCTCCGCCGTGCCGTCCAGACGCAGGTGGCAGGGGTCGTTGAGCCGCACCCGGTACTGCCGCCGGTCCATGCGCCAGCCGGTGACAAGGCCCGCCGTGGTCTCCACACGCTGGACCGGACCGGCCAGGCCGTTTTCATAGCCGTAGCGGCAGATGCACCGGGCGCCGTTGCCGCACATCTCGCCCACAGAGCCGTCGGAGTTGAAAAACAGCATCTTATAGTCGCCGCCGCAGGTGGGGCGCTTTACCACCATCAGGCCGTCCGCCCCGATGGACAGATGGCGCTCACACAGCGTCCGGGCCAGCGCCGGCCACCTGTCCCCAGGGACGGCGTCCTGCCGGTCGTCGATGACGATGAAATCGTTGCCCGCGCCGTTCATTTTCCAGAAATCCATGATAGATGTCTCCTCTCTGTCAGAACAGGGTGATGCCGTCTACGGCGGAGACGTGGCGGCGCATATCCTCCAGCAGCAGCTCCGCCGAGTCGGACAGGCCGCGGCCCTTGGGGGTGATGAGGTAGAACGTGCGCTCCGTCGGCGGATGGGCCAGGTGCAGCACCCGGACGTTGGAAAACTGGCGCAGGTACAGCTCCGCCGCGCCGGCGGGGATGATGCTCCACCGCTTGCCGCAGGCGGGCAGCGTCTCCGCCAGCTGGGGCGTGTCGGTGTAGAGCAGCGGCCGGGCGTTAACGCCGAACCAGTAGTCGTGCCACTGGGAGATCTCCGGCTGGCCGTAGATGAGGATCTCGTCCTCCGGGTGGAGGGCGGTGGCCTCCACCGGCTCGGTGAGGATGATGTCCTCCGGCACGACCAGGAAAAACGCCTCCCGGAAGATGGGCTGGATCTCGATCTGCAGGTCGTAGTGCAGGCCGCCGTCCACGATGGCCATGTCGGCGTCGCCCCGGGCCACGGCGGTCACGGCCTCGTAGGTACGCATGGACTCCACCCACAGGGATACCGGCAGCTCCCGTTCCAGAAACCGCTGGTACACCGGCGGCAGAATGTACTGGTTGGCGGTGTAGGCGGCGATGACGTGGAGAAACTCCCGCTTCTCCGCGGCGGCGAAGGTCTGGGTCTCCGACAGCAGGTTCTGCCACCGGCGGGCCAGGGGCAGGAAGTGCTGGCCCGCGTCGGTGAGGGTGATGCGGCGCTGGCCCTTGCCCCGGTAGAACAGGGACGCGCCCACCTCGTCCTCCAGCGTCCGCAGCCGGGCGGACAGGGAGGGCTGGGTGATGAACAGTGCGTCCGCCGCCGCTGTCATCGTGCCGTTGTCCAGTATGGCGAAGAAAGTTTCGATGTCCTGATCGGTCATGGGAGCGCCTCCTATTATAGTAATTGTCTATATATTAACAGAGAATAATCAATTTTACAAGTATATTCTTTTGTGTTATGATGCGGACACAAACAAGAAAGGAGTTGTTCCCTATGACAAACACGAAGAAGAATACCAGATACCTGATCGCGGCCCTGGTGGTCACGGCGATCATCGCCTATACCATGGTCAGCCTGCTGACGGGGAACATCACCCCTGTCGTCCGCGTCACCACCATGCTGTGCCCGGTGTGGTTCTTTGCCGAGCTGGCGCTGTGGTGCACCATACTGTAACATCCAGATCTTTTCTTCTCCCTTTTTTCTCTCTTAACAGGCAAAAGCCCCCGCCGATGGCGGGGGCTTTTGCTTATTGTTTTTCCGATTTGTTTTGTCTCCGACGGGTCACTTTCTTTCCCGAAAGAAAGTAACCAAAGAACGGTTTAAGAAAAGGGGGATTTCGATTTCCCCCTTTTCTTAAAAATCTTTTCCCCTTGAAACGACCAAAGAGGGAGGGCTGCGGCCCTCCCTCTTTGGAAACACCCTCTGGGGAGGGGACGCGGCGGGGTTCTGCCCAGCCCATTTCATTATGATTTGGCCAGCAGCTCCGGCAGGATGTCGCCGCACTCGGGCAGCGTCAGCAGCCCGCGGGGGATGCACAGCTGTGCGCCCAGGGTGAGCTTACGGGTCAGGGTGTCACCGTCGTCCAGCAGGACGAAGCGGGACGCGCCGTCCTGATGATAGGTGAAGTAGCGGACGCCCAGCTCCTTGGAATAGAACACGGTGCGGCCGTTTTGCAGGCGGCAGAGCTGGGCGGCGGTCAGGTATGTGCCGTCGCCGCCGAGACAGGGGAGGGGGAAGTCCATCCGCAGGCGCTGGAGATCCAGCACGATGCGCTCCGGGCCAAAGGCGCGGGCGGCCTGGGACAGTCGTTCCTGTAGGCTGCCGCGGGTCAGGGAGGTGTTCACCAGCACCCAGCAGCCCGGCGCGGCGGGTGCGTCCTGTTCGTGCAGCCACAGCTCCAGCCCGGCGCGGTACAGCGGGCGGGCCAGGGCGCGGACAAGGGATGGCGCGGGGAAGGGGACGACAACGCCGCGGTAGCGGCGGCGGTGGCACTCCTGCAGTATGGCGGCGGCGGTGCGGTCGCCGCAGCGCCCGGCGGAGGCGGTGAGGAGCAGCAGGCCGCCCTGCATCCGGCAGGGCAGCGGCAGGGCGCACAGCGCGCCGTCACCGTCCAGACGGTAGGCGGCGCGGACGGGCGTAACGCCCGGGGGGACATCGTCCTTCGGGCCGCAGGCAAGATACAGTTCCAGATCCACGCACCCCCTTGTTTTTCGGCCGACCGCATGGTAGAATACATCTATGTTTTATGAGAGGAGACGCGGGGATATGCGTTTTTCCATGCGCCCGGCGCGGGTGTTTTCAGACTACAGCCGCATTTCGCCTGCGTATCTGACGGGGCAGGGCGTCCGGCTGCTGCTGTGCGACCTGGACTATACCCTTGCGCCCAAGGCTCAGAGCGAGCCGGATGAGCGACTGCGCCGCTGGCTGGAGGAGATGGCGCAGGGCGGCATCACGGTGATGATCCTGTCCAACAACCGCAGCCCGGTGCGGGTGGAGCGCTTCTGCCGGGAGCTGGGTATCGAATACGAGGGACACGCCGGGAAGCCGTCGGCCAAGGGATTTCGCAGGGCCATGGCGCGGGTGGGCGTGACGCCAGAGCAGACGGCCATGCTGGGTGACAAGCTGCTGACGGATATGCTGGGAGCGAACGCGGCGGGGGTGCTGCCGCTGATGGTAGAGCCGCTGGGCGGGCCGAAGGGCGCGTGGAACAGGGTGCTGCATCTGCTCCAGAGGCCGTGGAAGGCGGCAGCCCGGGAAAAATGCGAAGAAGCGTAACTTTTTCCCCGGAAACACTTGCCAAACGGCGCGGTATCATGTAGAATATATGAGGCCGATTTTCGGCTGGTATTATTTATTCAGAGGGAATGAAGATATTCCCTCATATACAATGGGAGGAATATCAATATGGCAACTATTACCGCCGGTGATTTCAGAAACGGCAAGACCTTCGAGATGGACGGCAAGGTCATGCAGGTCGTGGAGTTCCAGCACGTCAAGCCCGGTAAGGGCGCGGCTTTCGTGCGTACCAAGATGCGCAACGTGGTGACCGGCGCTGTGACCGAGACTTCTTTCAACCCCACCGCCAAGTTCGAGGAGGCCTTTGTGGACCGCCGCGACATGGAGTACAGCTACAACGACGGCGACCTGTACTACTTCATGGATCAGGAGACCTACGACATGGTGCCCCTGAACAAGGAGCTGCTGGGCGACGCGTTCCGCTTCATCACCGAGAACACCGTGTGCAAGGTGCTGAGCTACAAGGGCAATGTGTTCGGCCTGGAGTGCCCCAACTTCATGGACCTGGAAGTCACCGAGACCGAGCCCGGCCTGGCCGGCAACACCGCCACCAACACCCTGAAGCCCGCCACTGTGCAGACCGGCGCTGAGGTGAAGGTGCCCCTGTTCATCAACATCGGCGACAAGATCACCATCGATACCCGTACCGGCGAGTATATCGGCCGCTGCAAGTAAGTCAACCACCAACTGACCGTACAGAAAGGAGCTATTATGGAGATCTCTGAGAAGGTAGCATACCTGAAGGGACTGGCCGAGGGCCTGAACCTGGACACCGAGAGCAAAGAGGGCAAGCTGATCGCCGCCATCATCGACGTGCTGGACGATATGGCTGAGAAGTTTGCGGAGATCGACGACGAGCTGTGCGACGTGGAGGACGGCCTGGACGCCGTCAGCGACGACCTGAGCGACGTGGAGGAGACGCTGTACTTCGCCCTGGACGATGATGACGAGGACGAAGATGAGGACGACGAGGAAGAGGAGTGCTTTATGACCAACTGCCCCGAGTGCGAGGAGGAGGTCTACTTCGACGAGTCCGTCCTGGAGGATGGCGAGGTCATCTGCCCCAACTGCGGCGCGAAGCTGGAGTTTGATCTGAGCGACCTGGTCAACGATGAGGGCGAGGACGAGGAGTAATTCCTTATCTGTAACAGCAAAAAGAACCGCCGGAAGGCGGTTCTTTTTGCTGTTATGGGGCGGAGACAGAGCGGATATGGTCGGCGTCTGCGTCGTAGATCAGCGTGCCCGCACGACGGACGCCGTCCGTGCCGGTGTAGGCGTAGCTCAGCTCCAGGTCGCCGCTGCTCAGCCAGCGGGGGGAGGACAGAGAGACGCGGGGAATATAGGTGTCTTCCGCTACACCGGGCAGAGCGGGCAGCAGCGGCGCGGTGGGGTGCTCCGGATCTTCGTAGCCGGAGAGCTGCACTAAAATGCCCGCAGTCGGTTCTTGGCGGCGGATGGGCTCGGCAGAGAAGTCCCACAGCTCCAGATAGACAGGGCTGACGCTCCCGCTGCTCTCACCATACAGCAGCAGGCGGCGGTCATCGGCGGACCAGCGCATTTGTGTCACGTCGGTGACGTGCTCGGGCAGCTGCACGCGGCTGACCGTGTGGGCGGAGAACTGATCGCAGAAGGCGCAGTGACTTTCTACATACAAAGGCGTGCTGCTTTGCAGCCAATAGCGGCCGGTAAACAGACCGTCACGGTAGACGGACAGGGTGAAAGTACCGTCGGGGGCAGCGGTACGCTGGCGCAGGAACAGCCCGCCGTTGTACTGCCGTACCGCCAGCACGATCAAAACGATAATGGCCAAGATGGCGGCCGCCGCACGGAAGCGGCGGCGTTTTTGCTGCTGGACATCGTTGGCATGGGAGATGTCCACCACGGCCTGCACGGCTGACGAGGCCGCGGGGGTGGTAGGGGTGATGTGTTCCAAATGTTCCTCACTTTCTCCGGGGCGGCAGGTCAGCAGGTCATCCACGGCAAGGTGCAGCGCGGCTGCCAGAGGGTGGAGCAGGGTGACGTCGGGGTGGCTGAGCCCGCGCTCCCATTTGCTCACCGCCTTGTCGGTGATATGCAGCGCCTGGGCCAGCTGCTGCTGGGTCAGGCCCTGCCGCTTGCGTTGCTCGGCGACGAAAGCGCCGAAAAGTTGTTTGTCCAAAGTGATCACCTCGCCGCTATTGTAGCAAATGTACCAAAAAAAGCAACCGACCGTTGGTTTACCACCGGGTTTTCGGACATATACCGGGAGAAAATACGGGGAAAGGGCGGCAGGGCTTGCCTTAGCGGGGGAAAAGCGGTATAATACTATGCACTACACTTTGCGCCGCGCGCAAAGACCGATTTGAGGTATACGAATGAAAACTGAGGAAAAGCTGAACATGACCATGCTCTGCGACTTTTATGAGTTGACCATGGGCAACGGCTACTTCGAGGCAGGCTACAAGGATCGCATCACCTATTTCGACGTGTTTTTCCGCAAAGTGCCGGACGGCGGCGGTTTCGCCATCACGGCCGGACTGGAGCAGCTCATCGACTACATCGAGGATCTGCACTTCACGGAGGAGGACATCGCGTATCTTCGGGGACGGAATCTGTTCTGCGAGGAGTTCCTGGATTACCTGCGGAACTTCCGGTTTACCGGCGATATTTACGCCATACCAGAGGGAACACCTGTGTTTCCCAAAGAGCCGCTGGTCATCGTCCGTGCGCCGGCCATCGAGGCTCAGCTCATCGAGACGTTCACGCTGCTGACCATCAACCACCAGAGTCTGATCGCCACCAAGGCCAACCGCATCACCCGTGCGGCCAAGGGACGCACCGTGCTGGAGTTCGGCTCGCGCCGGGCGCAGGGCGCAGACGCGGCCATCATCGGCGCGCGGGCGGCCTATATCGGCGGCTGCGCCGGGACGGCCTGCACCATTTCCGACGAGATCTACGGTGTGCCGGCCGGCGGCACGATGGCCCATGCGTGGGTGCAGATGTTCGACAATGAGTACGAGGCGTTCAAGACCTACTGCCGGATATACCCCACCAACGCCACGCTGCTGGTGGATACCTATAACACGCTGAAGTCCGGCGTGCCCAACGCCATCAAGGCGTTCAACGAGGTGCTGAAGCCCCTGGGCATCACCAAGTGCGGCATCCGGCTGGACTCCGGCGACCTGGCCTATCTGACCCGGAAGGCCCGGGAGATGCTGGACGAGGCGGGCTGGACAGAGTGCAAGATCTCTGTGTCCAACTCCCTGGACGAGTATCTGATCCAGGATATGCTGCTGCAGGGGGCGCAGATCGACCTGTTCGGCGTGGGTGAGCGGATGATCACCGCCAAGTCCGAGCCGGTGTTCGGCGGCGTGTATAAGCTGGTGGCAGTGGAAGAGCCAGACGGCACGGTGCTGCCCAAGATCAAGGTCAGCGAGAACGTGGAGAAGATCACCGTGCCCCACTTCAAGAAGGTGTACCGCCTGTATGGCAAGGATACGGGCAAGGCCATCGCAGACTATCTCACCGTGTACGACGAGACGGTGGACGACAGCAAGGATCTGACCATCTTCGACCCCATGGCCACCTGGAAGCGGAAGGCTGTGTATAATTACGAGGCCAAAGAGCTGCTGGTGCCGATCTTCCTGAACGGAAAGCTGGTGTATGAGCGGCCTGGTCTGGAGGAGATCAAGGCCTACTGCGCCCAGCAGGTGGACACGCTGTGGGATGAGGTGAAGCGGTTCGACTATCCGCACAAGTACTACGTGGACCTGTCCGACAAGCTGTGGGATATTCAGCAGTGTCTGCTGCGGACTTCCCAGCACTGAGAAAAGAGAAACAGATAAAACGGGAAGGGAGGAGCATCCGTGAAGAAGCCCCATGTACAACAGAGGACAGAGCGCCGTATATCCGCCGCGCTGCGGCTGGTGATGGTGGCGGTGCTGCTGGTGGCGCAGATCGCGCTGGTGTTCCTCCTGAGCGATGTTTTGAAGCAGCGCATGGCACTGGCCTATTCAGCACTGGAGCTGCTGGCGGCGGCGGTGGCCATTGGCATCTGGTCACGGCCCGGTGCGACCAGCTATAAGATCGGATGGATCATGCTGGTGCTGTTCGTGCCGGTGGTGGGCGTGATCCTGTACCTGCTGTGGAACGGCGCGAGACAGTCCAAGCGGCTGGACCTGAAAAAGCTGCCCCAGCCGGAAGAACCGCTGGCCCAGCAGGAGCAGGCCAAGTCGGAGCTGGAGCGGCTGCGGCAGGCCATGCCCTATTGGTATCCGGCTGCGGCGGGATTGGATCGTAAAGGCTTTTTGGTTTACAGAAATACCGCGGTTAAATATCTGCCCACCGGCGAAGCGTATCTGAACACTATGCTGGACGACCTGGAGCACGCGGAACGGTTCATCTTCCTGGAGTATTTCATTGTAGCCGAGGGCGAGATATGGGATCGGCTGTCCGACATACTGTGCCGCAAAAGCGGACAGGGCGTGGAGGTCAAGCTCATATTTGACGATTTCGGCAGTATGCTGCGGATGCCAAACGAGAAGGTGGAGGCGCTGACCCGCGCCGGGGTGGAGGTCAAGATCTTCAACCCCGTACACCACTACGTCAACCGGCTGTACTTCAACTACCGCGACCACCGGAAGATCACCTGCATCGACGGCGACGTGGCCTATACCGGCGGCGCAAACATCGCCGATGAGTATGCCAATATCGTGGAGCGCTTCGGCTACTGGAAGGACTGCGGCGTGCGGCTGGAGGGCGAGGGTGCCTGGGGACTGACCCGTGAGTTCATCTATATGTGGGAGCGCATGGACGGCGAGCTGCACAGCGAGCATGATTACTACCGGCCGGTGCACCATGCGGCGGCACAGGGCTTTTGCCAGACGCTGGTGGACGGCCCGGACGACAACCCGGACGCCCCGGCGGAGGATCTGTTCTTGCAGCTTATTTCCCGGGCAAGGCAGTCGGTCTGTGTGACCACGCCCTATCTGGCCATTGATGAGCCGATGATGAAGGCGCTGTGTCTGGCCGGGGACAGCGGCGTGGATGTGCGGCTGATGATGCCGGGCATCCCGGACCATAAGTTTGCCTACTTGGTGGCGGAGAGCTACTTTGAGGAGCTGATGGAACACCATGTGAAGATATACACCTTTACACCGGGACTGATACATGGCAAGACGGTGATGGCGGACCGGGAGGTGGCTTTTGTCGGCTCGGTGAACATGGACTACCGCAGCTTCCAGCTGCACTTTGAATGCGGCGAGGTGCTGTACGGCGTGCCGGCCATTGAGTCGCTGCTGGAGGACATGGACCGGATCGTGGACAGCAGCGAGCTGATGACGCCCCAGCGCATGGCGGAGCGGCCTGTGTGGCGGCGGCTGCTGGGTACGGTGCTGCGGCTGTTTGCCATGTGGATGTAAGGAACGTGGAGTATGGCTTGTTTGATTTTCGGAGCGGGCAGCTTTTACGGACTGCCCCGGAGCGTGGAAGCGGGAGATCTTGTGATCGCCGCTGACGGCGGCTGGCGCGTCTGCCAGACGCTGGGTATCACGCCTGATCTGCTGCTGGGGGATTTTGACTCTCTGGGTGAAGTGCCGGAGTTTGGGCATATCCTCCGCCTGCCGGTGGAGAAGGACGACACGGATATGGTCCGGGCCGTGAAGGAGGGGCTGGCCCGGGGCGAGACGGAGTTTCACCTGCTGGGCGGCATGGGCGGACAGCGCAGCGACCACACCGTGGCCAATATGCAGACGCTGGCCTATCTGGCTTCTCGCGGCGCAAAGGGCTGGCTCTACGGCGACGGTGAGCGGTATACGGCCATCTGCGGGCCGGATGTGCTGGAGCTGGAGGCCCGGAACGCGGGCATCCTGTCCGTATTCTGTTTGGGAGCGGATGCGTCCGGTGTGACGATACAGGGCGCGCAGTACGAGCTGGAGAACGCGGCGCTGACGGCATTCTTTCCGCTGGGCGTCAGCAATCATTTTGTGGGCAGGGCGGTGCGCGTCTCTGTGGACAGCGGCTGCCTGCTGATAGGAATACACGATAAGGAGTAAATGAAAATGAAAAAGACGATCACGAAGCTGCTGGCACTGGCGCTGGCGGTATTGATGACGCTGTCTCTGGCGGCCTGCGGCAAGAAGGACAGCGGCGCGGCGGATAGGGTGGAGCTGCCTGTGGCGGATGGCGCAGTCATCGGCCAGGGTGCAACGGCCATCACCGTACAGGTCACCGGCGCGGATGGTAAGACCGTCACGTTCACGGTGAACACCGACGAGGAGACGGTGGGTGCGGCGCTGCTGGCGCTGGGTGTTATTGCCGGTGACAACTCCGAATACGGGCTGTACGTCAAGACGGTGAACGGCGAGACGGCGGACTATGACAAGGACGGCGCGTACTGGGCGTTCTACATCAACGGTGAGTACGCATCGGTGGGCGTGGATTACGCCGCACCGGAGGCGGGCGCGACCTATGGCTTCCAGGTGGAGAAGGCCGCGTAACGGTAAAATGAGCGCAAAAAAAGAACCTCCAAGGAGGTTCTTTTTTTGTGCTCAAAGGGCTTTCCCGTCAGTCTGGGACAGCAGGTCGGATAGGGAAACGCTGTCCAGATAGGTGTTGATCAGGTCGTCCAGCTTCTGCCACATGGGGAGGGTGGTGCACTCTCCGGCACGGGGGCAGGGGTTCTCAGCGCCCTCCAGACAGGTGACAGGGGCCAGCGAGCCCTCCGTAAGGCGGAGGATCTCGCCCACGGAGTAATTGGCGGTGGGGCGGGTCAGACGATAGCCGCCGCCCTTGCCGCGAAGTCCCTCCACCAGCCCGGCTCTGGACAGGACGGCGATGATGCTCTCCAGATATTTTTCAGAGATGCCCTGGCGCTGGGCGATAAGGGGCAGGGGCATATAGGCGTCGGGCTGACTTTGGGCCAGCTCCAGCATGACGCGGAGGGCGTAGCGCCCTTTGGTGGATACCAGCATGGGGATGCCTCCCTTACAATGATAAACATAGTATAGCACTATGTTTATCAAAGCGCAAGGAAAAAATCAAAGGTAGTGGTATTTATTCCGCTTCAGGTACAGGAACGTGAGGGAGATGAGGAAGGCAAATATCTCCGCCACGGTGATGGCCCACCAGATGCCGTCCACATCCAGCAGCAGGGGGAGAATGAGGACGGAGGCGGTCTGGAACACCAGTGTCCGCAGGAAGGAGATAGCGGCGGAGATCGCGCCGTTGTTCAATGCGGTGAAGAAGCCGGAGGCGAAGATGTTGAAGCCGGCCAGCAGGAAGGACCAGGAGAACAGGCGGAAGGCGTGGGATGTCAGCTCAAAAAGCCCGGCGTCGTAGCCCACGAAGAGGTGCGCCAGCGGCGCAGCCAGCAGGCGGGCGGCGATGGTCAGCAGGACGCCGCCGGAGGCCATGAGCAGCGTGCTCTTGCGAAGAAGGCTCTTCAGCTCGCTGTGGTTCTGCGCGCCGAAATGGAAGCTGACCACCGGGGCACAGCCGATGGAGTAGCCGATGAAGATGGCCACGAAGATGAACTGGACGTACATCAGCACGCCGTAGGCGGAGACGCCGTCCTCGCCGATGAGGCGCATGAGTTGGAAGTTATACAGCATACCCACCAGAGAGGAGGAGATGTTGCTCATCAGCTCGGAAGAGCCGTTGCCGCAGGCCTGGAGGATGGGACGCAGGCGCAGGGAGGTGGGCCGGAAGCGGAGCAGGCTGTTGTTGGGGCGGAGGAAGTAGATCAGGGGCAGGACGCCGCCCACGCACTGGCTCAGACCGGTGGCAATGGCCGCGCCGGCCACGCCCCAGTCGAACACGGCGATGAACAGTGCGTCCAGCACCATGTTGGTGACACCGGCGGCCACGGTGACGATCAGGCCCAGGCGGGGCTTCTCGGCGGCGATGAAGAAGCTCTGGAACACATTTTGCAGCATGAAGGCAAACGTGAAGCCGGTGACGATGCGGCCATAGAGGACGCAGTCATCGATCATGGCATCCGTCGCGCCCAGGAAATAGGACACGGGGCGCATGGTGAGAAAGCCCACAGCGGAGAGAACGATGCCCAGCAGCAGGGTGAACAGCACCATCATGGAGAAGGTGCGGTGGGCCTCGTCCTTTTTGCCCTCGCCCAACAGCTTGGAGACAAGGGCTGTGCCGCCTGTGCCGATCATGAAGCCCATGCCGCCCAGGATCATGATGAAGGGCATGACCAGGTTGATGGCGGCGAAGGGGGTCTTGCCGGCGAAGTTGGAGACAAACAGGCCGTCCACCACACCGTAGATGGACGTGAAGACCATCATGCAGATGGAGGGCAGCGTGAAGCGCAGCAGCTTGCTGTAAGAGAAGTGGTCGGAAAGGCGGATGGGCTGCTTAGACATAAAAACCTCCTGTCAGAGAGAATGGAAGCCTGCCGGCAGGACACAGCAGGCAGTAGCGGTAAACGCGGGGAAGGGAATGTGTGCAAGGGAAGCCGGGGCGGGTTTCCCTTGCGCGTACAATAAAAGGCCGCCTGCGGCGGCCCGGTTTTGCGGAGCAAAACCGCCGTCACCAAAAAGAAAGGGACACTATGTGTCCCTTTCTTTTTGGTGACCCGTACCGGATTCGAACCGATGTTAAAGGCGTGAGAGGCCTCTGTCTT
>CAVGVB010000024.1:0-31734 GCA_963632705.1 bacterium | reverse complement strand
GAAACGACCAAAGAGGGAGGGCTGCGGCCCTCCCTCTTTGGAAACACCCTCCGGGGGGGCGATTATCAAATCGCGCCTTTGCCGCGGAGCGGCAAAGGTAGGTGGCGGCCAAGGGCCGCGATTGGAATACACGTTTGCCCTGAAATGTAGGCGCAATCGGTTCTACCGTGGCTGAGGTCAGCGACAGCGGCGCAGACGCAGAGGTGTGATTTCTTGGCCCCCTCTGGGAGGGGGCTGGCAGCGCGAAGCGCTGACTGGGGGAGAGAATGAAAAGCATACTATCTCTCCCTCCGGCGCTTCGCGCCACCTCCCTTTGCACAAGGGAGGCTTTAGGTGTTCCGCGCCTGCGGGCGCGGGGAACGGATTCCCACGCCAGTGTGAGCACTGGCTCGGAATGACAGGGGAAGTAAACGGGCGGGGCAGAGCCCCGCCCCTACGGACAGTTTATCGCGGCATCTCCGTTCTTACGCCTTTTGCGCCAGCTTTGCCAGCATACGGGTGAATTCCTCCGGCAGGGGGCAGGTCAGCTCCACCGGCTCATGGGTGCGGGGGTGGATGAAGCGCAGGCCGGTGGCGTGGAGGCACTGGCCCGTCAGCCCGGGGACGGGCTTCTTTGCGCCGTAGACCGTGTCGCCTAAAATGGGATGGCCGATGTAGGCCATGTGTACCCGGATCTGGTGGGTACGGCCTGTCTCCAGGCGGCAGCGCACGTGGGTCACGCCGGGGTAGCGGGCCACCACCTCCCAGTGGGTCACGGCCCTGCGCCCGTTGGACACCACCGCCATCTTCTTCCGGTCGGCGGGGTGCCGTCCGATGGGGGCGTCCACCGTGCCGCTGTCCTGCTTCAGGTTGCCCGTCACCAGGCACTCATACGTCCGGGCCAGGGTGTGGTCGCTGAGCTGGGCGCTGAGGAAGGCGTGGGCCGCGTCGTTCTTGGCGGCGATGATGAGGCCGCTGGTGTCCCGGTCGATGCGGTGGACGATGCCGGGGCGCTTTTCGCCGCCGATGCCGGAGAGACTGTCGCCGCAGTAGTGGAGCAGCGCGTTCACCAGCGTGCCGTCCGGGTGGCCCGGGGCGGGGTGCACCACCAGCCCCGCGGGCTTGTTCACCACGATGACATCGTCGTCCTCGTACACCACGTCCAGAGGGATGTCCTGGGCGGTCAGCGCCGTGTCCTCCGGCTGCTCCGGCAGGGCAACGGACAGCGTCTCGCCGCCGCTCAAGCGGCAGCTTTTGGAGACGGGGCGGCCGTTCACGGTGACGCGGCCCTCCTGCACCAGCGACGCCGCCCGGGAGCGGCTCAGCGTCGGCAGGCGGGCGGCCAGAAAGGCGTCCAGCCGCGTTCCGGCGTCCTCATTGGCCGCTGTCAGCACCGTCGTCATGCTTCGTTTTCCTCCCGTCGTATTTGTCGTAGAACCACAGATAGTATACCGCGCCCAGGATCACGCCCACCACCACGAAGCAGTCCGCCAGGTTGAAGATGGGGTAATCCATGAATTCCAGGTCGAACATATCCACCACGTAGCCCCGGCAGATCCGGTCGATCATGTTGCCGATGCCGCCGCCCAGCACCAGCATGGCGGCGCACAGACCCAGGGGGTGGCGGACGATCTTTTTCAGCACCAGCCACGCCACGGCGATGAGCAGCACCGCCGTCACCGCCGTCAGGAGGGCGGTGCTGCCGGAGAAGCTGCCCCAGGCCGCGCCGGTGTTGTGCAGGCGGGTCAGCCGCACCAGACCCGGCAGAAAGGCGGCGGACTGGCCGATCTCCAGGTGGTTCACCACCCAATATTTCAGAAGCTGGTCACCGGCCACACAGGCCGCCAGCAGCAATGCGTACCACATAATGTATCCTCCATGGAAATTGGGAAACGGATCGCCGCGCCAGTCTGTGGACTGGCTCGCAATGACAGACATTTGAGAGGGAGAAATCTCCCCCTGTATCATAGCCTATTTGATGCATGAATGCAACTTTTATTCCCGTTTCCGGAAAAAGGAACAAAATCGGCCTTGCCTGCGCTGCTGCCGCTGTGGTATACTAATATATTGAAAAAGTAGGCAAATGAGGTGACGATATGGCCCAGCTCCCGGCGGAAAACAGCACATGGCTTCGTGCAGTGCGCCGTGCCGCTGACGAGGGGATGCTGAGCCACGCGGTGATCCTCACCGGCAGCGGCGACCTGCTGCCGTCGGCCCGGTATCTGGCCGCCGCCCACGTCTGCGAGGGGCGGGAGAAGCCCTGCCTGCGCTGCCGCCACTGCCGCAAGGTGCTGGAGGGCATCCATCCCGACGTGATCACCGTGCAGGACACGGAGCGCCGGGAGCTGACGGTGGACGCCGTCCGGGCGCTGCGGAAGGATGTGTATATCCGCCCCAACGAGGCGGAGCGGAAGGTCTACATCGTGCCGGACTGCCGCCAGCTCAACGAGCGGGATCAGAACGTGCTGCTGAAGATCGTGGAGGAGGGCCCGCCCTACGCCGCGTTCATCTTCTGCGCCGACAGCCCGGCGTCGCTGCTGGAGACCATCCGGTCCCGGTGCGTGCTGCTGCGGTGCGGCGGCGGCGACGAGCAGCCGCTGTGTCAGGCCGCCGGGGAGTTGTGCGAGGCCTTCGGCAAGGGACGGCTGCTGCCGGTGGTGAGATGCCTGACGGCCCTGGAGACGGGGAAGTGCAGGCGGGAGGAGCTGCGGCAGATCCTGCAGGACTGCTGGCGGGCCGCGGCGGAGGCGCTGCTGATGCGCCGGGGCAAGCCCCGGCCCGACCCGC
Source organism: bacterium (assembly GCA_963632705.1). Classification (GTDB taxonomy): domain Bacteria; phylum Bacillota; class Clostridia; order Oscillospirales; family Oscillospiraceae; genus Vescimonas. Next base: position 28,968 of record CAVGVB010000024.1, on the reverse strand, counting down.
TGTGCGCCCGGGAGGCGGCGGCCCTGTCGGACAAGCTGACGGACCGGCAGCTGGCAGCGCTGGCGGATATGCTGGCCCAGTATGCCGGAGAATGTGATTACAATGTGGGCGTAGGCCAGGTTCTGGGCGCTATCGCCGTAAGATGGGAGGAGCTATTATGACCGAAGTGATCTCCGTCCGTTTCCGGAACGGATGCAAGGAATACTATTTTGACCCGAAGGGTCTTCAGATCCAGGCGGGGCAGGACGTGATCGTGGAGACGGCTCAAGGGCCGGAATTCGCCCAGTGTGCCCAGGGCAACCACCAGGTGGAGGACGATCAGGTGGTGAAGCCCCTGCGGGCCGTGGTGCGTATCGCCACGGACAACGACTGCCACACGGCGGCCTATAACCGCAGCCGGGAGAAGGAGGCCTTTGACATCTGCCGCAGGAAGATCCAGCAGCACAAGCTGGAGATGAAGCTGGTGCGGGTGGAGTGCAGCTTTGACGGCAGCAAGATCCTGTTCTTCTTCACCGCCGACGGACGGGTGGATTTCCGGGAGCTGGTGAAGGATCTGGCGGGGGTGTTCCGCGCCCGCATTGAGCTGCGCCAGATCGGCGTCCGGGACGAGGCCAAGATGATCGGCGGCCTGGGCATCTGCGGGCGGCCATTCTGCTGCGCCCAGTTCATGGATGAATTCCTGCCTGTGTCCATCAAGATGGCCAAGACCCAGAGCCTGAGCCTGAACCCCACCAAGATCTCCGGCACGTGCGGGCGGCTGATGTGCTGTTTGAAGTACGAGCAGGACGCCTATGAGGACGCGGTGAAGCGTATGCCCAAGAACGACTCTTTCGTGCTGACGCCGGACGGGCCGGGCAACGTCAGCGACATCAACCTGCTGAAGGAGACGGTGAACGTCCGGCTGGACGACCGGCCGGAAAACGCCCGGTGCTACCACAACTGCGAGGTGTGCGTCCTGCGTAACGGCAAGGGCAGCCGGGACGGCATCACCATCCCCGACAAGCGGCCGGAGCGCTATGTTGAGCCGGTGGAGGAGGAGCTGCTGCCGCCGGTGACGCTCATCAGCGATTTTGACCCCGACGCGGCGGAGTCCGCCGAGGGCGAGAAGCGCCGCCGCCGTCGCGGCGGGCGGGATCGCCGCCGGGGCGACGCGCCCCGCGTGGAGAAAACAGCGGCGGAGACTCCCGCGCCCAAGGCCGAGGGCGACAAGCCCAAGGAGGGCGGCAGTTCCAATCGCCGCCGCAGAGGAGGCCGCCGGGGCGGCGGAAACGGCGGCGGAAACGGCGCAGGCGTCAATCCGCCTGCCGCGCCCAAGCCGCAGCAGCCCGCCGCCGAGGGTGCGCCCTCCGGTGAGAAGAAGCGGCCTCGCCGCCGTCACCGCCGGGGCGGCGGAAATGGCGGCAGCAAGCCCAACGGCGGAACGGAGGCGTGACGATGGGGATCTTTGACGGTATGCTGCTGGTCAGCGACTTCGACAATACGCTGGTCTACACCGAGGAGGCGCTGCGCCTGTGCGTGGATATGCCCCCTGTCTCCCCCCGCAACCGGGCGGCGCTGCAGCACTTTATGGCCGAGGGCGGCGTTTTCTCCGTGGCCACGGGCCGGGCCAAGCCGGCCTTTGAGACGGTGGTGGACGACATCCCCATGAACGGGCCGACGGTGCTGTTCAACGGCGCGGCTATCTACGACTTTCCTCAGCGCAAGTACCTGTATACGGCGTTTCTGCCGGAGGCGGCCCGGGTGCACATCGCCCAGGTGGCGGCGGAGCTGCCCGCCGTGGCGGTGGAGCTGTACCACGACGACAACAGCATCCACGCGCTGAACGCCAACGATGTGACCCGCCGCCATATGCACGTCACCCACACGCCCACGGTGGAGGTGGCCTCCATGGACGACGTGCCCTCGCCCATCAGCAAGGCGCTGTTCTCCACGGAGGAGGAACACCTGCCCATGCTGCTGGGATACCTGCGCCGCCAGCCGTGGTATAATGACTACGAGGTCGTGCCCAGCGCGGTGACGCTGGTGGAGCTGACGGCCAAGGGCGCGAACAAGGGCGGTATGGTGGCCCACATGGCCCAGATGCTGGGTGTTCCCCAGGGGAACGTGGTGTGCGTGGGCGACCACGCCAACGATATTTCCATGCTGACATGGGCGGGGCTGGGCTGCGCGCCGGCCAACGCCATCCCGCAGGTGCGGGAGACGCCGGGCGTCCACATACTGCCGGACTGCCGGGAGGACGCCATCGCGGCGCTGATCGACGAGCTGGAGAAGGCAATACGATAAAAGTTCCGCTGCGGGAGTGGGGAACGGATTCCCACGCCAGTGACATCGGTCACTGGCTCGGAATGACACCGCTGCGCGGTGTGCGGGGCGATGCACCCCAAGGGTACTTGTTCCGCTTCGCTCCACTGCGTGGGCATCGCCCCCTACGAAAAGACCGCCGGAAAGCCGTGTGTAGGGGCGGGGTTCTACCCCGCCCGTGGAAGGGGCTCCCTCGCAGAGGGAGGCAAGGCCGCGCCTGCGGGCGCGGGGAGACGAATTCCCACGCCAGTTTGAGAACTGGCTCGGAATGACAACACCAGAAGCTGATGTGAAACGAAGGGAGGTGAGCTGCCCCATGATCAAGATCGCGTTCTGCGACGACGAGCCGGTGTTTCTGGAGCAGATCACCGACCTGCTGGAGCGGTATAAGGCCCAGCGCTGTCCGGATATGGAGTACACGGCCTTCCGCAGTCCGCTGGAGCTGCTGGCGGAGATGGAGAACGGCCTGCACCCCGACGTGCTGCTGCTGGACGTGATCATGCCGGGGGAGAGCGGCATCAGTGCCGCCCGGGAGATCCGGCAGTTCGACAACGATGTGAAGATCATCTTCCTCACCTCCTCCGCCGAGTTCGCCGTGCAGTCCTACACCGTGGGGGCGTACTACTACCAGCTCAAGCCCATCCGGGAGGAGACGTTTTTTCAGCTGATGGACTCCGTCATCGACGAGTGCCGGCGGACGGAGGAGCAGAGCATCCTGCTGCGCTGCAAGAGCGGCATTTCCCGCATCCGGCTGGACAAGCTGGAATACTGTGAGATCATCGGGCGGGCGCTGCTGTTCCACATGGCCAACGGCCAGGTGCTGGAGAGCGCCGGCAGTCTGGACAAGCTCACCGCCGATCTGGAGGGCTACGGCAATTTCCTGCGGCCGCACCGGTCGTTCCTGGTGAACATGGACTATATACAGAGCATCTCCTACCGGGGCTTGCAGATGGCGTGCCTGACGGAGATCCCCATCCCCCACGGGAAGTTCTCCGAGATCAAGGAGCGGTATCTGGAGCACGTGTTCAGCCGAAAGCAGGTGGTCCTATGATGGACGGAACGGCCGCAGCGTCCTATGAGGCGCTGTGGAACGGCATTTCGCTGCTGAACGACGCGGTGGTGGGCATTTTCGGCATGATCCTGTCCGCCGCCTTCTGCGACCTGCACTGGACGCGGAAGCGGCTGGCCCGCTACTGGGGCTGCATGGCGGTGATCCTGCTGATCCATGGCGTGGTGTACTACGTCTCCGACGTAAGGCTGCTGCGGGCGATCTACCCGCTGGTGACCCACCTGCCGCTGATGATCGTGCTGTGCGTGATGAAACGGAGGACGATCTGGCCCATCGTGTCGGTGCTGACGGCGTATCTGTGCTGCCAGATCCGGCGGTGGATCGCGCTGTTCGCCGTGGCCTGCATCGGCGGCGGCAGCAATACCCAGAGCGTGGCGGAGCTGATCGTGACGCTGCCGCTGCTGTGGGGACTGCTGAAATTCGTAGCGCCCTCCGTGCGGGCCATCGGGCGGACGAAGCCGTCCATGCAGGTGTTTTTCGGCATCATACCCGCCACCAGCTACGCCTTTGACTATCTGACCCGGGTCTACACCGATATGCTGGAGCGGGGTCTGGCGGCGGCGGTGGAGTTCATGCCCTCCGTGTGCTGCGTGCTGTATCTGGTGTTCGTGCTGCGGACCTCCGCCGAGAACGCGGAGCGCAGCCGGCTGGAGCAGGCCCAGGCGAGCCTGCGCCTGCAGGTGTCCCAGGCCACGAGAGAGATCGCCAGCCTGCGGGAGTCTGACCGGCAGGCCAGCACCTACCGCCACGACCTGCGGCATCATATGCAGTTCCTGTCCGGCTGCATCGAAAACGGACAGACGGAGCGGGCACAGGCCTATATCCGCCAGGTCTGTGCCGAGATCGAGGCCCAGAAGGTGCGCCGGTTCTGCGAGAACGAGGCGGTGAACCTGATCCTGTCGTCCTACGCCCAGCGGGCGGAGGACAGCGGCGTCCCCATGCGGGTCAGGGCGGAGGTGCCCCAATTCCTGCCGGTGGCGGAGACGGACCTGTGTGTGCTGCTGTCCAACGCCATGGAAAATGCGCTCCACGCCTGCCAGCGGCTGCGGGCGGAGGGCAAGGACTGCGACATCGAGGCGTTGGCCTACGAGAAGAGCGGCAAATTCTTTTTGCAGGTGTCCAACACCTGCGGACCGGACGTCCGCTTCCGGAAGGGGCTGCCCGTCACCGAGGCGGAGGGCCACGGTATCGGCGTCCGCAGCATCTGCTCCATTGTGGAGCGCTACAACGGCGTGTATTCCTTCGCCGCAAAAAATGGCCGGTTTATCCTGCGGGTGTCACTGTGATGTGACGCCCGCTGCGGCGTTTTCCGGCGATTTATTCCCTTTTTCGGACGGTTCATGCATTTTAACCGCCGGTGCAGTCCCGGTGCGGTATACTGGCGGCATAGGACGTCGGGGGGATGACGGACGGAAGGGGGAACGTGCATGGATCTGCTTATCTGCTGTGCCATACTGCTGGTCACGGTGGTGCTGGTGTTTCTGTCTGCCCGGCATAGCCTGCGGACGATGGACGAGAACGCCGGCAGGGCCATGAAGCAGATCGGCACGCATCTGTCCACGCGGTTCGATGCGGTGCTGGCGCTGCTGGAGGTGGCCCAGGGCTACGCGGGGGAGAATATGGCGGCGCTGGCGGAGCAGCTGCGGCTGCGCCGCCGGGTCATCGGGCCGTCGTCCACACCGGAGGAGGTGCGGCAGCAGGAACAGCTGCTGGACGATGTGCTGGCGGCGGTGTCCACCACGGCGGACCGCCATCCCGGACTGCGGACGGACGAGGCATACAGCCGCCTTTTCGGTACGTCGGACTGCTGCGAGCAGATGCTCCGCACCAGCCGCCTGCTGTATAACGACGCTGTGACCCGGCTGGACCGGGCGGTACGCAGCTTTCCTACCTCGTGGGCGGCGCGGCTGTGCGGCGTGAAGCGGCGGCAGCACTGGGAGGCGTAGAAAAAGAGACAGACCATTCCGAACATGGCAAACAGAAGGGAAGTACGTCAAAGGGCGGGCCGGAGGGCCTGCCCTTTGCGTATTCACCGCAAGATTTACGATTTGTTCTTTCTTTTTCCCCGGGAAATTGGTATACTGAGGGGCAGAATACGGCAAAGGAGACACAGACATGAAACGACGGATACAGGCGATGGCGCTGCTGGCGGCGCTGACGCTTTTATGCGGCTGCGGCAAAAAGGAGGCCCAGCCCAAGCAGGAGGATATGACGGTGAATACCGTGCCGGTGGAGGGCGTGACGGCGCTGGAGCTGTGCGACGGCGAGGTGACGCTGCGGTTCGCCCGGACGGACGATACGTGGTATTGGGTGGACGACAGGACGTTCCCACTGGACCAGAGCGCCGCGGCGGAGCTGCTGGCGCTGCCGTCGTCACTGGCCGCCGCAGAGCCGGTGCAGGACCAGGGCGAGCTGAGCGGCTACGGGCTGGAGACGCCGAGGCGGTATGTGACGGCCACGGCGGACGGCGCGGCCAGCACCATCTATGTGGGATCGCAGGCCGCCGACGGGCGGTGGTACGTGCTGACGCAGGACGGCGTGGTGCGGCTGGCCGCAGAGGAGTACGGCGCGGCGCTGAGCCGCAGCATCTACGACATGGCGGTGCTGCCGGAGCTGCCGGCTATCACGGCGGAGAATTTGCAGTCCCTGACGCTGACCGGGGCGGAGGGCAAGCAGGTGACGTTCTCCGTGGATGAGAGCGGCGCGCGGAAGTCCGGCGCGCGGGACGTGACGGAAAAGACGGCGTCGCTGGTGGACGAGCTGGGCAAGCTGGCTGTGACGGCCTGCGTGGACTATGACCCGGCGGAGGGCGCGGCAGAGGTGTGCGGCCTGGACGCGCCGGCGGCGGTGCTGGCGGTGAACTACGTCAACGCCCACGGCGGCGACGGCGCGCTGACGCTGACCATCGGCGGCAGCACCGGCGACGGCGGACGGTATGTGACGCTGGACGGCGACACCACCATCTACCGCATGGAGGAGACGGGACTGGCCCAGGTGCTGACGCTGGCGGCGCTGGGACTTTCGTAAGGAGCGCCGGGAACGGCGAAAGGAGTTCGGTATGCGGATATTGATCGTGGAGGACGAGAAGCGGCTGGCGGCCACCCTGGCGGAGCTGCTGCACCGGCAGGGCTACACGGCGGACGTGTGCAACGACGGCATATCCGGGCTGGACAACGCCCGCAGCGGCATCTATGACCTGCTGGTGCTGGATGCCATGCTGCCGGGGATGGACGGCTTTACGCTGCTGCGGGAGCTGCGGAGCGGCGGCAGCAGCCTGCCGGTGCTGATGCTGACGGCCCGGAGCGAGCTGAGCGACCGGGTGCGGGGGCTGGACTGCGGCGCGGACTACTATCTGACCAAGCCCTTTGAGTCGGAGGAGCTGCTGGCCTGCATCCGCTCGCTGCTGCGGCGCAGCGGCGAGGAGGTCAGCGCCGACACGGGGGAGACGGCCTTCGGCGACCTGACGCTGCGGCAGTCTACGTTTCTGCTGCGGTGCGGCGAACGGGAGGTGCGGCTGAGCCGGCGGGAGTACGACCTGATGGAGCTGCTGATGAAGAACGGCAGCCAGATCGTGACGAAGGAGCAGCTGATCCTGAAGGTGTGGGGCTATGACTCCGCGGCGGAGGACAACAACGTGGAGGTGTATATCTCCTTCCTGCGGCGGAAGCTGACCCATTTGCAGTCCAGCGTCCGCATCAAGACGCTGCGGCTGGTGGGCTACTGCCTGGAGGTGGAATCATGATACGCCATCTGCGCTGGAAGGTGGTGGCCACCAATATGCTGCTGATCTCGCTGGTGCTGCTGGCGGTGTTCGCGGCGGTGGTGCTGATCTCCCGGAACAACTACCGCAGGAGCGTGCAGCAGCAGCTGTATCAGGCGCTGGAGAGCGGGGACTACGGTTCGCGGCAGCCCGGCGCGGAGGGCATCCCCTGCTTCGTGGCGGAGGTGTATGCCAGCGGCATGGCCCGGGTGGCGGGCAACAGCTACTACGACCTCAGCGACCAGAGCCAGCTGGCGGCCATCGTGACCGAGGCGCTGGCCCAGGAGGAGGACACGGGGCTGCTGGCGGATTTCCATCTGCGGTATCTGCGTAAGACCGGGTATACCAGCACGCTGATCGCCTTTACGGACACCACGCTGGAGAGCACCACCATGCGGTCTATGGCGGCGGTATGCTCGCTGGCTGGGTCGGCGGCGCTGCTGGTGCTGTTTTTGTGCAGCTATCTGCTGTCCGGCGTGGTGACGCGGCCGGTGGGTGCGGCGTGGGCGCAGCAGGAGCAGTTCCTGTCCGACGCCAGCCATGAGCTGAAAACGCCGCTGACGGTGATACTGTCCTCGGCGGAGCTGCTGAACCAGTCGGCGCTGCCGGAGCAGGCGGTGTATATCGACAACATCCGGGAGGAGAGCCGGCGGATGAAGCTGCTGGTGGAGGATATGCTGACGCTGTCCCGCGCCCAGCGCAGCGCCGGGTCGCTGCCGGAGCAGACGGCGGACCTGTCGGAGGCGGCGGTGACGGCAGCGCTGCGGTTCGAGCCGGTGGCCTTTGAGGCCGGGAAACGGCTGGAGTACGACATTGCGCCGTCCCTGCCGGTGCGGGGCGACGGCGCGAAGCTGGGCCAGGCGCTGGCGGCGCTGCTGGACAACGCGGTGAAGTATTCGGACAGCGGCACGGACATCCGCCTGACGGCGGAGAAGCAGGGACGCTTCGCTGTGGTGACGGTGGCGGACCGCGGAGCGGACATCCCGGCGGACAAGCTGCCCCACATTTTTGACCGGTTTTACCGGGCGGACGAGGCCCGGACGGACGGCGACAGCTTCGGGCTGGGGCTGCCCATCGCCAAGGCTATCATCGACGCACACCGGGGCACGCTGCGCTGCGAGAGCGGCGGGGGCGTGACGCGGTTCATCATCACCCTGCCGCTGGCGGCGGGGAAGCAGGAAAGAGGGACAGACCATGCTTGACATCATTATTCGGAACGGTACGGTGATAGACGGCACGGGCGCGCCGGGCTTCCGGGCGGACGTGGCCATTCAGGACGGCAAGATCGCCGCGATAGGCGGCCTGACGGGCCGGGAGGCCCGGCGGGAGATAGACGCGGCGGGCCTGACGGTGACGCCGGGGTTCATCGACATACACCGCCATGCCGACGCGGCGGCGTTCCGCCCCGGCTTCGGCGCGGCGGAGCTGTGCCAGGGGCTGACCACCATCGTCAACGGCAACTGCGGCCTGAGCTGCGCGCCCTTCGGTGGGGATCACGGCCAGGCCATACGGGATTATCTGCGGCCCATCACCGGGGAGATCCCGGCGGAGATGGCCACCGGGTCACTGGCGGACTACTTCGCGTCGCTGCCGGCGCTGCCCATGCACATGGGGATGCTGGCCGGCGCGGGGGTGCTGCGGGCCGACGCGGCGGGCTATGAGCTGGAGCATCTGGAGGACCGGCACTACCGGGCCATACACCGGGCGCTGGAGCAGGCGCTGGCCGACGGCGCGCTGGGCGTGTCCCTGGGGCTGGGCTACGCGCCGGAGTGCTTTTACACCACGGAGGAGCTGATCCGGGCCTTGCAGCCCATCGCCGGGCAGGACGTGCCGGTGACGGTGCACATGAGGCAGGAGGGCGGCGGCGTGTGCCAGTCCGTGGAGGAGATGCTGACGGTGGCCCGGGCGCTGGGCGTGCCTATGCACATCAGCCACCTGAAGGCCATGGGCCGGGAGAACTGGGGGACGAAGATCCCCCGGGCGCTGGCCCTGATGGAAAACGCCCGGCGGGAGGGGCTGGACGTGAGCTGCGACGTGTATCCCTACACCGCCGGCTCTACCCAGCTGCTGCACATTCTGCCGCCGGAGTTTCTGGAGGGCGGTATGGACGCGGTGGCGGAGCGGCTGGCCGATCCCCGCCAGCGGGAGCTGCTGGCCCGCCGCATCGAGAGCGGCGAGGGCTTTGACGACATCGCCCGGCTGGCGGGCTGGGACGGAATCTTCCTCACCAGCCTGCACTGCCCGGAGGACCAGGTGTACCTGGGCAAGAGCGTGGCGGAGCTGGCGGAGATGGAGCACAAGACGCCGCTGGACGCCTGCTGCGACCTGCTGATCCGGGAGCACTGCCAGGTGACGATGATCGACTTTATGGCCGCAGAGGCGGACATCGCGGACATCCTCCGCGACCCGTACAGCAGCCTGATCTCCGACGCCACCTATCCCACGGAGGGGCAGCCCCATCCCCGGGTGTACGGCAGCTGCACACGGCTGCTGGAGCACTTTGTCCGGGAGACGGGGACGCTGACGTGGGAGCAGGCCGTACATAAGCTGACGGGTGCGCCGGCGGCGGCCCTGCGGCTGCGGGGCAAGGGCGTGCTGGCCCAGGGGGCGGACGCGGACGTGTGCGTGTTCGACCCGGAGAAGCTCCACGAGCGGGGGACGTATCAGCAGCCCCGGCAGACGGCGGAGGGCATGACGCTGGTGCTGGTGGACGGGCAGGACGCCGTCCGGGACGGACAGCTGACCGGCGTGATGGCCGGACGGGTGATACGGAGATGAACAGAAAAAAAGAACCGCCGATGGCGGTTCTTTTTTTTACATTCTGCTCAGGTAGCTGAACCAGCCCTCGCTGCTGCGCTGTTCGATCACGTCCCAGCCGTCGGACCGCAGCTTTTGCAGCACCTCCTCCGCCCGGTCGTCGATGATGCCGGAGCAGAGGAACAGGCCGCCGGGCTTCAGAAAGTCCCGGACGCTGCCGCTGAGGCCGATAATGACGTCGGCTACGATGTTGGCCACCACGATGTCGTAGCCGCCGCCCATCTCGGTGCGGAGCTGCTGGTCGTGGAGCACGTCGCCCCAGCGGACGGTGTAGGTGTCCTTGGTGATGTGGTTCAGGGCGGCGTTTTCGTAGGCCACGTCCACGCACTTTTCGTCGATGTCGCAGGCGAAGGCGCTGGCCGCGCCCAGCCGCAGGGCGGCGATGGACAGGATGCCGCTGCCGCAGCCAAGATCCAGGACCTTTTCGCCGCCGTGGATGTGGGTGTCCAGCGCCTGTAAGCACAGGCGGGTGGTGGCATGGCTGCCCGTGCCGAAGGTCAGGCCGGGGTTCAGCCGCAGGATGATGCGCTGCGGGTCGCTGGCTTGCTCCCACTCCGGGACGACCAGCAGGCGGTCGCCGATCTCCATGGGCTTGTAGAACTGCTTCCAGTTGTTCTCCCAGTCCGCGTCGGCCACGTTGTCCATGGTCAGCAGCAGGGGGGCGTACTCCGGGTGCTCCTTTTTCATGGCGGACATGGCCATGCGGACGGCGGCGATGGTGGACAGGGCGTTCTCGTTCCGTTCCAGATAGAACGTGACGCGGCTGACGCCCCGCTTTTCCGCCAATAGCTCCTCGTCCACGTAGTCCCAGTACTGGCGGTTGTGCTCCAGGAAGTCCTGGAAGTCCGTCTCGTCGTCGATCATCAGTCCCGTGACGCCCTGCTGCTCCAGCATGGCGCACACCGGGTCAAGGCCGGCGTGGGAGGTGTCGATCTTCATTTCCAGCCATTCCATGGCGTGTCCTCCGTTTTGTCAGTTTGGGGTCAGCGCTTCGTGCCGTAGAAGAACAGACCCATGGTGTTCGGGCCGGTGTGGCTGCCGATGACCGGGCCGATGTAGTTGATGTAGACCTCCTTGACGCCGTAGCGGGCCTTCAGCTCCTCGGCCACGGCCCGGGCCTCCACCTCGCAGTCGGCGTGGCAGATGAACATGGTCTGTTCGCTGGGCTCGATGCCCAGCTCGGCCACCTTGTCGATGAGGGCCTGCAGGCTGGCCTTGCGGCCGCGGGCCTTGCTCATGGGGATGAGCTTGCCCTCGTCGGAGGTGTGCATCACCGGCTTGATGGACAGCATCGTGCCCAGGAAGGCGGTGGTGGCGCTGACGCGGCCGCCCATTTTCAGGTAGTTCAGGTCGTCCACGGTGAACCAGTGGTCGATGTGGAGCTTGTTGTCCTCCACCCACTGCACCAGCTCCTCGGCGGTGAGACCCTCCCGCTTCTTCTGCACCGTCAGGTACAGCAGCAGGCCCTGGCCCAGAGAGGCGGACAGGGAGTCCACCACGTAGATCTTGGCGTCGGGGAACTCCTGGCGCATATCCTCCGCGGCGATGGACGCGCTCTGGTAGGTGGTGGACAGGGCGCTGGAGAAGTTGATGCACACGATGTCCTTGCCGCTCTCCAGCACGGGACGCATGGCGTCCTGGAACTGGCCCACATTGGAAGCGGAGGTGGTGGCCAGCTTGCCGGCGCGGATCTTGGAGTAGAAATCCTCAAAGCTGATGGCGCTGCCGTCCAGCAGGTTGGGGTAGTCCTGGCCGTCGATATGGACCGTCAGGGGAACGACGGTCAGCTCCAGCTCCTTGGCCATGTGGTCTGTCAGGTCGCAGCAGCTGTCGGTCATGATGATGTAATCACGCATGGGGTAAAGCCTCCTTTGGTGCGATATGGCCTATCATATCACGGAATGGGGAAAATGTAAATAATATAACATATTAGATGAAGGAATTATTTGCCCACGCAGAAGCGGGAGAAGATGGTGTCCACCAGGTCGTCCCGGATGTGCTTGCCGTTCAGCTCGCCCAGCGCCTCCAGCGCCGCTTCGCAGTCCGTCAGCACCACGTCGGGGGTCATGCCGCTCTGCAGGGCATCGTGGGCCTCGGTGACGGCGCTGAGAGCCCGGGACACGGCGTCCGCCTGGCGGGCGTTGGTCAGCAGCGCGCCGTCGGCGGGGGCGTCGGCGGGGAAGAGGGCGGCGATGGCGCGGGTGAGCTGGTCCAGCCCCAGGTTCTCCCTGGCGGACACGGAGAGGACGGCGTCGAAGCGGCCGGCCAGCGCGGCTGCGTCCGGATGGCGGGGCAGGTCGCACTTGTTCATCACCACCAGCAGACGGGGGACTTGCCGGGCGATGGCGATGGCCTCCTTGTCCTCCGCCGTGGGGGCGGATGAGCCGTCCAGCACCAGAATGGCCAGGGCGGCCTGACGGGCGGCGGCGCGGCTGCGCTCTACGCCCAGGGCCTCCACGGCGTCGCCGCCGTCGCGGATGCCGGCGGTGTCCGTCAGCCGCAGCAGTACGCCGCCCACGGGGAGCTTTTCCTCCACCGTGTCCCGGGTCGTGCCGGCGATGTCGGTGACGATGGCCCGGTCGTAGCCCAGCAGGGCGTTGAGCAGGGAGGATTTACCGGCGTTGGGCCTGCCCAGCAGCACGGTGGGGACGCCCTGCTTCAGCAGCTGACCCCGGGAAAACCCGGCCAGCAGACGCTCCAGATCCTGACGGGCGGTGTGCAGCGTGTCCAGCAGCTCCTGCTGCTGGAGGTCCTCGATGTCCTCGTCGGGGTAGTCCACCACGGCGTAAAACCGGGCGGCCATGGACATAAGGGCATCGTAGACGCGGTCCACGGTGCGGCTCAGCGCGCCGGAGAGCTGGCAGACGGCGTTGTGGGCCTGCTCCGCCGTCTCGGCGTCGATGAGGTCCACCACCGCCTCGGCCTGCATCAGGTCCAGCTGGCCGCTGAGGAAGGCGCGCTTGGTGAACTCGCCGCCCTGGGCCTGATGGCAGCCGGCGGCGAACAGGGCGCGGAGGCTGGCGTCCAGCACCACCGGGCTGCCGTGACAGTGCAGCTCGGCGCAGTCCTCGCCGGTATAGCTGTGGGGCGCGGGAAAGGTGACGCACAGCACGTTGTCGATGACGCGGCCCGTCTCGTCCAGCAGGTCGCCCAGCACCATGGACCGGGGGCGCTGTGCGGCGGCGGGTCTGCCGTTCCGGGCGCGGAACACCGCGTCCAGCGCGGCAAAGGTGTCCGGCCCGGAGAGCCGGAGGATGCCGATGGCGCTGGGGCTGCGGCCGGTGGCGACGGCGGCGATGGTGTGAGACATGGAAATGGCCTCCTTGAACGTTAACGTTAAATGTAGTATAGCACGGGTGGGTGGAAAAGGGAAGTGAAAGGCGGAAAAGGGGCGCGGGAGAGGAAAAAAGTTACCGGTAATTTTTACATGGAGAACAAAAAATTTTTCCGCCGGGGATGGTACAATGGAGCTGCCGGAAAAAACAAAAAGCGGTCTGTCTCCCATAAGTGGGCAACAGACCGCTTGATTGTTTTTCAGACATGAAGACAGGCGCGTCAGACGAAACTTTTCCCATAACGTGGGAACGTTTCCAATATAGCACTTCTCTTTGCACAAATCAACTAAAAATTTACACAAAATTAACGGGTCAAGATTGTGCAATTTGCGTCTTGCAAGTTGAAAAACGGCGGTATATAGTAATTGCGTTCTTAGACGGGAACGTTTCTTTCTTAACGATATAGTATGTTTTGCAACTTTCTGGATGACTGTCTTTCGCGATTTTAATTGCGAAAGATGTTCAGATAGTGCAGATGAGCGTTAAGAAAGCGACAAGACGAAAGGAGGCGGCAGCATGACGAGACAGGAAGCCATCGACCGGCTGTGCGACGTATACGCGGGCAGCTTCGATGTGACCCGCCACGAGGAGGACCGCGCGCCCCTGATGGCCACCATGGACTTCTACGTGCACAACTCCAAGTACGTCCTCTCCAAGAAGGCAAAGCTGTGGGAGGCCAACAGCTTTGAGTATGTGTATCTGTTCAGTGTGCCGCACCTGACGAAGGAGATCTACGAGCAGTGCGAAAGGCTGGCCTATGAGGAGGGCATGGCCCGCATCCAGCCTGGCCCGAGCCATATGTATACCTACATTTCCGCCATTTTCCTGTGCGACAGCTGCGATGAGGACGCCCGCCGGGCGCTGAAGCGGTGCAGGCTCTACAAGAGTTTTCGTATGTCCTACTGGGGATGGATGGATTTTCATACCGCTGTGGCGGTGCTGCCGGAGGAAAAGGTCAGCACCAACCCAAGCGGACACAGTGCAGCACAGGTGCTCAACCGAGCCCTGTTTCATAAGCAAAAGAGAATGTTGTTCAGAAAGGAGAGAACTTTATGAATGCTGCTTTGTTCCTGATCATCGGCTGTGCCGTGCTGGTCGTAGGTTATATTTTCTACGGCGGCTGGCTGGCCAAGAAGTGGGGCGTGGATAACTCCCGTGTCACCCCCGCCCATGAGCTGGAGGACGGCAAGGATTACTGTCCCGCCAAAGCCCCCGTGCTGATGGGTCACCATTTCTCCTCTATCGCAGGCGCAGGCCCGATCAACGGCCCGATCCAGGCCGCGGTGTTCGGCTGGGTGCCCGTGATGCTGTGGGTGCTGATCGGCGGTATCTTCTTCGGCGGCGTGCATGACTACGGCGCACTGTTCGCCTCCATCCGCCACAAGGGCGAGTCCATCGGTGAGGTCATCGGCGACGCCATCGGCGCAAAGGCCAAGAAGCTGTTCATCACCTTCGCGTACCTGACCCTGATCCTGGTGGTGGCGGCCTTCGCCTCCATCGTGGCCAACACCTTCAAGGCTACCTATACCGCTGACGGTCTCGTGGACCTGGAGGCTTCCGCCGCCAACGCTTCCACCGCCATCATCTCCATCATGTTCATCCTGATGGCCATCCTGTTCGGCTTCTTCGTATACCGCCGCAACGCCCCTCTGGGCATTGCCACCGTCATCGGCGTCATCGGTATCGTGGTCTGCATGGTCATCGGCCTGAACTGGCATCCCATTTACCTGAGCTACACCGTGTGGATGATCATCGTGGGCCTGTATATCGGCGTGGCCTCCGTCACCCCCGTGTGGATCCTGCTCCAGCCCCGTGACTACCTGAGCTCCTTCCTGCTGTACGGCATGATGATCCTGGCGGTCGTGGGTATCGTCGGCTGCCACCCCGATTTGGATATGCCCGCCTTCACCGGCTTCTATGATACTCTGGCCCCCAGCGGCACGTCCCTGGGCTATATGTTCCCCGCACTGTTCGTGACCATCGCCTGCGGCGCTGTGTCCGGCTTCCACTCCCTGGTGGGCTCCGGCACGACGTCCAAGCAGCTGGATCAGGAGAAGGACGCCAAGCCCATCGCCTACGGCGGTATGCTGATCGAGTGCGCCCTGGCGCTGATCTCCGTCTGCGCTGTGGGTTACATCTGGGCCTCCTATGCTGACGGCACGACCACCACGCCTACCGTGGTGTTCGCCACCGGCCTGGCCTCCATGTTCTCCGAGGTGTTCGGCGACGGCTGCTACAACGCTGTGTACTCCATGCTGATCCTGGCTGTGTCCGCGTTCTGCCTGACCTCCGTGGATACCGCTACCCGTCTGGCCCGCTATATGTTCGCTGAGTTCTTCGTCGAGCCCGGCAAGACCCGCGAGGACCTGACCGGCTGGAAGCGCGTCATCACCAACCCCTATGTTGCCACCGGTATCACCGTGGTGGCCGGCGTGGCCCTGGGCCTGACCGGTTATGCCAAGATCTGGGCTCTGTTCGGCGCTGCCAACCAGCTGCTGGCTGCTCTGGGCCTGCTGGCTGTGTGCTGCTGGCTGGGTAAGATCGGCCGCAACAACAAGATGTTCTACTTCCCCATGTTCTTCATGCTGATCGTGACTCTGACCTCCCTGGTGTTCACCATCAAGGCGCAGATCACCGGTATCATTGCCGGCGGCGAAGGCGTGGTGTGGTGCTACATCCGCGGTATCATCGGCGTGCTGCTGGTGATCCTGGCCATCGACCTGGTGGTGGAGGGCATCCGTGCCCTTGGCCGCAACAAGAAGGCCGCACAGGCTGCCAAGTAAGTTTCCATTCCTATCTCTTCACAAAATAAATGCAAAAGGGCTTCGGCATCTGCCGAAGCCCTTTTGCTGTGCGTCGCAAAGCCTTCCCTTTACGAACGGCAGTTCTTTTACGCAGGGGGAGCTCGAGGGGGCAAAGCCCGCCTCGAATTGGATCAAATGTCGCGCAAAGCCTTGCTTTGCAAGGCGTGCGTGGAGCGAAGCGACTATTTTCGTGCCGCAAGGCGGCACAAAAATAACGGCATTATTTCAGGCTGTCGAAAAAGCCAAAGGCTTTTTCGACAGCCTGAAGGGCTTCGGCATTTGCCGAAGCCCTTTTGCTGTGCTCTTTTACAGCTCGTCGCCTCTGGTCCTGACCTTGCAGCAGACCACCGGCAGGTTGCCGTTCCGGCAGCGGATGGCGTCCAGAAACGGTTTGGAGGCCATGTCGCTCTCCAGGGTGACCAGATAATGCAGCTCGTACAGCGTGCCCATGTTGGTGGTCTTGACCTTTTCCAGTGTCCAGCCCTTGGTGTACTGGCCCAGCAGGTCGTCCAGCAGGCCGTCGTAGTCCAGATCCTCGGGGATGGTGACCTTCAGCAGCCGCTGCTCCTGCTTTTTCTCGCCGAAGGGCAGGGCCGTCAGGGCCAGCAGGGCGGCGGCCATGATGACGAAGAAAAGGGCGGCCAGCGTCACATAGCCCATGCCGGTGGCCAGGCCCAGCGCCATGGCCAGGAAGATGACGCCGATCTCCCGGGCCGTGCCGGGGGCGGAACGGAAGCGGACCAGGCTGAACGCACCGGCCACGGCCACGCCTGCGCCCAGGTTGCCGTTGACCAGCATGATGACGCACTGGACCACGGCGGGCAGCAGGGCCAGCGTCACGGCGAAGCTCTTGGTGCAGGGGGACTTATACATACACACCAGCGCGGTGGCGATGCCCAATACCAGCGACACGGCGGTACAGATGAGGAACGAGGAGAGGGTGAGGGAAGAACCTAAGATCGAGTTAAGCACAGTACTGCGCCTCCTTTTTGTTGTTCTGCAGGGTGGGAAGAATGTATTCCTTGTAGCAATAGCCGTATTTGGAGAAGGAAACGGGGTATGCGCCAATGTCGGCCAGAGCATGGCTGAGCCACAGGGGACACGCGCCGGGGAGCTTCAGCTCCAGCAGCACCCGGTCGTCGGGGAGCAGGGGCTGTCCCCAGTCGCCGCAGCGCAGCTCGGGCTGCTCCGTGCGCCAGCGGATGTGGGTGTCGAAGGTGATCCGCAGGTCGGGATCGTCGATACCGGCGTAGGCCAGCCGGTCATAGGCGATGTAGACCCGGGGCTGGGGGCGGTAGCGGCGGCAGAACCACTCCAGCTCGCTGCCGATCTGGCCGAAGGCCGTGCCGGGAAGACGGAGCGCCAGCAGGGCCTCCGCCCGGGCGGGACTGGTGGTGATGCGGCGCTTATACACCACGCCGCCGCACTTCTTCTTCAGCTCGGCGAACACCTTGCTGCTTTCGGAGGGGGTGCCGTAGCTCCGCATACGCAGCTTCTCCTTGTAGGCGGGCTTTTCAATGGAGGCCCGGATGAGACGCCAGTCCTCCGTATCATAATAGGTGTTGCAGATGGTGTACTCGCCGTACACGTCCCGGCGGGTGTGGTCTGCCATGACGGCCAGCAGGGCCTGCTGCTGGGCGGGCGTTAAAAAGTATTTCTTTTCGCAGCGCTGAAAGCTGCACTGAATACCGGACATGAGGTCACGCTCCTTTCGGTGTTGCTGGGTGCAGTATACAGGAGGCGGCTAAAGCGTGCCTAAAGGGAAATTTTGTTTTTCCTTTAGGCGGCCTTTAGCTTGGGCCGGTATGCTGGGCGCAGAAAGGAGCTGATCCCCATGAAACGAATTTTTGCGATCCTGCTGGCGCTGACGCTGGCCCTGTCCCTGATGGCCTGCGGCACATCCGGCGGCAGCACGAATACCAATACCAATACAAATACGAACACAGGCGCGGAGGGCGCGGCCGCCCAGACCGCGTCGCTGCTGGCCACCACGGTGGAAGCCCCGGATCTGACGGACGCCGCGGTGATCCTGCTGGGCGGCGACACCGTGCAGATCACCGGCAGCGGCGCGGCGGAGGAGAATGGCACCGTTACCATCACCGCCGGCGGCGTGTACGTCATCAAAGGCACGCTGGACGATGGCCGGGTGGTGGTCAACGCCCCCGGCGAGGAGGTGACGCTGGCGCTGGAGAACGCGGACCTCACCTGCTCCGACAGCAGCCCGCTCTATATCTATAAGGCGTCCTCCGTGCTGCTGTGGCTGCCGGAGGGCAGCGCCAGCACCCTTACCGACGGCGGCAGCTACGTCTTTGACGACGACTGGTCCTCCGCCGAGGAGGACGAACCCAACGCCTGCCTGTACTCCAAGGCGGACCTGATCATCGCCGGCGGCGGTGGCCTGACGGTGAACGGCAACTATAACAACGGCGTGACCTCCAAGGACACCCTGCTCATCGACGGCGTGACGCTGACCGTCAGCGCCGCCAACAACGGCGTCACCGGTAAGGACAGCTGCACGGTGCGGGGCGCGGCGGTGACAGTGACCTCCGCGGGCAAGGGCCTGAAATCTGACGGCGAGCTGCTGCTGGAGAGCGGCACGTTCGTCATGGACTGCGAGGACGACGCCTTCCATAGCAACGGCGACGTTACCGTGACCGGCGGCAGCTATACCGTGGCCACCGGGGACGACGCGTTCCACGCCGACGGGGCGCTGACCGTCAGCGGCGGTACGGTGGACATCACCGAGAGCTACGAGGGACTGGAGGGCGCGACGGTGGACATCACCGGCGGCACGATCTCCATCGTGGCCAGTGACGACGGCATCAATGCCGCCGGCGGCGACGGGGAGAACGTCCCCGGTCAGGCCAACAGCGACTACTGGATACACATCAGCGGCGGTGTGATCACCGTGGACGCCGGCGGCGACGGCATCGACTCCAACGGCGACATTCTGGTCAGCGGCGGCGAGCTGTATGTCAGCGGCTCGACCGGCGACGGCGACAGCGCCATCGACTGCGACGGCGACGCGGTCATCACCGGCGGCGTGGTGGTGGCAGCGGGCAGCAGCGGCATGGCCCAGAACTTCGGCACGAGCTCCACCCAGGGCAGCATCCTGGTGACGTTCAGCACCGGCAGCACCGAGCAGGTGACGCTGACCGACAGCGACGGCACGGTGCTGGCATCCTACACCCCCGCCAAGCGCTACACCTGCGTGGTGGTCAGCGCTCCCGGCGTGGTCCAGGGCGGCACGTACACCGTCACCGCCGGGTCGCAGTCCCAGACCATCACCATGGACAGCCTGATCTACGGTGCGGGCATGGGCTTCGGCAACATGGGCGGCTTCCCCGGCGGGAATATGCCCTCCGACTTTGATCCCAGCCAGCAGGGCGGCGGCTTCCCCGGCGGACAGCGTCCCTCCGGCAACCCGCCCACGAAGTCGAATTGAGCGTGAAAACAGAAGAAGCCGCCGTCAGGCGGCTTCTTCTTTGTGCAAAAAAGCTATCTGCACAAAGTTTCAGCGGGCAAAACACATTTTCAGTTGTCTATTTTGACGAAAAACGTGTCCCCGACTGAGAAACAATCGCGTCACTGACGGCACTGACAAAATCATTCGGCGAAAGTGTGCGCCCTGTGTGGACAAAAAGCAAACGGATAAAAACAAAATCATGTGATTTTGGCGGAAAAATCCGGCTTTGCGGCATTGTGATTTACGAAAAAGCAGAAATGGTTTCAGCGGGGAAAGCGGGAGACATCCCACGGAGACGTGCATACCAGCGGTGCGTTTGTCCACGCAACGAGGACAGATGTGGGCGGCGGCCAAAAATGAGGCGGCGGCGTCCGCCTCATTCCTTATGTATTTTTAGAGGTTATTACAATTGTGTTTCCGCCCTTTTTCCATTAAAATACGAATATTCTATGGGCGGTCGATAGAAGAAGCGGCCGCCACAAGGGAAATTTAGGAGGAACTACCATGAAAAAGTTTTTGGCAATGATCCTCGCCCTGGTCATGGCGCTGTCCCTGGCTGCCTGCGGCAGCAAGGACAACGGCCAGCAGCCCAGCGGCGGCGAGACTTCCGGCGACAAGGTCGTCAAGATCGGTATCTTTGAGCCCACTTCCGGCCAGAACGGCGCCGGCGGCAAGAAGGAGATCCTGGGCATCGAGTATGCCAACTCCATCAAGCCCACCGTCACCATCAACGGCGAGGAGTACACCGTGCAGCTGATCACGGCGGATAACGCTTCCGACGCCTCCAAGGCGCCCACCGCCGCACAGACCCTGATCTCCCAGGGCGTGTCCGTGGTCATCGGTACATACGGCTCCGGCTGCGCCATCGCTGCCGGCGACCTGTTCAAGGATGCCAAGATCCCCGCGATCGGCACTTCCTGCACCAACCCCCAGGTCACTCTGGACAACGACTACTACTTCCGTGTATCCTACATCGATCCCTTCCAGGGCGAGGTGATGGCCAACTTCGCCAACAAGGAAAAGGGCAGCGTGAACTGCGCCCTGATCATTGAGTCCGGCGACGACTACTCCGCCGGCTTCGGCAACTACTTCCAGAAGGAAATGGAGCGCCTGGGCGGCAAGGCCAATGTCCTTGAGTTCCAGAAGGGCGAGACCGACTTCTCCACCATCATGGCTTCCGTGAAGTCCGAGGGTTATGACGGCATCTTCGCCCCCGTGTCCATCGAGACTGCCGCTATGATCATCTCTCAGGCCCGCGATGCCGGCATCACCTGCCCCATCATGGCCGGCGATACCTGGGATGACATCTCCATCGCCCAGCGTACCGGCGACAAGGCCGCCGACATCTTCTTCTCCGCGTTCTTCGATGCCGACGATACCTCTAACGAGGCCGGTAAGGCGTTCGTGGACGGCTTCAAGGCCTGGGTCGCTGCTGACAATACCCGTATCGAGAACAACGGCGGTACTGCCGATGCCATCTCCAGCGTGACCCCCTGCGGCTACGACGCTTACATGGCGGCTGTGTACGCCATCGAGGCTGCCAACTCCACCGTTGGCTCTGACATCCAGGCGGCTCTGACCACCCTGAAGGTGCCCGGCCTGGTCACCGGCGACCTGTCCTTCGACGAGAACGGCGACGCCGTCAAGACCTATGCCGTTATCAAGACCATCAAGGATGGCCAGATCGTGTACTACAGCACCTACAACGGCTAAGCACACACCGCGCGAGCTCAGGCAAATCGTATAAAGACCATCGTGAGGGGAGCGGTGCTCCCCTCACGATGCAACTTTGATGACTCTTGCGTTTTTGGTGGCCGGGAGACATCTCCCCGTCACCGAAAGCGCAGGATTCATATAAGGAGGAAGTTCATTTATGCACGACGCAGCGTATTATATCCAACTGCTGCTCTCCGGCGTCACGGTGGGCAGCCTGTATGCGCTGATCGCCATCGGCTATACGATGGTATACGGCATACTGCGTCTTATCAACTTCGCACACGGCGATATTTTCATGATGGCAGGCTTCTTTATGGTCTATATGGCAGCCTCCATGCCCATGGCCGTGTCCATCCCCCTGGTACTTATTCTCACGGTGGTCCTGGGCGTGGCCATCGAAAAGGCGGCGTACAGCCCCCTGCGTACCGCGCCCCGTATGTCGGTGATGATCTCCGCCATCGGCGTCAGCTATCTGCTGCAGAACCTGGCCAACTACGTCACCGGCGGTATCGCCCGCGCCTACCCCGACATCCCCTTCCTGACCCAGGTGCTCCAGGTGGGCAGCCTGAGCATGAAGCGCATCACCATCATCACCCCCATTCTGACCATCCTGCTGGTGGTGGTACTGGTCATCCTCATCCAGAAGACGAAGATCGGCATGGCCATGCGCGCCGTGTCCCGTGATTTTGAGACGTCCCAGCTCATGGGCATCAAGATCAACTCCGTTATCTCCATGACGTTCGTCATCGGCTCGTTCCTGGCGGGCGTGGCCTCCATCCTGTATTTCTCCAACTACGGACAGGTCAGCCCCATGATCGGCGCTATGCCCGGCCTGAAGGCGTTCGTGGCGGCGGTGTTCGGCGGTATCGGCTCGATCCCCGGCGCGGTCATCGGCGCGTTCATCATCGGCATCTGCGAGTCCTTCATCAAGGCCAACGAGACCATCGCCGTGTTCAGCAACGCCTTTACGTTCGCGCTGCTGATCGTGATCCTGCTGTGCAAGCCCAACGGCCTGTTCGGCGAAAAACTGACGGAGAAGGTGTGAGATATGAAGAACCATAAGAAAAGAAATCTGCTGCTGTCTCTGATCCTCGCCGCCGTCTGCGTCGCCTTCCTGCTGTATGTGGATAAGTTCCAGCACTATTCCATGCTGGCGTCCGTTCTGAAAAAGGGCGCGATCTACTCCCTGGTGGCGGTGTCCCTGAACCTGCTGAACGGCTTCACCGGCCTGTTCTCCCTGGGCCAGGCGGGCTTCATGATGATCGGCGCGTATACCTACGCCATCCTGACCATCCCCGTGGCGTCCCGCGCCTCGGTGTACCAGTACTTTGACGGCGGCGTCGTCCAGTTCTGCCTGCCCATGATCGTGGGCCTGATCCTGGCCGGCGTCGTGCCGGCGCTGTTCGCCTATCTTATCGGCCTGCCGGTGCTGAAGCTGAAGTCCGACTATCTGGCCATCGCCACGCTGGGCTTCGCTGAGATCATGCGCGCCATCATCCAGTGGAAGGTGGCCGGCCCGCTGACCAACGGCTCGAACCTGCTGAAGAAGTTCGCCAACTTCGACAGCGTGCTGTTCCCGTTCATCGTATCCGGTATCTGCATCGCCGTCATCGTGCTGATCATCAACTCCACCTACGGCCGCGCCTTCAAGGCCATCCGCGACGACGAGATCGCCGCCGAGGCCATGGGCATCAACCTGGCCAAGCACAAGATGCAGGCGTTCCTCATCAGCTCCTTCTTCGCCGGTGTGGGCGGCGCGCTGCTGGCCATGTTCCAGTCCAGCGTCCAGGCCAACGCCTTTACCTCTACCATGACCTATGAGATATTGCTCATCGTGGTCATCGGCGGTATCGGCTCTGTCACCGGCTCGATCATCGGCTCGTTCCTGTATATCGCCTGCTCCGAGTGGTGGCTGCGCTTCCTGGACGACCCCATGCCCTACCTGGGCGTGAACATCCCGTTCATGCGCGGCGGCTTCCGTATGCTGGTGTTCTCCGTGGTCATCATGATCGTGGTGCTGTTCTTCCGCAAGGGCATCATGGGCGACAAGGAGTTCTCCTGGGACGCCATCATCAATTTCTTCGGAAAGCTCTTCCGGAAAAAGGATAAGGCGAAGGAGGTGGCGTCCAAATGAGCAAGAACGTTCTGTCTGTTGAAAATGTCACCATGCAGTTCGGCGGCGTGGTGGCCGTGGATAACCTGAGCCTGGAGGTCAACGAGGGCGAGATCGTGGCCCTCATCGGCCCGAATGGCGCGGGCAAGACCACCGCGTTCAACGTCATCACCGGCGTGTACGCCCCTACCAACGGCCGCGTGAGCTTCAACGGCGAGTGCATCGTGCGAAATCACCCCGCCGGGAAGATGAAAAAGACCTACAAGGGCGAAGATCCCGCCATGTATACCGCCCAGTTCGCCCCGGAGGAGACTCTGGACGACGAGGCGCTGAAAGCGTGGAAAGAGACGCAGAAGGAGCGGGACGAGTACGCCTTTACCGACCATATCCTCGCCCCTACCCCGGATAAGATCACGGCCCGGGGCATGGCCCGCACGTTCCAGAACATCCGCCTGTGGAAGACCCAGACCGTGTTCGACAACGTGCTCATCGCCAAGCACCTGCGCCGCACCAGCAACCTGTTCACCGCGGCGTTCCATCTGAACGCCAAGGAGGAGGCCAAGCAGCGTGAGGAGGTGCTGGAGCTTCTGAAGATCGTGGGCCTGGAGGATGTGAAGGACGAGCTGGCCACCAGCCTGCCCTACGGCAAGCAGCGCCGGCTGGAGATCGCCCGTGCGCTGGCCACCGAGCCCACGCTGCTGCTGCTGGATGAGCCGGCGGCCGGCATGAACCCGCAGGAGACGCTGGAGCTGGCGGAGTTCATCAAGGAGATCCGCACCAAGTTCCACAAGACGATCCTGCTCATCGAGCACCACATGGACCTGGTCATGGGCATCGCCGACCGCATCTACGTGCTGGACTTCGGCAAGCTCATCGCCAAGGGCACGCCGGAGGAGATCCAAAACAACGAGCGCGTCATCGACGCATATTTGGGGGTGGCAGACGATGCTGAAGATTGAGAACCTGCACGTTTCCTACGGCGGCATCAAGGCGCTGCGCGGCATCAGCCTGGAAGTGCCCGACGGCAAGATCGTCACGCTGATCGGCGCCAACGGCGCGGGCAAGTCCACCACCCTGCGCACCATCTCCGGTCTGGTGAAGGCCGACAGCGGCTCTATCAGCTACGACGGGCAGGAGCTGCTGGGCAAGCCCATCAACAAGATCCTGGAGGCGGGCATCGCCCAGTCCCCGGAGGGCCGCCGCGTGTTCGCCAACCTGACGGTGCTGGAAAACCTGAAGGCCGGCGCGTACCTGCGCAAGGACAAGGACGGCATCGAGAAGGACATCAAGTGGGTCTATGAGCTGTTCCCCCGTCTGGAGGAGCGCCACTGGCAGCTGGCCGGTACGCTGTCCGGCGGCGAGCAGCAGATGCTGGCCGTGGGCCGCGCCCTGATGAGCCGTCCCAAGCTGCTGATGCTGGATGAGCCGTCCCTGGGTCTTGCGCCGCTGGTGGTGCAGGGCATCTTCGACATCATCCGCACGGTGAACGAGCAGGGCGTGACGGTGCTGCTCATCGAGCAGAACGCCAACATGGCCCTGAAGATCGCCGACTACGCCTATGTGCTGGAAACGGGCAACATCACCAAGTCCGGCACAGGCGCGGAGCTGCTGGCCGACGAGTCCATCAAGGAAGCGTACCTGGGCAAGAAAAAGCACTGAGCTATGCAAAAAAAGAACCGCCTCCCGGCGGTTCTTTTTTTATGCTCACTCTGCCCGGAGGATGGTCTCTACCACGCCGTCCAGCCAGTGACCCTCGAACTGCTCGATGCAGCCGTCGTCCACCAGCTTGGCCAGCGCCGGGTCGATGGGCATCTTGGCCAGCAGCGGCAGGTGGTATTCCCTGGCTGCCTCCTCGGTCTTGCCCTCGCCGAAGATATACAGCTTCTTGCCGCAGTCGGGGCATTGGACGTAGCTCATGTTCTCCACCAGACCCACAATGGGGATGTTCATCATCTGGGCCATCTTCACGGCCTTCTGCACCACCATGGACACCAGCTCCTGGGGGCTGGCCACGATGATCACGCCGTCCACCGGCAGGGACTGGAACACGTTCAGCGCCACGTCACCCGTTCCGGGAGGCATATCCACGAACATATAGTCCACGTCGTCCCACAGCACGTCGCTCCAGAACTGCTGCACCACGCCGCCGATCACCGGCCCGCGCCAGATCACCGGGTCTGTTTCGTGCTCCAGCAGCAGGTTCACGGACATGAGCTGGATGCCGGTGGCGGTGGACACGGGGATGATGGCGTCAGACGTACCGGCGGCCCGGCCGTGGATACCGAAGGCCTTGGGGATGGACGGGCCGGTGATGTCGGCGTCCAGAATGGCGGTGCGGTAGCCCTCCCGGCGCAGCGCCACCGCCAGCTGACAGGTGACCATGGACTTGCCTACGCCGCCCTTGCCGGACACCACGCCGTAGACCTTGTGGACGCGGCAGCCCTCGTGAAGGGGCTTCTTTTCAAAGGGGTTTACTTCCTTGCGCTCCGCGCAGCTTTCGCCGCAGGAGCTGCAATCGTGGGTGCAATCGCTCATAATGGGTTCTCCTTATATTTGAATTGTAGTGATGACAGAGTTGTTGCGCGCCTGCGGGCGCGGGGCTCTTTTTTTGTCTTCGGCGGCCTCTTTTCTTTCAACAGCGACAAGGGGATATTCCGCGCCCCGGCGCGGGGGGTCTCCGACGGGGGTACTTTTGCCAGCAGCGGCAAAAGTACCCAAAAGCGCCGCCAAAAACTACGTTTTTGGATTTCCTTGCGCGGCTTCACTTATTCGTTATCTCGCTGGAATAAGCCACGCGAACGTTGTGCCGCGGAAACTTCACCTAAATGTTGCATTGCCTTTGCTTCTCGGAGCGCTGCCGCTTTTACTCTGAAATGCAGGAGCACCAGGTTCTACCGTGGCTGAGGTCAGCGGCAGCGGCGCAGACGCAGAGACGATCCTTTTGACCGCACGGCAAAGAACAATCCCCGCGACCGTGCGGTACGAGCTGCTGATAAGCTCAGAACATAGCGCGCAGGAAGTCTTGAAACCTTTGGTTTCAAGCAGACCTTTTGGTCACTTTTGGGGCTGCGGCCAAAAGTGACCCGCGCCGCAGCGCGGAATATCCCCTTGCCGCTGCTGGCAAAAGTGCCCCGTCGGAGACAGAAAACTTATGGTATACAATGGTATACCACCATCCCGCCTGTTTTGCAACCTCACAGGCAGGCGACGGTCACATTTTCCCGGCCCTGCAGATAGTCCATCTCCCGTTTCTGGCAGGTGAACAGCAGGATCTGCCGCTTTTCGCTCTCCGCCAGCAGATAGTCCAGCGCCGCGCGGAGGCGGTCGTCATCGAAGGACGTCAGCGCGTCGTCCAGCACCAGCGGCACGCGCTTTTCGGCGGGCAGCACCATGTCGCAGATGGCCAGCCGCACCGCCAGATACAGCTGGTCCGCCGCGCCCTGACTCAGCAGCCGGATGCTGCGGCCCACCGGGTCACCTGCCATCTCGGCGGACAGGGAGAAATCCCGGCTCAGCAGCACCTTGTCGTACCGCCCTGCCGTGATGGCGGAGAAGATCTCCGCCGCCCGTGCGCCCAGCGCCGGGGAGAAGCGGTTCTGCAGGGTGGTGTTGGCCTGGGTCAGCGCGTCCATAGCCAGGGCGATGGCATCGTACTCCGTCTGCAGCGACAACAGCTGCTCCCGCTTCTGCGCCAGCTGATCCTGCAGGTCGCTGCTGCGGTCCAGGGAGCGGATGTGGCCGGTCAGCGTATCGAAACGGCTGCGCTCCGCCGCCAGCCGCGCCTGTACCCGGCTCAGCTCGGTGTCTACGTCCTCCTTGGACAGGGCGGGAACGGAGGGGACTGCTGCTGCGGCCACAGGCCGGTCTGGCAGCTGCTTTTGCAGCGCGTCCCGGTACAGCGCGGCCTCCCGGGCCTGCTGGCGGGCGGCGTTCAGCTCCGCCTGACGGCGGCGCACGTTCGCCAGCGCGATCTGCGCGCCGCTCAGGTCGGTGACAGCGGGCTCGAAGGTACGCACCTGGGCCAGCAGCGCGGCCAGACGGCGGCGGCAGCTGTCCTCCGCGCCGGCGGCGGCGTCATCAAGACGCCGGGCCTCCGCCTGCAGGCGGGCCTCCTGCTCCCGCAGGGGCAGGTATTCGGCGATCTGCGCTTCCAGCTTGGCCCGCTGGCTCTCCGCGAATTTCTGCCGCTCCGCGATGGCCCGGCGGCGCAGCGTGACGGCGGCCGCGGTGGTAACGACGCCCAGCGCCGCCATGGCGGTGAATATCCAGAAGGGCAGGGGGTCAGCCCGGAACAGAAAGGCCAGCACGCCGGCGATGACGATGATGCCGGCGGTGAAAATGGGCAGAAACACGGTGGGAGCTCTCTCTGGGCCGATGGCATCGGCCCGCTGGCGCAGCTCCGCCTCACCGGCGGGATACAGCGGGTGAGCGGCCAGCGTTTCCCGGGCCTTCTCCGCCGTCTGCCGTGCCTGCTCCGCTTCCCGGCGCTGCTGCGCCAGACCGGACAGATCCTCCTGCAATGCAGCGGCTTGTCCCTCCAGCAGCGCCAGCCCCTGCCCGTCCGGCAGCCCGGCGGCACTCTCCTCCAGCAGCGCAGCCCGGCGGGCGGCCTCGTCGGCGCTTTGCGCGGCCTTGGCGTATTCCGCCGCCCGGGACTGCTGCTCCAGCGCCTGCCAGCTGGCGGCCTGCTGCCGCAATGCGGCGGCCTGCCGCTCCAGCTCGTCCAGCGAACTCTGCGCCTGTCGGGCCTGGGCCTCCAGCGCATCCAGCTCCCGCAGCGACAGCTGCAGGTCGTCTATCTCCCGTTCCAGCGCGGGGATCAGACCGGTCTTGTTGTGCTTGCGGCGGTTCAGCTGCTTTTTCAGCCGCTCGTAGGACTGGGAGTAGGACGTGTCCTCCTCCCCGGTGGTGATCAGCGCCGCGATGCGCCGCTCCAGCTCCGCGTCCTGGTCCACCGCCAGCGCGTTCTGCCCGATGAACGCACTGCGCTCGAACACCTCCCGGGGCACGCCCAGCAGCGCGTCCCCGGCGTTCTGCGCCGTGATGCCGTCCACCGGCGTGGCCGTGCCGGTAAAGGTGCAGGAGAACTCGCCCATAGGCGACGATGCCCGCTTCGTGTCCCGCAGCAGCGTATACGCGCCCTCCGCCGCGGACACATCCATCCGGCCCTGCATGGCCGCGCCGCTCCAGGGCGCAAAGCGGTTCTTGTCCGCCAGCGGCCCGCGCTCCCGGGTGGACAGGCCGTACAGCATGGTACGGATGAACGCGCCCCAGGTGGACTTGCCTGTCTCGTTGGGGGCGTACAGTATGTTCAGCCCCGGCGACAGGGTCAGCTCCTGGTGCTCCAGCCGCCCGAACGTGGCAGTCAGGTGCAGAATGTCCACGGCAGCTCCCTCCTTTACAAGTCTATACAATATAATTAGAAGTATATCACACCCCGCATTAAAAGTCATTACACTGTCTTATGCAAAAAATTAAAAAAAGTTAAAAAAGGGTGTTGACAAATCAGACCGCACGTAGTATTATATCAACTGTTCCGCGGTTATGGGACGTGTACCTTGTAAATTAAACAACGAACGAAACGAAA
>CAVGVB010000023.1:0-34740 GCA_963632705.1 bacterium | reverse complement strand
AGCCCTCTCAGTCACCTGCGGTGACAGCTCTCCCAAAGGGAGAGCCAAGGGCCTGCACCCCGTTATATAGGCGCATACCAACGGCGGCCTTTGGCCGCCACCTCCCTTTGCCGCTTTGCGGCAAAGGCGCGATTTGATAATCGCCCACACACCCGGGAGGATATTCCCAAAGAGGGAGGGCCGCCGCCCTCCCTCTTTGATCGTTCAAGCCAGCTCCACCACCCGGTCCGCCCGCAGCGCCGCCGCGTCGCCCCGGTCATGGGTCACGCACAGGATGAGGGCGTTGGGCGCGTGGCGTCGGATATACTCCGCCGCCGCCCTCCGCGCTTCGCCGTCCAGTCCCTTGAACGGCTCGTCCAGCAATAGCAGCTTCGGCCCGGCGCACACCGCCCTTGCGATGGCCACCCGCCGCCGCTGACCGCCGGACAGCTCCGCCGCCGGCTGGGCCAGACAGCCGCCCAGCCCCAGCTCCGTCAGGTGCGCCCGTATCTCCTCCGACGTCATCGCCCCGCCGGTGACCAGCCGCACGTTGCCCTCGGCGTTCAGCCCGTCACACAGCCGGTCCTCCTGAAACACCATGGCCGCCGGGCCGGGCACGTCCTCCACCCTGCCGGTCTCCGGCGTCTCCAGCCCGGCGATGCACCGCAGCAGTGTGGTCTTGCCCCGACCCGAAGGGCCCATGATGCACGTCACGCTGGCGGCCGGGAAGTCCATCGTCACATCCTCCAGCACGGTGTTCCCGCCGAAGCGTTTTGTCAGATGCACCACTCTCACCCGGACGCACCTCCTCTCAGCGCGGCAAAGCCCCGCCGCAGCAGCGCCAGAAACAGCCGCTCGAACAGGGCGCTCACCGCCACGATCACCACCGTCCAGGCCAGCAGGTCGGCGGTCTCCAGATAGATCTTGGCCTCATACAGCTTCTCGCCGATAGAGCCGCCCACCACGCCGATGACCTCCGCCGCCACCCCGGCCTTCCAGCTCATGCCCAGGGCCGTGGAGCAGCCCGCCAGCAGATACGGCTCAAGGGCCGGCAGGTGGATATACCGCAGCCGCCGCGTCCAGGGCACGCGGAACAGCCGCGCCATCTCCAGCAGCTGGGGATCGGTGCTTTTCAGCCCCTGCAAGGTGTTGGAGTAGATGACGGGGAACACCATCAGGAACGCGATGAACAGGGGCAGCCGGGCGCTGCCCATCCAGATCAGCGCCAGAATGATGAACGACGCCACCGGCACGGACTTGATGACCACCACATAGGGCCGCAGCAGCGTCTCCGCCGCCGGCCAGCGGTAGGCCGCCAGCGCCAGCACCACGCCCAGCGCCAGCGCCAGCAGAAAGCCGCCGGAGATACGCACAAGGCTGCACCCCACCGTCCGCCACAGCCCGGCGGTGGGCAGCAGCGCCAGCAGGCGGCGCAGCGCCTGCCACGGCGAGGCCAGCAGGATGCGCGACCCCACGGACCATGCCGCGATCTGCCACACCGCCAGCGCCGCCAGCACCGCCAGCACCCGGGTCAGGGCGTCCTTTTTCATGCGCCCAGCCAGTAGAAGCCGTTGTCAGGCATCGCGCCGCCCACCGTCTCCGGCTTCAGGTCATACAGCGTCTGCAAATACCCGCTGACAGCGGTTTTCATGTCCTCCCCGGTGATGCACACCAGACTGCAATAGGGGATGGCCTTCTCCGCCACGGCGGCCTTGACGATGCCCTGGGCCTCCACCAGCACGGCGGCCTCGGCGGGGTTCGCGTTCACATAGTCCACGCTGGCCGCGTACTCCTCCAGGAACTTGGCCACGGCGTCGGGATGCTCGTCGGCAAAGGCCTTCCGCACCAGCAGTCCGGCGGTGACGAGACGGCTGCCGTTATCCAGCGCGTCCCACTGGGCAGACAGGTCCAGCGCCACCCGCAGGCCCTCCACCTGGCCCTGGGCCACGGTGACGAAGGGCTGGGGCAGCATGGCCGCCGCGCCCTCCTCCTGGGCCATCTGGGCCACCACCTCGGTGGGCTCGCTCTTCCACTCCACCTGCACGTCCGTCCCCAGCGTCAGGCCGTTCTGGGCCAGCAGATACGTCAGGGCGTACTCCGGTGTCGTGCCCTTGCCGGTGGCGTAGATGGTCCGGCCCGCCAGATCACCAAGGCTCTGGATGCTCTCGCCCCGCTCCACGATATACAGCACGCCCAGTGTGCTGGCCGCCAGCAGCTCCACGCCGCCGTCGGTGTTGGCGTACAGCGTAGCGCCCAGGTTGGCCGGCACGGCCAGGATGTCCAGCTCACCCTTGATGAACTGGGGCGTCAGGTCGGGCGCGGAGGCCGCCATGGTGAACGTGTAGTCGTTGGCGGTCAGCCCGCTCTCCGCGTCGGAGAGCAGCTTGACCATGCCCATGGAGGTCGGCCCTTTCAGCCCGCCCAGCCGGATGGTCACCTTTTCAGCGGGGGTCTCCTCCACCGGATCGGGATCGGTGGTCTTGGTCTGGCCGCAGGCGGCCAGGGACAGTGCCAGCACCAGGGCCAGCACCAAAGAAACGAACTTCTTCATGATGTCAATTCTCCTTTGTGATAATGTTGGAATACTGTGTCTTGGCACTGACGCCGTGCAGCCGCCCCAGCTTGCCGCTGAGAGCGGAGATAGCGTCCTGCGGCGCGTCCAGCGCCACGGAGATGATGTTCACGCCCCGGGGTCGATAGGGCACGCCCATCCGCCCGATGATATAGGGTGCGTACTGGTGCAGCAGGTCGTTCAGCGCTGCCACGGAGGACTCATCCTCCACGATGATGCCGATCAGGGCCACGCGGGTCTCCATACGCGTACCTCCTTTCAAGAAAATCAGGATTTTTTATAGAAAAATACAAGGGGAAATACAAGGCTTTTACAAGTTATTTTCAAGTTGTTTTCAAGTTATTTCCAGGAAAAATACAAGAAAAAAGCCGTGTCCTGACGACACGGCCACAGCGCCCGCACCGCGGGCGTATCTTCATCTATGGACGCATCTTCCGCCTCAACCCGTGGTTTCGGCGTCAGGAGCATGGCTGCATTGTATGCCCTTTTGAGCAGAATGTCAAGAAAAAAGGGCACGGAGAGAGAAGAGGGGGACTTCTCTCTCCGTGTCGAGCCCGAACATGGCAGAGGGCAGGGGGAACCCTCGTAATATCTGTCGGCATGGAAAACGGCAAAGCCGTTATAAAGCGTTTTAGAGCATTGTATTTTGTAAAAAACAGCGACTGACCGCCTTTTCTGTTATCGCGGTCAGCCGATCATACGGACTGCGGTCCGGTTAGATGCTTTACTTTGCGTCCCTGCCTTTCGACAGGTTTGCCGAAAATATGCTGTTTTTCCTGTTGCTACGCATTATATCACGTTGTGTTTTTCTATGCAAGAGGTTTTTCCATACATATTTCGACACATTTCGTGCAAAAACGGCAACAAAATAGACAGCCGCAGGCGGATACCGCCTGCGGCTGCCGGGGGTCAGCGGATCTGGCCGCTGCCCCGGATGACGTACTTATAGGTGCTCAGCTCGTCCAGCCCCATCGGGCCGCGGGCGTGGAGCTTCTGGGTGGAGATGCCCATCTCGCAGCCCAGGCCGAACTCACCGCCGTCGGTGAAGCGGGTGGAGGCGTTGACGTAGACGGCGGCGCTGTCCACACCGGCGACGAAGGCATCCGCCGCCGCGGGATCTTCCGTGACGATGGCATCGCTGTGGCCGGTGGAGTGGGCGGCGATGTGGGCCACGGCCTCGGCCACGCTGTCCACCACCCGGACGGCCAGGATGTAGTTCAGGAACTCCGTGTCGAAGTCCTGCTCACCGGCGGGCGTGCCGGGGATAAGGGCGGCGGCGCGGCGGTCCAGCCGCAGCTCCACCGGGGTCTTGCCCACGGCGGCGCGGTCCGCCACCAGCCGCTGCTGCAGGCGGGGCAGGAAGCCGGCGGCCACAGCGCTGTGCACCAGCAGCACCTCCTCGGCGTTGCAGACGGAAGGGCGGCTGGCCTTGGCGTTTTCCACGATGTCCAGCGCCTTGTCCAGGTCGGCGTCGGCGTCCACATAGACATGGCAGATGCCCGTGCCCGTTTCGATGCAGGGGACGGTCGCCCCGGCCACGCAGGCGCGGATCAGCCCCGCGCCGCCCCGGGGAATCAGCAGGTCCACCACGCCCTTGGCGGTCATGATGTCCGCGGCGGACTGGTGGGTGGTGTCCTCCACGATGTTCAGGATCTCCGGGTCGCCGCCGGCGGCGGCGATGCCGCTTTTCAGAGCGGAGACGATGGCGCAGGCGGTGCGGTGGGCTTCTTTACCGCTGCGGAGGACGCAGGTATTGCCGGATTTCAGGGCCAGGGCCGCCGCGTCGGAGGTGACGTTGGGGCGGCTCTCGTAGATGATGGCCACCAGGCCCAGAGGGACTTGCACCTTTTGGATGACAAGGCCGTTGGGACGGCGCACCTCCGACAGCACCCGGCCTGTGTGGTCCGGCAGGGCGGCGATGGCGCGGACGCCGTCGGCCATGGCGGCCAGGCGCTTTTCGTCCAGGTACAGGCGGTCCAGCATCACGTCGGTGATATGTCCCCGGGCGGCCTCCATATCCAGGGC
The DNA here is from genome assembly GCA_963632705.1 of bacterium. GTDB lineage: Bacteria > Bacillota > Clostridia > Oscillospirales > Oscillospiraceae > Vescimonas. The sequence goes on along the minus strand of CAVGVB010000023.1, from coordinate 30,164 downwards.
GTTGGCGGCCAGAATGGCCGGAGCGGCGGCCAGCAGGCTGTCCGCCATGGCCAGCAGCAGCCGGTCCTTGGCCGCACGGTCGGCGGATGCCAGGGAGGCCCGGGCGGCCCGGGTCTTTTTACACAGTTCCAGCGTGGTCATTTTTCACGCCTCCTTTGCCAGAAATCGGGTGCCCACAGGCTTGCCCGCCACGATGTCGTAGAGCAGGGCGGGCTTGGCGCCGTTGGCGATGACCATCTCGCACCCGGCGTCGGTGACGATGCGGGCGGCCTTCAGCTTGGTGGCCATGCCGCCCGTGCCGAGGGCGCTGCCGCTGCCGCCGCCCAGAGCCATGATGTGCTCGTCCAAATGGGCCACGGTGGGGATGAGCCGGGCGGTGGGGTCGCGGTGGGGGTCGCCGTCGTACAGCCCGTCGATGTCGCTGAGCAGGATCAGCAGGTCGGCGTGGACCGCCGCCGCCACGATGGCGGACAGGGTGTCGTTCTCGCCGATGGTGTTCTCCACGCCCACCTCGTCGGTGGCCACGGTGTCGTTCTCGTTGATGACCGGCAGCGCGCCCAGCTCCAGCAGACGGAAGATGGTGTTCCGCATATTGCGACTGCGCTGCTCATTGCGGACATCCTCGCCGGTGAGCAGCACCTGGGCCACGGTGTGGTTGTACTCGTTGAACAGCTTGTCGTAGGTATACATCAGCTCGCACTGGCCCACGGCGGCGGCGGCCTGCTTGGTGGGCATATCCTTGGGACGGCCGGGCAGGTTCAGCTTGCCCACGCCCATGCCGATCGCGCCGGAGGACACGAGAATGATCTCATGGCCGGCGTTTTTCAGGTCGCTGAGCACCTTGCACAGCGCCTCCATCCGCTGGATATTCAGCCGTCCGGTGGCGTGGGCCAGGGTGGACGTGCCGACTTTGACGGTGATACGCATAGATAACCCCCCTCGGGAAAGATGTTCTTGTTATTAGCCGTAATACTTTGTGTTACGGTCAGTCTGTCGAGAACCCCGCTCTGTCATTCCGAGGAGCGAAGCGACGTGGGAATCCGTAATCTTTTAGCTGCAAACCTGCGGAAAACACGAGAATTTTGCGTTTTGGAAGCGGATTGCCACGCCAGTCTGCGGACTGGCTCGCAATGACAGGCTTTTTTGACAGTCTCACATAATAAACTAATAAACGCTCCGCGGCTATTATACTACTGAACGGGTCTGTTGAAAAGAAAAATTTTCCTTGACAGTGATACGCGGCTCATGATATGTTAAGTGTACTAAGACGCATAATACACTTAGTACGTTATAGGAAGGAGTGATGCGATATGGTGGCGCTGGACCATCGGGACGCGAGGCCGCTGTATTTGCAGGTGAAGGACAGTCTGCGGCGGATGATGCTGACGGGGCTGCTGACGCCGGGAGAGAAGCTGCCCTCGGTACGCGCCTTGGCCACGCAGCTGGCCATCAACCCCAACACCATCCAGCGGGCTTACAGCGAGCTGGAGGCGGAGGGCTACGTCTACTCCGTCAGCGGCAGGGGCAGCTTTGTGGCGGAGACGGACAACGGGCAGGCCCAGCGCATCCTGGAGCTGACGGAGAAGCTGAAGCCGCTGCTGGAGGAGCTGAAGGCGCTGGGCTACACCCGGCAGTCGCTGGAGGCCCTGTGGGAAGGAGGAAACGACCATGCTTGAAGTGAAGAACGTCGTCAAGACCTTTGACGGCTTCCGGGCGCTGGATGGGCTGACCATGACCGTGCCCAAGGGCGCGGTGTACGGGCTGGTAGGCCCGAACGGCGCGGGCAAGTCCACCATTATCCGCCATCTGGCGGGCATTTACCGGCAGGACAGCGGTGAGGTGCTGCTGGACGGCCAGCCGGTATACGAAAACACCGAGGCCAAGCGGCGCATGGCCGTCATCGGCGACGACTGGTACTATTTCCCCCAGGCGGGCATCAAGGAGATGGCCAAGTTCTTCGCCGGCATCTACCCGGCTTTCAGCTGGGAGCGGTATGAGAAGCTGAAGCAGGTGTTCCCGCTGGACGAGAAGATGATGCTGCGGCGGATGAGCAAGGGTATGCAGAAGCAGGCGGCCTTCTGGCTGACGGTGTGCTGCATGCCGGAGTACCTCATTCTGGACGAGCCGGTGGACGGCCTCGATCCGGTGATGCGGCGGCAGGTGTGGTCGCTGCTGCTGGGCGACGTGGCGGAGCGGGGCACGACGGTGCTGGTGTCCAGCCACAACCTGCGGGAGCTGGAGGACGTGTGCGACCATGTGGGCATCCTGAACCACGGAAAGGTGCTGCTGGAGCGCAGTCTCAGCGACCTGCAGGACAACACGGTCAAATTGCAGGTGGCCTATCAGGGCGTCACCGAGCCGGTGCTGCCGGCGGAGCTGAACATCCTGCACCGCAGCCATGTGGGCCGGGTGTATACCTATATCGTCCGGGGCAATAGTCAGGAGATCCTGCGCCGGATGCAGATCACCGAGCCGGTGCTGCTGGAGTCCATTCCGCTGACGCTGGAGGAGATATTCATTTACGAGCTGGGAGGTGTGGAGTATGCCGCGAAAGACATCCTTCTGTAACAAGGCGCTGCTTCGCAGCGATATAAAGCGCTACTGGCCGCTGCTGTTTCTGTACGCGGCCGTGTGGGTCGTGATCCTGCCCCTGCCCATTCTGCAGGCGGGCCGGTGGATGACCAGCATGGGCCAGATGCAGGCCGAGATACACAACACCATCTATAACGCGCTGTTCGGCTCGATCGTCATGGCGCTGATCTTCGGCTGCCTGATGGCCATGGCGGTGTGGTCGTACCTGATGACGGCCCGGACCATCGGCCTGATGCACGCCCTGCCCGTCACCCGGACGGAGCAGTTCCTCAGCCACAGCGTCGCCGGACTGGGGATGCTGACGGCGGGCAACGTGCTGGTGTTCCTGCTCAGCGCGGCCTGCTGCGCCGGGCGGGGCTTCGTGGACTGGACCATGCTGGGCGCGTGGCTGCTGCTGACGGAGCTGATGGAGCTGTTCTTCTTCGCGCTGGCGTCCCTGTGCGCCATGGCCACCGGCTGGCTGCTGGCCATCCCGGTGCTGTACGGCGCGGTGAACGCCCTGGCCATTCTGCTCCACCTGGTGGTGCAGGCCATGGCCGACATCTTCTACTACGGCTACAACCGGGTCGATCCGTCGGAGGCGGTGATGTGGCTGACGCCGGTGGGCCGCATCTGGGCGGCCATCGGACACGACACCAGCTACTGGATCACCACGGATAACCGGGTATCCCCGGAGTATCTGGAGGATGGCTGGCGGATCATCGACCTGTCCCCGGTGGCCTACACCACCTGCGCCATCTATGCCGCGGCGGGGCTGGTGCTGCTGGCGCTGGTGTGGCGGCTGTATCAGAAGCGGCCCAGCGAGAGCGCCGGGGACGCCATGGCCTTCCGGTGGCTGCGGCCCATCGCACGGTGGGTCATCGGCCTGTGCGGCGGCTGGGGCCTGGGTCTGTTCCTGCACTACGCAGTGCTGTATAACAAGAGCCTGACGCAGCTGCTCATCAGCCAGGTGATCCTGGGCGTGGTCTGCTTCTTCGCGGCGCAGATGCTGCTGCAGAAGAAGTTCCGCATCTTCACCCGGCGCTGGTGGCTGGAGACGGCGGCCATGGTGCTGGTGCTGGCGGCGGTGACGGTGTGCGTGAAGCTGGACTTCACCGGCTATCAGCACCGCGTGCCGCAGGCGGACAGCGTCACCGAGGTGCGCTGCGTGGGCGTGGCGGATCTCACCGCCGACGACCCGGAGACCATCGAGACGGTGCTGGCGCTGCACCGGGCCATCCTGGCGCAGTACGACGCGGGCATCACGCCGGACTCCTACCCCGACACCACCAGCGAGACGGTAGCATCCGATGATGAGTCGGTGATCCGCTACCTGCGGGTGACATACACCCTGCAGGACGGTACGGAGCTGCGGCGGAACTATAACGCGGTGGTGACCGCCGGGACGGATGTGTACCGGCTGATGACGGAGCTGGCCAACAGCCGCGATAACCTGCTGGGGCTGACGGGGCTGAACTGGCTGGAGCGGTACGGCGGCATGGACGCCGTGACCAACGGGTATATCTCCCGCTACCGGGACGGCGCGGATGTGGTGCTGACGGCCCAGCAGGCCAAGGAGCTGGTGCGTCTGCTCTACGCGGACGTGGACAGCGGCGTGAACGCCATCGACGTGATGGACATCGACAAGGGGCTGTACGGCCCGAACGGCGTGGAGCAAAGCATTCAGCTGTACCTGATGACGCCTGACAGTGAGCCGAAGGACATCTCCCTGGAGCTGCCCCTGTTCTGCACCCAGGCGCGGGCGTTCATGGACGGGCTGGAATTCACCGAGCCGGTGGACGGCGAACCGTATTACGAGGACATCATTGTGAAGGACTATCTGGATTGAGAAAAAAGCAGAAAGGGCGGCGCGATGCGCCGCCCTTCCCGCTTTTTGGGGGAGAAGTATGGGAGAAAATCACTCGTTGGTGTAATTGTCGAAGTAGCCCTGGATGTAGACGATGGGCGTGCCCTTGTCGCCGCTGCCGCTGGTCAGGTCGCACAGAGAGCCGATCAGGTCGGTGAGGTTGCGGGGGGTCGTGCCCTCGGACACCATGTTGCCCACCAGGGACTGCTTGGCGACCTTGGCCTTGATCTTCTCGGAGATGGCCTTCTGCAGTGCCTCGCCGCTGAGGTCGGCAAAGTCCTTGTCCGCCAGGTACTTCAGCTTCAGCTCGTTGGGCGTGCCCACCAGACCGGCGGTGTAGCCGGGGGCGACCACGGGGTCGGCCAGCTCCCAGATCTTGCCGGCGGGGTCTTTGAACGCGCCGTCGCCGTAGACCATGGCCTCCACGCGCTTGCCGGTGGCCTCGCTCATGGCCTGGCCGATGGCCTCCGCCACGGGCTTGGCATCACGGGGGAACAGCTTCACCCGGTCGTCGTCGGCCTTGTTGCTGCCCAGCAGGCCGTACTGGGGGTTATAGCCGCTGCCGTCCACGGGGGCGGTCAGCAGGTCGTCCAGGCCCAGCACCACCTTGGCGCCGGCGGCGGTGAGCAGGCGCTTGCTGCGCTTGCGGGAGTGGATGTCGCAGCAGATGACGGCGTCGGTATAGTCCAGCACCGCCTGGACACGGTTGGCGAACACGATCTCCGCCTCCGCGCCGGCCTCCTCGATGATGGACTTGTAGTAGTCCACATAGTCCACGCCGGTGAAGGGGTGGATCACCGCGCCGAAGGCCTGGCGAAACTGGGTCAGGCTCAGCACGTCGTGCCAGGGGTCGATGCCCGCCTCGTCCAGCTGGTCCAGAGACACCAGATGGTTGCCCACCTCGTCGGAGGGATAGCTCAGCACCAGCACCACCTTCTTCACGCCCAGGGCGATGCCCCGCAGCAGCAGGGAGAAGCGGTTGCGGCTCAGAATGGGGAACGTGACGCCTACGGTCTGGCCGCCGGTCTTAGCCTTCACGTCGGCGGCGATCTGCTCGCAGGTGGCGTAGTTGCCCTGGCAGCGGGCCACCACGGACTCGGTCACGGCCACCACGTCGCCGTCCCGGGCGGTGATGCCGTTTTCCTGCAGCGCGTTCAAAACGGTGTCCACCGTGGTCTTGACGATGTCGTCGCCCTCGCGGAAAATAGGCGCGCGAATGCCCCGGACGACCGTGCCCAAAGTTCTGCTCATAGTAACAGCTCCCCTATCATCTCAATATCAGTATCAGGCGCGGCACAACCGCGCAGCGGGTATAAGTATATCACATTTTTGGCATAAGTGAAATATGCAAATCTAATGTCCGCGTTTTGTCCCGCTAATACCTTTCAGCGAATTTCCTCTTGCTTTTTCAGGAGAAACGTGTATAATAGCAGAGTAGCCGTTCTGTGCGGCGGGAAATTGCATATTGGGGCTTGTAGCTCAGCTGGGAGAGCGTTCGGTTCGCATCCGAGAGGTCGAGGGTTCGAATCCCTTCAGGTCCACCAAAACAAAACCACCCGTAGGGGTGGTTTTGTTTTGCTGTGGACATAGGGATTCGAGGTTTATGCCCCGAAGAGGTAAATCCCTTCAGGACCGCCAAAGCACAGAGACACACTTTTGTGTGTCTCTCTGCTTTTGACGTTCTCTTTTGCTCTGCAAAAGTGAACGTCTGCGGGTGGGGCGCGGAATGTACACGGGATATCCGATCAAGTTTCTCTTTGCGCACATTCCTTTCCCTGTAGTATGGGAAAGTGCGGCAACAGCAGCGATACCATCAGAATGGAGATCAGCGGTTTACCGATTCCCATACATCCGCTCATAGTAGTGCTGGTACTCGCCGTTGATGATGTTCTCCCACCAGTCCCGGTGGGTCAGATACCAGTCGATGGTCTTGTCGATGCCGTCGGCGAACTTCGTCTCCGGCAGCCAGCCCAGCTCGTTGTGGATCTTCGTGGGGTCGATGGCGTAGCGCATATCGTGGCCCTTGCGGTCGGTGACGTAAGTGATCAGGCTCTCCGGCTTGCCCAGCTTCTGGCAGATCAGCCGTACGATGTCGATGTTCCGCATCTCGTTGTGGCCGCCGATGTTGTACACCTCGCCCACCCGGCCGTTACGGATGATGAGGTCGATGGCCTTGCAGTGGTCCTCCACATACAGCCAGTCCCGGACGTTCAGGCCTTCGCCGTACACCGGCAGGGGCTTGTCGTTCAGCGCGTTGGCGATCATCAGCGGGATCAGCTTCTCCGGGAAGTGATACGGGCCGTAGTTGTTGGAGCAGCGGCTCACCGTGACCGGCAGGCCATAAGTACGGTGATACGCCAGCACCAGTAGGTCAGCGCCCGCCTTGGAACTGCTGTACGGGCTGGAGGTGTGGATGGGCGTCTCCTCTGTGAAGAACAGGTCGGGACGGTCCAGCGGCAGGTCGCCGTACACCTCGTCGGTGGACACCTGGTGATACCGCTGGATGCCGTACTTACGGCAGGCGTCCAGCATGACCTGCGTGCCCAGAATGTTGGTCTGCAAAAAGACCTCCGGGTTCTCGATGGAGCGGTCCACGTGGCTCTCGGCGGCGAAGTTCACCACCATGTCGGGATGCTCCTCCTCGAACAGGTCATAGATGGCCTTGCGGTCACAGATGTCCGCCTTCACAAAGCGGAAGTTGGGCTTGTCCATGACGCTCTCCAGCGTGGACAGGTTGCCGGCGTAGGTCAGCTTGTCCACGCAGACGATACGGTCCTCCGGATGCTTGTCCAGCATATAGAAAATGAAGTTGCTGCCGATAAAACCGGCGCCGCCGGTGACGATAATGGTCATAGGTATAATCACATTCTTCAAAAAAATATTTTATCCTCGGCAACTCGCCGCAGGTGTTCTCCATAAGGAGAATTTCCATAAGCGTCTGCAGCAGCAAGAAGCGTCCTCTTCCCAATCCAATGTTCGTGGTAGGCAATTTCCTCCGGCGCGGAAATAATAACTCCCTGCCTGTTCTGAATGGTCTGCACGAAAGTTGATGCGTCCATTAGGCTGTCCATTGTCCCAGTATCCAACCACGCAAAACCACGTCCCAAAATCTGTGCCTTCAACCTCTCTTGCTTCAGGTACATCTCGTTCAATGTTGTGATTTCTAATTCACCGCGCGCAGACGGTTTAACCTGTTCAGCCATCTCCGTTACACCAGCAGGATAAAAATACAATCCCGTAATACAATAGTTTGACTTTGGATGTTGCGGCTTCTCTTCTACAGACAGGACTTTTCTTGCTTTATCAAATTCAACAACTCCAAATCGTCTCGGTTCCTTAACATAATACCCAAAAATTGTTGCAAATCCGCTTTTCGCATTCTGCACTGCCTCAGATAAATTTTTTCGGAACCAGCCGCCGTAGAAAATATTGTCGCCTAATACCATCGCACAGGCGTCATCTTCAATAAAATCTTTTCCGATAACAAACGCCTGGGCCAGACCGTCCGGCGAGGGCTGGACCTTATACGAAAAATGAACGCCGAATTGACTGCCATCTCCCAGCAAACGCTGGAAGTTCGGCAGGTCCGTCGGCGTTGATATAATGAGAATGTCCCGTATCCCCGCCAGCATCAGCGTGGAGATGGGGTAATACACCATGGGCTTATCATAGATGGGCAGCAGCTGCTTGGATGTCACCCTGGTCAGCGGATATAACCGCGTCCCGCTGCCGCCCGCCAATACAATACCTTTCATTTTCTGTTTCCTCCCTGTATCGCTCTTCCTGTTCTCAGAACCCCTCTCTGCAAGAACAGCCGCGCAGCCGGTTGAGCAAGCATTCTGCGGCACACTTGCAGACTCATAACATAAATTATGTCACAAAATTACTGTCTTTAAGTTACCACTTTCCATAAGGAAAGTCAAGCCGCAGGAGACGTTTAACGCGGCGGCAATGCGGAATATGGCGGATATATTATACTTTATGCACACATTTTGTCAAAAATTGGCAGACAGTACGCTCAGACCTGCTGCGTTTTCGGCGTCAGCCGGTATGTGTACCATTCCTCGCTCGTTTTTTCAAAGCCAACGGCCAGAAACGCCTGCTGGCTCTGCCGGTTGAAGGAATAGATATTGGCCGTCGCCTGCGCCATGCCCTTTTCCTCCGCCAGCCGCAGCATCTCCAGAACGCAGCGCCGGCCGATATGCCGGTTCTGGTACTCCTTGCAGACCACGATGGCGATCTCCCCGCTGTCGCGCAGGGACACGTCCCCCACCAGCACGCCCCTGTATTCGATGTAGTAGCAGTCGCCGTGGGCGCACAGATAGTCGTACATCCGGTGCAGCAGCGTCAGGTCATAGGGGGTGTCCCGATCGTCCACCTGCCTGCACACGTCCAGATCCTGATACCAGGGCAGCGACGCGCCGTCGTTCCGGTAATAGGGGATCAGCCGTATCTCGCTGTCTATGCGCCGTTCCGTCATTGCAAAATCCCTCCCGCGATACAATTCCCCGTCTTGGTGACGTCCTGACTATCCTACCACCCGGCCGCAGTGGGGTCAAGGTCTTGGTCGTGATATAAAATTTTGCGGAAGGCGTATCTTGCCCAAGCAGATTTTTTGGTATATTTGCGGAGAATTTCAGGTTCATTTTGGGTCAGCGTGAGAGAATGGGGAAAAGTGGAGGTGAACTGCCTTGCGTATCCTGATCGCGGAAGACGAGGTGACCATCGCACGGGCGCTGAAGGTCATGCTTGAGAAAAACAAATACGCCGTGGATATGGTGCACAATGGGAACGATGCGCTGGACTACATACAGGCGGCGGCCTACGACGCGCTGGTGCTGGACATCATGATGCCGGGAATGGACGGCATCGAGGTCCTGCGGGCCGCCCGCGAGGCGGGAAACACCACGCCGGCCCTGTTCCTGACAGCCAAGGCGGAGGTGGCCGACCGGGTGGCCGGGCTGGACGCCGGGGCGGACGACTACCTGCCCAAGCCCTTTGCCGCCAGCGAATTTTTGGCCCGCGTCCGCGCTCTGACCCGGCGCAGCAGCGCCTACGCATCGTCCGCCGTCCGCTTTGGAAATGTCACATTGGACCGCAGCCAGTATCTGCTGAAAACCGCTTCGGGCGAGGTGCGGCTGAACAACAAGGAGTATCAGCTGATGGAGCTGTTCTTCCGCCACCCCCGGCGGGTGTTCTCCTCGGAGCATCTGATGGAGAAAATCTGGGGTTTTGACAGCGAAGCGGATATGGATGTGGTGTGGACATATATAGGTTTTTTGCGGAAAAAACTTAGACAGATCGGCGCGGATATCGAAATTCGCACCATCCGCGGCGCGGGCTACGCACTGGAGGGAACGGGATGCTGAAAAAGATGCGCTGGCGCTTTATCGGCGCGGCCATGGCGGCGTTTACCGCAGTCGTCCTTACGCTTCTGTGCTTTGTGAACCTGTGGAATTACCACAGCGTGACCAACCAGCAGGACGAAGCGCTGACGCGGCTCATGGAGGTGGAGGACCAGCAGACGCCGTTTTCTCCCCGCAGGGGCGCGCCGTCCTTCGACGACTGGTCGCATTTCTCGCCGGAGGTACAGTATTCCCTGCGGTTTTTCTCCGTTCACTATGACACCGGCGGCACAGTTTTGCGGGTAAATCAGGATTATATTGCCTCCATCTCCGAAAGCGACGCCGAGAGCTACGCGGACGCGGCGCTGGAGCGCGGGAAGGCCCACGGCTATGAGAGCGGCTACCGCTATCTGGTCAGCACGGCGGAGGACGAGACGGTGGTGCTGTTCCTGAACTCCGAGCGGGAGATACAGACCATGCGGTCGCTGCTGTGGATCACGCTGGCCATCGCCGCCGCGTGCCTTGTGGTGGTGTTCGGGCTTGTGGTGCTCTTTTCCCGGCGGGCCATCGCGCCGTACCTGAAAAACATGGAGGCCCAGAAGCAGTTTATCACCAACGCCGGCCACGAGCTGAAAACGCCCCTGACCGCCATCTCCACCAGCGCCGACGTGCTGGCCATGGAGCACGAGGGCGATGAGTGGGTACACAGCATTCAGGTGCAGTCCGGGCGGCTTGCAAAGCTCATCACCAGCCTTGTGGCGCTGTCCCGGCTGGACGAGGAAAACCCGTTCCCCGTCCGCACGGAGTTCTCCCTCAGCGACGCGCTCTGGGAGATCGGCGAGCCGTTCGTGTCCCTGGCGCAGGCCAAGGGAAAAACGTACACCCAGGACATCGCGGACGGGCTGACGGTGACCGGCGACCGGACGGCCATCCAGCAGATGGTGTCCATCCTGCTGGACAACGCCCTCAAATATTCCCCCGACGGCGGCAGCATCGCCCTGACCGCCCGGCGCAGCGGGAAAAAGGCGGAGATCACCGTGTCCAACACCGTGGACGAGGCGCAGAACATCGACACCGCCCGCCTGTTTGACCGCTTCTACCGGGCGGACGAGTCCCATTCCAGCGCCGTCAGCGGTACGGGCATCGGCCTTTCCATCGCCAGGGCCACGGCGGAGGCCCACGGCGGGACGATCTCGGCCCGGCAGGAGGGCCGCGTCATGGTGTTCGCCGTGCGGCTGTAAAATATACATCTCTCCTTGAACAACGCCCCTCTCCGGGGGGCGTTGTTCAATTTTTGTTCACGCGATTTTTCAAGTTCATTTCAAGTCCGTCCGTTACCATCCTCTGGATACCTGATCACACAGGAGGAGGTAATACGATGATAGAAGTTTCGCATCTGACCAAGTATTACGGTGACTTCAAGGCGGTGGACGACCTGACCTTCACCGTGGGGGACGGGCAGGTCTACGGCTTCCTCGGCCCTAACGGGGCAGGAAAGTCCACCACCATGAACATCATGACCGGCTGTCTCTCCCCCACGGAGGGCAAGGTGACGGTCTGCGGCCACGACATTCTGGAGGAGCCGCTGGCGGCCAAGCGCTGTATCGGCTATCTGCCGGAGCAGCCGCCGCTGTACCTGAACGAAACGCCGGAGGAGTACCTGACCTTCGTGGGCGAGGCCAAGGGGCTGCGGGGCGGCGAACTGCGGCGGCAGATCGACGAGGTCATTGACAAGACGAAGCTGACGCCCATGCGCCATCGGCTGATCGCGGCGCTGTCCAAGGGCTACCGGCAGCGGGTGGGCATCGCACAGGCGCTGCTGGGCGCGCCCCAGGTCATCATCCTGGATGAGCCCACCGTGGGCCTCGACCCCCTGCAGATCATCGAGATACGCGACCTCATCCGGCGGCTGGGCGAGAAGCACACGGTGATCTTAAGCTCCCACATTCTCTCGGAGGTGCAGGCAGTGTGCGAAAAGGTGCTCATCATCTCCAAGGGCAGGCTGGCCGCCTATGACGACACGGAAAAGCTTACCGCCCAGCGGGGCGAAAGCCTGGAGGATGTGTTCCTTGAGCTGACCGACAGTAGCGAAAGCGAGGTGACGGCGGAATGACGGCGGTTCTTCGACATGAGCTGCGGGGGTACGTCCACTCGCTGACCGGGTGGCTGTACTGCGCGTTTATTCTGGCCTTCGTGGGCGTGGGCGCTCTGATGTACAACATCCAGTCGGCGGTGGCCAACTTTGAGTATGTACTGGGCTATGTGTGCATCGGCCTCGTGTTCATCGTGCCGGTGCTGACCATGCGCTCACTGGCCGAGGAGCGGAAGCAGAAGACCGACCAGCTGCTGTACTCCCTGCCCCTGACGGCGTGGCACATCATCGGCGGAAAGTTTTTGGCGCTGCTGGCGGTGTTCACCGCACCGCTGATGATCGTGGCGTTCTATCCGCTGCTGTTCTCCCGCTACGGCGAGGTGTACCTGCCCACGTCCTACGGCTCGCTGCTGGCCTTCTGGCTGCTGGGCGCGGCCTGCATCGCCATAGGGATGTTCGTGTCCTCCCTGACGGAGAACCAGGGCTTCGCCGCCGGTATCGCCATCGTGGCGCTGCTGCTGAACTACTTCAGCGTGTCACTGGCGGAGTATGTGTCCGCCACGGCTTTCGGCTCGTTCGCGGTGCTGATGGTGCTGGCGCTGCTGCTGGGCTTCGTCATCCGCGGCCTGACCCACAGCGAGGCGGTGGGCTACGGCATCGCCATAGCGCTGATGGTGCTGTGCACCGGCGTATATTTCATCGACAGCACGAAGTTTGAGGGCCTTGTGCCGGACATTATGGAAAAGCTGTCCCTGTTCCAGCGGTTCACGCCGTTCATCAACGGCGTGTTCGACGTGACGGGACTGGTGTACTTCCTGACGGTCATCGGCTTTTTCCTGTTCCTCACGGTGCAGTCCCTGGAGAAACGGAGGTACAACTGATGAAAAAGCCTTCCTTTCCGAAAAAAGAGAACACCGGGCGCATCGCCCTGCGGGGCGGCGGCTACTCCCTGGCGGTGACGGCCATCGTGCTGGCCATCTGCGTGGCGGTGAACGTGCTGGCGGGACTGCTGCCCACATCAGCCACCCGGTACGACATCTCCGCCGCCAAGCTGTACTCCGTCACCAGCAGCACCAAGGCGGTGCTCACCGGACTGACGGACGACGTGACCATCTACTGGATCGTGCAGGCGGGGCAGGAGGACAGCGTTATCGAAAACCTGCTGGGCAAGTACGAGAGCCTGTCCGACCACATCACCGTGGAGGTGAAGAACCCGGACGTGTACCCCACCTTTGCCGCCCAGTACACCAGCGAAACGGTGTATAACAACAGCCTGGTGGTGGAATGCGGCGACCGCAGCCGCTACATCGCCTACGAGGATATTTACCTGCAGGAGGTGGACTATTCCACCTATTCCGCGTCCTATTCCTTCGACGGCGAGGGGCAGATCTCCTCCGCCATCGACTATGTGACCCGGGAGGAGCTGCCCCAGGTCTACCGGCTCACCGGACACGGCGAGGCCGATCTGAGCGAGGTGTTCTCCGGCCAGCTGACCCGAGACAACATCGAGGTCACGGATCTCTCCCTGCTGACGGAGAACGGCGTGCCGGAGGACGCGGACTGCGTGCTGATCTACGCCCCGGAGAGCGACATCTCTGAGGAAGAGGTAACGCTGCTGCAGAGCTACGTCACCGGCGGCGGCAAGCTGCTGGTGCTGGCCGGGCCGACGCAGGACGGCATCCTGCCCAACCTGTATAGTCTATTGGAGAATTACGGCGTCACCGCCGTGGACGGCATGGTGGTGGAGAGCGACAGCCAGTATTACACCTTCGGCTATCCCTACATCCTGCTGCCCGACATGGCGGACAGCGACGTGACTGAGTCCCTTATCGCAGAGGGCTACAGCGCCGTGATGCCCATCTCGCTGGGCCTGACGGTCAGCGGCAGCGCCTCCGGCGTGACGGCGCTGCTGACCACCTCGGACACCGCCTTCAGCAAGGCGGCAGGCTACGCCATGACCACCGTGGACAAGGAGGACGGCGACACGGACGGGCCGTTTGCCCTGGCGGTGGAGGTCACCGACGGCAGCGGCGAGATGATCTGGTTCACCTCGTCCCTGCTGGTGGAGGACGCCTACAACTCCATCTCCTCCGGCGGCAATCTGGACATGGTGATGAACGCGTTGTCCGCCCTCATCGGTGAGCAGGAGAGCCTGTCCATCCGCAGCAAGTCTCTGAGCTACAACTATCTGACCATCAGCGAATCCCAGGCGTCCACCATCAAGACGGTGATGATCGGCATGATCCCGCTGGCCTTCGCGGCGGCGGGGGTGTACGCGGTGGTGAAAAGGAGGTCGAAGCGCCATGAGCAAGACTAAAAAGCTGTGCGTCCTGCTGGCGGTGCTGGCGGTAGTCTGCGCCGCGGCGGTCATCGTCAGCACCGCAGAGCGCAAACAGGAGCAGGTGCGCAGTGAGGGCATCACCGCCCTGTCGCTGGACGCGGACAGCGTCACCGCTCTGTCCTGGGAGTACGCGGACAGCAGCTTCGCCTTCCATAGGAGCGAGGACGGCACGTGGCTCTACGACACGGATGAGGCGTTCCCGGTGGATCAGTCGGCCATCGACTCGCTGCTGGCGGTGTTCAGCGACTTCCGCACGGACTTCACCATCAGCGATGTCACCGATCTGGGCCAGTACGGGCTGGACGACCCCACCGCTTCTATTCATTTAGAGACAGCGGACGGAGAATACGACGTGCTGGTGGGCGATGAAAGTCAAATGGACGCCCAGCGGTACATCTCCATCGGCGACGACAGCGTGTATCTGGCCGCCGCCGACCCGCTGGACAGCTACAACGTCCTGCTGGCGGGGCTGATACAGAACGACGAGATACCGCACTTTGACAATGTGACCTCCCTGCGCTTCTCCGGCGACGTCAGCTATGCCGTGGCCTATGAGGCCGACAGCGGCAAGAGCTACGACGCGGACGACGTGTACATCACCACCCTGAACGGCAGCACACTGGCACTGGACAGCAGCCGCGTCAGCAGCTATCTCTATACGCTGGAGTACCTGAGCCTGACCGACTTTGTCACCTATGCCGCCGATGACGCTCATCTGGACACCTACGGTCTGGACGACCCGGAGCTGACCGTCACCGTCAACTACACGGAAACCGACAGCGAGGGCACGGAGACGGCCAAAACCTTTACGCTGGCCGTCAGCCGCGATCCCGCCCAGCGAAGCAGCGAGCCGGACGAGGAAGAACCGGATAACATCACCGCTTACGCCCGGGTGGGGGACTCCGCCATCGTGTACCAGATCACCGGCAGCGAGTATCTGGAGCTGATGGCCTGCGGCAAGGACGATCTGCGGCATCAGGCGCTGCTGTGGGCGGCGTTCACGGACATCACCCAGGTGGACGTGACGCTGGACGGCGAGGACTACACCTTCACCGTCCAGAGCGAGGACGACGAACACGTCTGGTACTACGGCGAGGAAAAGCTGAGCATCGCGGACTTTCAAAGCGCCCTCACCGGCCTGACCGCCGACACGTTTACCGCCACCAAGCCCGACGGCAAGGAGGAGCTGCGGCTCACCGTCCATCTGGACAGCGAGAGCTTCCCCACGGTGGAGCTCGTGCTGTACCGCTATGACGGCAGCTATTGCCTGGCCACAGTGGACGGCACGCCCACGGCCTATGTCCTCCGCAGCAGCGTCATGAAGCTGGTGGAGGCCGTCAACGCCATCGTGCTCAGTTGAGTTGAGCCTAAATATGCAAAAAAGTTCCTGATTTCTTGCGAAATCAGGAACTTTTTGACCGCGCTTAGTTGAGACGCGGAAATCCATATTTTCGGAAAGGAGGAAAGTGTGAAAGGGATCCCCAATGGGTTCCTTTCACGTTCAATTCCCGCCCGCAGGCAGCACGGTCTGCTCGGCAGACCGTGCTCCACCAAGAAAGACACGCCGAAGCGTGTCTTTCTTGGTGGAGACTGCTGGACTCGAACCAGTGACCTCCTGCGTGTGAAGCGGTCAGAATGCTCGCAAGCCCTGTAATCATCAGGGTTTGCGGGCTTTTCTCGTACGGCAGACTCACTTCATATACAGTTGGTTCTCATGTTTTGTCGTACAAAACCGGCTTTTATTTTTCCCAGTTATTGGATCTTCTTCTGCGCTGTTTTGCGGCAATAGCAATCAAAGCGTATAGTATTTCTGCTTACTGCTCTTTGGGGTTTCCGGCAGTGTCATTGCCAGCTTGCCCGCCTGCAAAAGCGGCTGCACGTAATGCCCCATGGCATAGAATGCCGTCTTGACCCCGAGGTAATCAGCGATCTCACGGCGGGTACGCGGCGTCTTGCAGAAGGTAAGCAGATCTTTTTTCTCCTGCACAGCTTCAATGGGTGTGGTCACAGCTGTAACGCCGTTGAACAGCGTCACCACAAACTCGTTGCGCCGGTTCTCAAATTTCGGTTCCGGCAGGCCGTACTCCTTCATGGCTCTGCGGATGGTGGGAATGCCGGAATAGCGATTTTCTGCGCCGGTCAGTGCCTCCGTCATAACGGCCAGCGCGGGATTACGCAGGTCAGGACGGGCGATCCCCAACTGCTCCACCGTCATACGGCCATAGAGACTGCCAGGACTGTGGATCTCAAGCCGGTCAGCGAAAAGATCGACCTGCACAGGTGTGCCCTCCGTATAGATGCTGTAATCCCGATGGATCAGCGCGTTTAGGACAGCCTCGCGGATAGCTTCCGCCGGATACTCTGGGCGGTCAGCTCGGACGCCGGTATCCGGGTCTATGATCGTGCGGGTCTTCATGTTCCGACGGCAGAAGCCGACGGCCTCTTCCACCATGGAATCGATCGTACCCTCGATTCGCTTATTGTCAATGAACCGGGCTGCGTCCGCATCGGTATCGCCGATCTGTGTTCCCGGTACGACCACCGCGGTGATACCCAGCTGTGGGAAATAGCCCTGCGGATAGATGCAGAAATTCAGCACGGCGGCCAGTGTCACCTGCCCGTTTCGGGTGATGTTCAGCATGTCCAGCGTCTGCTGGCGGGAAAGCTGGGAAAATCCGGGACGATCCGCCCGGCGCTGGAGGATATAGCGCTCCAGCTTATCAGCATCCAGCATGGAGAGCTCGGCGCGCTCTACAGGACGCTCGTCATCGTGCAGGTGGCGGCGGAATGCCTCGTAGCTGTATAGCTCATAGTCTGTCATGGGGAGATCAGCATCGCCCACGCGAACATAGGAACCTTTTATGCGACCTGCGCCCCGGTAATAGCAGGGGCGTTCCGCCAGATCTACCGCCGGTATCTCGGCGGCGCAGATCCAGTTGCCATCGACCTCGGCCAAGGTGAATACGGCGCGAACCGGCGGTTCCATCTGATTGCATTGCTCTGTGACCTTTTTCTGCAAGTCCTTCGCATCGTAGACGCCGACCGCCTGAAACCCGGCAGTTTCATCTATGCCGAATAGCAGCACACCGCCGCTGTCCTGATTGGAGAAGCTGGACAGCGTATCATACAGTCTTTTCGGACAATCCACATGAGCCGCCTTGCATTCGATCGTTTGCGATTCGGCTCTTTGCTTGCAAACAGTATTTGCTAATTCGAGAAGTTCGTTTGTTAAAATAGCAAACACCCCCTTTAGACATGCTTATTCTAGCACACAGAGTTTGCAAAATCAATTGAAATATGTACTTTGTTTATGCTTCAGCCCCTTCTCCGACATTCTGAATTTACTTTTTTGCGCAATTTTAAAGTGAATTACTTAACATTGTTATAATCAGGCGTGAGCTGCGCACGGCGGAATATACCGACAAGCGTAAAATCTATCTCACGCCAGAAGGAGGTAATTCATTATGATACCCTATATTTGCTATAACGACTTGGAAGAGTTCTACACACTGAAAAGCGTTTGCAATCTGCTGAAAATGGATAAAGGAGCCTTGAAGCCGAGTTGCAAAAGATACGACATCAACCCTCAGCGCAATGAGATCAGCGACTGGGGATTGAGCCGCTATGACCTGCGAAGCCGGTCGCTGATCGGTGAGAATGTGGTGTCCCTTCAAGTGCCGCAGAAGCGGTTCGCACCAGTGTGCGCATGGCTGCGGGACTATTGGGCGCAGCGGGACTGCCAAACCGATACCGAGCCGTACAGCGATGCGGAGGTCATGGGGCTGCGCCTCACGCTGCCGGAGGGCGTGCAGGGCGTGTTCGAGGTGCGCGTCCTGCTGGATGCCACGGTGAAGCTGCGGGACGGCAAGTCTCCCACGCCATGGAGTTCAACTTCATCAAGAAGTTCGCGCTGAAAAAAGCGCTGAGCAAGATTGAGGACACCGACATTGAGAAGTTGCTGAAGGAGTACCATATCCTTTAAGACCGGCAAGTGCAAGAGGAAAGGGGCGCGGCATTAGCCGCGCCCCTTTCCGTGTGCGCCAGCGGTGCGGGGGATGTGGTGTGACCTGAGACCAACGCCTGCGGTTTTGACATAACGCACAATTTTGCAGCACGGAAACTGTAAGAGTCCACGAATTTGACGAAGAATGCAAATTTAGGGTTGCCGGCGAAAAATTGATTTGATATTATATCAAATGCAAAGAATGTATAAAGGCCGCCGTAACGGTGTGAAGGAGGCAGAATGGTCGGAAAAGCACAGGGATTTTACACAAAGAACGATATGCTGTACAGCCTGCTGAAGGACAAATTGCTTTCCGGCGCATATCACCCGGGGGAGCGCCTGGTGGTCGCCGATTTGGCTGCGGAGTTTCAGGTCAGCCCCATGCCGGTGCGGGAGGCGCTCCAGCGCTTGCAGCAGGACGGCTGGGTGGAGATCACGCCTCATGTCGGTGCCCGCGTAGTGACCTTCGATCGGGAGAAGTATCTGGAGATCATCGCAGTTCGAAAGGTCCTGGAGCCCATGGCGGCCAGTCTGGCCGCGGAGCGGATGGATACCACCCATGTGGAGCAGCTGTTTGAGATTGTGGCTGAGATGGAGAGGTGTACGGCCGAGGGCGATACCAGCAGCTACAGCAAGCTTAACCGGCAGTTTCACAATACGATATACAGCTGCTGCGGCAACGGAACACTGCTGGGAATCATCAACGACCTGATCGCAAAATCCAGCCAGTCCCAGAGCATTTTTTACCGCTCTCCCAATCGGATGCAGGTCTCCACGCAGGAGCATCGCCAGATTGCGGAGGCCATCCGCTGCAAGGATTTTGAGAGGGCACAGCTCCTGATGCACCGGCACAAGGAGGAGGGCTTCCAGCTGACGGTCAAATTGTTGGAGGACAACGGCTGATGCCGTTTTGCCCATAATTTGATAAAATATCAAATCGAATATCAATTATCGCACGGCGACTTTTTCATGAACAGGATACGGAGGCGAGGCCATTGAGCAGCACACTAAAGACCACATTCTGCGGCGTATGCTTCAAAAATCCCATCGTGGTGGCGTCTACGGACATCGGACGTAGCGCTCGGGGATTTGAACGTTTTGCTAAAGCAGGCGTGGGCGGCATCATCACAAAGTCCGTGACGGATGCGGCACCCCTGCAAAACAAGGGGATCACAATGTTCGACATCCGCGGCATGGACGAAACGCCGGTGAGTCCGGACACAGGCGTACCGGATGACTATTACTTCTTCTCCCGCGGCGGTGCCATGATCGCCATGGATATTTACGAGGCGACGGCACGGGAGATCCTGGAGGTTGCCCGCCGGTACGATGTAGTCCCCATCGCCAGCATCTGTGCCAGCAAGCTGGAAAACTGGGTGGCGTACGCACGGCGCTTCGAGGAAATGGGATACCCCATGCTGGAGCTGAACCTCGGCAACCCCCACGGCGAGGCGGCTAAGGACAAGCTGGGTTTCAAGATCAGTCAGGAGACACAGCTCTGCGCGGAAATCGCCTCCGCCGTGACTCGCGCCGTGCAGATCCCTGTGGTGGTGAAGCTGACGCCGCAGGTAGCGGATCTGGCAGCGCTGACGCAGGTGCTGGAGGCCTCCGGCGTACAGGCAGTCACCATTATGCATCGCTATCAGGGGCTGGTCATCGACCACGAGACCATGGAGCCAGTGCTCGGCGGCTATGCCGCCATCGGCGGACCATGGATGAAGCCACTGTCTCTGGCTAACGTGGCAAAGGTCCGTAACGCTACCTGTCTGTCCATTATGGGCGGCAACGGCGCCGATACGGCACAGGACGTCATGGACTTCCTGCTGGCTGGCGCCGGTCTGGTGCAGGTAGGATCTTCCATGATGCTGAAGGGGCCGGCCTATGCGGCTGATCTGGTGCAGGCACTGGAGAAAGTGGTGGCGGCCACTGGCCGCGGTGTCCGGGAGCTGACGGGGCTAGTAGCGGCAAGGATCATCCCCTACACGGCGCTGGCGAAAATCGCGGCACGCAGGGCGGTGGTCGACACGGTGGTGTGCCGTTCCTGTCAGGAGAAGCCCTGTCTTGAGCGCTGCTGCTATCAGGTGCTGTCTCTTGCAAGCGGAGCGCTGGTCCACAACGAGGATTCTTGCAGCGGCTGCGGGATGTGCCGGACGGTATGTCCCAAGGGCGCTGTCAGAATAGAAAAAATTTGATTGAAGGAGAAAAATCACATGAAAACGTCCCTTAAAGCGGCACTTGCGCTGTTACTTGCGCTGGTCATGGTGCTCTGTACGGCCTGCGGGGATACGAGTGCCCCCACCGGCGGCGACACCCCTGACGCGCCCCAGACGGTGGACACCATCACCATTGCTTCCGCCAACTCTGGCGGCGCATGGTACACCATCGCCGGCGCACTGGCCGACCTGTTCCAGAGCAATATCGAAGGCGTAACCTCTACCGCTACCAGCGGTGCCGGTATCTCCAACATCTTCAGTGTCTCCGCCAATGAAGCCCAGCTTGGCTTCGGCTTCCCTGACGACGTGCTGGACGCGCAGAACGGCGTGGGTGACTTCGCGGGCAACGCGCTGAATAACGTAGTGGGCGTGACCGCCCTGTATCCGGGTGTGCTGCATATCGCGGTGGCCGCCAACTCCGGCATCAACACTATTGAGGATCTGGTGGGCAAGACCATCTGCACGCAGACCAAGGGCAACGCCGCCTACAAGATGACATGGAAGGTGCTGGACGCCTATGGTATCACCGAATCCGATGTGACCATGAACTATGTGGGCTTCTCCGATGCTGCCGACCTCATCAAGGACGGTCATGCCGACGCGCTGTGCTATATGTCCACCTATCCCTACTCCGCACTGCAGGATCTGGCGGAGTCCAGAGGCGTCCGCCTACTGGAGGTGGATGCAGAGCATATGTCCGCAATCCTCGGCAGCTCTCCCGCCTACACCACAGTGACCATCCCCAGCGGCACCTACACCGGCACGGACAATGATGTGAACTGCCTGGGCTGCACCACTATCCTGTTCACCAACAGCGAGATGCCCGAGGATGTGGTCTATCAGATGACCAAGATCATGTTCGAGCACTATGACGACCTCTGCATCGTCAACAAGTCTCTGGCCAATATGACCCCCGAGTTCGTGGTCAACAACATCGGCATTACCCTGCACCCCGGCGCTGAGAAGTACTTCAAGGAGATCAGCGCTCTCCAGTAAGCCTCGGTAAGACAACGTGTGCCGGGGCTTCGGCCCCGGCACACACCCCGTACATGAAGGAGCGACTATGGAAAAAAGTAAATTCAGCTGTGCCCTGATCTTCCGGTGGGTGGCCATCCTCATGTCCCTCTACCATCTGGGCACGTGCATTTTCGGCATTCCCGCCTCCCAACTGCACCGGGCGCTGCACCTGATGCTGGCCTGCGTGCTGACCTTCGGCGGCTTCAATTTCAAAGGAAAAAAGAGCGACGGGAAGTTCCACCTAACCGACTGGATCCTGATCGCGGCCACCGTGTTCTCCATGGGTTATATCGTGGCGGAGAACAAGGTGCTGGAAAACAGGTTGGCGTTTGTTACGCCCTTTACCACCGTCCAGCTGGTGGCGGTCATCATGCTGGTGGTGCTGGTGCTGGAAGCTACCCGCCGTCTGACCGGCCTGACGCTGCCCATCGCCTGCCTGATTTTTCTGGCCTATGCGTTCTGGGGTGACCGTTTTACCGGTGTGCTGGGCCATGCGCCCCTATCGGCCAAGCGCATTCTGGAGCAGATCTCCATTACCAGCGAGGGCATTTTCGGCTCGTCGCTGGGCATCAGCGCCACCTATGTGGTGATCTTCATCATTCTCGCCGGCTTCCTGGAGACCACCGGCGCGGGGCAGTTTTTCATCGACATCGCCTCCAGCGCCACCGGTACCAAGCGCGGCGGACCTGCCAAGATTGCCGTGGTGGGCAGTTGCCTGTTCGGCTCCATCTCCGGCAGCTCCGTGGCCAATGTGGTGTCCACGGGTACGTTTACCATCCCTCTGTCCAAAAGCGTTGGCTATCCCGGTTACTTTGCCGGCGCGGTGGAAGCCGTGGCCTCTACCGGCGGTCAGCTGATGCCGCCGGTCATGGCCGCTGTGGCCTTCATCATGGCGGATAACCTGAGCGTTCCCTATATCAGCATCTGCGGTGCGGCACTGATCCCCGCGGTGCTATACTACTGGAGCCTTTTCAACATGGTGGATGCCAAGGCTGTGAAGCTGGGCATTGCCGGACTGAAAAAAGAACAGCTCCCCAAGGGCCGTGAGGTCCTGAAGAACGGCTGGTTCCTGGCGCTTCCCTTCCTGGTTCTCATCGCACTGATGATGATGAACTATACGCCCATGAAGGCCGGCTTTTACGCCATCGTCTCCCTGCTGGTGATCCTGCTGATCTTTGATCGGAAGAAGCTGAACTGGAAGAACATCACCAATGCGCTGGAAAGCGGCGCCAAGGGCGTCATCAGCGTGTCCGTGACCTCCGCCTGCGCCGGTATCATCGTGGGTGTCATCATGATCACCGGTCTGGGCCTGAAGTTCACCGCCATCATCACTACCGCGTCTCACGGCAGTCTCTTTATTGCACTGCTGCTCTCCGCTGTGGTGGCCATCATTCTGGGCATGGGCCTGCCCACCGTGCCGGCCTACATCGTTATGTCCTCTCTGGTGGCGCCGGCGCTGATCAAGATGGGCGTGGCCCCCATGGCGGCACATATGTTCGTGCTGTACTTCGCCGTGCTGTCCTGCATCACGCCGCCGGTGGCCATCGCCTCCTATGCGGCAGCAGCCATCGCTGACGCCAACGCCATAAAGGTGGGGTTCGAGTCCATGCGTCTGGCACTGGTCGCCTACATCATCCCCTTCGTGTTCGTCTACAATCCGGTGCTGCTGTTTGAGGGCACACCCATCGACATCTTCCTGTCCTTCGCCACGGCGGCGCTGGGCTGCGTGGCACTGACCTGGGCCATTGAAGGCGTCATTGAGGAAAAGATACCGTGGTGGTTAAGACTCCTGTCGCTGCTGGCAGCAGCGTGCCTGGTCTGGCCGGAACACCTTTCGGACATTGTCGGCCTCATCATCTTCGGTGTGATCTACCATTTCTATCGCTACAAAGTCAAAAAGCAGCAGAAGCTGCTGTGTATCACAGAGGACAAGGAGGAGTAAATCATGGGACTGATTGATCTT
Organism: bacterium; assembly: GCA_963632705.1. Lineage (GTDB taxonomy): Bacteria > Bacillota > Clostridia > Oscillospirales > Oscillospiraceae > Vescimonas. The sequence continues at coordinate 6,752 of CAVGVB010000023.1, read as the reverse complement.
CATGTACACGCCGGTCCCTCCGTCATGCCCAGAGAGCTGGACGGTGTGGATATGTATAACGAGGCCATGGCGGCCGACTATTCCGCCTATGTCATCAAGGACCACTATTTCCCTACCATGATGAGCGCCGAAAACATCTCCCGCCACATGGACGACGGGAAGTGCAGGGTCTATGGCGGTCTGGCGCTGAATAACTCCGTGGGCGGGCTGAACCTGAAGGCGGTAGACGCCGCGTGCGCACTGGGTGCCAAGATCATCTGGATGCCCACCGTGTCCGCCCTGCGCCACAAGATCATGCACAGCGGCCACGGCCTGGCCTTCCCCGGCAGCAAGGGTATGAGCGTCGAGGAAAAGACCATCATGTATTTGGATGACAACGGGGAGCTGCATCAGGAGGTCAAGGATATTCTGGCCTATCTGTCCCAAAAGCCCGATGTGATCCTGGCCACCGGCCATGGCAGCCGCGATGAGATCGACAAGCTGATCCACGAGGCGGTGAACACCTATGACATCCGCCGCATCCTCGTGAATCACCCGCACTACATGATCGGCGCCAGCATGGACGATATCGAGGCGTGGTCCAAGCTGGGCTGCTATATCGAGCTGAACGCCGTGGCCTTTGTGGAGGATTCCCGCTTCAAGTCCAACGACATCTCCGAGGCGAAGGAGATGATCCGCCGCTGCGGCCTGCAGCAGATCGTCATCGACTCTGATTACGGCCAGAAAAATAACGGCAGTCCCGTGGCAGGCGTGGCACGCTTTATTGAAATGCTCAAGATTGAGTGCGGCCTGACGGATGACGACATCAAGCGCATCGGCGAAACGAACCCTGCCTATCTTCTTGGACTGGAAATCTAATGTGCAAAACGAAAGCTGAGGTATGAAAATGCTGTACAATCACGCAAATTGGGATACACTTCCGTGGACCGAGGTACGTCCAGGTGTACGCCGCAAGGCATTCACCGGCGAAGGCGCTACCATCGCGCTGAACGAACTGCTGCCGCACCATGAGCCGCGGCCCCACAAACACCCCCATGAGCAGATCGCCTATATCACCCAGGGCCAGTGCGATTACCACATTGAGGATCAGGTGTTCCGCTTGGTGTCCGGCAGTATGCTGGTCATCCCCCCCCATGCCCTGCACTACGCCGAGGTTGTGGGCGACGAGGTCCTTATCAACATTGACATCTTTACGCCCAAGCGCGAGGAGTACGTGAAATGATTTCGGCGGATTTCAAGCAGAAGATCCACGGCAAAAAGGCGCTGAAGGGGACCTTCGTGAAAATGAACTGTCCCACGGCTGTGGAAGCGCTGGGCATGACTGGACTGGATTTCATCATCGTCGACGGGGAGCACGCTCCGTTGGACGAGATGCATCTGGAATCCATGCTGCGGGCGGCAGACTGCGTGGGTCTGCCCGCGATAGTGCGCGTCCCCGTGGCAGACGAATTCCATATTCTCAAGGTGCTGGACATGGGCGCCGCCGGCGTGCAGATCCCGGGTCTTACCTCTACGGAGGAGGTGGAGGCCTGCCTGGATGCCGCGTTGTATGCCCCCGAGGGACACCGTGGTCTGTCCTTTGCGCAGCGCTCTGCCCGCTACGGCACCATGGACAAGTTCGACTATATGCGCCACTCCAATGAGAATTTGGTCAAGGTGTTCCACATTGAGAACCGCGAGATGGCGGCCCACGTGGAGGAGCTGTGCCAGATCAAGGGGATTGACGTTCTGTTCGTCGGCCCCATGGACCTGAGTCAGTCCTTCGGTCACCCCGGCGATCCCTCCAATCCAGAGGAGCAGGAGGCCATCCGCCACATTATCGAGGTGGCGGCGCGGTATGACGTGCCCGTGGGCATCTTCGTGGGCACCGCGGAAGCGGCGGCCAAATACGAGGCGCTGGACGTGCGTTATATTGCCATCGGCTCTGACGTCAACTTCCTGATGAACGGCGCCAGAAATGCAGTCAAATAGCTTGCAAGGAACTTTCTTATTTATCTCCCACCAAATGCTGAAGCGGACGCTGTGCGTCCGCTTCAGCATTTGGTGGGAGTCATCTTCTGCGCGCCGGGGCGTAAATAAGGGTCAAACCCGTTTCGGGGCAGAAAGAAGCCCTTGAAACCATAGGCTTAACAGTCGTAAGGAACTATAAGTCTTGCGGTTTGGGCAGAGAACGGTGTGACCGTGAAGGTCACGCCGTTTTTCTGCGTCCAAGGGTAGATTCTGCAATCATGGGTTCTGCCAGTACGGGGATTTCCACCTCGTCCACGAAGTTGAAGATGATCTCCACCTTCTGTCTGCGCTTGCCGCCAGACTTATCCGGTGCGTGGATAATGATCTTCTTGATGTACTCGTTGACAATCGTCTGCGTCAGTTCCGTGACATCCACATACTTTTTCGTCAGCGCAATGAAAGCGTCCAGATCGTCGCCCATTGCCTGCCGCTGCTCGACCCATTCCTCTGTTGTTTCAATTTCGAGCTTTAACCGTTCCTGCTCCGCCTCATAATCAGCCGTCATTTTCTTATACTTCTCTTTGCTGATCTCACCGAGGGCATAATCCTCATAGAGCCGGGACATGACCACATCGAGGTTTGCAAGGCGCTTTCTTGCCTGCTCCACGCGCTTCTGATCTTCCCGGATGTCCCGTTCCTGATCGGCGCGGCGGTAATGCAGCCATTCCTCCTGAAAGCCCTCCACGTCGCTGCGAACGTACTCGTTGACCGCCTGAATCCGTTCCAGCACCAGCTCCCGCAGCACATCCTCGCGGATATAATGCGCCGAGCAATCGCCGCGTCCACTCTTGTATTTGGAGCAGACGTAGTGATCCTGTTTGCCCTCAAAGCTCTTGCAGGTGGCAAAATGGAGCTTGCCGCCGCAGTCCGCGCAATACAGCAGCCCGGAGAACAGTCCCTGCCGTTCCGCTTTTGCAAGGCGGCGTTTGTTTTTGCGCAGCTCCTGCACTCTGTCCCATTGTGCCTGAGAAACGATCGCTTCCTGTGTATCCGGTACGATGAACATATCCTCCGGATCATTGGGAATCCGCTTTTTCAGCTTGTAGGACTTGGAGTAGGTTTTGAAGTTGCAGGTGCAGCCGGTGTATTCCTGCCGTTCCAGAATCCCGACAATGGATTGATCCTTCCATCCATACGGATTCTTTGGCAGCGGCTTTCCCTTGCGGCTGGCATACAAAGCCTTGGTCGTAAGAATCTGATCGCGCTCAAGAATCCGGGAAATCTGCTCCGGACCTTTGCCGTCGATGCAGAGGTCAAAGATGCGCTTGACAACCGGCGCGGCTTCCTCGTCCAAAATCCATTTGTCCTTGTCGTTCGGGTCACAGCGGTAGCCGTAGGGCGGCTTGCCGAGGTGCTTGCCGCTGGTGCCGCGCTGATGCAGGCTGATACGGACTTTCTTGGAGGTATCGCGCGGATACCACTCGTTGAACAGGTTGCGGATCGCGGCAAAGCCCTCTCCGTCCCCGCGCTGACTGTCCACGCCGTCGTTGACGGCAATGAACCGCACATCGTAGCTGGGGAAAATAATGTCGGTGTACTGGCCTACGGTCAGGTAATCACGCCCAAAGCGGGATAGGTCTTTGCAAAGCCAGCAGCCCACCAATCCCTGCTTTACCAGTTCAAAGCCCTCCTGTACGCCGGGGCGCTGAAAGTTCGTGCCGGTGTAACCGTCGTCCACCAGAATTTTCAGGTTTGTGTAGCCATGATCCTGTGCGTATTTGGTTAAAAGCTCGCGTTGATTCTGTATCGAATTTGACTCGCCATCCTGCGAATCCTCATTACTGAGGCGGCAGTAGAGTATCGTAATTTTTTGCTGATCCGTCATAACGTCCTCCTTCACGTTCGGGTCAGCCGACAGAATCTGTGTGCTTATATTTATAGTACCATAGTTTTGTGTCGCTGTCATTAACAAGCCACCTCACGGTCAGAAAAAATGAGCCGTTTTACCTTTTGGGTAAGCGGCTCATTTCCGTCGCAGACGGTTTCGACGGTGTACCATGTGTTGCCGATCTTGCGCTCCACGGTTTTGCAGAAGGGGCTTCTCCTGCTCCCATAGGCCTCGCACTCCTGCAAAAAGGACTCCGGCGGGTCAAAGATCGGATCAAAGTAGCTCTCATGGTCAAAGACCTTGCAAAGCTCAAAGACCAAATCGTCTTTTCCCTCCCTCGCGGCACGGTTGATTTCGTCAATGCTGATAATTTTTCCCATATATGATTCCTTTCTCATAATTCTATTTCGTTTTTGCGGCTGCGTAGTTGTGTCTGCTGCCGCTCCTGCTCATGCTGTACTTCATAAATGTTGTAGTGAATGGCCCAGAGCTTTTTAACGTCGGCGTAAAGCGGCGAAAGCTCTGTCTGAATGTCCTTGTACTCTTGCTCCATCCGCTCACGCTCTCTACGCCATGCGGTGATGGGTATCTTGCCATCCTTGAAATACGGTTTCAGCTTGCGCTCCGCCATGTAGAACGTCCGCAGCGTATCGTCATGCTCCGACTTGTATTTCTGTCTGGATTTTTCAAAACGGATACTTTCCAGCTTATCCGCAACCGGTTTTCCATCGACATAATACTGTGCCATGCGCAGCAGCTCGTCCAGTTCCTTGATGCGGGATTGCTTTTCCCCGGCAGACGCTTTCATTGCGCTGATGCTGTTCTGCATGGAATGGAGCGCGGTATCCAGATCATCGGTGGTAAAAAGCTGCTTCGCCTGCAAAAAGCGGAACGCATCCGCATACCGCTGTAAGTTGGCTGTCTTGGCCTTTGTGCTGTATGCGCCTTTATTGCGGTTGTTGTAATAGGTCATCAGCAGATCGTTCAGCATGGGCGGCTGCGGCTTGGAGAGTTCTTCCTTAACCGCTTTCAGCCATTTCAGCAAAGAGGCGATTTTATTCTTTGCTTCCCGCAGCATGGCGTTGGTTTTGCGAACCCAGCGGTTGAAGTCGCCCTTGTCGGTGCGGATGCCCTTCGCTTCCATTGCTCGGACAGACGGTCCCTCGTGGACGGTAGGAATCTGTTCAATGCCTTGTCGTTCATAGCTGCGGTGGTCGATCCGGCAATCCAAATCTTTCTCCGCAAACTTCGCGTTGCACAGATCAGCCCACGCCTGCCGCCAATGCTCCAAGGTTTCAGGACTGCCCCAATCGGTGGTCGGCACAGCGTTGAATACATAGTTGCCTGCCTCATCCCGGATGCGCTCACCATGCTCGTCCAGCACATATTCCCGCCGCTGCTTGTTGCCCCATCTGCCGTGTTCGTCCAAAGGGCGAATGGGACACATGACATGAAAGTGCGGATTGGAAATGCCGACGTCCTCCTTGTCGGGAGAATGAACAGCAAAGTCCACCACCATCCCTCGGCTCACAAAGTTCTCCAGCAAAAATTGCCTTGCCAGAGCGATATTCTCCTGCATGGAAAACTCGTTCTGCAAGGCAATGTCAAAGCTGTACGCAAGCTGCGCTTTCTTTCCGCGTTCGGCTTTCTCCACCGCGTTCCAAAGCGTTTCGCGGTCTGCGTACTCTGGCGGTGCGTGGGACGGCAAAAGGATTTCAGAGCAGATCACGCCGCCTTTTCGGGTGTAGTCGCTGATCTCGCCGTAGTATTCGCTGTGCAGCTTTTCCCCGGCACGGTAGGCGGCAGACGCCACAGCGGACTGTCCCGCACTGCGCTTGATCTGGGTTACATGAAAATGGAATAACGCGATACTCAGCACCCCTCTTTCTGTTCAGCCCGGTTGTGTTCGTTGACCGCTTCCATGAGCTGGCTCTTGACCTCCGGCAGGTCAAAAATCTTTTCGGCAAAGGCGTAAAACTCAGCGCGTGTCAACAGCTTCGTCAGCGGGGCAATGCTTTCCATATCCGCACTGCGAACGATCAGGTTGTGTGCGCGTTTGGTTCGGTCGCCGCGCTCATAGTAGGCAATGCGGTTTTCCAGACGCTGCTTCTTGTGCTGCTCCTGTGTAAGCTGCTGCTCAATTTTTTCTTTCTCGGCATTCAGCTCGGCAAGGGTTTTCTGTTTTGGCATTGTGTGACCTCCTTCAAAATTAGTGAAATAATTGTTCAGACTTTGCGGCGGAAATTGTCTGCGTCAGCAGATGGTTTCCACCGCGAAGTGCGCTGGGATAGCTGCATAGGCAGCGCAAGGGAGGCACTCCCTTGTACGGAACGAAGTGACGCAAAACAGCCGTGATACTCAGGTATCTGGGCTGTCTGCCTCGCAGAGCGCACATACTCCCGTCAGGAGAGTATAGAAGTGCGCCCTTAGTCCCGGTGGGACTTTCGGGATGTTCCCGGATCGTCAGTTTTTCTTTCGCTGCCAGACGATCTCGTATCCCAGCGCGTCGGCAAGCTGAACAGCTTCGACATAGCGTAGGGATTCCCGCTGGAGCTTGTTGGACAGGTTGGATACACTGTCAGACCAACCGTGTTCGTCCCGCAGCAGATCGACCACCTCCTGCATGGTCATTCCCTGACGGACGATGTACGACTTGATTTCGTTTCTCAGATTGGATTTCATCAACTTTTTACCTCCATATTTTCGTATAATTGCTTTTCCCATCGGTGATGCCGGTGCATTTGCAAGCGAAAAATTGGCAGTGACGCAAATCCGCTCAGATTTCCGTCCGTGATGCCCTGTACACAGCAGCACCCTACCAGCTTCATCGTTCTGCGTGAGAGCATACGGAACGGCAGGATATCCCCTCCCGTATCAATGATATGGCTGTCATCTGTCTGGCCCAAGCTGATTC
>CAVGVB010000022.1:0-38868 GCA_963632705.1 bacterium | reverse complement strand
TTTTGCACGATGTTTCGGGCGGGGTAGAACCCCGCCCCTACACTGTCATTGCGAGGAGCGAAGCGACGTGGCAATCCGCATCCCCGCGCCCGCAGGCGCGCACCCCCCGGAGGGTGTTTCCAAAGAGGGAGGGCCATCACCCTCCCTCTTTGGTCGTTTCAAGGGGAAAAGATTTTTAAGAAAAGGGGGAAATCGAAATCCCCCTTTTCTTAAACCGTTCTTTGGTTACTTTCTTTCGGGAAAGAAAGTAACCCGCCGGAGGCAAAAGAAAAAGAGAAAAAGCATCCCGTCGGAAACGAAAAAGAGAACCGCCTTGCGGCGGTTCTCTTTTGATTTAGAGTGAAGCTCTAATTAGAACTCCTTCTTCTTGCCGATCACAACAGCGGAGCCAGCAACGGAGGTCAGAGCCATGCCAACGTACATAGCGATACCAGCGTCGAAGGTCTTGGGGGAGCTGGTGGAGCCAGTGGTGCTGGAAGCAACAGCGGGGAAGTACCAGTTGGTGTTCTCAATGATACCGCTGTTATTGGCAGGGATGGAAGCATAGTTGGGAGCCTCAACAGCAGCCAGCTTGCAGGTGGCGCAGGTGTAACCGGTGACCTTGCCATCCTTCACAGTGGGGATAGCAGCATGGGCCACGGTCTTGGTAACGTCAGCAACAACCTCAACGACCTTGACCAGCTTACCGTCAACCATCAGAGCCTCAGCGCCCGTCTTGTCGGCCTTGTACAGCTTGTCATTCTCGGTTTCGTTGGTGGTGTAGTAAGTCGCGGTCTTGTCATACTCATAGTCCAGCTGGCCGCACTTCTTGCCGAAGTTGGTGAACACAGTGCCGGTGCCCTCGTAGCTAACAGCAGCCTCAGCCAAATACAGCATCACGTTCTTACCAGCCTTATCGCTGTAAACAACGATGTCAGCCTCGCCCAAAGAGCCGACAACAACATAATTCTTGCCAGTGAAAGAAGTGCCCTCGATGGTGTAGTAGGCAATGTTAGCAACGTTGGTCTGCTCACCGTCGCTGTTCAGCTTGGCGGCCTCAGCAGCGTAATACTTCAGCTCGATGTCGCCGGACACGCTGTAAACGAGCTGAGCATCCTTGGTGGTGGCCTTAACGGCCTTAGCCTTGACGCTCACAGGGCTAGCAGCGAACGCGGTAGCGCACAGAGCCAGAGCCATGACCATCGCCAAGACAGTTGCGATAATCTTCTTCATGTTTGTTTCCTCCATAAATTTTTTGTTTGTTTCCGGTCCGACCTCGCCGCCTTCGCCCTTAACCCACCACATAAACATCATTATGTTGTATAGCTGGATAGCACATATTATAATAATGTGACTATTACGATCAGGAGGACTCTGTCATGACCGTCACCTATGAGCAGCTGGATACATTTCGCGCTGTGCTGGAAAACGAGGAAAAATCCGCGGCCACATTGGACAAGTATTGCCGCGACGCACGATATTTTGCCCGGTGGCTGGGCGACCAGCCCTTGACCCACCAGGCGGCGCTGCAATATAAGAACGAGCTGCTGACCCGGTTTGCCGCCTCCAGCGTCAACTCCATGCTGGCCGCGCTCAACAGCTTCTTCCGGGCCATCGGGCGGCAGGACTGCCGCGTCCGCCAGGTGCGTGTCCAGTATCAGCCCTATTGCCCGGAGGAACGGGAGCTGTCCGCGCAGGAGTATGCCGCCCTGGTGCGCGCCGCCCGTCAGCAGGGCCGCGCCCGCACCGCCCTGCTGCTGCAGACCATCTGCGCCACCGGCATCCGCGTCAGCGAGCTGTCCGCCATCACCGTGGAGGCCGCCCGCAAGGGCGTGGCCGTGGTACGGTGCAAGGGCAAGCTCCGCCGCGTGCTGCTGCCCTCCCGCCTGCAGAGCAAGCTCCTGCGCTACGCCCGCCGCCGCCGTATCGCCTACGGCCCGGTGTTCGTCACCCGCACCGGCCAGCCGCTGGACCGCAGCAACATCTGGCGTGAGATGAAGTCCCTGTGCCGCGCCGCCGGGGTGGACAGCACGAAGGTGTTCCCCCACAACCTGCGCCACCTGTTCGCCCGGTCGTTCTACCGGCTGGAGCGCGATCTGGCCAAGCTGGCGGACCTGCTGGGTCACAGCAGCATCAACACCACCCGCATTTACGTCCGCACCACCAGTGCTGAGCACCGGAAGTACCTGGAGCAGATGCAGCTGGTGCTGTGAGCGCAGGATGTAAATTTGACAAATTCTACCCCCACTGTTATACTTGCCGTAAGGACGCTGCGTAAAACGGCAGGCGGTCGGCCACACCACCCGAAAGGGGGTGAGGCCATGTTTTGGACGCTTACATTTCATATCGGACGCTATTCCGTCTCGATACGAATTATGAAGCTGAAAAGCAGAAACCGCCACTCCCACAAGTGACGGTTTCTATTCATAATAGACTGTTTTACTTGAAGGGCTGACCGCTTGTCGCAGCGTCCCCTCATCTCTATTATACCTATTCCCACCGCGTTGTCAAGTCTCCCGTCAGCGGGAAAAATCGTCTTTTCACAGCGCACAAATCCCGCGCAAATGTCCGTGCGCCGCGTGTGGAAGCTGGCAAGATCCTCCGCCGCGCCCACGGGGATATACGGAATAACACCCGAAATTTTTAAATATGAATAATATATCGCGCATAAATTGCCGTTTTACCCGCTTTGCGGCGCTCTGAACTTCGTCTGCAAAACGGCTGAAAAGTTGTGAAATTTTATAAAACAGAGAAAATATGCAACTATTTTGAAAATTTAATGATTTTTTAATATTTTTTTACGAGTTTTTTTGCAAATCCACGCCCCAAAAGCCTTGATTTATCCGCCGTTTATGATATACTTAGCATCGTCAAAGGCGAGGTCGAGTTGCCGATGTCTGCGGGCCACAACATAATGATGTTTATGTAGCGGCCTGAAGATGGCGGCGGCGAGACCGGACCGGAAACAAACAAAATTTTATGGAGGAAACAAACATGAAGAAGATCATTGCAACTGTGTTGGCGATGGTCATGGCTCTGGCTCTGTGCTGCACCGCTTTTGCTGCTACCACTGTCACCGCCAAGGCTTATCGTTACACCGACGCCAAGGACGCTGTCGTGAAGGACACCGTCGCCGCTTTCTATGCTGCCACCGCTGCCAAGCTGGACAAGGATGGCAAGCAGACCAACACCGCTAACGTTGCTTACTATGTCGTCAACGATACCGAGTTCGTCGTCGTCGGCTCTCTGGCTGATGCTGACCTGGTTCTGTACAGCGACAAGGATGCTGAGAACGTGATGCTGTACCTGGCCAAGGCTACCGTTCACTACAACGGCACCGGCACCGAGTTCAAGAACTTCGGCACCAAGTGCGGTCAGTTCGACCTGCCTTCCTATGACAGCGCTGAGACCTACTACACCACCAACGAGAAGGGCAACGAGGCTCTGTACGTTGCTGATGAGGACGGCACCGAGGCCCTGCTGGTCGGCGGCAAGCTGATCAACGTGACCCTGGTGGCTGCTGATGCTACCGCTACCGTCAAGCACACCGCTATCCCCACCGTGAAGGATGGCAGTGTCGTCGGTTACACCTGCTCCGTCTGCAAGCTGGCTGCTGTCAAGGCTGCTAACTATGCTTCCGTCCCCGATGGTGCTCAGATCATCACCGGCAACTGGTACTTCCCCGCTGCCGCTTCCAGCACCACTGGCTCCACCAGCTCCCCCAAGACCTTCGACGCTGGTATCGCTATGTACGTTGGCATGGCTCTGACCTCCGTTGCTGGCTCCGCTGTTGTGATCGGCAAGAAGAAGGAGTTCTAATTAGAGCTTCACTCTAAGCTAAAAGAAGAGACCGCTTCGGCGGTCTCTTTTTTTGCCCTCAGAACGGTATCCCCATGGCCGCCTCAAACAGCGCCCCGCCCGGCCTGATGATGGTCAGCAGGATATACCCTGCCGTCAGCAGGATCGCCGCGGCGAACCACCCGCCCCGCTCCTTCAGCCGCCGCAGTACCCCGCCGTACAGCGCCACCGCCGCCGTGATCGCCCCGCCGGCCGCTATGGCCGGCGCTGCCCCTGCCAGCGCCAGCACCGTCGCTGCCCCTCCGCCCGCTATGGCCATGGCGCACAGCCCGCTCCGGCTGCCGCCGCCCGCCAGATACCATATCACCGGCCCGGCGGCCAGCAGCGGGAAGAACGCCGCCTTGCCCTGCTCCCACGGGCTGTCCCACGCCGGCGACAGCACCGCCGTCAGCGGATCGCCGAACCGCACCTGCAGCGCCCACAGCAGCGCCGCCGCGGCCAGCGCCGCGTGCAGCCCCACAACGCAGGTAAAAATCGGAACGCGCTTCATACCCTCACCTCACGGCAGTATATGCGCCTTCCAAAAATTTTTTCCCCGAAAAAAGAGGATTTCCCCATTTTTTTTGGTATAGTAAATTGTTACCCGAGAAAGGAGGGACGCAGATGACCTTCACCCAGAGCTTTATGGACGAGCTGATCGCCCGCAGCGACATCGTGGACGTGGTCTCCGGCTATGTCACCCTGACCCGCCACGGCAGCAACCTGTTCGGCCTGTGTCCCTTCCACAGTGAAAAGACGCCGTCCTTCTCCGTCGCGCCGGACAAGCAGATGTTCCACTGCTTCGGCTGCAAAAAAGGCGGCGACGTGATCAACTTCATCATGGACATCGAGGGCCTCACCTTTCCCGAGGCCGTCCGCTTCCTGGCCAAGCGTGCCAATATCCCCATGCCGGAGGAGAGCGAGGGCGCTTCCGCCGCGGATAAGCTCCGTCGCCGTGTGCTGGAGCTGAACCGCACCGCCGCCCGCTGGTATTACGACCAGCTCCAAGGGCCGCAGGGCCAGGCAGTCCAGGCTTACCTGGACAAGCGGCAGATCCGCCGCGGCGTGGCCGTCCGCTTCGGCATGGGCGCGTCCCTGGACCAGTGGGACGCCCTGCTCCGGGCCATGACCGCCCAGGGCTTCACCAAATCCGAGCTGCTGGCCGCCGGTCTGGTGGTCCAGGGGAAAAACGGCAACCTGTACGATAAGTTCCGCAACCGCCTCATGCTGCCGGTCATCGATATCCGGGGCGACGTGGTGGGCTTCGGCAGCCGCGTCATCGACAACTCCGAGCCCAAATACATGAACACCACCGAAACGGTGGCCTACAGCAAGCGCCGCGTGCTCTACGGCATGAATTTGGCCAAGAAATCCAAGCGCCCCAATATCATCCTCTGCGAGGGCAACCTGGATGTGGTCACGCTCCATCAGGCCGGCTTCGACAACGCCGTGGCCTGCATGGGAACGGCCCTGACCCAGGAGCAGATACGCCTTCTCGGCCGCTTCACCAAGGAGCTGATCCTCTGCTACGACAACGACAGCGCCGGCTCAATGGCCACGGATCGGGCGCTGGAGCAGCTGCAGAACAGCGAATTCACCGTCCGTGTCCTGCGCCTGCCCCAGCGGCTGGTGGACGGCAAGTACGTCAAGCAGGACGCCGACGATTTCATCAAGTACCAGGGCCGGGACGCCTTCGAGCGGCTGTTGTCCGGCAGCGCCAACGGCATCGAGTTCAGCGTGTCCGAGGTGGCCGCCAAGTACGACCTGAAGGACGATCAGGGCCGCATCAGCTACGCCCAGGAGGTCAGTCAGCTGCTGTGCAGGCTGGAGAACCCCGTGGAGCGTGACATCTATACCACCCGCGCCGCCGATCTGGCGGGCCTGCCGCCGGACGTGATGCGGCAGGAGGTGCAGCGCGCCGCCCGGCAGCGCCGCGCCAAGGCCCGGAACAAGCAGCTCCGCCGGGATCTGAACCCGGTGGCCTCGCTCCAGCCCGGCGACCGTACCATGCGCTATACCGTCCCCCGCAGCGCCATGGCGGAGGAGGGGCTTCTGCGCTTGCTGGTGCAGGACGAGAGCCTGTTCCCCGACCAGCCGCCCCTGCGGCAGGAGGAGTTCTCCTCTCCGCTGCTGGGCCGTATTTACGGTGAGCTGTGGCGTCGCCGGGGCAGCGGCATGACCGCTCTGTCCGCCGTGCTGTCGCCGGAGGAGATGAGCCACCTGACCACCATCCTGCAAAAGCCGGTGTCCGAGACGGACCGGCAGCGGGAGCTGGACAGCTACGTCCGCATCATTCACGAGGAGTATATGAAGCGCAGCGGCTACGGCGGACAAGACCCGCTGGCCGCGGCGCAGGAAATATATAAAGATAAAAAAGGCTACGGAGGAAAGCGAACATGAGCGAAGAGAAGTACACCGCAGAGCAGCTGGAGCAGATGGCAGATCAACTGCTGGCCGAGGACAGTGCCCCCGCCAAGGGCAAGGAGAAGGCCAAGCCGGCCGCTCCGGATAAGGATAAAGCAGCTAAGAACACACTGGATGAAAAGACGCTGGCGTCCCTGCCCGTCGCCGCGCTGATCGCCAGCCACGAGAAGCTGAAGGACCTGCTCATCAAGGGCAAGAAGAAGGGCCGGCTGGACGCCGGTGAGCTGTCCGAGGTGCTGGACGAGATGGACCTGGAGAGCGAGCAGATGGACTCCATCTACGACTCTCTGGAGGCCCTGGGCATCGAGGTGGGCGCGGAGGACTTCCTGGCCGACCTGCCCGATGAGGACAACGAGCCCGCCATGGAGGAGATCGCCGAGATCGAAGAGGAAGAGCTGGTCGACCCCAATACGCTGGTGGACAGCTTCAACATCGACGACCCGGTGCGTATGTACCTCAAGGAGATCGGCAAGGTGCCCCTGCTCACCGCCGACCAGGAGGTGGACCTGGCCACCGTTATGTCCGCCGGCCGCGAGGCCCAGGAGCGGTTGGCCCAGGCGGAGGAGGAAGGCGCTGAGCCCATCCCCGCCGACGAGCTGGCGGAGCTGAAAAAGCAGGTCAAGGCCGGTGAAAAGGCCAAGCAGCAGCTGGCCGAGGCCAACCTCCGTCTGGTGGTGTCCATCGCCAAGCGCTATGTGGGCCGCGGTATGCTGTTCCTGGACCTGATCCAGGAGGGCAACCTGGGCCTGATCAAGGCCGTGGAGAAGTTCGACTACACCAAGGGCTACAAGTTCTCCACCTACGCCACCTGGTGGATACGCCAGGCCATCACCCGCGCCATCGCCGACCAGGCCCGCACCATCCGCATCCCCGTCCACATGGTGGAGACCATCAACAAGGTCATCCGCGTCTCCCGTCAGCTCCTCCAGGAGCTGGGCCACGATCCCAGCCCCGAGGAGATCAGCGAGGAGATGAATATGCCCGTGGACAAGGTCCGGGAGATCCTGAAGATCGCCCAGGAGCCCGTCTCTCTGGAGACCCCCATCGGCGAGGAGGAGGACTCCCATCTGGGCGACTTCATCCCCGACGAGGCCGCCTCCGAGCCCAGCGAGGCCGCCAGCTTCACCTTGCTGAAGGAGCAGCTGGTGGACGTGCTCTCCACCCTGACCCCCCGCGAGGAGAAGGTACTGAAGCTCCGCTTCGGCATCGAGGATGGCCGCACCCGCACCCTGGAGGAGGTGGGCAAGGAGTTCAACGTCACCCGTGAGCGCATCCGCCAGATCGAGGCCAAGGCCCTGCGTAAGCTGCGCCACCCCTCCCGCTCCAAAAAGCTGAAGGACTTCCTCAGCTGATCGACCGTCATACCCACGCCGGTGCTTGCACCGGCGTGGGTATCTGCATCCTCAGGACGGGCATATCGCACATATAAGAATATGCAAATATTTTATAGGAAATTTCCACCATATTTCTAAAACATATTAAAAATTTTTAAGATTTTTTCCAGAAAAATATAACCTTAAAAGCGGGGCGGAAACGTCCCACTCTTTTCTTGTGCAAAATCACAAAAAGTGCCGGAAACGATGCGGGGAAATGTACTTGGAACAACTGACAAAAGTGATGAAAAGATTTTCTTTCGTTTTCCGCCTGATTTTTCTGTTTTTGATTAAAAAAGTTGCAATAAAAAATTTTCTGAATATAAACGAAACACAAAACAGGGGTTAAAAATACATACTAAACGTATGGTACGTTTTTTCACCGCGGGGAAAAACGGCACAAAATGGCGCAAAAAAGTGATGTTTTTCCGAAAAATGTTTCGGTCATTATGACGTTAAAAAGTTGAAATTTTGTGTGCCGTTCCCAAAAAAAGTCAGAAAATTTGACGGGTGGTCCGAATTTCCCTATAATGTTCCCGGAACAAAAAGAGACCCCGCAAAATAGGGAAAGAAAGAGGAAAATCACATGGAAAAGTACCTGGTATTGGCAACTCTTGTGGGAGCTGTCATCGCGCTGGTCTTTGCCTTCATCATGGGCAGGCGCGTTCTCAGCTTCGACGAAGGAACTCCCCTTATGAGCAAAATTTCGCGCTCCATCCGCGAGGGCGCCAACGCATATCTGAAGCGGCAATATACCGTTGTAGGTGTGTTTTTTGCCTGTATGATCGTGGTTTTGTGCATTATGGCGGCCTGTAAGTTACTGACTTGGTTTGTGCCGTTTGCCTTCCTGACCGGCGGATTTTTCTCCGGACTCAGCGGCTTTGTGGGTATGCGTATCGCCACCAAGGCCAACTGCCGCACCGCCAACGCCTGCCGCGACGGCCTGAACAAGGGCCTGCGGGTGGCGTTCTCCGCCGGCAGCGTCATGGGCTTCACCGTGGTGGGCCTGGGCCTGCTGGACATCTCCGTCTGGTTCCTGCTTCTCCGTTTTGTTTTTAAACTTGATGCTGCAAATATCACCAGCGCGATGCTCACCTTCGGCATGGGCGCAAGCTCCATGGCGCTGTTCGCCCGCGTGGGCGGCGGCATCTTTACCAAGGCGGCTGACGTGGGCGCTGACCTAGTGGGCAAGGTGGAAGCCGGCATCCCCGAGGACGATCCCCGCAACCCCGCTGTGATCGCCGACAACGTGGGCGATAACGTGGGCGACGTGGCCGGCATGGGCGCTGACCTGTATGAGTCCTATGTTGGTTCTATCATCTCCGCTTCCGCGCTGGGCGTGGCGGCCTTCTCCGACCAGGCTTTCAAGGCGATGGCCATTCCCATGGTCATGGCGGCGGTGGGCATCCTCTGCTCCATCATCGGCTCGTTCTTCGTCAAGACCGAGGAGAACGCCGACCAGCGCACGCTGCTGAAGGCGCTGTCCCGGGGCACGAACCTGGCCGCTATTCTGATCGCTGTTATCTCCTTCTTCCTGGTGCGCGGCCTGCTGGGCATGGAGCACTGGGGACTGTATGTGGCCATCCTGTCCGGCCTGGTGGCCGGTGTGCTGATTGGCAAGGCCACGGAATACTACACCTCTGACACCTACAAGCCCACCCAGGAGCTGAGCAGCAAGAGCCAGACCGGCTCTGCCACCATCATCATCGGCGGTTTGGGCCTGGGCATGCTGTCCACCGCTGTCCCGATCGTTATTGTGGCGGTGTGCATCCTGCTGGCGTTCTTCCTGTCCGGCGGCGCGGCCAACGCGGGTATGGGCCTGTACGGTATCGCGCTGGCGGCCGTGGGTATGCTGTCCACCCTGGGCATCACGCTGGCCACCGACGCCTACGGCCCTGTGGCCGATAACGCCGGCGGTATTGCCGAGATGGCCGGCCTTGAGCCGGAGGTCCGCAAGCGCACAGACGCGCTGGACTCCCTGGGCAACACCACCGCTGCCACCGGCAAGGGCTTTGCTATCGGCTCTGCCGCGCTGACGGCCCTGGCCCTGATGGCCTCCTACATCGAGAAGGTGAAGGAAGTGGGCGCGGACGTGACGTTCGAGGACTTCTCCCTGATGAACCCGGTGGTGCTGGTGGGCCTGTTCATCGGCGCGTGCCTGCCCTTTGTATTCGCGGCGCTGACCATGAACTCCGTGGGCCGCGCGGCCCAGAGCGTGGTGCTGGAGGTGCGCCGCCAGTTCCGCGAGATCACCGGACTGATGGAGGGCAAGGCTGATCCCGACTATGCGCGGTGCGTGGACCTGTGCACCAAGGCCAGTCTGAAGGAAATGGTGCTGCCCACCGTTATCGCGGTGGTGACGCCCATCGTGGTGGGTATGATCCTGGGCTTCAAGGGCGTTGTGGGCCTGCTGGCCGGCGCGACCGTCACCGGCTTCCTGATGGCTATCTACATGGCCAACGCCGGCGGTGCGTGGGATAACGCCAAGAAGTACATCGAGGCGGGCAACTTCGGCGGCAAGGGCAGCGAGTGCCACAAGGCCGGCGTGGTGGGCGACACCGTGGGCGATCCGTTCAAGGACACCGCGGGCCCGGCCATCAACATCCTGATCAAGCTGCTGAGCATGGTGTCCATCGTGTTCGCGGGGCTGATCGTGAATTTCTCCCTGCTGTAAAGGCAAAACGGATAACAGAAAAGAACCGCCGAAAGGCGGTTCTTTTTTGCCTCCGGCGGGGTACTTTCTTTTCCGAAAGAAAGTACCCAAAGAACGGTTTAAGAAAAGGGGGATTTCGATTTCCCCCTTTTCTTAAAAATCTTTTTCCCTTGAAACGACCAAAGAGGGAGGGCTGTGGCCCTCCCTCTTTGGAAACACCCTCCGGGGTTTTGGCGGTTATCAAACCGCGCCTTTGCCGCTTTGCGGCAAAGGTAGGTGGCGGCCGATGGCCGCGATTGAAATACGCTTTTGACCTGAAATGCAGGCGCACCAGGTTCTACCGTGGCTGACATCAGCGGCAGCGGCGTAGGCGCAGAGACAGTCCTTTTGTCCGCACGATAAAGTCAAATCCCCGTGACTGTGTGGTACAGACCAACAATGGGAAACAGAGCATAGCGCGCAGGAAGTCTTGAAACCTGCGGTTTCAAGCAGACCTTTTGGTCACTTTTGGGGCTGCGGCCAAAAGTGACCCGCGCCGGGGCGCGGAATAACCCCTTTTTGACAATTCCTCCGTCACGGCCTTTGGCCGTGACACCTCAGCTACGCTTCGCCGCACAACCCAGTGTGAGCACTGGGCCGCCTTTGCACAAGGGAGGCTTTGACACCGCTGCGCGGTGTGTCTCTCCCTCCGTCGCCCTGCGGGCGACACCTCCCTCGCAGAGGGAGGCAGGGACGGGGGACGCGGATTGCCACGACCAGTCTGCGGACTGGTCTCGCAATGACACCGCTGCGCGGTGGGGCTCATTGATACAGCTCCAGGGTGGCGCGGCAGTGGGCGGCGAACTCGGCGCGGACGGCGGCGGGGGCGGTCAGCTCCGCCTGCGGGCCGAACTGGGCCAGCCAGCCGTAGAACGTAGGACCGACCTCCACCGGGGCGGTGACGGCGATCCGGTCACCGTCGGGGCGGATGTGGGCGTCCGCACCGAAGCGGTCCATGACCACGTTGATGAGGGCGCGGTCGAACCGCAGCTGCACCGTCTCCGTGCGGCCGTTATACATATCGAAGATGGTCTTGACGTAGCGGCCCAGGTCGAAGTTCTCCGGCAGCGGGTCTCGGGGCGTATCGGTGACGGTGAGGCCCTCCATGCGGTCCACCCGGTAGTGGCGGTAGTCCTGGATGGCGGGGTCGTAGGACACCAGATAGTAGTGCCTGTCCACGCAGAGGGCCACAGGGTCGACGCGGTACAGCGCGCCGCCCCGGCGGTACTCCTTGCCGCCGTCGGGCCGCCAGTCGAAGTAGCGGAACGTGACCTGGCGGTCGTCGTTGATGGCGGTGTGGAGGCCGTCCACGGCGTAGTAGAGCTGCTCGTTGTGGGTGCGGACGCGGTCCATGACGTAGACCTGGCGGCGGAGCTGGCGGGCGTTGGGACGGCTGGTGAGATGCTCCAGCTTGGCGATGAGCTCCATGCTCTTGTTCCGGGTGAGGAAAGGGGAGGCCTGGACCACGTCGATGAGCAGCTTCAGCTCGGGGAGCTGGAAGTCCCGCTGGCCGAGAAAGTAGCCGTAGGTCTTGCCGCGGACGGACTGGACGTCCAGACCGTACAGGGACAGAAGCTCCAGATCGTCGTAGACGCTTTTGCGCTCGGCGGTGATGCCCTGGGCGGCCAGGTAGGACAGCATATCCTGCAATGTCTTGGGGTGCTGCTCGTCCGTCTCCTCGTGCAGAAAGCGGGCGAGGTACAGCAGTTTCAGCTTTTTGTTGGCCATGGCGCGGCGCTCCTTTCGGTTCGTTAGGACGATTATAGCAGGGGCGGGAGAAAATGAAAACCATTTTTTGCCCGGCGGCTTTACAGCGGGGGGATTATCGGATATAATAAGATGCTATTCTATGGAGATGCATGGGAAGGAAGTGCGGCGGTGCGAGTCAATCAAATACGGGCCGGCGCTGCGCTGAGCTATGTGTCCATGGCCCTGAGTACGGTCATCTCGCTGGTGTATACGCCCATTATGCTGCGGCAGCTGGGCGACAGCGAGTTCGGCGTGTACCAGGCGGTGCTGCCTATCATCTCGTATCTGAATCTGCTGAGCTTTGGACTGGGCAGCGCGTATGTGCGGTACTACTCCCGTTTCCGGGCGGCCGGGGACAAGGAGGGGTGCGCCAAGCTCAACGGGATGTTCCTGGTGACGTATTTCATTCTGGGCGGGCTGGTGCTGGCCATCGGGTTCGGGCTTTCGTACTGTGATGTGGTCTTCGGCAAGAAGCTGACGGCGGAGGAGATCGAGCTGGCGGAGCGGCTGCTGCGCATCCTGTCCGTCAACGCGGCGCTGACGTTCCCCATCAGCGTGTTCGAGAGCCATGTGACCATCAACGAGCGGTATCTGTTCCAGAAGATCGTGGCCATGGGCAAGCAGGTGCTGAACCCGCTGATCATGATCCCGCTGCTGCTGATGGGCTATCGGTCTGTGATGCTGACCATTGTGTCGCTGATCTTTACGGTGGTCAGCGGCGTTGTCAATATCTTCTACTGCCTGAAAAAGCTGAAAATGCCCTTCGCGTTCCGGCGGTATGACTTCGCGCTGCTGCGGGAGATGTTCGGGTTCACGGTGTATGTGTTCATAGGCATCGTGGTGGATAACCTGAACTGGAGTATCGACCGGCAGCTGCTGACGTGGTTCCACGGCTCGGGCGCGGTGACGGTGTATGTCATCGCCGCCCAGCTGAACAACTATTTCCTGCTGTTCGGCAACGCCATCTCCAACGTGATGACGCCCCGGGTACACCGGCTGGTGGCGGAAAACGCGCCCATGCGGACGCTGGACGCGCTGTTTACCAAGGTGGGACGGCTGCAGTTCATCCTGCTGGGGGGCATTTTCCTGGGGTTCGTGGCCATCGGACAGTCCTTTGTGGTGCTGTGGGGCGGCGGCGAGCAGTTCCGGGTGGACTACTGGACGGCGATACTGCTGTTCTTCGCCTGCCTGTGGACGAATATACAGACGGTGGGCATTGAGATCCAGCGGGCCAAGAATATGCACAAATACCGCTCGCTGGTGTATCTGGGCGTGCTGGTGGGCAACATCATTATCTCCATCCCGCTGTGCATGAAGTGGGAGGGCCTGGGCGCGGCCATCGGCACGGCCATCGCCACGCTGGTGGGCAACGTGTTTCTGATGAACCGGTACTACTACAGACACGTGGGGCTGAACATCCCTGGCTTCTGGCGGCATATCTGCCACCTGCTGCCGGCGATGGTCCTGCCCGCGGTGACGGCGGTGCTGCTGGCGGTGTTTGTGCATCCGGCCAGCTATTGGGCGCTGATACCGCCGGGGCTGCTGTTTGTGGCGGTGTACGGCGCGTCCATGTGGCTGTTCGGCATGAACCGCTATGAGCGGAGCTTGATCACCGGGCCGCTGCGGCGTATCGCCGGGCGGCTGGGACGGTAAAACCTGTTGAAACGGAGGAACGGACTATGGGAAGAAAACTGGCTACCTTTTTCCGGCAGCTGAAGCATTTGAGCATGGCGCGGCTGAAGCTCCATGTCAACGCCGTCCATGAGGAGACGGGAAAGAACCGCTTCCTCATCTTCTGCGACATGGTGTGGTGCGAGGTGCGCTACGGCATCGGGTATCTGGACTATCATGTGTTCGGGTTCGCCGACCGGCACGGCGCGGTGCGGAAGACGTATATGACCGCCGTGCAGAACCAGGCGCTGACCCGGCAGATGAACGACCCGGCGTATTTCTATCAGCTCAACGACAAGATCGAGTTCGACACCATCTTTGCCGACCTGCTGAAGCGGCGGTTTCTCGACTTACGCAAGACGGACGCGGCGGGGCTGCGGGACTTCTGCGCCGGGACGGAGGCCATCTTCTGCAAGCCGGCGGGGCTGTGCGGCGGCGAGGGCATCCAGCGCCTTGTGACGGCGGACATTCAGGACTACGACAAGCTGTACCAGCAGCTGGTGCAGGGCGGGCAGCTGCTCATCGAAGAGCCTATCCGCCAGCATCCGGATATGTGCAGGCTGTGCCCCGACTCGGTGAACACCGTGCGTATCGTCACGCTGGTGACGGAGCAGGGCGCGCAGATGGTATACGCGCTGGTGCGGATGGGCATGGGCGGCGTATGCGTGGACAATGTGTCCTCCGGCGGTATGTACGCGCCGGTGAACGAGCAGGGCCAGCTGTACCGGCCCGCGTTCTGCGACAAGACGGGTAAGTATTACGAGCGTCATCCGGTGACGGGGACGGAGATCACGGGCTTCCAGATCCCGCTGTTCGACCAGGCGCTGGAGCTGTGCCGCACGGCGTCCAAGCGGGTGGAGGAGCATCTGAAGTATATCGGCTGGGATGTGGCCATCACGCCGGACGGCCCGGTGCTGGTGGAGGGCAACAACCTGCCGGGATATGATATGTGCCAGAACGCCGGCCATGTGGGCGAGGGGATGCTGCCCCGGTTCGAGAAGCTGCTGGGCCGGCCTATCATGTAAGGAGGACAGGATCATGCGGAGAAAGGACAAGGAGCGGGACGCGGCGTTCGCGTGGCAGGTGCTGCGGGGCGCGCCCTACGCCGTGGTGGCTATGACGGCGGAGGACGGTACGCCCTACTGCGTGCCGGTGAACCATATCGCCGACGAGGCTGGGAACGCCATCTATTTCCACTGTGCCGGTGCGGGGCGGAAATGGGACATTCTGGTGAAAGAACCGCCGGTGTGCCTCACCGCCGTGTCTAAGGCGGCGATCGTGCCGGGGGAGCTGACCACGGCCTATGACTCCGCTGTGGTGCACGGGCGGGCTTTCGTGGTGCGCGACGCGGAGGAGAAGTGGCACGCGCTGCGGCTGCTGGTGCAGTCCCTTGACCCGGTATCCGTGGAGAAGGCCCGTATGTGCTCCCAGCAGAGCATGGACCGTACCATGATCGTGAAGATCGTGCCGGAAACGGTCAGCGGCAAGCAGTCCCACGGAGATTGACAAGATCGACAAAAAGAGAGACGGCGTAAGCCGTCTCTCTTTTTGTCACAGCATCAGGGGCGCGGCGCGCATATCTCCGCCGGGTCGGCCCGGGTCAGGGCAGGCCAGGGCGCGAAGGTCGGTGCAGCGGCTCTCCAGCGCCAGCAGCGCCGCCGCTTCACGGCCAAGGGTGGGTGCGTCGGCGGGCTTGGTCAGCACCGGCGCGCCGCTGTCACGCATCTGCCGCAGCAGGGCGCGGCCTGCCGCGTTGGCGGCCAGCACCCGGAGGTAGGGGGGCTGGGCGGGGATGTCCGTGGGCAGGGCCAGCCACGCGGCCATGACCATGCGGCGCAGGCGGGAGAGGGGATAGCGCTTCGTCTTGGCGGCGGTCAACACCTCCTCCAGGGATGCGCCGGTCTGGGCGGCACGGAAAAGGCGGTGGTACAAGCCCTCGCCGCCCCGGTCGTAGGCCTGCCAGTCCGCCTCGGACATGGTGCGGAGACGGGAGAGAATGGCCCGCTCGCAGAGGGCGGAGTCGGCGATATGGCCTGAGCGCACCTCCCGGCGCAGAATGTCCGCCGCGGCGGGGGGCATGAAGGCACAGGCATCCTCTGCCGCATTGCGCTGCAGCAGGGCGCGGAGGTGGGAGGCAGAGGCCGTGCCCGCCTCCGGCGGGCCGTCGTGGTCCGCCCCAGCGCGGGGGATGGTCAGAGGGACAAGGCGGCTGTGCTGCCGGGAGATGGCCCGGAGATACTCCACCGCCAGGGTGTTGTTGGGCTTTTCCAGCAGCGATGCGTCCACGCCGGGGAGGGACGCGAGGGCCTGCTGCCGGGCGGCGGCGAAGGTGACGCCGTCCTCCTGCCGGGCGCGGAGGGCTTCGGTGAAGGCAGGACTGTCCAGCGCGGCGGCGGCCGCCTGCAGGGCGGGCAGATCGCCGCATTCCGAGCCGAACAGCAGCGTGTCCGCGATGCCGGTGCGGGTCAGCAGGGCGACGCCGCCGTCGGCAAAGCGCTCCGCCGGGGACATGGCCCACAGGACGGGCAGCTCCAGCACCAGGTCCGCGCCGCAGCGGAGGGCCATCTCGGCCCGGGCGGTCTTGGACACGGCGGCGAAGCTGCCCCGCTGGGTAAAGCTGCCGCTCATGGCGCAGACCACGGCGGAAGCGCCCATGGCCCGGGCCTGGGCCAGCAGGTGGGCGTGGCCCAGGTGCAGGGGGTCGAATTCGCAGATGATACCGACGGTCATGGCGGCGCTCCTTTCACGTTTTTCCTATTTTACATGGCCCTGCGGCGAAATGCAACTTGACATTTGCGGGGCGGGGTATTTACAATGGAGAACACAATGGAGAAACTATGAGAAACGAGGAACGGACTATGCTGATCGGATTGCAGTACGCCATGAGGGGCGAGATCGAGAGTTTGCTGACGCCGGAGGCGCAGCCGGAGCGGGTGGCGGCCGGCGTGGCGTTCTACCGCATCCGGGAGAACGTGGTGGCCTGCTGCGGCGGCGTGGGCAAGGTGAACGCCGCCATGGCCACCCAGCTGTTCATCGACCTGTACCGGCCGGACGTGCTCATCAATGTGGGCGTGGCGGGCTGCTTTGAGGATGTGCCCATCGGAACGCTGGTGCTGGCGGAGAAGTTCATGCAGCACGACGTGGATACCACCGCCGTGGGCGACCCCATCGGGATGGTCTCCACGGTGGAGAAGGTGGAGTTCCCCACGTCGAATCTGGAGCGGGCGAAAGCGGCCATGGACCGGACGGGGCGGCCCTACCGGGTGGGCAGCGTGGCCACCGGCGAGTGGTTCGCCACCAAGGGCGACCGGGCGCGTTGGATCGCGGAGACGTTCCACCCGCTGCTGGTGGAGATGGAGGGCGGCGCGGCGGCCCAGGTATGTCTGCGGAACGGTGTGCCTTTTATGGCGCTGAAGTCCGTGTCAGACTGCGTGCTGGGCGATCACAGCATTTACTTTGATTTCCCGAAGGCGATGAAGGACCTGAACGGGGCGGTGATGGACTTCGTGGACGCGTGGGAAGCGTGACAAGGAGGTCCGCACCGGCCGAAAGGGGACAAAATGGGATTGTCCCGCGGCAAAACGGAGGATTTTTTTGCGAAACAGCGCCGTTTCCTGTTGACAACGGGGGACGGCGCTGTTATACTTGATGAGCCGCTTTGAATGGGTCAGCAAGTTCCGGCTGCGCCGGACGCCCCCGACAGCGAGTCCGTAATAAAGGAAAGGCAGGTGCAACAACTTATGCAGGCTATTATCGTGACCGGAGGCAAGCAGTATAACGTCAGCGAGGGTGACACTTTGTTCATCGAGAAGCTGGACGTGAACGCCGGCGACGCCGTGGTTTTCGATCAGGTCCTGGCCATCGTGGACGGTGAGAACACCAAGTTCGGCGCTCCCGTGGTGGAGGGCGCGAAGGTGGACGCCACTGTCGTGAAGAACGGCAAGGGCAAGAAGATCCGTATCTTCAAGTATACGCCCAAGAAGGGCTATCGCAAACGGCAGGGTCATCGTCAGCCCTACACCAAGGTCGAGATCAACAAGATCACGTTCTGAGGCACGGGATATGACCACCGTTACGTTCCTCACGGAGGAAACGCGTATCGTCGGGTTTGACGCCAAGGGGCACAGCGGCTACGCGGAGGCGGGCGAGGACATCGTTTGTGCCGCCGTGACCAGCGCCGTGCGGCTGGTGGAGGCCACCGTCAATGACGTGATGGGCCTGTGTGCCGCCGTGAAGGTGAACGAGCAGGACGCGGCCATCTCGCTGCGGCTGCCCGGAGGACTGGAGCAGACCGCCGAGAGCACCTGTCAGAATTTGCTGACGGGGCTGATGGTGTATCTGACGCAGCTCCACGACGAATACCCCGACAACATCGAAGTTATGGAGGCGTGAGTCTCCTTCCCCTCGATCATCTTACAGAAAGGATGGTACTTGAAAATGCTGAACATTTCTCTGCAGTTCTTCGCCCATAAAAAAGGTATGGGTTCTACGAAGAATGGCCGTGATTCCGAGTCCAAGCGTCTTGGACCCAAGCGCGCCGACGGTCAGTTCGTTCTGGCGGGCAACATTCTGGTGCGCCAGCGCGGCACTCACATCCACCCCGGCACCAACGTGGGCAAGGGCACGGATGATACCCTGTTCGCCAAGGCTGACGGCGTCGTCCGCTTTGAGCGTCTGGGCAAGGACCGCAAGCAGGTCTCCGTCTATCCCGCGGAGTGATTTGCAACTCTCAAAAGCGCCTGTCGATGACAGGCGCTTTTCTTTTGCCCGCACAGGCATATTCTCAGCCCGCCCTGCATGGAATGGGGGAGAGGTGATGCGGAGATGGAGAAGAAGCCTGTGGTGCTGGTGTACGGCGTACAGGGAAGCTGCGGCAATTACTGCCGCGCGCTGGCGGCGGCCGGTATGGAGGCGGTGGTGAGCACAGAGCGGGACGCGGCGGCAGAGGGACTGCTGCTGCCCGGCGGCGGGGATATTTTCGGCGGTACGCTGCCGGAGGACGAACGGCGGCTCATAGAGCGGTTTGTATTGGCGCAGCGACCTGTGTTGGGCATCTGCCGGGGGATGCAGGCGCTGAACGTGTTCTTCGGCGGCACGCTGTATGACCGCGTGCCCGGCCACCAAGCTCCCGGCGGGGATATGGTGCACCCCACCTGTGCCGTGGGGCTGCTGGCCCGGCTGCTGACCACGTCGCCCGCCGTTACCAGCAACCACCACCAGGCCGTCCGCACCGCGGGGCGGGAGCTGACGGTGTGTCAGTGGTCCACCGACGGTATCCCCGAGGGGATCTGCCACACGTCGCTGCCTGTGGTGGGGGTGCAGTACCACCCGGAGCGGCAGAGCTTTGCGCTGGCCCGGCCGGACGCGGCGGACGGCGCGCCGCTGTTTTATTGGCTGCGGGAGCAGTGCCGAAGGCGGCGGTCACATTGACATTCACGGCGGTACATCCTATAATAGAGAAAATCGATAAGCGAGGTATATCGCCATGGAAAAGTTCCGAGCATTCCTGAAGCGCAAGGACATCGTTTTCTCCGCAAAGCGCTACTTCATAGACGCCATGGGCGCGATGGCCCAGGGTCTTTTCTGCACCCTGCTGGTGGGCACGATCCTGAACACCATCGGCCAGCAGTTCCACATCGGGTTTCTCAACGCCGTTGTCGTCACGCTGGGCAAGGGCGACGGGGCAGTACCCTACACCATCGGCGGGCTCTGCTCCGCTATGGTCGGGCCGGGCATGGCGGTGGCCATCGCCCGGGCGCTGAACGCGCCGCCACTGGTGCTGTTCTCCCTGATCCCCGTAGGCTTTGCCACCAACTACATGGGCGGCGCAGGCGGCCCGCTGGCCGTGCTGTTCGTGGCCATCGTGGCCGCGGAGCTGGGCAAGGCCGTCAGCAAGGAGACGAAGATCGACATTCTGGTGACGCCCATCGTCACGGTGCTGGCCGGCATCGGCTTTGCGTCCCTTATCGCCGCGCCGGTGGGCCGGGCGGCCTCCGCCGTGGGACAGGCCATCATGTGGGCCACGGAATTGCAGCCCTTCTTCATGGGCATCATCGTATCGGTGGTCATCGGCGTGGCGCTGACGCTGCCCATCTCCTCCGCCGCCATCTGCGCGGCGCTGGGGCTGACCGGCCTGGCCGGCGGCGCTGCCGTGGCGGGCTGCTGCGCCCAGATGGTGGGCTTCGCCGTTATGAGCTTCCCGGAGAACCGCTGGGGCGGTCTGGCGGCCCAGGGACTGGGAACGAGTATGCTGCAGATGGGCAACATCGTCCGCAACCCCCGGGTGTGGATACCCCCCACGCTGGCCTCCGCCATCACTGGGCCGCTGGCCACGTGCCTGTTCCACCTGGAGATGAACGGCGCGCCGGTGTCCTCCGGCATGGGCACGTGCGGCCTGGTGGGCCAGATCGGTGTGTATACCGGCTGGGTCTACGACGTGGCTGCCGGGGTCAAGACCGCCATCACCGGCATGGACTGGCTGGGGCTGGTGCTGATCTCCTTCGTGCTGCCCGCCGTGCTGACGTGGCTCATCGCCATCCCCCTGCGTAAATGCGGCTGGATCAAGGACGGCGACCTGAAGCTGGACCTGTAAATTCTCATGGACAAAGGAGGCCGTGCCTATGGAACTCTCGGCAAAGCTGGTGCGCGCCCAACTGCACTTTTTCAAGCCCTTTGTGGCCAACTGCTCCCTGGAGACCACCCGTAAGGGACAGGACAAGCTGGGTGAGCTGATGAGCGTCCTCCACAAGCGGGAGGTCTATATGAAGGACCACGATTTCGGCGCGTTTCAGGGGGCGTGGGTCATGCCCAAGGATGAGCGCCGTTCCGGTGTGATCCTCTATCTCCACGGCGGAGGCTATACCTGCGGCAATCTGGAGTATGCCAAGGGGTTTGCCGCCACGCTGGCCAGCCAGTGCGGCGTGAGGGTGTTCTGCGCCGCCTATCGGTTAGCGCCGGAGAACCCGTACCCCGCCGCGGTGGACGACGCGCTGGAGGCCTATCGCTACCTGCTGAAAAAGGGCTATGCGCCCCAGCAGATCCTGCTGTGCGGCGAGAGCGCCGGCGGCGGATTGATCTACGCCCTGTGTTTGCGGCTGCGGCAGGAGAACATGGAGCTGCCCTGCGGGCTTATCGGCATTTCCCCGTGGGTGGATCTTACCGGCTCGGGGAAGTCCTATGAGACGAACCGGGACAACGATCCGTCCCTGACCCAGGAGCTGCTGGAGTTCTATGCCAAGTGCTATACCACCGACCCCACCGATCCGCTGTGCTCGCCGGTGTTCGGTGATCTCACCGGCTTTCCGCCGTCGCTGCTGTTTGCCGGCGGGGACGAGATATTGCTGGACGATGCCCGGGCGCTTCACGAGAAGCTGGTGCAGAGCGGCTGCAGGAGCACGCTGCACATCGCACCGGAGCGGTGGCACGCCTATGTGCTGTACTGCCTCAGCGAGAACATGGAAGAGGATATGGCGGCCATCGACCGCTTTCTGACCAAGTATCTGTCCCCGGCCCGCAGCCTGCGCTGGATGCGGCTGGACAACGCGGCCAAGATCTATCCCGCCGCCAAGCGGCGGAACTGGAACAACTTTTTCCGTCTGTCCGCCACGCTGACCGAGCCGGTGGACACGGAGGTGCTGCGCCGGGCGCTGGACGTTACGGTGCGCCGGTTTCCCTCCATCGCCGTGCGGCTGCGGCGGGGCGCGTTCTGGTACTATCTGGAGGAGATCCCCAAAGCGCCGGCCATCCAGCCGGAGAAGAGCTGCCCGCTGGACCATGTGCCGTTCCACGAGGTGCGGCAGTGCGCCTTCCAGGTGCTGGTGTATCATGAGCGGATCGCGGTGGAGTTTTTCCACGCCCTTACCGACGGCACGGGGGCGCTGATCTTCCTGAAGACCCTGCTGGCGGAGTATCTGAGCCAGAAGTATGGGCTGACCATCCCGGCGGAGAAGGGCGTGCTGGGCCGGCTGGAAGAGCCCTCGGCGGAGGAGGTGGAGGACAGCTTCGCCCGCTATGCCGGGGACGTGAAGCTGAGCCGCAGAGAGTCTACGGCCTATCACCTCAGCGGTACGCCCGAGCCGGACGGCTACAAGGACCTTGTCACCATGATGATCCCAGCGGACAAGCTCCGGGACTGCGCCAAGGGCTTCGGCATCTCCGTGACGGAGCTGCTGTGCGCCGCCATGATGCAGGCCATTCTGGACATCCAGGCGAAGGACGTTCCCCGCCGTGCCGCCCGGAAGCCGGTGAAGGTGCTGCTGCCGGTGAACCTGCGTACCCTGTTCCCCAGCGCCACGCTGCGGAACTTCGCGTCCTATATCACGCCGGAGATCGATCCCCGGATGGGGGACTGCTCCTTCGAGGAGCTGTGTCAGCTGGTGCACCACAAGATGGGCATGGAGAACAACCGGCGCACCATGCGGGCCAAATTTGCCGCCAATGTGGCCAGCGAGCGCTCGCCGGTGCTGCGGGTCATGCCGCTGTTCATCAAGAATATCGCCATGAAGGCCGTGTTCGACATGGTGGGCGAGTGCAAATCCTGCCTGTGCCTGTCCAATCTGGGCCGGGTGGAGCTGCCGGAGGTGATGACGCCCTACGTGACGCGGATGGACTTTATCATCGGCGTACAGGCCCGCGCGCCCCACAACTGCGGCGTGATCACCTGGAACGGCACGGCGTATATCAACTGCATCCGCAATATACGGGAACCGGCGCTGGAGCTGGCGTTTTACCGCGTGCTGCACCGCCTTGGCCTGCCGGTCAAGGTGGAGAGCAACACCCGCTGAGGAAAAGAGGAGACGATATGTATTGCATCAAATGCGGCGTAGAGCTGGCGGACAGCGAGAAGGTCTGTCCGCTGTGCGGAACACGGGTGTTTCACCCGGACCTGCCCTGCGGCAGCGGTGAGCCGCCTTATCCCCCGGCGGAGCATCCCAACGAGGAGGTCGGCCGGATGGGCGCGCTGTTCGTGGTGACGGTGTGTATGCTGCTGCCGGCGGTGATCTGCGTGCTGGTGGACTGGCGGGTGAACGGCGGGATCGTATGGTCCGGCTTTGCGGTGGGCGGCTTGCTGCTGCTGTATGTGCTGGCGGTGCTGCCCCTGTGGTTCAAGCGGCCCGATCCGGTGATCTTCGTGCCGGTGGACTTTGCGGCCATCGGCGTATATCTGCTGTATGTGGACCTGGCCACCCGGGGCGGCTGGTTTCTCAGCTTCGCCCTGCCGGTAACAGGCGCGGCCATGGTGCTGGTGACGGCGGTGGTGACGCTGCTGCGGTATGTGCCCTCCGGGTCGCTGTATACGCTGGGCGGTGGGCTGATCCTGGCCGGTGGATACGCCGTGCTGGTGGAATTCCTGCTGAATATCACGTTCCACCTTCATGACACGTTCCTGTGGTCCTTCTATCCGCTGGCGGTGTGCGTGGTGCTGGGCGCCATGCTGCTGGTCGTTGCGGTGTGCAAGCCGCTGCGCCGGTCGCTGCACAAGAAGTTTTTCATTTAACGGCAGGGTGTCTGCGCGAAGAGAAAAAGATATGTGCAGAGGAAGAAGCATTTTCCGTGCCGCGCTGCTGGCGGCGGTGCTGCTGACATTTTTGCTGCCGGTGACGGCGTGGGCGGAGGAAGAGCCGCAATTCCGGTTTGTGCTGTCGGTGGACGGCGAGACGGAGAGGCAGGCGCAGCCCGGGGATACCGTTACGGCGGCGCTGCGTCTGAAGCGCACCGACAGCGATGACGGATACGCTATGTACGCCATGCAGGACGAGGTGGTCTACGACCCCGCGTTTTTGCAGCTCCTGCCGGAGAACACCATGACGGCCGACGGCGTGCGGACAGCGGATGTCGCGGCAGCTGACGGCTGCCGGGCCTGCTATTTCAGCTTTGTGGCCTTCGACGGTGCTGCGGACTGGGAGGCGGACACAGTGGTGGCGCTGTTTCAGTTCAGAGTGATCGGAGAGGACGGCGCGTCGGCGCTGTGCAGCCGGAATTTCCTGGTGTCCCGGGAGGACGGACAGGAAAGATATGACGCGTCGTCCGTCGACGCGGCGGTGGTGGTCAGCGACCGGTGCATCGTGAAGTTCGACACCGGCGGCGGCAGCACGCTGCCGCCCCAAACGGTCAGGCGCGGGCAGTGCCTGCCCGCGCCTGATGCGCCGCTGCGGGAGGGATACCGTTTTACCGGATGGTATGCGGACCAGGCGCTGACACAGCCCTGGGATCTTTCCGCGCCTGTTACGGCGAATATGACGCTGTACGCCGGGTGGGAGGCGGAGACGGTCGCGGCGGGTACATCGCCCTGGTGGGCGCTGCTGGCCCTGCCGGTCCTGGCGGTGATGGTGCTGCGGGTGAAAAAGTCCCGGAATTGAAGTAAAGCAAAAGAGCAGACACGGAGTGTCTGCTCTTTGCTTTTCAGGAAAGCGAACCGGTCAGGTTTTCGCCGTATGACGGTTTCTATTGGTCAAGCAGCTGCTCCCAGCGAACGTCCTGCCAGCCGGTGGTGTCGAAGCTCTGCCGCACGGCGTCGCACATCATCTGGAGCTTTTGACGGATATAGGGCGAGCGGATCAGCTGCTGGGCATCCTCCTCGTGGGCCATGAAGAACTCCATGATGCGGGCGCGGTCCTCCGAAGCGGCCACGCAGGAATAGCTGTCCACGAAGTGGACGTCTTCGATGGGGCTGTTATACAGCGTCCAGGGCTGGGCGGGGTCTTGCAGCGTGCCGTCGCCGGAGTAGAGGAAGTCCTTGGGATTCAGGGCTGCCCATTTGTCAGAGTCGAAGGCCATGTAGTCGCTGGAGAGGATACGGTTCTCTGTGGCGTGCCAGATCTCATGGCAGATCGTGCCCTCCTGACGGTAGACGGACTGTACGTCCAGGGCGATGTACTGCCAGTCGGCGGTCTCATAGGCGCAGCCCACCACGCCGTAGTCGCTGTCGATGTGGGCCACCGGCAGGAAGCACAGGCCGCCCTCGCCCGCGCCGTTGCGGAACTGGGCAAGGAAACCGTCCGGGTACAGGGCAAAGGCCCGGCCCATGGCCTCCAGCATGGTGCGGATGCCCGCCAGCTCCTCATCGGCGTCCATGGTGTCCGTCAGGGTGATGGTGCGGTCGCACAGTGCCGCCGCGTCGCTGCACTGGCTGGAAAGCAGAATGCGTACGCCGTAGGTGTCTTCCAGCTGGTCGGCGTACTGCCGGGCCTCCTGCAGGCTTTCCGGCAGCGGCAGACCGGAGACGGCGCTCCAATAAGCCTGGGCCAGCGCTTCATCCACCACCAGCGGGGATGCCGCGGTATAAGATTCTGCCACCGATTGGAAGGATAGCTGGGCCGGGTCGAGGACGTAGAGACGGAAGCTGTCGTCCGCATAGACCGCCCCCACCAGCAGCTGTTCCTTCGGCAGATAGCAGGAGGTATACATCTCACCGCGGATGTTCAGACCCGGCAGGTCACAGACGGTGATCTGCGGGCCGGTGCTGTAAAGGTAGGAGCTGTCCTCCGCGATGCCCATCAGGTAGGGCGAGCCGGAGATGGCGTAGAGGTCGCTGACCGTGCCGGTAAAGAGATCGGCTGCGGCGAAATAGAACTGCTCGCCGCGGCTGTACAGGGCGTCGTAGCCCATGGCGTCCGTGTCAAAGTGCAGCAGGCTCAGACCGCTGTCGGTATAGGTGACCTGAAAGCGGTCCTGCTGCAGCATGAACAGCTGCCCGGTGGACACGTCTATGATCGCCGTGCCGCACTCGGTGTTGTAGGGGGACAGGAACGCCTGCACCGCCAGCTGCCCGCTGGGCGCGTCGAAGGCGGTCATCTCCAGGATACGCAGGTCGGGGGACAGCGGCAGGCGGGCGGCCTGTCCATCCGCCGTTGACTGGCGGAACAGCACATGGTCGCGGAGGAAATAGTATTCGCCGCCGTCGTAGGAGAAAAAGCCGTCCACGTTCTCGGCGTCCATCGTGCCGGTCTCTGCCAGGGAGGCAGTGAGGAATTTCCAGGTGTTGGTGTCCCGGCAGCACAGGGCCAGGCGGCCATCGGCAAAGGACTGCTCCTTCAAGTCCCACACGCCCTCCAGGGTGATCTCCTTGCGGACGGTGTCTTGGGTCACATCCACCAGCTGGACGGTGGTGCGCTCGTTCTCGTAGTCGGCCCAGCATATCGCTATGTCTCCGCCGCCGATGGACCGGATGGTGGAGAGGGCCGTGGGCTGGGTGCATTGAAGGGCACGGACGGGTTCGCGCTTTTGCCCTGTGCAGCCCGGCAGGATCAGCAGCAGGCACAGCAAAAGCAGGGGAAGTCTGTTTCGTTTCATAGGGATAGCTCCTTTCTACGGGAGTATAGCGCGGACGGAAACGGCAGGCCATGTCTTTTTCTTACATTTGGCTGGGGAAAACTTACATTTTTGTAAGATTTGGACTGGCGGACAACGGGGCACTCAGATCAGCTTTTCACAGCGGATATCCGATGCCAGCGCCGCCGCGAAGTCATCGCCGTCGGACATACGGCCCACGATGCTTCCGTAGTGGGTGGGAACGGCGACCTGTGGGCGCAGTACGTTGGCCAGTGCCGCGGCCTCCGGAGCGGTCATGGTGTACGTGCCGCCGACGGGCAGGAAGGCCGCGTCACAGATCACCGCACGGGCCTCCGGCGTGTCGTCGGTGTCCCCGGCCACATATACGCGGCAGCCGTCCAGCTCCGCCGCGTAGCCTACCCAGCTGTTGGCCTTGGGATGGAACGGCTTGCCCACGTTGTACGCGGCAACAGCATCAAAGGCAATGCCCTTGACAGTCTCATGCGTTCCGGGGCGCACTGTCAGCAGCTGTGCGGCGCTGAACCCGGCCGCCTGCGCTGCCGCCAGGCAGCTCTCCGGCAGCACCAGCACCGCGTCCGGTTTCATGACCCGCCGGATGTCCTCCGGCGAGAAATGGTCATAGTGCTCGTGGGTGATGAAGATCACGTCGCCGTCCTGAGGGGCATTCTTTACCTGGAACGGGTCGAACCACACCACGGTGCCGCCGCCGTAACGGATGCTGCTGTGGCAGTTGATGGAGAAGCGGTCTATCAGTTTATTGATGTCATGCATACGGTGTCCTCCTGTGTTCTGAATGGTCGTTGGGCTTGTTTGCAGTGCTTCAAAGTGGTATCTGGGTTGGCCGACGCTCTTTTTGCCGTACTCGATCGCTTCCTCTGGACAGTAGCAGATGCACGCCATGCAGTGGGTGCAGTTCTTGCCCCAAACCGGTTTGCCGTCCTTCAGCGTGACGTTGTTCAGCGGACAGCGCTTTACGCACTGGCCGCAGCCGATGCAGGCATCCGAGACGGTAAAAGCGTCCGCTTTGACGAAGAATTTGTAGAAGATCGGGTTGATTGGGCCGCTCATAAAACGGTCGTAGAGATTGTCCCGTGTCGGCGCGAACGGCTGACCGGCCTGGATGGCAGCAATGGCGCGGTCGATGTCCGGTTCGGCCTTGGCGACGATCTGCCGCGCTTTGTCTGCCTGCGGCGCAGAGAACATGGCAATGTAGTTCTCCGGCATAACGATCTGCGCTGTACCCATGCAGGCGAGCCCCTTTTCCGTGCAGAGCTCGCGGTTATACTTGCCGGCATTGCCGATCTCGCTGCCGCAGGTCATGACGAACCAGGCCTGTTTTGCGCCGCGCAGCTCCGTTTTCAGAAGCCAGTCGCGCACGACGCGCGGGATGCGCCAGGCGTAAGTCGGCGTGACGATGACCAGCCGCTCGCCGGTTTCAACGGGCGAAGTGCCGCCGGATCTGATGCGGTCATTCAGGTTCAAAATTGCGTCGCCCAGCGCGTCCGCAATGCGTTTGGCGGCGTATTGGCTGTTGCCAGTACCGGAAAAGTAAAAAATCATATCAGGATCCCCTCGCAGTGGTCGATTTCGTGCTGGATGATCTGGGCCGTCCAGCCGGTGAACGTCTTGATGCGCGTCTGGAACTGCTCGTTTTGCCATTGGACTTTGATGGTTTGATAGCGCGTTGTTTTCCGCGTGCCGGTCAGGGACAGGCAGCCCTCCTCCGCGTCATACGGCGCGGATCTTTTGACGATCACGGGGTTGAACATGACCATATATTCGCCGTCGTTGTCAAACGCGATGATGCACTTGCTGCGGCCGATCATATTTGCCGCCATGCCCACGCAGCCGTCCCTGTGTGCAGCCAGCGTGTCCAGCAGGTCCTGTGCCACGCGCAGATCATCTGCCGTCGCAGGCTCTGACTTCTGGGACAGGAAAAATTTGTCTCTGCAGATATCACGGATCATAGTAAACCCTCCGCTGTGTTTTTTCTTATTGTAGCAGAGAACTGAGAAAGGCTCAACTGGTCTTTTTTGGGGCAGATGATGAAAGACGATCATTGATCATTTGACAAAATCGTTCTTTCATGTTGCCTTCTTGCGATTTGCATTATAGTTTGGTAAAATTATAGAAATTAGAGATGCCGCATTCCAGTCATTAGATTATGGAAACCTGTTGGACAAGAAATCACATGGCTAATTCTATAAATTGAATTACATCACTGTCAAGAACTGATTTGGAGAAATCTGCCAGCGAGGAGAGGTAGAATGTGAGTGTTTGCTTAATTTTACTCTAAGACAAGAAAGCCTTGAGATTACTTTCCGTTAAGCACGTCGCTCGGAAATGGTTGAGAGCCTTGCCTGTTTGGGCGGCAAATAGGGTGAGTGGAGAATTGGATAGGAGGTTATTCTATGAATCTACAGCGAGCGAAGGAATTGTTATGCAGCTTGGCAGACGGCGTTGATCCACTGACAGGAGAGATTCTGCCGGAAGATCATGTGTGCAACAAGGCAGAAATCATTCGAGCGTTTCACTGTGTTTTGAAATCGCTTCCGGAAAAGGCGTCAAAGCCGCAGCCTGAAAACGCAGGCAAGCCTTGGAGCGATGCGGATGATGCAGCCCTTTGCCAGATGTTCGATGCCGGAGAAAGTAAAAAGGAAATGTGTGCTCACTTCAAACGCTCGGAAGGCAGTATAACCTCTCGGCTGGCGCGGTTAGGTAAGATCCCTGACCGGGCAGAATTCAGGAACAAATAAAAAGTTGTATCAAACCTGCTAAGAAGTCAGGTTTTAATTAAAAGAGAAGTTGTAGGCAGAATAAGAAACCCCCTCTGGAATCATTGATTCTAGAGAGGGTTTGGTCCGAGTAGTGCGGCTCGAACGCCCAGCCTCTTAATCCCAAAACTATGTCTGAACCTTCAGCGAGGACTCTTGCACCCTCTTTGGCGCTTTCCGTCGCTTCAACAGTTCCTCTTTGGAACTCTTTTGCCCTGCTTTTTCAGACGCCGCTTTCGCCTTTTGGGATTTGTGTGGGATGAAATTCTGTATATTAAAAGTGCTTCCGACCAGATTTGCCCCTGCATCAGACAGGGCTATCGCAGAGAACAGCTCAGGAATTGCGCCGCATAAACAAGGAAATAAGCCCCGGTGATAAACATATCAACAGGCCGCCTCTGAAGCGAGGCGACCTGCCGAAAAATGCTTATTCAATGGTTTGCTTTTCGGCGGCGATGCGTGCGCTCTTGCCGGAAAACGCAAGCCCGTATTTAATAATTGACTTGATTCCCAATGCCTGCATTTCGGCGCTGTAGGAACGGTCATTGATTTGCTGAAGTGCGGTTTGGGCAAGCGCTTCGAGCTGTTCTTCAGAGCAGTCCTTCTCTGCTTTTATCTCAATTAAGAAACCGGGAAAATGCTTTGTTAATGGGAGCATCTGAACGTCATATCGCCCGTTTCCGGATTCACGGTTGGATGTGATGCGGAAACTGTTGATCATCATAGCGCATAGACCTACGATCATGCCATGATAGTACGACTCATTTGCGGCATCGTAGAAGCTGATCGTCTGCATCAGATACTTTTCTAAACCTCTTTGTAAGGCATCCACGTCCATTTTATAAAGGGCCTCTTGGATTTCAGTTGCAAGACTGCGTGGAATAACATGCTCAAGCTGAGAAAGGATCTCCTTACTGTAGACGAAAGAAATCTCTTTGTTGGGCAGAGCCACTTCGCACATATAATCCTCGCCGTAAGACTGGTCGCAGCTCACAGCCTTCAAATAACCTGCCACCAGCAGGAAGCTGTAAACAGAGGATGGATCATTCTGGATCTGCGGATAAATGACACCAGTGTCGATGTGCGTAACGAAGGATTCGCCCTTCATCAACAGCTCCAGGCGCTCCATAATATCCGGCGTTGCAGAAGCCAGCACTTCGCGGATGATGTCGTTGCTTCCAGTAGACTGCCAGAACGCTTTGGGACGGCAGTTATTATTGAAGTATCCAATGACAGACCAGGGATTAAAAATTTCGGTATTGCCGAAAAGGTAACCATCATACCAATCGCAAAGCTCCTGATATTTATCAGAAGCATGATAGTAGTCCGCCATCTCATGTACTTCACTTGAAGTGAAGCCGAAATATTCACTGTAGCGCTCGTCTAAAATCGAGTTGATCTTCAGGTTGTTCAGGCCGCTGAAGATACTTTCCTTGGCAACACGCAGGATGCCGGTCAGGAAACCATAACTCAGATGCGGATTGTCTTTCAGGCCACCGGAGAACAGATTTCGCATGAATCCGATGATCGTGTCGTAGAAGCCGCTCACATGGCCCTGCTGAATGGGAGTATCATATTCGTCAATGATGACGATAGGTGCAACATCGTGGTGCTTATGGAGGAGCAGCGTCAATGTCCGCAGGGACATTTGATATTCCACTTCGTCAGCAGCTTCCGTTGCAAGAAGGGAGTATTCCTCTTTTTCGTAATCACTAAGCGCTGAGCTGGATACCAACTCGTCGTGGCGGCGGAATTCCTGTGCAATCAGCTTTTGGAGCATCTGATAGGTTTCTTCCCAAGAGGTGTATTTAACATCCTTAAAGGACAGAAAAATCACAGGATACTTTCTATGGTGGGCAAGATAGGATTCTCCGCAGGACCAGATTTTCTTATCTCTGAAGTAAACGGAAGTGTCCTCGGTCGTCTTTTCGAAGAAAGTGCGGAGCATATCCATATTCAACGTTTTGCCAAAACGCCTGGGGCGGGTAAATAGGGATACTTTGGGGCGCTCGTCCAGAAACTCCTTGATCATTAAAGTCTTGTCTACGTAGTAGTAGTTTTTGCAGGCGTCCCGATAATCAGATACGCCAATGGGCAACGGCTTGCGCGCAGATGATACTGCGGGCTTCACCGCACTCCGGTGACCACGCTTATCCATCGGCTTTTGCGTGCTGTCCGGGATAAACCACTGCTTGCCCTCCTTATATGCGCCGGAAATGCGTCCGGCTTTACAAAGCGCATTGACCCGTCGTTCGGTAATTCCCCAAGCGGCAGCCGCTTCTTTGATAGTCATATTGGAACACCTCCATTGTAGTTCGTCAAGAATATTATAACCACGATTCCGAATAAAATCAACTATATTATTCCGAATAATACTGTCGTTATTCGGAATAGTTATTTCCGTACAAATATTCCGTTCTTTTCAGTAGCTATTTCCTGCTTTCTGTGATATTGTTCGTTTGCCAAAAGGAGGCGATAACATGCAGAAAGATAACATGACAGTCGGGCAATGGTGCGGCCAATGGTTCACCGCCAACAGGCACAAGTGGAACGGCAACACCGAGGGCGGGTATCGGAATTTGATCTATAGCCACATTCTCCCCGGCATCGGAAGTGTGGAGCTCTCCGCCCTGACAGAGCAGTCGGTCACCGATTTCTACGATACCCTGCGAAATCAGGGACTCAGTGCCAGAAGTATCTGGTGCGTCCATCTGCTCCTGCGCCGGTGCATAGATGAAGCGGCACAGGAACAGCTCATTCCATACAACCCGGTGCGTCTCTGCCAAGAACCAACGGCAGAGGAATACAAAGCAGTCCCTCTGCGCCTGGGACAACTCCAGCGTTATCTGAACGCAGCGGAACAGCTCGGCGTGCTCCCTCTCATCTACGCAGGACTATCAAGCGGCCTGCGGCAATGTGAACTGATCACCTTGTCGTGGGCCGATTTTTATGTCCGCTACAGGTACATCCTCAAAGGCCAGCGGCTGCTGCCCCTCAACGCCAAAGCAGAACACCTCCTGAAGCAGATACCGGAAGCTGACTTACCCTATGTGTTCCTTAATCACAAAACCGGAGCGCCGTATAAACTCCACGAGTTCTATTATCTGCACAAGAAGATATTGAAACAGGCACGGCTCCCATGGGTGGCTTTTCGGGATCTGCAGAGCCAGTGTATGGAGGTGGGAATATGACACTTCGGGAATACATCAGCTTCTGGCAGAAAACCTATGACAAGCATCAGAGCCGTCCGACCACCTATGCGGCACACAACTATGTATTCAAAAACCATATCCTCCCCGGCCTCGGAGATATACCGCTCTCTGAATTGACACCGGAGATGATCGGAGGATTTCTGGAGGAACGGCGTCATTTTGGTAATCATCGGCCCGGCAACTCTGGCTTGGGCGAAGAAACCATGCGGCACATCCACCGCCTGCTTCAGCAATGCCTGGATCAAGCCGTGCGAGACGGCCTGATGAACGAAAACCCCGCCAGAGCGTTTCACTACTCCAAGCCAAAGAAAGTCAATGCCAATGTGCTGACGCCGCTGGAGATGGAGGATTATCTGGATGCGGCAGAACGGCTGGGGCACCTCCCCATGTTCCTACTGGCCTTAACGGCTGGTCTGCGGCAAGGTGAGCTTATCGCGCTGAAATGGAATGATCTCAATGTAAAAGATAGGACGCTGACCGTATCAGAGCAGCGCTCTGTAGAACGGCGAGAACTGATTGAATATGGCTCAGAAACGAGAACAATAACCTTGGCATCGGAGGTGGTCGATCTCCTGATCTTGGAACACGCCAAGCATCCAAACAGTCCGCTGATGTTCATGCATCCGGCCACGCAGAGGCCCTACTCGCCGCAGATGGTGCGCCGGATGCATAACGAGATCATCAAGGAAGCGGGACTTGACCACATCCGATTTACAGATCTCCGACACACATGCGCCGTCCTATCTCTGCGGAACGGAATGGACGCCAAAGAACTGGCGCGGATGCTGGGACATTATCGGCCATCGATAACCCGGCAGAACTATGAACCTTATCTACCGCACAAGGTGCAAAAGGATGTGGATATTCCAAAGGAAGCCACTCAGCGTGAGCTTCAGCAGGCGGCGAGTATTCTGGATACTCTTCTGAAATTCTGATAGCTATTCCGCAAAACGTGAGTTGTTCACAGAACTCAATCATTTTACATCCAAAGAGGAGGAAACAAAATGAAAAATAGAATCATCATTGCCGCTGCATTCACCGCCTGTCTCGCCCTGTGTGCCGCTGTGTGGCCACAGACTGAAAGGGTCGAGAAAATACCCACATCGAGCGAAACGACCGTCGTGACCGCTCCACAGCCGACACCTCCAGAGACAGAAGAACGGGTGTTGCCAGCAATCGTAGAAAAGCAAGAATCGGGAATGCCGGAAGCTGAATCAGCCCCGGAAGTGGCTACCAAAGAACTGCCCGCCCCTGCACCGGAAATAGAAGATGAAGCCGAAACAGAACAAGAATCTGCACCTTCTATGCAGACAGATTCCACCCCGATACAGCCCGCACAATCTGAACCTAAATCGGCACCGGAGCCAATAGCTAACGATAACGAATTGGCGGATATGGTCTATGTCCCTGGCTTCGGCTGGATACAAAGCGAAGGTCCTAATCATGTCGAGTACGCTGAGGATATGTACGAGAACGGTAACAAAATCGGCATTATGGGCTGACCTCAAAAACTGCGCCGCATAAACAATGAAATAACCGCAGGAGAGCAAAGAGCATTCCTGCGGTTATCCTTTGCCAGCTTATAAATCAAAATCTATCGTCTGGAAAGAAAATCGCGAATCTAAAAACTGGATTTTCAATAGACAAAATAACCTTCCTGTGTTAAAATTATCTTGTGTTAGTGTAAACTCAATGTATGAGGTGTCAACATGAGTCAAATTATTCAGAAATTAGATCAGCAACAATTGAAATCCCTCTGCGGTGTCGTGGCTCATACTTCTGAAGGCTTGACTAAAAGCGAATTAACAACACTTTTGGGTCAATACGGAATTTGCGCTGTTGATGACGGCTCCTCCCGTAATCAGTTGGG
This sequence comes from bacterium, assembly GCA_963632705.1. Taxonomy (GTDB): domain Bacteria; phylum Bacillota; class Clostridia; order Oscillospirales; family Oscillospiraceae; genus Vescimonas. The sequence goes on along the minus strand of CAVGVB010000022.1, from coordinate 4,996 downwards.
ATATACCATGGGCTTAAACAAAAGAGACTGGCTTTACAATTGCCTGGTAACAGAGATAAACAAGAGCAAATCGTTTAGTAGTGTCTTTTCGTTTTTGCAGGCAGCGCTGAATCCTGCTTCATACACGAGTGTTGATAGCAGACAAAAATACAGGCACTTGCTCGAAGAAACAAACAAAATTCTCCTCTTTGCTGGATTATCGATTGACCAAAGCGGACGATTGGTAGTAGTTTCGCAAGCTGAAACACTTACTGAAGTTGACCTGCGAGTCAACCACCTGAAAAAAGCTCTATATGACCGTGCCATACATTCCGAGGTACAGAAGTACTGCATTGAAGACTATTTGAGAGCAGATTATTATGATGCCGTGTTTGAAGCGGCAAAAGGATTGGCTGAACGTGTCCGGCAGATTTCTGGCTTGACTACAGATGGTGGAACACTTTTTCAAACTGCGTTGTCCAAGAACGATCCTTATATCTTCTTCGACGCAATGAAAACAGATAGCGAGCGCAGTGAATTTACAGGCTTGAAGGAGCTACTTGAGGCAATCTTCCACTTGGTTAGGAATCCAGCAGCGCACACCCCAAAAGTTAATTGGAAAACCGACGAAACAAAGGCTCTTGATATACTTACGTTAATATCGTTTGCACACAAGTACTTAGACGAGTGTCACCGGATTCCAGGGAAATAGCGAGAGGATGTTTTATATGGATAGACCTCAATACATTAATTGGATTGCCAGAGAGGACGGAGTAGTTTTCGAAGATCAGCAATCTTTGAACTGTTACAGGCTATCCTATGTCATAGATAATGCAATCCTCGATGATTGGGCACTTCACATTCGCAGACATTATGCTTCAGATGGTGAATTGGAAGAAGATGCCGCACTGAACAATTTGTCGGTTGAGGAATACCTGCGTCAATTCATCATCCCGCAGAAAAATGAGCCATTTGGACCGACTGCGCGATCAAATGATATTAGTGAAATTCTATTTGCGGATTTGTTTGAGTTTGTGCTGAACTATGAAGTTCCCCGGTGTAAACAATATAACCGCTCTGGAAAAAACGAATCTGAGCATGGCACAGATGTAATTGCATATAGGTTCTTCACTGACGAGAAAAAACCACACAAGAATGATGAGCTTGTAGCAATAGAAGTGAAAGCTCTCCTTTCTTCAAAAGAGGCCGGCAAAGTAATTAAAGATGCGGTTGATGATTCAAAAAAGGACGAGCATCGTGTTTCTCATACTCTGGATTATTATCGAAAGAAGCTTCGCTCTATGGGAAAGTTATCAGAGGCATCGAGTATAGCAAGGTTTCAGCAAAAAACCGAGTACCCATACCAAACAGCCTATGTAGGGGCTGCTATTTCAAGTATGCCGTCAATCGAAAAGAAAGCCATTGTCGGTATTAAAGGAGCAGATTTAGAACTGAAAACAGATCAGTCCGTTTTTTATGTTCACGGAGCAGATTTGATGTCCCTGGCACATCAAGTATTCGAGAGGTGTATTAAATGATTTTCTCAAATACTTCAAATTACATGCTCAAATATCAAAAGGCCAAAGCAAAACTTGTGGAGTATGACATACCCCGAAAGGATTATCCCAAGTTTCCATTAAATTCGAATGAACTATCCTATCCTGTCGTTTACATTCTTTCTCGATGTGCCGAAAGTGTTATTGAAAACAACGTAGCTGACATGGAAGAATTTTCACCGCATTTAGTGGCTGCTTCACAATACTTTGATGCGGCTGTAGGGGCCAATGATCGTGAGGAATATGATGTCGATTTTTTGCTGTCTGGAGCTGCGGCTTATTTTCTCTCTGATGATTTTGGAAGTGCAAAAGTTTTATGTTCTGAGTTTTTTGTACGGATAAATCCGGAAATCAACGAGCCTCAAAAAATCATGGGTGACTTACTTGGGTATCTTCTACTGAATCGAGACTTTCATATAAGTGGAGATACTCCTGATGGAGAAAAAGTCTGCCGTTCATTGCTGGCTTATTACAACACCGGAGAAGGAGCGGAAGAAATACAGAATTTATTATCGGAGTATAGAAAAGTGATTTATGAAAATGATGCTCCGATGGAAATATACTATGTCGATATATTGTGCGCCATTGTCACGGTGGCTTTGTCCAAGTCATCGTGGAGCCTTCTACCCAGGTATTCCGAGTTAGATCAGTCTCTGTGGTCAGATTACCTTAAAAGCCCAAAGGCTCCAAGAATGCTGTGGCCAGCGCAACAGCTTATTGGCAAAAAGGGAGTTTTAAGGGGGCAGAGTGCGATAGTACAGTTGCCAACCGGAGTAGGAAAAACTAAAAGCATTGAGCTGATTATTCGTTCGTCTTTTGCCTCAGACAGGGCGACTACAGCAATAATAGTTGCTCCGCTCCGTGCTCTGTGCAATGAAATAGCAAATGATATGATTTCAGCATTTGGGGATGAGGTTTTAGTCAACCAGTTTTCAGATGTTCTCGAGGAAGACTTTTCTTTTGATTTATTCCTGTCCCCTAAATCGAAAATATTGATTTGTACCCCTGAGAAACTCAGCTATATTATTCATCACCAGGCTGATTTTCTGGATGAAATTGGCCTGTACATATTTGATGAAGGTCATATGTTTGATGACGGAAGCCGAGGGGCAATTTACGAATTGTTGATTTCTGAAATCCGGGGCCACATCTCGTGGGAAGAACAAATCATTCTTCTTTCTGCGGTACTTTCTAATGCCGAGCAAATTCAGAAATGGCTCTTGGGTGAAGCAGGTGTTTTAGCGTCAGATCCTAAAATCAAGGCAACACCTAAAACGATTGGGTTTGCCTCGCAAACAAAAGATATCCACTATTATTCTGATGACTCAGCGCAAGAAGATTTTTATGTACCCCGAAGTATAGAGGTTATTGCATTACAAAAGCGTCCCCGCGAGAAAAAGCAACGCTATTTCCCGGAACTAACAGACGCCAAAGACATTGCGATATATTACGCAAATAAGCTATGTAAAAATGGTGGAGCCGCCATTTTTGCTAATCGAACCAGCACCGTGCTGACTGTAATCAACAGAATTATTGAATTAAGGGATCGGGGACACGACCTCGCTGAGATTAAAGGAAACAGCGATGACGAGGAAATGAATCGTCTGGCACAGTTAATGTCCGACTATTATGGGGCGCAGCATCCATATACGATTGCCTGCAATTTAGGAGTTGTCCCGCATTATTCTAACTTGCCTAATGGACTGCGTCTTGCTGTCGAGTATGCATTTAGAAACAAAGATTTACGGCTTGTTGTCTGCACTTCAACCCTTGCTCAAGGAGTAAACATTCCGATAAAGTATCTTTTTATGACCAGTTTTATGGTCGCACATAACAGCATGCAAATTCGTAGCTTTCAGAATTTGATGGGGCGAACTGCACGCTCTGGAATGTACACCGAGGGAAGCGTTATCGTTACAGATCCACGGTTGTTCGATAATAAGAACAACCGAAAAAACGGTGGCAATTACAAATGGAACGATTGCATTAAGATGTTTGATAGTAGTGCTGCAGAGCCTTGCGGAAGTTCAATCTTGTCGCTTGTTCAGGATATCCGAATTGACTATGAAACCAGAGTTATCGGAGCCAAAGTGGCCCAACATATTATTGACCATTATAACGAACCTGATTGCTTCGAGCAGTATGTCAACAAACTTACTACCGCTCTCCATAAGGCATATCCTCAAAAAAACGCCAACAGCATTGTGGAATCAGTGATGACCCGTAAAAGTATTGTGGAGGCCATCGAAAATCATCTGTGTTTTGTGTTTTCAATCGATGAGAATGCGGATAAGCAATCGGTAGCGGCTGAGATTTGCAAAGAAACTCTGGCATACTTCATAGCAAATGATGATGAAAAAGCCCTGTTAGAAAGAATCTTTAACATCATCACATCAAAGATAAGCGAAATTGATCATTCGCAGATTAAGAACTACGCCAGGACTATGGTTGGCATTGACCTTTTATTACAGATTGAGAAGTGGATAGATGAAAACTACCTTACACAGCAGAATTATACGAATGAACAACTGGTTGAGATGATAATATCCTTTTTCCAGGAAACCCATACGCTCAAGAAAGAAACAAACTGTTTTGCCGATATTTGCCGAATGTGGCTTGATGGTTGTTCATTTGTTGAAATGCATGAAAGTACATCCTTGCCGATAGCGGATCTTGAAGATATCTGCAGCAAATCCATTTCTTACGAATTGAGTTTCTTTGTGGGAAGCATCATTGATATCATCGAAATCAGCGACGAAGGCTTAGTAAATCCCTTGCCAAACTTACTTCTCCTACAAAAAAGATTGAAATACGGAGTCAAAACAGAAACTGCAGTTTCGATATGCGAGAAAATCTTCAATGACCGATTCCTCGCCAATCTTCTGGCAGACGAAATAGGCCATGATGCAATCGAGGCTAACAGCATCGCAGGCGTTATACAATCGCATAAAGATGACATCCTGGATATTCTATCGGCCTATCCAACATGCTTTTCCGAGCGAGTCCAATGGATATGTAAGGATTAACTTCATGCCTTACGCCGAAACTTTTGACTACATCAATTGTTCGTGCATATGAAGAATCAGAGGTGAAAAAATGACTGTTTGCTACAATAAATTGTGGAAACTCCTGATTGATAAAAACATGAAAAAGAAGGATCTCCGCTTAGCCACCGGCATGTCCACCACCGCCCTTGCTAAACTGGGGAAGAACCAGCATGTCAGTACGGAAATCTTAACGAAGATTTGTGAGGTTCTGGACTGCGATTTCTGCGATATCATCGAGCTCGTAAAGGAGAAAAATCATGATTGACTTTTCCAAAATCGAGCAATATCGGGAGAACAACCGCATTGAAGCCAAGAAAGCCCTCGGCGGGCTGCCCAAGAGCATTTGGGAAACCTATTCTGCCTTTGCCAATACCCACGGCGGCATTATCCTGCTGGGAGTAGAAGAATGGGCGG
>CAVGVB010000021.1:0-41999 GCA_963632705.1 bacterium | reverse complement strand
GCAGGTCGTCTTTCAACAAAACTTGCACCCTGCAAATACATATTAGACCCTGCCTTTTTCTCTGATTTGCAAAAAACCTGTTGACAAAGGGCGTTATTATATGGTATAGTAACTCGTGCCTGTCGAGGACGACATGGCGGCGTAGCTCAGTTGGCTAGAGCATGCGGTTCATACCCGCAGTGTCACTGGTTCAAATCCAGTCGCCGCTACCACACCGGAGAGATGCGTCAGCATCTCTCCGGTAACTCCCTCGAAAGAGGCATTCGGCCCGTTGGTCAAGTGGTTAAGACACGGCCCTTTCACGGCTGTAACATGGGTTCGAGTCCCGTACGGGTCACCACGTCGGCAGCCCGTCAGGGCCGCCGACAATATGGAGGCTTAGCTCAGCTGGTTAGAGCGCCTGCTTCACACGCAGGAGGTCACTGGTTCGAGTCCAGCAGTCTCCACCACGAAAAAACCTTGGAAACCTTGTGTTTCCAAGGTTTTTCTCGTTTTTGATGGAATTTTCAATGTCTGCGTGTGACGGACACTTTTCCACCTTGTGTTTCCCAATGTTGCCTTGTTTTAGGTCTCTAGCTGTATTAAGCTGTACGGCTTTTGTGCCCCGAGAACCTTACAAATACTTGAGATTCACGGTCATGTCCTCCGACAACATCGGGTCGATTTGCTGTAGCTGCGCCCTGACGGCTTCTGCGCTGCGCTTGGGCGTGTAAGTGCCGTCCATCAACTGCTGCGAGGCGGTATCCACAGCGGCGGCAACGCCGACGAATACCTCCGGAACCACATGGGTATAGATGCCCAGCGTGGTGGATATGTCCCGATGGCCCAGCAGCTTCTGGACGATCTTGGGGTTGATTTCCTGCTCCAAAAGCATGGAGGCATAGGTATGGCGATACCGATGGAGATTCAAGCCCTCGCCGGAAAAGCCGTTGCGATCCAGGAAGTGACGATAGCTGGCACGGAAGCCGCTGTATGTCCGCATGGACATAGTGCGTGTGCTGACGAAAACGAAGCCCTCCGGAGTCAATACTTCTAAGCCTTTCGGCAGGGTCGCTACGTAGCGCATCCATTCCCGCAACCGAGTCAACACAAGCTCCGGTGCCTGAATGACGCGATGGGAGGTGCGGGTCTTAGTGGAGCCCAGTGCATCAGTCATATCTACCGTTTTCCCGTTTTCGTCGAAAGTCAACTCCCGCGTCACGGACTGCGCAATGGTGATGGTGTGGGCCGCAAAGTCGATATGCTTCCATTGAAGTGCCAGCAACTCACCAATGCGCATGCCGGTGAACAGCAGCGTAGTGATGATGGGGCGCATGATGGGGTCGTTCTGCGCTGCGGCCAGCACCGCTTCACGTTGAGCGATGGGGATGACTTTTTCCTCCGATTCCGGGCGCTGAGGCTGCCGGGGCAGCTTTGTGCTGCGGACGGGATTGATCGGGGCCAGAGACATCTCCACGGCGTAGTCGTACAACTGGATCAGGATACTGCGTACCAGTGAAATGGTGCGGCGCGAGAGCTGCTTTTCCGCTTGCAGGTAATAGAGGAACGTCTGGATGCGGGAGGCTGTCAGCACCGCCACAGGGATGTCTCCCAATGCGGGAACGATATGTAACCGCTCACAGGAATAATACAGCTCCATGGTACGGCTGCAAACCTCATAGGTCTTAAATGTGGTCAGCCAGCGGTGCAAAAAGTCCTTCAGCAGCAATTCGGATGCCAGTGAAGGGGCGGCCTTGGATGTCGCGGAGACCAGCGTCAGGGCGATCCAGTGCGCCGCCTCCTCGCGGGTGTTGGCGTAGGTGTATTTGCGGATGGGCTTGCCGGTATCGGGGTGATAGCCCACGGTCACCTGACCGACCCATTTGCCGTCCTTGCGGCGATAGACGCTACCTTCGTTCTTTCCGCGGCGTGTGGTTTTAGGTTTGCTTGGTTTACGCGGCATGAATGATTCCCTCCTTTTGCCGCGCAGGGAAGATCATAAAAATATTATACGACAGCAGGAGGTCATCCTGCAAATTTTTTCTTTGCGGCATTGTCATTTAAAACTTCCTCCCCTCCAAAAACTCCAGCAGTGCCTCTCTTGGAATACGAATCTGCCTACCAATGCGGACGCTCCGTATCTGTCCGCTGCGGATCAGCTCGTAGGCGGTGTTGCGGCCGATGCCGAGGATGGGCATCAAGTCCTCCACCCGCAGGATCATGGGGAGGTCGTGCAGATCACGATACTTATTCTCCACGGGCAGCGCCTCCCTTCACAGACGCCAGATAGATGTCCGTCACGTCGGGGCGTTCGTGTCCCAGCAGGCGGGACACAGTGAAATGGGCGTCCAAAGGCGTTATGCCGCCGTTGACGAGAGAGGTGTACTTTTCAGCGGCGTAGGTATGTCGTAACCCGTGGAAGGTAATGCGCCTGTCCGGTGCGGTGGGGTCACAGATGGCATCACGGTGGCGGAGGATAAACTGCTGCATACCATTGATGGCCCGGTCGGTGGGGACGTCATCCGGCACCAGCAGCTTGTGGCCGCGCTCGGTTTTGTCCAGCAGCCGTTCCAGCATCATCGTGATACGGTCGTCCTCGATGGGAACGATACGCACCTTGCCGCCCTTGCCTTTCACGGTGAGGGCGTTTTCACGCAGCGCACGCTCCGCCGCAGCGGTGTCCATGCGGAAGCACTCATGAATGCGCAGACCGGCGTAGCGGGCCAGATACAGGGCGAGGATGTAGTCCTCCCGATCCTCCGCCATGGCGCGACCGATCAGCTTGCCGAACTCCGAGTTCGTCCATGTGCGATCCTGCTGCCCGAAGCGGCGGCGCTCCAGCGCGACGCCCAGTTCCTCGTTGCCCGGCAGCGCATAACGGGGATGGGACATCTTATCGTGGAAGAAGCGGATGGCGGAGAGGTCGGTCTTGATGGTGCTGGCCGCCTTGCCCTGCTCCTGCAAATAGAGAACGTAGCTCACCAGATGCTTGCCGCTGATGTTCTCCAGCTTTTGCAGGTGGTAATGAACAGCGAGGTAAGCGCAGAACCGCTTGACCGCCTCGTAGTAGCGGTCCTTCGTGCGGAAGCTGCCCTGACGGTTGTGCCGGGCCAACTTGTCCAGTTGGGTAACGAGGGTGTGGTAAATACCTTTTGTGGTCATATAGAGAAATCTCCTTGTAATCGTAGTCGTGTTCAGATTGGGCGCACTTCACCTGTTGGCAAGGAGAGCCGTTTCCGGCGTATCTCCGTAGAACTGTTAGACTGCCGCAGGCGGAAAGCCTTGGTGCTGCGTGCTTTTCGCAGCTTGCTTGTATGTCTGTCTCTCTTTACTTGTGCCAGGTCAGTACGCTGCCACATGGGGCAAATGTGCCCTGCTCCGATAGAGCGGTGGCGGACACCATGCCGCTGAACTCGGCTGCGGAAGGCTCCGCCGGTGTCCTGTGATCCGCCCGGTGACGGATCGGGGGATGCGCGATACCCCGTATGACCGGCGCCGCACTCTGACTGCGGCATACAGGGCGGGAGCTTGCATCTCCCTTGATGGCTGTCGTGCCGTGCCATCTCAACGGCTTTTGCAAAGCTTCTTTTTCCTGACCTGCGCCGAAGCAATTTCGGCGCTCTTTCTTTTTCCTGCGGTATCGCGGCGATGGCAAGTGCCGCGACAAAACGGTAAGCAAAAACGCAGGAAGAATCTTCCTGCCATTTCGGCTTCATACGATCCTTCCTGCGTTTGCAGTATTGTTCAATTCTGATGGCCGCCCGGCTTTTCCGGGAGGGTTCATTTTGACATACTTCGGGTTCTTAATCAGAGCGAAAAGCTGTTGATATCGCTTCCCACCCGTGCCTGCTCTGCTCCGACCTAAATGCTTGATGCCTTAAGTACAGGCACATCATAGCACAGTGGCAAAGCGGCGTACAGGTGAAAAATGCCGCAAGAAAACTTCTCGCAGCATAGTCATTGAAATACGAGGGCGCAATGGCCCTAATCTCAAACGGGAGCATAATGCTCCTCAAGTACAAACTTAACAACGTGTGCGATCCGAAACGCATTCGGAAACCCCGTTGGGGCAGTGCACAAATAACTGAATGATTTTTATATACCACAATATGCTGTATTTGTCAATATGCAAACATCAAAATGGTGTATTTGGAGAAAGCGCGGCTAAAAACGTAATACGCATTATCTCCGTATTAAATGCGTATTACGGAAACAATGCGTATTATGTACGTATTAAAAGCGTATTGAGTACTTTGCAAAGGCGAATTTTTTACTTGAGTTTTATTCCATTTCCGCATCGGACAGATGGCCGTGCATATATCCGCTCTCTTCGCAGGCCTGGAATGTACCGACAACCGTGATTTCTGTTCAAAGCTCGGGGTAATCGTCAGGATAGCTATGCTCACATGCAAGGAAAAATTCAAGTCCCTGTGAGCAGCAGGAACAGGTAAGGCCGGTTACTTATTCCGGCAGAGAAGCTCTTGCAGGGCGGATGGTTTTCATCCACTTTCTGCTGCGAAGCCGGAAGAAGCACCAGATGCACTTGATGATCTGGTCGATTTTCAGCATCGTATACACCCAGAACGGTGACCAGTCCAGTACAAGCCCTGCCAGTGCACCCAGGGGGATGGACGCCACCCACAGAAACAGGATGTCACCCGCCATGAGGAATTTCGTGTCGCCACCGGCCCGGAGAACGCCTTTGGTCAGAATGGAGTTCATGGACTGGAAAATCACGATGAACAGTATGGCATCTAGCAGCTCCCACGCGATGGATTGGGCCTCGTCGGACACCTGATAATACGCCACGATCACGCCTCGCAGCAGGTAGATCAGCAGCGCGGCAAAGCACCCGACGATCAGCCCGATCAGCAGAAACGTATAGCCGTCCCGCTGGGCCTTTTCTCGGTCGCCCCGCCCCATGGTGTGGCCGGTGATGATACCACTGGCGTTGGCAATGCCCTGCGTCAGCACGGAACTGAGCTGCTGCACCACTACCGTCATGGAATTCGCGGTAACGAAGGCTTGACCGATGTGCCCCATGACCATGGCCACGGCGTTGTTGCCGATGGCCAGCAGCCCGTCGCTGACCAGAACCGGCAGGCTGATGCGGATATACTCCCGCTTCAGGTCGGCGCAAGGCATGACCACATCCCGCAGCCGGAAGCGGATACGCTTGTCCGCAACGAAAAAGTATCCGCAGATGATACTCAGTTCCACCACGCGGGCAATCATCGTACCCAGCGCCGCACCGGCGATCTCCATCCGCGGCGCACCCAGCTTGCCGAAAATGAACACCCAGTTACAGAATACATTTACCAAAAAAGCCGCGATGGATGCCAGCAGGGGTATCCGCACCTGCCCCACGCTGCGCAGCACGACGGTGCAGGTCTGGGACAGGCCGATACAGAAAAACGTGGGCAGCATCCACGTCAGGTATATCTTTCCATAGGCGATGATGCCGCTGTCCGGTGTATACATCCGCATGACCAGGCCAGGTAATAGTGCCGTCACCGTCATAAATGTCATAACGAGCATGGCGCTGAGCCGCAGCATAAGGGCGACACTCTTTTTCAGCGAGACCATATCCCTGCTGCCCCAGAAGCGCGATGTCAGCACGGAGGCTCCCATGCCGATACCCATGCAGAATATCTGGAACAGATTGATGAACTGCCCGGCCAGGGAAGATGCGGAGAGCTGCATATCCCCCATGCTGCTGAGCATAATGGTGTCCATCAGATTTACGCCCACGGTGATGAGGGATTGCAGGGAGATCGGGATGGCGATACGAGCCATCTCCGCCAATAGTTTTTTTAGATCATTTTGACTGTTTTTCATAACATTTTGCGCCGTCCCGGGTCAACCATGCGATCTTGTTTGGCTCATTGTACGCGCCGCACGGGTGCAGGCCAGATATATACGCGGTATCCTCCTGGGTTAAAATACTTTCCGCCAAAGAGTATATAGCGAAAAATTGCTTTTGAAAAGCTATTGTTATTTTTATGTCAAATTTATGTGCACATTGCCTTGAAGGGCTGTCTAAAATGTGCGGATTTATACAGCGAGGCATAGTTTGCACCGGGGGAAGGTCGTTTCCTGGATATCCGGGTAATTCAATATTTTTACTCAAGAATGTGCAAATTGCACATTTTAAAATGAAATTTGCAGGAGATTTGTACGCTTACTTTTCAAAGTCTTTTTGCTATTCTTATGGATAAAGTGGCAAATAGAAGAAGAGTATGGCAAGGACGTGCTGCCCCACATGGACTTCACCCTGCTGTGTCTCCCGGACTGTTCTGTGAGACGTGGGGCGGCCTGAAAGACCTGCTCAACTGAGAATGCGGCAAAAATATACATAGGAGGAAAACGAATGATTCTCGACAAGAAGCACGAGATGCAGCGCAAGCTGTTCCGCCAGTTCGCGGAGACGGAATTCACCAAGGAGATCCAGGACGAGCTGGATGAGACCGGCGAATTCAACTGGGATATGCACAAGAAGATGGCCCGTTACGGCTTCATGGGTGTCAAGATCCCCAAGGAGTACGGCGGCGCCGGTGCCGACTATCTGTCCTACGCCCTGATGGTGGAGGAGCTGGCCCGTGTGGACGCTGTGCTGTCCATCTACGCCAACACATCCAACTCCCTGGGCGGCGGCCCGCTGATGCTGGCCGGCAGCGAGGCCCAGAAGCAGAAGTACCTGCCCCCTGTTGCCAGCGGCGAAAAGATCATGGCCTTCGCCCTGACTGAGCCCGGTGCTGGCTCCGATGCCGGCGGCACCACCACTACCGCCGTGCAGGATGGCGACGATTTCATCCTCAACGGCCGCAAGTGCTTCATCTCCGGCGCACCCATGGCAGACTGGTGCATCGTGTTTGCTAAGACCGACCTGACCGGCAAGGGCAGCAAGGGCAGCAAGGGCAGCAAGGGCATCTCCATGTTCATCGTGGATATGAAGCTCCCCGGCGTGTCTCTGGGCGCACACGAGAAGAAGATGGGCATCAACGGCTACCCCACCTCCGACGTGGTGCTGGAGGATGTCCGTGTTCCCAAGGACTGCCTGGTGGGCCCCCTGCACAAGGGCTTCCAGTTTGCCATGAAGACGCTGGACGGCGGCCGTCTGGGCATGGCGGCGCAGGCTGTCGGTATCGCCCAGTCCGCGCTGGACGAGGCCGTCAAGTACGCCAAGGAGCGTAAGCAGTTCGGCCGCCGCATCGCTGACTTCCAGGGCATCAGCTTCATGCTGGCCGACATGGCCGCCGACGTGGAAGCCGCCCGCCAGCTGGTGTATCACGCTGCCGTGCTGAAGGACGCCAACAGCCCCGAGGCCAGCTCCGCCTGCTCCATCGCCAAGTACTTCGCCGCCGAGGCCGCCAACCGCTGCGCCTATAAGGCCGTGCAGATCCACGGTGGTTACGGCTATATCCGCGAGTACAAGGTGGAGCGCATCTACCGCGACGCCCGCATCACCACCATCTACGAGGGCACCTCTCAGGTGCAGCAGATGGTCATCGCCGGCAATCTGCTGAAGTAAGCAAGGAGGTACGAGAAATATGAAGATTTTTGTCACTGTCAAGCAGGTCCCCGATACCTCCGGTAAGGTGGCCGTGAATCCCGATGGCACGCTGGATCGCGCTTCCATGCAGACCATCATCAACCCCGACGACCTGAACGCCGTCGAGGCCGCTCTGTCTCTGAAGGACGAACTGGGCTGCAAGGTCATCGCCTTCACCATGGGCCCCCCTCCCGCGGAGGGTATGCTGCGTGAGCTGATGGCCATGGGCGTGGACGAGGGTGTCCTGATCACCGCCCGCGAGTTCGGCGGCTCCGATACCTACGCCACCTCCCAGATCATCGCCGCCGCCATCGACACCTACGGCGTCGAGGCTGACGATATCATTCTGGCTGGCCGTCAGGCCATCGACGGCGATACCGCTCAGGTGGGTCCCCAGATCGCTGAGAAGCTGCACCTGCCCCAGATCTCCTACGCCGGCGATATCAAGCTGGAGGGCAATACCGTCACCGTCAAGCGCATGCTGGAGGACGGCTACATGACCGTCAAGGTCAAGACCCCCTGCATGATCACCTGCATCAAGGAGCTGAACGAGCCCCGCTATATGTCCGTTTCCGGCATCGAGGAGTGCTTCGCCAAGCCTCTGGTCACCATGACCTACGAGACCCTGAAGGATCACCCCCTGATCGACAAGAGCACGATCGGCCTGGCTGGTTCTCCCACCAACATTCTGACCTCCTTCACGCCCCCTCAGAAGGGCGCGGGCATGATGCTCGAGGGCGCTGACAAGGCTACCACCGACAAGCTGGCAGGCATCCTGGCCGCCAAGCACATCATCTAAGGAAGGAGAAAGAAACAATGGCTTTTAATAGTGCTGATACCGCTGCCTTCAAAAACGTATGGGTTTTCTGCGAGCAGCGTCAGGGCGTGATGATGCCCACCACCTTTGAACTGATCTCCGAGGGCCGGAAGCTGGCCGACGAGCTGGGCGTGGAGCTGTGCGGCATCCTGCTGGGCGACAACGTGGACGGCATCGCCGCCGAGCTGGGCGAGTACGGTGCGGACAAGGTCTACGTCTACAACTCCCCGCTGCTGAAGGACTTCACCACCGACGCCTACACCAAGGTCATCGTGGAGGCCGTTGAGGAGCTGAAGCCCGAAGTGCTGCTGTTCGGCGCGTCCAACATCGGCCGTGACCTGGCGCCCCGCTGCGCGGCCCGCCTGCACACCGGTCTGTGCGCCGACTGCACCCACCTGGACATCGATATGCCCAACTACAAGGGCTTCCTGAAGGAAGCCTCCACCCTGCCCGAGGATCGTATCGAGAAGCTGGGCACCGTGATGATCAACCGTGAGCCCCACGACGTGTCCCGTGACCTGAAGATGACCCGCCCCGCTTTCGGCGGTCACCTGATGGCCTCCATCATCTGCCCCCGCTTCCGCCCCGCCATGGCGACTGTCCGCCCCGGCGTTATGAAGAAGCGCGAGTGCAAGAAGAACGTGGAGATCCTGCATCCCGCGTTCGCCCTGGAAGCCGCTGACATCAAGACCGAGGTCGTCGATACCGTCAAGGCCGCCAAGAAGCTGGTTGACCTGATCGGCGCTGACTTCATCGTGTCCGTGGGCCGCGGCATCTCCAAGGACGTGGAGAAGGGCATCAAGCTGGCCGAGGAGCTGGCTGAGGTCCTGGGCGGCGTCGTGGGTTCCTCCCGCGCCTGCGTGGACGCCGGCTGGATCTCCGCTGACCATCAGGTCGGCCAGACCGGCAAGACCGTCCATCCCAAGGTCTACGTTGCTCTGGGTATCTCCGGTGCCATCCAGCACAAGGCTGGTATGCAGGATTCCGAGTGCATCATCGCCGTCAACAAGAACGAGACCGCTCCCATCTTCGAGGTTGCCGATTACGGCATCACCGGCGACCTGTTCAAGGTCGTTCCCGAGCTGATCGAGTCCATCAAGGCCGCCAAGGCTGCGAAATAACTAAGCTTTCTTCCTTCTTACGTTTGCAGATATGACCAGGCCCGGAAGCGAACCCTCCTTCACTACCACAACACTTTTATGAATACCCTATACTGCATACTGCTATTATCTGTTCCGGATTCAGGGATATCTGCGGCTTGCTGCATGCAGCAAAAGGCCTTCACCAAGGGGTGAAGGTCTTTTGCTTGCCTTGATGAATTATCGATATCAGTACAGCAAAAAGTGCTGAAAGGTATGCGTGTAAATTTGCCGCGAATTTATTTGAAAATGTGCAGTTTGCACATTTTCAAATAAAAACTATGGATAGTCTGGCCATTCAAAATGCAGTCTTTCGCAAGTATAATTAAAATCACAAGTACCCCCATTATTGCTGTAACAGGAGAAAAAGGCCTATGAGTATTCGTGAAACCGCATTGAATAACCCAGCCTTTGCGGAGTTGTACCGAATTTATCAGAACAGGGACGCAGAGGCTGCCCGCTGGCGTGCCGGCGGCGGAAAGGTTCTCGGAAAGCTTGGATTCGATGTGCCTGATGAATTGGCGATCGCCGCAGGTTTTCTGCCTGTGCAGGTGTACGCTGATCCGCACAAACCGCTGAGGCTCGCCGACAAATATCTGGAGTACGCATTCGATCCGGTGGTGCGCAGTCAGTTTGAGAAGCTGACGGACGGCACATATTGCCGACAGCTGGACGCACTGGCCATCTCTAATTCCACGGATATGATTATCCGTATCTTCCTCTACCTGCGGGAGATCCGCCGTTCCGAGCCGGAAGTACCTGTTCCGCAGTTGACATTCATTGACTGGCTGTTTACCCGCAACCGGATGCATCAGGAGCGCAACGAGCTAATTGTGCGCCTGTTCATGGAGCAGCTGGCGCAATGGAGCGAAAAACCGCTGACGGAGGATGCCATACGTGCTGCCGCGCAGCTATGTAATGAGGATCGCGCCGCCCTGCGGGATATGGCGCGTCTCCGCCGGGGTGAGCAGGTGCGCATCACCGGCAGCGAGGCGTTGGTCATCATTGGTTCCGCCTTCTTCATGGAGCGTGGACGCCACGCCAAGCTGGTACGGCAGGTCACCGCCGCTGCAGAGTCATGGCCGGAACTGACCGGCCTGCGCATGTTTGTCACGGGCAGCGCACAGGAGGATACAGTTCTCTATGAAAAACTGGAGAACGCCGGTGCGGTGATTGTAGGCGAGGATCACGACTGGGGCGACCGGTTCTATGAGCGGGACTTTCCCATGGACTATCCCGTCATCCGCGCCGTGGTGGATCGCTACATGCTGCGGGAGTTCAGCAGCAAAAAAGCCTTCGTCTCCCAGCGGGTGGCGGCACTGGACAGAGCCGTGGCCGCCACGGCTGCCGACGCCGTCCTGTTCTACACCAACATCTATGACGACTCCGGCAGCTGGGACTATCCCTCCCAGCGCCGGTCGCTGGAGCAGCAGGGTATCGCGTCGCTGCACATGGCGAAAATGCAGTACCCCATCGAAAAGAACGAAGATCTGGATGCAAGGCTGCGGGCCTTTGTCAGCGAATGGAAGGAGGGCGGACGATGAAAGCCGTCAAACGATTGCGGGCCACCGCCGAGGCCAGCGCCTATCAGAAAGAGTGGTTCCAGGGCCTGCGGGACAGAGTGGCCGCCGGGGAGGACTTCGCCTACCTCAACGCCGACGTGCCCATGGAGATATTCCGGGCCATGGACATCCCTTTTGTGGTCAACCAGTGGTGGGCGGCTATCTGCGGTGCCAAGCAGATGACCCGCAAGTATTACGGCCTGCTGCGGGACGCCGGCTACCGCGACGACCTGTGCAGCTACTGCGCCACGGCCTTTGCCGAAAGCTTGGATCCTGACGACCACGCGCTGGACGCTGACGGGAAGCCGCTGGGCCCGTGGGGCGGCCTGCCGGATCCCACCATTGCCGTCACGCGCCTGACCTGTGACTGTCAGAGTAAGATTTTCGAGCTTTTCGCCCAGAATCACGGCGCGGCCTTCTACGCCATGGAGAACACCATCGCCCGAAAGACGCCCCCGAACTGGTGGGAACTGGCCCCGGAGCGCTGGGAGGAGTTGTACGATACAGACCGGCTGGACGCCGCCGTGGAAGAATTGAAGGAACTGATCCGCTTCCTGGAAATGAAGACTGGGAAAATGTTTGACATCAACCGGCTTCAAGAGGTCATGGACAACATCAACCAGCAGGAAACGTACTATGGCAAGATCCGCGATATGGTGGCAGACAGCTCGCCCGTTCCTGTTACAGTGGTGGATACAATCAACGCCGTGATGCCCGCCCAGTGGCAGCGCGGCTCCCGCTGGGCGGTGGAGCACGCCGCCCGGATGTACGAAGAGATATGCGGCATTCAGGCACGGGGCGAGTATCCTGTTCCCAACGAAAAGTACCGGCTTATGTGGCTGGGACGCGGCATCTGGCACGACTTCGGCTTCTACCAGAATTTCGAGGAGAAGTACGGCGCGGTATTCATGTGGAGTATGTATCTGGCTATGGGCGCGGATGCTTACCGCCGTTATCATGTAGAGAAGGATCCGCTGCGGGCGCTGGCTGCCCGCTACATCGGCATGGAGGACTTTCTGCATATGCCGCCGTGGAACGCCCAGTGGTTCCTGCACGAAGCGCTGCACAACAAGGTGGATGGCGTTGTCTACATGGTGCCTGAAAACTGTATGCAGGCAGTGGAAGGTTCTTATTTTATTAAAAAGACACTGGAGGACGCAGGTATTCCCGTCCTGATTTTCAAGGCCGACCCGGTGGATGCACGGAAATGGAACGGCGCCACCATGACGGGGTTGGTAGAGGAGTTTATCGAAACACGGATTATTGGAAAGGGGCATACACATGAGTAACGGACCGTTGACAGGTTATCGCATTTTGGATCTGACTCAGTTTGAATCCGGCACTGTCTGCACGGAAACGCTTGCCTGGCTGGGGGCGGAGGTGTGGAAGGTGGAGCGCCCGGGAAAGGGCGAGCTGGGACGTCACACCGGCTATTCTCCCACGGAGGATAGCTACGGCTTTGTCATCATGAACATGAACAAAAAGTCCATCACCTGCAACATGAAGTCGCCGGAGGGGCAGAAGCTGATGTACGGCCTGCTGCCCAAGGTGGACGTGATCGTGGAAAATATGGGCCCGGGTGCTATCGAGCGCCTTGGCCTGGATTATGAAACATGCAAAAGTAAAAACCCGAAGATCATCTTTGCCTCCTTGAAGGGCTTTTCCAAAGATAGCCCTTACGCGGAGTTCCCCGCTTTTGACCCCATTGCCACCCATACCGGTGGACTGGTGGCGGCCACGGGTCTGCCGGATCAGCCCATTAAGTGCGGCGTCAGTGTAGCGGACTCCGGTACCGGCATCATGCTGGCTATGTCCATTATCGCAGCGCTGCTCCAGCGGGAGCGGCAGGGCATCGGGCAGCGGGTGGATGTCGCTATGCAGGACTTTATCATCGGCCTGTCCCGCTCCGGCTGGGAGCCGTACTACAACACCGGCAAGCCGCCGCGCCGTGTGGGCAACGGTATGCCGCTGGAGGATGTGGCGCCTTCGGATACCTATCCCTGCAAGCCCTTTGGCCCCAATGATTATGTGCATATCTACTGCTCCCGTGCTCCCGGTTCCGCACACTTCACCAGCCTGTGCAGAGCTATCGGACGTGAGGATCTGCTGGAGGACCCGCGATTCGCCACGCCGCAGTCTCGTTTTGTAAACAAGGATGCACTGGATGATGCGATCAAAGCCTGGACAGCACAGCACACCAAGCAGGAGGCCATGGAGATCTTGGGCCGCGCGGACGTTCCTGCCGGTGCGCTGCTGGATGTGGCAGACATCACCAATGATCCCCAATATACGAAGAGCGGCATGATCGTGGAAGTGGAACACGCCACCCTCGGCAAGCTGAAAGTTCCGGGCTTTGCGCCTCGTATGAGTGAGAACCATGTGGAGTACCGCTGTTCTCCCGATTTGGGCGGCAGCAACGAGGAGGTTTACGGCGGTGTCCTTGGGCTGCCCGCTGAGGAATTGGAGCGTTTGAAGGAAGCGCGTGTGATTTGAGGACATATTTATATGATGACCTATGCAAAAAGGATGCCTTTTGGGCATCCTTTTTGCATAGGTCAGTCGATATTTGATTGTGGAAAAATGTCAGAATGCAGGTATTTTTCGGTGTACTCCATAACATGGTAGGAAAGCAGAAGCCGCTCCCGCAGAAAGTTGTTGTCCAGGCTCTTCCCAATTATTTGCTCGATCTTTTCGATTTTTGCGAGCAGAGTGTTTCGGTGCATATACAGCACACGGGAAGTTTGTGTTACCTTACAGTTATTACATAGATATGCGTACAGAACGGTTAGATAGTCCGTTCGATTTTTCCTGTCAAATCGCGCCACATTCAAAAAGTCCTGATGGCACAAAAAATATAACCGCCCATGGTGAAAGCTGGAGAAATGCTCACTGGCACACATTTCGATGAACAGATATACACTGTAATCCTCATACCGGAAAATGCGCGTCTGCCGATCACCGTGCATGACGCTGCCAAAGCGTATGGCTGCTTCACATTGCTGGTACATAGTGGGCAGTGCTGACAGATATTTTGTGTTGGTACCGATTCCCGCAAAGGCGCAATGTTCCTCCAGAAAAGCTTGCAGCTTATCCTCGTCAAACGCCTTTTTTGAACCTTCGGAAGCTTTAGCGAAGACCAGAAGATGGCGCTCATATAGTACGATATTGCTAAACGGGAACATATCCCACAATTGCCCGGCAAAAAGATCCCAAGGCAAATCATGAACGGTTTCTTCAAAGGAAATTACAATGAGACGGAAGCGGTCACCATTGCGTAAGGTCGGGATCACCGCGGTTCGTTCTGCAATATGGTCGCGCCCCGTCAGTCTCCCAGACAGTATGTCCTGTATGATATCATTAAACGCACCGTCAAGTACGCAGCTGCGCACCTGATTTCGTGTGACCCCTTGCTGCACATAACCAGCCAGCTCCTCCAGCTCATCCAGATAGAAATTGACGCGCTCCGGTTCCGGCACCGGCAGAAACAGGTATCCGATCAGTGCGCCGTGGCTGACGATCCGCCGCAGCAGACAGTGCCGTCCGGTCATGGGCAGAATGTATTCGCTGTATATGTCTTCGACGGCCAGCGGCTGCAGATGGGCCGTCAGCTCCTGCATGTTCTCCAGATCCAGTGCGCCGCCGCCGCGCAGCTGCTCCAGTATCGGCTCATCGGGAACTGGCTCCAGGAACTCCCCTTCCAGACAGGAAAAGCTGCCGTTGAGCAGTAGCAGCGTGCTTCGCAGATGCTCACTGCCGTGTCGGAGCAGCACATGCAGCGGGTTTTCCGCCCTCAGAGCCTGCCGATAGGATTCCGCCAGCGCTCGGCTTTCCGCCAGCAGGCGCAGCGCACGGTTGCTCAGCTCTGCCAACGACAGGCTCGTGACCAGCACGGACAGACGTCCGCACAGTGCCGTCAGGTCGACGCAGGCCTCCGCACAGGCGCAGAGGAACAGGCTCTCACAGGGCCCGTCAGGCAGCGTCGCCAACTCGCCGGTCGTCAGGACATACACGGTGTCGCTGGCAGGTATAGTCCCCGGCATCCAGAGCAGCAATGTGCTATACGGGCGGGACGCAATGCCGCCCTGCGCGCGCAGGGTATCCTGTATCACGGCACCCCCCAGATGGTTCCGTATCGTTGCGGCGGAAAACATCGTCACACTTCCTCTCGGTATTTTTTTACATCTGCGGTTATCATACCATATTCTATAGCATTCTCCAACTTTTTTTACAAAATTTGTCTTGCTGTGCTTTTTGCGCTAGAATAAGGGGTGTCCCCGGCCTCCCGGTGCCGGCGCAATGCAGGTATGCGCCCATGTGCAAACCGCACATGTAAAATGGGACTTTTTGTACATTGTAACCCAGGATTCTTATTCCTATAATGTGGACAACGGTATAGATAAGCCCCCACCGTGCAATATGAGCGTTTGACTCAAAAAACAAGGAGGAGAAAAATCATGTCATTCAATGTTATCGTTACGATCATCATGATGATCACCATCGTGGTCTTGATCGTAGCTAACGCCAGTCATCCCGGTATTATTTTGGCCGGTGTACCGCTGGTAGCCGCCCTTGTGATGGGCTTCAGCTTCGGTGAGATTCAGAAATTTGTCAGCTCAGGCGTCAGTATGATCTGCGGCACACTATGCCTGATGATCTTCGCCATCATGTTCTTCGGCATCCTGCATGAAGCAGGCGTATTCGTCTGGCTGGTCAACAAGATTCTGGGCGTGCTGAAAAATAGCGTGCTGGGCGTTATGCTGGCCACCTGCCTGATCACCATTCTGACCCAGATGGATGGCTCCGGCTCCACCACCGCACTGTGCACCATCCCCCCGCTGAAGCCGGTCTATGAGAAAATGCACATCCGCCGTCAGGCGCTGCTGTTTCTGGAATGCTTGGGCAGCGGTATCTTCATCTGCCTGCCTTGGGCTCCGGCTATCAATGAAGGCTCTGCCTATCTGGGTGTGGAGGCCTACAACGTGTTCCGGTTCCTCATCCCGCTGGCCATCTTCTCCACAGTCCTCTATTTCCTGCTGACCATCCCTCTGTCCATTATCGAAAAGCGTCACGGCGCAGGTATGACCGCTGAGGAGTACGCGGAGCTGCGCGAGGAGCTGAAGAAGCCCGTGAACCTCCCCTATGGCAAGGGCGTGGCCATCTTTGGCGCACTGCTGACTCTGGCCATCATGATCCTGCTGCTGGCCGGCGTACTGCCCTCCAGTGTGACATTCATCATGGGCTATATCGTCCTCATGATCGTGACCTTCCGCAAGCCCAAGGCCATGGGCGAGTACATCAAGAAGCAGGCTCCCATGGTGCTGAACCTCACCATGACCATGCTGGGCGTGTCCGTGCTGGTGGGTATCATCAACGGCACCGGCGCCATGGCGGAGTTTGCCGATCTGGTGGCCGCCTCCAGCGGCTCCATCGCCCGCCACCTGCCCTTCCTCTGCGCACTGTTCAGCCTGCCGCTGTCCTTCCTGACCGGCAACGCCAAGATGTCCGTGGTCATCCCCGCCGTGGCGGCCATCTCCGCACCCTTCGGCTTCACGCCGGAGCAGGTGTTCGGCTCCATCCTGCTGTGCGGTGCGGCAGGCGCCGGTGTGAATCCCTTCAGCGGTTCGTCCTATCTGGGCCTGAATCTGGCCGGTCTTGAGATGCGCGACCACCTGAAATACTCCCTGCTGCCCCTGTTCCTGTTCGGCGTTGTGGAAGCGCTGTTCCTGGGCCTGACGGGCATGCTCCCCTTCTAAAAGTACGGGGACGGCGCGGCCGCCCCTTGCGGAGAAAGCCCCTTGGGAAGCTGTATTTCTCAGGGGCTTTCTCCGTAGAATAAACCGAGACAAAGGAAAGACGAATCACCATGAAAAACTATTATGAAGCTTTTACGGCGCAGGGCACGGAGAAGATCTCCCGCCCGGGAGAATATCAGGGCTACACCGCGCCTGTATACGACGGCTACCGCCGGTTTTCGCAGTATGTGACCATGCGGGACGGCGTGAAGATCGCCGTGACGTATTACCGTCCCACGCGGGGCGGCGTGCTGGCGGAGGAGCCGCTGCCGGTGATCTGGCGGCTGACGCCCTACGGCCGGGAGATGAAAAACACGGACGGCTCCGTCCACAACACCGCCTTCTTCACCGGCGACGGTGCCGGTATGGGCCCCGCGCCCAAGGTTCCCGACGACTATGTGGGCGATCTGGAGCTCGACGGCGTGAAGATCGGCGCCGATCTGATGCTGAAGGTGTTCACCGCCTACGGCTATGTGGTGGCGCAGGCAGATGTCCGGGGCAAGTTCTGCTCCGAGGGCTTCCGCCGCTCCGCCAACACCGACGAGGAGGCGGAGGACGGCCGGGAGATCAACGAATGGCTGGCCACGCAGCCGTGGTGCAGCGGCAAGACCGGCATGTTCGGCAGCTCCTACACCGGCCAGACCCAGCTGGAGACGCTGCGCAAGGCGCCGCCTCATCTGAAGGCGGCCGTGGTCTGCATGACGGATATCAACAAGTTCGACGGCTGGGCCATGGGCGGCATCCCCCGCGGCGGCGACGCCAACATGAACATGCCGGATAACCCGGCGGTGATGGTGCCGGTGGACGAGGACGCGGACGGCACCATGATGCGCCGCGCCATGGAGCAGCACAAGCTGAACCGGCAGGATATCCCCGTGGACGAGAACTATCCCCGGATGCTGCCCTACTACAACTTTGCCCGCCTGCCCTACCGGGACAGCTTCAGCAAGACCACCGGCACCCGCTTCTGGATCGACGACAGCGCCAGCACGCACCTGCCGGAGATCAACCGCAGCGGCGCGGCCGTGTATCTCATCGGCGGGTGGTACGACGTGTTCCGCCGGGATACGGTGGTCATGTACAACAACCTGACGCTGCCGAAGAAAATGATCATCGGCCCGTGGTATCACACCCGCTACAAGAAGGAGCTGAACCTGCTGGTGGAGCACATGCGCTTCTTCGACTACTGGCTCAAGGGTATCGACAACGGCGTGATGGCCGAGCCGCCCATCTACTACAAGACCGTCAACAGCGAGACGGGCAGCGGTGAAAGCTGGCAGGACGGCTGGCGCTTTGCGGAATGCTGGCCCATTCCCGGCATCGGCACGGAGAGCCTGTTCCTCGGCCCGGAGGGCACGCTGCGGCCCGAAGCGCCGTTGGGCGAGGGCAGCGACACCTACGTCTCTGACTACACCGTGGGGGACTGGGAGGAGCAGGATTACGCTGAGGATATCGTCAGCAAGGGCCTGACCTACACCACCGCGCCGCTGACGGCGGATCGCTGCGTGACGGGTCACCCCATGGTGGAGCTGAGCTATACCTCTACCGGCCATGACGGAGACTTCTTCGTGTTCCTGCTGGACGTGGACGAGCAGGAGCGCTCGCACATCCTGTCCATCGGACGTCTGCGCGCGTCCTTCCGTATGACGGCACGGGCCCCCTACGACACCATCGGACTGCCGTGGCACCCCTGCCGGAAACAGGACGTGCAGCTGCCTACCTTTGAAAACGGTCCTGTCAAGCTGCTCATCGACATGAAACCCACATCCTATGTATTTAAGGCAGGACACCGCATTCGTCTGGCAGTGACGACCTCCATGAGCCGGTTCCAGTTCTACAGAGAGATGCCGGCCCCTGTGGTGGAGATACGGCGCAGTGCGCTGTACCCGTCCCGCCTGATCTTGCCGAAGGAGGAGAAATGATATGGCAGAAATGTTCCTGAAGGCGCGGCCCTGCACGGCGCCGGAGCGCTTTTACGAGAAGCCGGAGACGAAGGAGTACAGCGCCGTCATCGACGGCTGGCTGCGCACATGGCGGGAGTATGTGCCCTCCAGCTATGACGGCAGCAAGCCGGTGCCGCTGGTGCTATCCGTCCACGGCGCGGCTCATCACAGTGCCGACAGCTACACAGCGTGGCAGCTGGTGGCGGAGCGGGAGGGCTTTATCGTGGCCTACCCCCACTGCCTTATCGAGGGAATCAAGTTCAACTCGTGGAATGTGTACACAGCGGAGGATGGTATGCCCGACGATGTGGTGTACTTTGACAAGCTCATCGACATTCTGGAGGAGAAGTACAACATTGACCCCGACCGCATCTACATGCAGGGTCAGTCGGTGGGTGACACCATGGTCAGCACATATCTCTTCCAGCGGGGCGACCGTCTGGCTGCCGCCGCGCCGCTGTCCGGCCCGCAGGGGACGGCAAGGTTCGTGGATGCGGACAGCGGTGCTGTTGTCCGCCGCCCGCAGCACCCGCTGCCGGTCATCCGCACCCACGGCTCCGAGGATACAGTACCGCTGATCGGTGGGCTGGGCAAGATCTGCGTGTTCGGCCTGCGTGAACCGGATGTGGAGGACTACTCCGATGAAGGACGACGACTGAAATGGGTCCTGAACATCCAAGTCCACAACCAATTGTGGCGGGAAGCCAACCGATGTGCGGCGCTGCCCCGCATCGGCGTGAACGGCCGCTACAACTGGCTGGTCTATGACGGCGATCCGGAGGATTATATTTTCTATATGGTAGAGGGCGGCGAGCATGGCCCCTATCTGGACATGGCCGACAACCTGTGGCGCTACTTCTTTTCACACTATCGGCGGCAGAATGGCCGTGTGGTGCGGCAGGACAGCCCGTGGCAGCAGGAGCCTGACAGCGGTGCCATTGCGCTGGCGGACGGCGCGGCCACGGCCTACGTGGACAACAGGCCCGTGCCCGTTTCAGTGGATGGTGCCCGCGTTCATGTGGAAAAGGGTGTGTTCTATGTGCCGGCGGAATTTCTGGCGCAGGCTCTGCCCGGCGTCACCGTTGTTCCGGAACAGGAGGGAAAGGCGGCCCGCATCACTACTGCAGACGGACATACGCTGTATCTGGCAATGGGCAACCGCGTAGTGGTGTGGGACAACACCCTGCGGGATCTGGCTCCTGTGCTGTGGCTGGAGGAGCGACTCTATGTCCCAGTGGTGCCTGTGGTGGCACTGCTGGCGGGCCTCCACATGGCGCAGGGACACGGCGTGTGCTATCTGTGCCGCCGGGGCGGTGCCATGACATATGACCTTGCCTATGCGATCCGACAGCTGCTGGGCGTGGGCGAGGAGATGTCTCTGCAGGCCTGCGCACAGCTGGAAAACCGGCTGCTGGCGGCGCGTGAAGCGGAGGGAAGGGATAAATATGTGGGCGGCGAGGCCAAAATCTTCGGTGAGCTGTTTGCCGACTATCAGCGGCAGTACGACGACTATATGTCTGCCCACAAGGACGAGGAGAGCAGAGTATGATGGAGTTGAAACCGAGACCCTGTGACGCACCGTGGCGCTTTTACGAAGCGCCGCCCGTCCAGCCGTGCCGCCAGATCATCGACGGCTGGCTGCGCACATGGGACGAGTATGTACCGGCCTGCTATGACGGCAGCAAGCCGGTGCCGCTGGTGCTGTCTGTCCACGGAGCAGCCCACCACAGCGCCGACCGCTATACGGCGTGGCAGCTGGTGGCGGAGCGGGAGGGCTTCATCGTGGCCTACCCCCACTGTCTCATCGAGGAGATCAAGTTCAACGTCTGGGAGCATTTTACGGCGGAGGACGGCATGCCCGACGATGTGGCGTATTTCGATAAGCTCATCGACATCCTGCTGAAAAAATACAACATCGACACGGAGCGCATTTATATGCAGGGGCAGTCGGTAGGCGACAACATGGTCAGCACCTATCTGTTCGCCCACGGCGACAGGATCGCGGCGGCCGCGCCGCTGTCCGGCCCGCCCAGCTGTTCCACCTTCTACCGTCACGGCTCCGACGAGCCGGTGCTCTATCCGCATCACGCCGTACCGGTGCTGCGCCGCCACGGCTCGGAGGACACCCAGCAGCCGCTGGGGACGCTGGGCAAGATCTGCGTCATGTCCCCCAAGGGGGAGGAGCCGACGCTGGATTTCTCCGAAACGGCCCGCCGCAATAAGTGGCTGGTGGCCCAGAAGCCCTCGCTGGACTTGTGGCTGCACGTCAACGAATGCACCGCCCTGCCGAAGCTGGGCGTGCGGGGCCGGTATAACTGGCTGGTATATGAGGGTGCCTGCCGCACGGCCTTTTATGTGGTCGAGGGCGGTGAACATGGGCCCTATCTTGACATGGCTGACAAGCTGTGGACGCAGTTCTTTTCCCATTACCGCCGGTCGAACGGTAAGATCATCCACACGCCGGATACGGGCAGCGAATGGGATCGCGGCGCTATCGCGCTGGCGGACGGCGCGGCCACGGCTTATGTGGACAATTGCCTGATGACGCTGGATGATGCCGGTCGAACGGCAAGGATCGTCAACGGCGAGTTCTATACGCCGGCAGCCTTTCTGGAGAAAGTGTTTCCGGGAACGGCAGTGGAGACATACGCCGACGGACAGGCGGTTCGCATCCGGCGCGGCGAGAACTGCCTGCAAATGGCTATGGGCAACCGGGCTGTGGTATGGAACGACACGCTGGAGGACATGCCCACCACCCTGTTTTTGGACGGAAGCCTCTACGTGCCCATCGCTTGGGTAGCGCAGCTGCTCACCGGTATGCAGAAATCTGAGAGCTACGGCGTGTGCTATCTCAATCAGATAGGCGGCAAGCTGTCATATGACATGTCCTATGTGATACGGGAACTGCTGGGGACGGAACCGGTCATGACACCGCAGAGCATTCTGTCACTGGAGGATAGCCTCCGTCAGGTGGGCGGTAAGCAATATTCCGCCCATAACATCGGCGACAGCAAGTATCCCGGTGGGCCGGAGGATATCTTCCGGTTCCTGAAGGGAAAATACCAGCAGCAGTACGAGCAGTATCTCTTGGAGCAGAAGAAAGGAGCGGAGTAAAATGATGGACTACGACCGCAGCTTGGCAGTTCGGACGAAAAACGGCATCTATGTGGGCTTCCGCGAGGAGAAGTTCCATACGGTCAACTTCCGCAACGTGCAGTTCGGCGTGGCGGAGCGGTGGCAAGAGGCCCGTTTCCCGGACACCGCTCCGGAGGAAGTGTTCATGGCGGACAGGTTTGGCCCCGCACCCATCCAGTCGGCAGAGAAGTGGGGCAGTCTGACGCTGGGCGGCATGGACGAGCAGTGCCTGAACATGAACATTTACACAAAGGATCTGACCGGCTCAAAAAAGGCCGTCATGGTCTGGGTGTTTCCAGGCATGCAGATTATCGGCTCCAATCAGGGCTCCGTCGACGTGGGCAATCACCACGGCAAGTCCTATGACGCCTCCGGCCTGGTGGCGGAGAATGACGACATCATCGTGGTCATCCCCAATTACCGCGTGGGCGTGCTGGGATCTGTCAATCTGACCGTACTACCGGATTACGACCCCGAGAAGTACGCCACCAGCAACAATCTTGCTCGCACCGATTTGCTCCATGCGTTGAAATGGATCCACGAGAACATCGAGGCCTTCGGCGGCGACCCGGACAACGTCACGCTGTTCGGACAGTCCGCCGGCGCCAACAACATCACCGCCATGCTGCTGATGGAGGAGGCGCACCCCTACTTCCGCCGCGCGGCCATCGAGAGCTCCTTCATCTACGACATCAGCGCCACCACATGGGAGGACAGTCTGACCATCTCTCGGGAGTATTTCAAGGTGTTGGGGGTCAATTCCATCAATGAGGCGCTGACCAAGACCAGTGACGAGATACTGGCGGCGCAGGAGGAGATGAACGCCCGCTCGGTGGACGGCTCCTCCGCCTTTGCCAACATTCAGTCCAAATCCTTCTCGCCGGTGGTGGACGATGTGGTGATCCGCCGCGACTACTGGCAGCGGCTGATGGACAACCACGACAGCCGCATCCAGGTACTGCTGGGCACCACGCAGGGCGAGTACGACCAGCAGTTCACCCGCTGGGCCAACGACCCGGACGGCGTGGAGAAGGCGCGCAGCTTCGTGATCAAGCAGGCGTGGGGCAAGCTGGATCCGCAGCGCGGCACCCACCCCGAGGTGCTGGACGAGTACCTCTCCCACTACCGGGATGAGCGCACGGAGTTTGAAGCGCTGAAGGATCTGAAGGCGGATTACTACCTGCGGGCGGGCGCCATGGCCTATGCGCGGGTGCTGAGCCGGTATACGGACGTGTACGTCTACTACTTCGCGTACAATTTCTACCCCGGCACGCCGGATCGTGCGCCCCACGGCTCGGAGGTGTCGCTGCTGTTCAAGAACGACGTGGCGGTGCCTCAGTCGTTCCAGCAGGCGGTAGCCCAGTGCTGGGTGAACTTCGCGCGGACGGGCGACCCCAACAACCCGTACCTGCCGGTGCAGTGGAAGCCCTACGATGCAGAGCACAACTATACGCTGGTGCTCAGCGAGGAGTCCCGGCTGGCGGAGGGCGTCCACATGGACGACATCCGGACGGTGATCCCCTCCACGCTGGAATACCAGCAGTACCCGGAATACCGGAAATTGTGGGAGAAGGCCTGAGACCTGACGGCATGGGAATGGACATGATAAAGGCGCGGCTTTAAAGAAGCCTGCTTTGCTTTTACATGTATGCTGTCTGCCCTCGTTGATCAATAGCTGCGGGCAGCGTAATAAATCGCACGGAAAGCATCGGCGCCGCCGGTGCTTTCCGTGCAGGGGGAAACAGACAGGACCGCAGTCATTCTTGCAGAGGCGGTGTGGCTGCTCCTCCGGCCAAGGCGCAACTATCTCAAAATCAAAATGGAATACGGAGAAAAAATTATGGAATATAAAACTCTCTTTACACCCGTCAGCATTGGCAAGGTTCAGATGAAGAACCGATTTGCCATGGCGCCTATGGGCCCTCTGGGTCTCGCGGACGCGCAGGGCGGCTTTAATCAGCGGGGCATTGACTATTATACGGAGCGCGCGAAAGGCGGCACGGGCCTGATCATCACCGGCGTGACCTTCTCTGACTGCTCGGTGGAGATGCAGTCCATGCCCAACTGCCCCAACAGCACATACAATCCCGTCCATTTCGTCCGAACCTCCCGTGAGATGACCGAACGGATCCACGCCTACGGCAGCAAGGTCTTTCTTCAGATGTCCGGCGGCTTTGGCCGCGTCACCATTCCCACGAATCTGGGCGAATTCCCACCGGTGGCCCCTTCCGCCATTCCTCACCGCTGGCTGGATAAGACATGTCGGCCTCTGACCGTGGATGAGATCCATGCCATCGTGGAGAGCTTCGGTAAGGGCGCCTACAATGCCCAGCGGGCGGGCTTTGACGGCGTGGAGATCCACGCCGTTCACGAGGGGTATCTGATCGACCAATTTGCCATCAGCTTTTTTAACCACCGCACCGATGAATACGGCGGCAGTTTGGAAAACCGCCTCCGCTTTGCCAAAGAGGTCGTGGAGGAGATCAAGAAGACCTGCGGCCCGGACTTCCCCGTGGCGCTGCGCTACTCGCCCAAGAGCATGATCAAGGATTGGCGCGAGGGTGCCCTGCCGGGTGAGGAATTTGAGGAGAAAGACCGTGACATGGCAGAGGGTCTGGAAGCCGCAAAGCTGCTGGCGTCCTACGGCTATGACGCACTGGATGTGGATGTCGGCTCCTACGACTCCTGGTGGTGGAGCCATCCGCCCCTGTATCAGGAGAAGGGGCTGTACCGCCAATACGCCAAGGCCGTCAAGGAGGCCGTGGACGTACCGGTGCTGTGCGCCGGACGGATGGATGACCCCGCTATGGCAACGGACGCGGTCGAGAGCGGTGTCTGCGACATCGTCTCTCTGGGTCGCCCGCTGCTGGCGGATCCGGATTATGTGAATAAGCTCCGCGCCGGAAAGGCGGCGGACATCCGTCCCTGCATCGGCTGCCAGGAGGGCTGCATGGGCCGCATCCAGAAATATTCCATGATCAACTGCGCAGTCAATCCCCAGTGCGCCAGAGAGCGGGCCTTTGCCTACAATCCGGTTCTGAAAAAGAAGAAGGTTCTCATCGTCGGCGGCGGCATCGCTGGCTGCGAGGCCGCGCGTGTGCTGGCCATCCGCGGTCATGAGCCTGTCATTTATGAGGCCACCGGACGGCTGGGCGGCGCGCTGTATGAGGCCGGCATCCCCTCCTTCAAGGATGATGATAGAGCACTGATCGCATGGTATGGGCACACGCTGGAGAAGCTGGGGGTAGAGATCCACTTCCATCACCGCCTGACAGCTGAAGAACTGAAAGCCCTCTCCTATGATGCCCTCATCGTCGCCACAGGTGCCACGGCCAAAACCTTCTCGCTGGGCGATGACAGCCGCGTCATTACCGCCAAGGCTGCCCTTGCGGACAAGGCCGCCAATGTGGGCGCGTGCGCCGTTGTCATCGGCGGCGGAATGGTGGGCTGTGAGCTGGCTTTGTGGCTGACCAAGGATCTCGGCAAGCAGGTCACCATTATCGAGGCCCTGCCGAAGCTGTTGGCGGTCAACGGCCCCATCTGCTCGGCCAACAGCGATATGCTGGAACGCCTGGTTCCCTTTTACGGTACGGACGTGCGCTGCCGTACCACGGCGGTGAAGGCGACGGAAGACGGTCTGATCATCCGCAGCCTCGATGACGGCCATGAGGAGACGATCCCCACCGATACGATCATTCTGGCGGTGGGCTTCAAGCCGGATCAGGAGCTGTACGATGCCATGCAGGAGGCACCGGAGCTCTATGCCATCGGCGATTGCCGGGAATTCCACAACGTTCACAGCGCTGTGTGGGATGCTTTCGAGGTGGCAAATCATATTTGAGTCATACCGGAAAAAGCATTAGAAATATACTGGAGAATATGGAAATAGTGATTGACGCGTTAAACTCTGGCGAAATTCGCCAGAGTTTAACGCGATGGCAATGAGTACAGCGGAATACAACACAAAACCCCTTGATCTTCCCTGTGCGATGTTAGCTTGATTTACCAGATATTGGATAGCGTTATGTGTCGGGCTTTTTTAGGCTGTAAAGTGCTGCTACAGTGTACAGCTTGAGAACCTGCGGTGGGGCAAACAGCCTGTGACTATGCAGGGTGCAGCAGCTATGACCACCTGCACCGGACATTACGCAGTTCTTCACACGCAGGAGGTCACTGGTTCGAGTCCAGCAGTCTCCACCAAATCCCACCTCGAAAGAGGTGGGATTTTTCTTTTGCCTGAACGCCGCAAACTGTTGATATATCGCGGTTTTCTGGCCTACTCTCTAACAACTTTGATGCAACTCTCCAACAGGTCGGCACCAGCTTCCGTGCAGCTTTTTTGCAACTTTTCAGCAACTTTGCGACAGAGGATGTGGCACTTATGTGGCACCTGCTGCTTATCCAAGAGCCGCACAGACCTTGTTGGCCGTGTCCTGCTGGCGTGTCTCGTGCTGGTAATGGGTGTAGACGCGGAGCGTCATATCCACCGTTGTATGCCCCGCGAGGTACTGAATCTCTTTGATGTCCAGCCCGCTTTCAAACAGCCGTGTGATGTAGGTGTGCCGCAGCAGGTGGGGCGTGACGTGGAAATCAAGGCTTCGCACCATCTTGGAATTGGTGGCCTTGGTGCCGAGTTCCGCCGGATCATCAACTGTTCTTCGCCGTACCATGTCCCACAGATTGGAGAAGCTGCTTTGCGACAGAGGCTTGCCATTGTCCATGTGCATGACGAAAGGGCTTCCGCCGGAGCTTTTAAGCCCCTTCAGCGTGTCCAGAAGCGTCGGGGGTATGGGAATATCCCTGACAGCCGCCGAGGTCTTCAGAGCCTCGCTGACAACGGTTTGAGAGCTTGTGAATACCGCGTTGTGCCGAACGTGAATGATTTGCTTGTCGAGGTCAACATCCTCCCACATCAAGCCGCAGATTTCACCACGCCGCATCCCTGTTTGAAGGGCGATCAAGCAGAACAGATATGCCCGCGTACTGCTTACCGCGTCCAGAAGCCGCTTTGACTGATCCGCAGTCAGGGCGGTCTTTTCTTTTGTGCGAACGCCCTTGCTTTTGATCTTCGTGGGTACGGGCGACTTGGCAATCAGGTTGTTATCCACGGCGGCATTGAACACGCCTCGCAGAATCTGGATCACCTTGTCATTAAGGCTCTTGCTGTTCTTATCATTCACGCGCTGCACGATGTCCCGCCGTTCTCCCGTTTGGACAGAAAGCAGTTTGAGGATTACCTCATGCAGGTGTTTTCCGAGAAAGCGTTTACCGAGCTGAATGAGTATTTACAGCTCCCGATGGAGCAGCAGGCAGTCAGTAATATTACAGGAGCGCATCCCTTGGCGGCGCTGCTGATCCGCGTCATTCCGGTGCTGGGGCATCTGAGCTATTCCCTGCGGCAGTACAAAATGACCTTGACTGCATTTGCGGAGTTTCTGCAAGAAAACGCCGAAATACGGACACCCACCGGGTATGCTGCCGCGTTCGGGCAGTTTTTCAGGGAAAACGCCACCTTGGAGGAAAGCAATCCCTCGTGGATGGCTCTGACCAATGCGACGGTGCAGTATGTCCCTGCGATTCGTCCCGGCAATGCGGAGGCGCAGCTTGTCAAGCGGATGCACTTCGTATCCTTTGTCGGGGTGTTCCGGGCCGATCTTTTTGAAGGGTTATGCGTCGGACACGCACCGAGAAAATGCGCCGTTTGCGGAAAATGGTTTCTGACCACCGACGCGCGGCACACGAAATATTGCAGCGGCTACGCGCCGGATGACAGGCGTGGACGCACCTGCCGTCAGGTCGGAAATCTCCGCGGACGGGAGCAGCGGGAGCTTGCCGCCGACCATCCCATCCGAAAAATCTATACAAAGCGGTTCAACACGATCACACAGTATCTTGGGCGCGGTACGTTGGACGAGCAGACTGCCGCCGTGATGAAAGCACTTGCAAAAAGCAAGCTGGAAAAGGCGCTGCAAGACAACGACTACGCACAGGGCAGTTATGCCGCCGAGATGGAGCAGGCAGCTTTGTTGACAGAAGCGAAAGCGAATAGGAAGAAGTAATCAAAATCCACAGCGGAAAGAGGTGCGGATATGAAGGATAATCGTGACAAGCAAATAGCGCAGCTCACGGGCTGGACATGGGATTTGAGCGGCTATGCGGCAAAAGTACCGTTCTATAACGCCGACGATCTGACCATGCGCGAAGTCCAGAGCGTCTTTCAGCTTGACCCGGAACCGCCCAAAATGGAGCTGAACGACTACATACGCGAAGCCGTTCATCGCAAAGACCTTGCATACTTTTCCTTCTTCCTGCACCACTTTGAAAAGCGGCTGAACGGCGTGGTCTACCGTTTTCTTACCCGCAGCGGATATGACCGCTATGACCCAGCGCGGTTTCTGGACTACAAGCTGGAAGTCCTGCAAATGCTGCTGTACTGCCTGCCGAAATTCGATCTGGAGCAGGAAACGGAGTTCCTGAAATATGCGAAGCACTATATCCGGGACGGACTGCTGTTCTGCCGCATGATGGGTGAAGCCGGTTCCTTTGCCAGCCTTGTGGAGTACCGGCGTGTGCGGCAGATCGGCGCGATGTATAGCAATTCTGGCAAGAGCCGCGCAGAGGTCGTTTCCGAGTTCGCCGCCCGAAGCGGATATAAGGACGAAAGCGGATCTGCGGACGAGCTGCTGACCATTGCCCAGCGCAACCGCAGCATTGTTTCCCTCTACCGCACGGAGCAGGACGAGGACGGCGAGGAAACCGGCGAGGATGTGACGCGCGACGATAGCTGGAACTATGCCGACATCCTCTGGAACGGGATTCAGGCAAAGGCGGTCGCGGCGGCATTTGAGCAGCTATCCTATAAAGAGCAATGGTATCTGGAAAAGCGGAACGCCATCTGTATGACCTGCGGGCGTGTCAGCCCTTTGTCCACGCAGTCCACCTTTGAGGACTTGGCGGTAGATTTCGAGGGTACGACAGCCAGCGGCGCGGAGCGGTTCTACCGACGCACATTGGATAAGCTGCGCCTGAAACTGCTGGAAAGCGGCCTCGTCCATACCGTGACGCTGAAGCAGACCGAGTGCCGCAAAAAGAACAAAAAAATAGCCGCCGCTGTCTACCTGTATCAGGCGGACAACGACGGCGAATGGGGCGAGCTGCGGTTTGATTTTGAGAATGGCACAGCGGAGATCGTGAAGCTGGCAGATTGGGACACGATAAAATCCAATGTCTTTGCTAAGACAGCAATACGATATGTCCAGAGTTTGCCGGAGGTACGGATGCTGAAATCCGTGGTCGTGCCGTTTGAGATGGATATTCCAGAAAAACCAGTCCTTCCGACGAACGAAGCAAAAGCGTTGAAAGGCAATGAGCCACACACAATTTCTCTGCGGCAGACGGAGTGTCTGAAAACAGGTGAAACAATCACTGCCGCTGTCTACGAATATCTGGTCGACAACGACGGCGAGTGGGGTGAACTGCGGTTTGATTATGAGAACGGCACAGCGGAGATCGTAAAACTTGCGGATTGGGATACGGTAAAGTCCAATGTTTTTGCAAAAGCGACAATTAAATATATTCAACCCCAGCCAACAAGTATTTTGCCGAAGCGAGCCATGATTGTTCTGGAGCGGTAGTCAGTACAGATGGGATGATGTTCTCAATGAGTAACAGAGACTATTTTCAATACCATTCTATCCAGAAATCTTCAAAAAACATTTAAAATCCGCATCCAAATCCGTTATAATAATAGAATAGCGTGTGGCGTTTCTGCGTAAATCCAGTTGGAGAAACGGCCACGTGCCTTTTTTATGGAATCGGGTGAGAGACGGCAAAATGGGAGAAAACTTCATAGACAAATCGTGTAGCAGAAATGCGTAAACCCAGATAGCTTCTGGCTTTACGCATTTCTTATTTTTTGAAAGGATTGGGACAAAGTGTCCCAAAGGAAAAATAAAATAAGTGAAACCAAATGCTCCCAAGCTCCAATATTAAAGATGACGGGCCGTTAAGTGGATATGCAAGGAGGTGATGCTGTGAATGAGCGTGAGGCATTGAAAAAACTAAAACGCAAGGAGGAAAGCACATTAGAGTGGTTTATTGATCGCTATGCCGCATATGTCAATACAATCGTTTACAACATCATCGGTTCATCAATGTCCAGTTCCGATATTGAGGAAGTCTCCTCGGATGTGTTTTTTACACTTTGGGTCAATGCAAAACGCATTTCTCCGGGAAAAACAAAGGCATTTCTTGGCGGTGTGGCCAGAAACAAAGCAAAAGAATACACCCGAAAAATCGGTGTTGAGGTGCCGCTTGAGGATGATATTATCCTTGTTTCGGACGAAAATCTGGAGCACGATTTTGAAGAACGAGAACAAGCTCGCTATATCCGTGAGGCAATACTCTCCATGCAGCATCCAGAACGGGAAATTTTTTTCCGATACTATTATTTCTATCAACCAGTTACTGAAATTGCAGAGGAGATGGATCTTAATCTTTCCACCGTAAAAACAAAGCTCCATCGAGGGCGTAAGAAATTGAAGGAAATATTAACCAAAGGGGGCTATGCCATTGAAAATTAAAATATCTGACATGATGGATCATGTTGAGAATGTTCCTGTTGAAATCGGGGAGAAGGATATTGCCTCCGTAAAATTGATTAAGGAGGCAACTATGAAAAAAATTCACAAAACATCGTCCCAAACTCATGTTGTGAGAAAAATTTCCAGGGCGGGAATTGTCGCTGCCGTTATGGTGGCAATCTTGAGTATTACCGCTTTTGCTGCTGTTGTCATCAAGTGGGGCGGATTTGCTTTTACCGACGGCATGACCGATGCCGAGAAAAATGCTTTCATCAAAGATGCGTCTATGCTCTATTCCCGTGAGTACGAAGATAAAAATGGGTATGTTCATTATCTGGACGAAAACGGCGAAGAGGTGCTGGTCTTGTCTCCAAAAGAGGCTGCGGAATATGAGCTTGAAAGAAAGGCCGCAAAGGAAAAGGCCGTACAGGAAAGCACCACTCTTGTCGATGTATCTACCCTGCCCTATACACCCCATGTTATTACCGAATTGACCGTAAGTGCTGACGGACAGTTTGCAGAATGTGCCTTGGGAAATGGCAGCATGATCCTGTTGCACCCTGCGGACAAAGACGGTTTTGACCTTAAGGCTGGCGATGTCGTGACCGTTGAACTGGCTGCAAATGATAAGTGTATGCGAATACAATTTCTTGCAGGATGATTTCCTCCGCACGATTGCGGATGCTGTTCATGCGGCGCACCCATTCCATTTGGTCGGCGGCCTTGAGTGCTTCGGTCACGCCTTCCTGCTTCGCCATTGTGGAAACGATGATTTCCATGCGCTCGTTGCAGGCTTGGTCGATCTCGGCAAGGTGACGATGCAGCGTTCCGCTTGTGAGCAGGTTTGCATAGAGAACCGGACGATGTTCTTTCAGATAGCTGCGGCGCATACGCCCGTACTTGCCGATCTGGTATTCCGGTTCATCCGGCAGCGCAAGGTTCGGGATAAGGTAATCCCCCTCCTGACGGTAAGTGCCACCCATTTTCTCAAATAGAGATTTCATAAGAATCAGCTCCTTTTGTGTTGATTTGCAGCGGTTATAAGGATTTTTCTACTCCCTTCCTACAACTGCTGTTCCATTCACCACAAATGAGCCGCAGTCATATGTATTAGGTGGGAGAAACCACCCTCTACATAGTAACTCTTGATTAGAGATACTGTTGGATTCGCCTTGCTGTTCATCATCACGGGACAGTCTTTCATATAAAGCCGTAATTCTGTCTAACCCCTTTGTTTTAGCCATTTTTCCACCTCCCTTCGACTTCCGCTTTACCGAAACAACCTCGGTACATTTCCTATTGTAAAGGAAAAGCGTCCCTGCGGGTCGTTGTCGATGAGCAAGACCTTCTGCCCTTCGGCGGCCAGCGCGGCGCCTAGGTTCAAGGCCGTCGTGGTTTTCCCAACGCCGCCCTTGGAATTTGTAATGGCAATAATCATCACTTTTCCTCCTGTATTTATTCAGATTTAAGGGGCGTATCACAAGGCGTTTTTTGCGGTAATTTACCATAGTTTAACGAGTGCTCACAGCACGTTTTGCGGAATTTGTTGCAAATATTTTGGTCGAAAGGAAGCTCTATCCCTTATGCCACAACGGATTGCGGATTTTTACCGCAGATGCTTCACACGCAGGAGGTCACTGGTTCGAGTCCAGCAGTCTCCACCAAAAAGTTCCTGATTTCTCACGAAATCAGGAACTTTTTCTGTTTATGCTCTCAAATAGTGACGCGGCATTTTGGCGTTTTTCGTTTGACCCAAACCGTGACCCAAAAGTCGAGAGGTCAGGAAAGCACCGGAGAGGGGCGGATGGCATCATCCGCCCCTCTCCGGCTATTTTTTGTGTTTACATCACCTGACTGATGACGCTGCCGATGGCCTTCAGGATCTTCTCATGGGTGTGCCGGAAGGAATCCGGGTCGAACATGGTGCCGGTCTTGGGCAACACGAATAGGTAGGGACTGTGTGGGTGCTTTACGTGCTCATCTACCAGCAGCTCCACCGCCCGCTGCGGGATGGCCAGCTTGCAGATGGAGTTGGGCGTTTTGGGTTGGCTGACTACCGGTTCACCGTTGATGCGGTTCACCTGCTTGCTGACGGAGATGGTCATGTTCTCCACGTCCAAGTCCGTCCACAGCAGAGCGAGGAGCTCGCCCCGGCGCAGGCCGGTGGTTGCTTTTCCAGCGGCGTGTTGCCCAGTGCGGGAACAATGTGGTTGTCGATGTAGTTGAGGTAGTAGTCCTTGGTTTTCTCCCGCAGGCGAGGTTCGGCGTAGACCTCGTACCACAGCTTGATCCACGCGCCCAGCGTGTACGATTTTGCACGGCTCATGTCCAGCTTTTCAGCCTCCGCCATAGGCCTTTAATCTCACGGCAGAGCTAGGGAACCACCTTGATATCCAAAGGGACACCCCCTCCGACAGCACATCGAAGGGGGTGCACACAAGGGGATAAGGAGGAAATCAACGCACAGGCAGAGTGCCGAGCTCATTGGTCTTCTTGATGATAACATTCACGAGGCTCTCGGACAGGGCGGGGGAGGAGTTCTTCACGACCTCCTTGATGTGCTCCAGGGTTTTTGCCAGCGTGGAGTCGGCCATGCCATCGTAGAAGCCCAGGGACACCTTGCCGAGGGAGGCCTCAGCGGCGGTGAAGGCCATCTCAGTGGCGATGCACATTTTGAAGGCGCAGCCGGGCTTTGCACCGTCGCAGAGGATACCCATCATGGGGGAGAGCAGATTGATGATGGCCGCCTCGACCTGAGTGTTGGTGGCGCCCCGCAGATAGCTTATGGCCGCGGCCACGCCAGAGGCGGAGCCGATGCCGCACATGCAGAATGGTGTCGTCTTGCCGATGTTGGACTTGATGTAGATGCTGACCAGGTGGGATAGGGCTACGGCGCGGAGCGTGTGGGCCTCATCGATATCCCATACCTGGGCCGCGGCGATCACCGGGTTGATGGCGGTGATGCCCTGGTTGCCGTCACCCATGGTACACATGGCCGGCATGTTGCAGCCGCCCATGCGGGCGTCCGCCGCGGCGGTGACGAGTATCTTGCCCCATTCGCAGGCGCTGGCGGGGATGTGCGATGCTGGGTCGGCGTAGAAACTCTCTTCAAAGCCGGTGTATGCCTTGCGAAAGAGCGCACGACCGACCTCGTGGCCGAAGGGGGTCTTTATGCCCTCTATGGCCAGGGCGTAGTTCATGTCTATGCCGTCCTGCAGAAATCGTATCGTGTCAATATCGACGGTCTTGACGAAGGACAGCAGCATGCCCAGGTCCAGCTCCGCTTTTTCGCTTTCGGTCTCACCGAGAGCGTCGCTGCTGTAAACGGTGTGGCCGTTCACCGCGATAGAGAGAATGTGGTCGTAGGCACCCTCCAGCACGGACACGATGGTCTCGTTTGCCGTGGTGACGACAGCGCGTGCGTATATCCCGCGCTGCGACCAGTCGCACAGGACGCTGAGACCCCGTGCGGTGATGAAATCGGAGGCCTGAGTGTTTGTAGCGGGGGTGGCGGTGTTCAGCACCTCCATGCCCAAAGTCCAGTCACCGCCGAACAGACCGTTGGCCGCCGCGATGGCGATGCCGGGTTCAGGTGAACCGGGGGTGGCCACGCCGAAGCCGGTCTTGAAAAGCTCTGGGCTCAGTTCCATGGTCAGCCGCTGGGGCGGGGCCGTCATATAGGGGCGGCAGCAGGCTGTCACAAGCGCATAGGCTGTCGGCCCGGTGCAGCCGAGTGCGGGCAAAACCTCTCTTTTCAACAGAGAAACAAGGTTGTTTTGTTCGTTTGTCACTATTTGTCACCCTTATTCACTTACCAGTTTTTGGCCCACATATCGCACGGAGGCACCACGGCATCGATGGCCCAGATGGGGATAAAGCGCCCATCTAGGGAGATGGCATCGATGTCGTAGAGGGCGGACAGGTCCGCCAGGGGATCGCTGCGAAGCACGATGAAGTCGGCAAGCTTGCCCGGTTCGAGAGAGCCGATCTGCGTGTCCAGCTCCATCAGACGTGCGGCGTTGATGGTAGCGGTCTCCAGTGCCTCGTGGGTGGTCATGCCGAAGCGGTGCATCAGGGCGATCTCTTCGTTCAGGTCGCCCAGGGTGTCCGTGCCGGCGGCGATCTTCACCTTGGCCTTGACCGCCTCGGGGAATGTCTTTTCGTGCAGCTCCCAGAACTGGTGATACCGGGCGACCCACTTGTCACCGCGCCGCCAGTTGGGCAGGCCATTTTCCATGTAGCCCGTCAGCGTCGGCACCAGCCACGTACCCTGTTCACGCATCTGTGCGGCCTGCTCTGCGGTCATGCCGATGCCATGCTCGATGCAGTCCATCCCGGCGTTGAGGCAACGCTGGATGGTTTCGACACCGTTGGCGTGGGCGGATACCTTGGCGTCCAGCTCGTGACTGGCCGCCACCAGCAGATCCAGGTCCTTCTGGGAGAACCAGGGGTAGCTGAGCTTGTCCAAATGGTAGAGGTCGTCATGGCTGGCAACGATTTTAATGAAATCTGTGCCGGCGTTGACCTGACGGCGGATCTCCGACACCATCTCCTGCGGGGTGGACACCGTGGCGCAGAAGTGGCTGGCGTGGCCGTTGGACATCTCGATGATAGCGTTGGCGCAGCGGAAGCGCGGAGCAAGGATGACGCCGCGCTCGGCACAGAGCTTCATCTCGTTGTGGACATGGTCCTTGTGTCCCATGTCCCGCACGGTGGTCACGCCCTTGCGCAGGCAGTTCAGGGAATTACGCACGGCCAGCATGGTCTCCGTAGCCACGTCGCGTGCAAGGGTGATGTCGCCGAAGCTGCGCCAGAGGGTGATGTGGGTGTGGGCGTTGATGAGGCCGGGCATGATCACCTTCCCTGCACAGTCAACGGCCTCGGCACCGGCGAACTCGCCGGAGCGGGCGCTATACTCGCCCATAGTCAGCACGGCAGTGATCTTGCTGCCGTCCACCAGTAGGGCACCGTTGGGAATGACCTTCTCGCCGTCCATGGTAATGATTTTCGCGTTAATATATACTTTCATAAATGCTCCCTGCTTAGAAATCGATTATCGGTCAATGGATTTAGCCCTTGGTCAGTAGGTGCGGCAGCAGCGTGGAGATGGGCTCTATATAGGCCACCAGCAGCAGTGTAACCACCAAAGAAATCAGGAACGGCCACAGCTTTTTGCATACAAGATCGAATCGTGTCTCCGAAATGCTACACACGATGAACACGCACGCGCCCATGGGCGGTGTCACCGCGCCTATCATCATGGCCAGACAGCACACGATGCCGAAATGCACGAGGTCAATGCCCAGCGCCGTGGCGATGGGGATCATCACGGGCATTACGATCAGCAGGCCCGCCATGGACTCGATGAAGCAGCCCAGGATAAGCAGGAACACCACCACGATCAGCATGAACAGGGCGCGGCTGTCGGTGAAGCTGAGGATGCCCTTGGAGATGGTCAGGGGTATCTTGGTAAAGGTCAGCGTCCAGCTGAGAAGGGAGGCAGCGGAGGTCATGAACATGACCTGTGCCGCGGCGATGGCGCTCTCCTTGATGATGCGGGGGATGTCCTTGAGCTTCAGATCCTTGTAGATCATGCCCACTACGGTGGAGTACACCACGGCCACGATGCCGGCCTCGGTGGGGGAGAAGCTGCCGGAGAACATACCCAGCAGGATAATGGCCGGAGCGATGATGGCCAGCACGCCGTCCTTCAGGCTTACGCCCAAACGCTTCCAGGAGAACTTGGTGGCGGGAGGCGCCTTCTCGCCGCGCATGAACATGAACTTGCACGCGGCCATCAGCAGCAGACCCACCAGGATGCCGGGGAGGATGCCCGCCTTGAACATATCGCTGACGTTGACGTTTGCCTCGGTAGCGTAGAGTATCATAATGATGCTGGGCGGGATGATGGGGCCGATAACGCTGGAGGCCGCGGTGATGGCGGCGGCGAAGCTCTCGTCAAAGCCGTCGTCCTTCATGGCCTGCATCTCGATCTTTCCCAAGCCGGCGGCGTCCGCTGCGGCGGAACCGGAGATGCCCGCGAACACCATACTGGCCAGCACGTTCACGTAGGCTAGGCCGCCGCGTATCCAGCCCATCAGGGCAAGGCAGATGTCGAATATACGCTTTGTAATACCGCCGGAGTTCATCAGGTTGCCCGCCAAAATGAAGAAGGGCACCGCCAGCAGCGTGAAGCTCTGAACGCCGCCGATGATGGTCTTGGGAACCATGACCAGCTGCAGGTCGTTCATCAGCAGAGCCAGGATGGAGGGGATGCATACCGAGAAGAAGATGGGGAAGCCCAGGAAGAGGCATACGACAAATACGCCTATGATGATCAGTGCCTGTGTTGCCATGTTATGCCGCCTCCTTCTTTCCCTGTCTGTAGTTCACCACAGAGTCGTAGATTTTTTCGATCATGCCGATGAGCATGGATGCTGCGCAGTAGATCATGGGGATAGAGTACGCCGCCCGGTTGATGCCCAGACTGTACGTCACGCCGGTGCTCTGGGATTGGGCATACCGGCAGCCATAGATGGTCAGGATCACCAGCACCGCGCACTCCAGAATGTGCCACAGCATCTCCCAGCACAGACGCACCGCGCCCTTTGCCTTCAGGTACAGAAAGTCCACCCGCAGCAGGGTCTCCTTCTTGTAGATGTACGCCGCGCCGAAGAACACGACCCAGCTTATGAGGATCAGCGACAGCTCCTGCACCCAGGGGAAGGACAGCTTGAGCAGATTGCGCCGAACGATCTCCACAAAATTGATGAGCACAATGATCGCCAGCAGTGATCCGGCCAAAATGCCCTCAAGACGGCTGAGTCCATCGGTAATTTTTCTCAGAATAGTCATTGTTTTCTCCCGTATCTTGATAGGGACGCACGGCCATGCATCCGAAAGGGTCTATGGCCGCGCGTGCCGGTTTATGCCAATGCCTTGATCTTTTCCACGATGCCCTTCTCGAAGTAACCGCTGTTCTCCCACTCGGCGTAGATCTTGGTCATCGCCTCACGGAAGGGGGTGAGATCCATGTCGTCGACCCAGGTCACACCGCCCTCTTTGATCATATAATCCAGGTCGGACTGCCAGTCGTTCTCCACGGTCTCGGAGTACAGCGCGCCGGCGGCATAGGCACCATCGCGCAGGATCTGCTGGAGGTCCTCGGGCAGGGAGTTGAACTTGTCGGAGTTCATGATCAGCGCGTAGCGCTGGGGGAAGGAATCCGTCTTGGTCAGGTACTTGGCGACCTCATAGTAGGCGTTGGCCTTGATGGTGCTGGCGGGCATCTCGAAGCCCTGTACCATGCCCTGCTGCACGGCCATGTACAGTTCACTCATGGACACGGTGACGGTGGCGGCGCCGAAGGCCTGCCAGGTCTTCTGGAAGGTCTCCACTTCGGGGCAGCGCACCTTCATGCCCTTGATGTCGGCAAAGGAATTGAAGGGGACGGTGGAGCACATCACGCGGCAGGGACCCTGCTTGAAGCTCCACTTGTCGTCTAGGATCATGATGTTGTTCTCCAGCAGGGTATTGTAGCCGGCCTGCATGATGTCGGAGTTCAGGAAGTTCAGCAGGTGCTGGTCGCTCTCGAACAGGAAGTATACGGAGCAGTACTTCACGGCGGGCGCCCACTGCATCAGAGGATCGATACCGGTGAGGAAGATGTCCTGGGTGCCCATAATGACGTTTTCGATCTGGCCATTGGTGTCACCCAGCTGGTTGTTGTGATACACGTCGACCTTGATGCGGCCGCCGCTCTTTTCCTCCACATACTCCTTGAAGTACTCCATCGCCACGCCATCGACAGAGTTGGCAGCGGAATACGTACCCACGGAGATGGTCACCGCCTTGGTATCGGAGGTATCGGTGTCATTGTTTGCGGGGGTGTCCTTCGTGCCGCAGCCGACCAGCAGAGCGGTGATCATGCACAGCGCAAGGATAAGGGACAACATTCTTTTCATCAGTGGTTCTCTCCTTTCAAATATATATTGACTCTTTTCCTTCGAGCAATATCCTTTTTACATATGGGCGATGCCGTCGATCTCGATGGCGATGCCGTCAGCCAGCCGAGACACCTCCACGCAGCAGCGTGCGGGGTAGATGCCCTGAGGAAAGAAGCTTTTGTACACCTCGTTCATGGCCGCAAAATCATCCAGGCAGCGGAGGTAAATGTTCACCTTCAACGTCTTCTCTAGGGACGCTCCCGCCGCTTTAAATACGGCGGAGAGATTTTCCAGTGCC
Source organism: bacterium (assembly GCA_963632705.1). Taxonomy (GTDB): domain Bacteria; phylum Bacillota; class Clostridia; order Oscillospirales; family Oscillospiraceae; genus Vescimonas. Next base: position 3,254 of record CAVGVB010000021.1, on the reverse strand, counting down.
AGACGGGTCTGCACGTCGATAGGGGCATCGCTGTATACCTTTCCGTCCGCGTCAATGGGGATCTGTCCGCTTGCGAACACAAGGGAGTCGTAGCACTTGAAATGTGAATACGGTCCCAGTGCAGGTGTGAGCTCACGCATAATCTGTCCTCCTTATATCAGCAGTTCATTCTGCGGCGGCGTCGCCGCATCTGAGGATAGTATTACCTGTTTTTGCCCGACTGTCAATTTGCGGCTATTTCCTGTTAATCTATTTTAGGAATGCTTTGTCTATTGACAAGCAACTTTCTGTGTCGTATATTGGTGGTAATACAGGTTTAAAACTGCCTTTCATACCGAAAAATGTATTTGTTGATTTTTACGCAACCTTCACGAACAGGGGGTAACGATCATGACCTATGCACAGCAGATCGGCGCGCGGATAGCCTTTCTCCGCCGGCTCAAGGGTCTGACCTTGGCAGAGCTGGCCGAGCGCGTCAATAAGCACAAGAGCACAATCTCCAAGTACGAAAGCGGCCAGATCATTATCGATATTGAGAGCCTGAAGGAAGTGGCGGACGCCTTGGGCGTGGACGTGGCGCAGATCGTGGAGATGCCAAACACCTCACGGCTCACCTCAGCGCCTATCGGCCCGCACAATCCGTTCTGCCTTGCTTCCACATTCTATATGTACTACTTCGACGGGCGCAGTGCGCGCCTGGTGTCATCGGTTATCTGCCTGACCTCCCGACATGACGGGGACAACCGCATAAACGCATCGCTGTACATGGATACGCCGGACCCGCAGTACTACCTGAACTGCCGCTATTTCTATTCCGGCTATATGTACCCATACGACCTGACCTCGTTCTTCATTTTTGAAAACCAGGCTATCCACATCGAAAAGCTGTCACTTATGGCGGTACACTCCTTCTCCGACAAGAACCGCTTCTGGGGCGCGTTTATGGGACTGTCGCCTCAGCCCTTCGGCCCTATGATCGCAAAGGTCCTCATCGCCAACTCCATGGTCCCCCAGGAGCAGCTGCGGCAGACGGACTTCAAGATTTCCAGGGATGAGTGGAAGGCCTTCCAGCGGTACAACTCCATGCTGCTCCTGCTGGAGAACAATTCCTGACGGACGGAGCGCAGATAAAAAGTGACGCTGCCCATATCCGGGTGGTAGTAAAACAGTTAAATCAAAAAATGGTGGAAACCTTGTGTTTTCAAGGGGCGGCGTGACTTCGGTCACGCCGTTTCCTTGTATCCTGAAAACCACTCGCTGGGCGAGTGGTTCAAAAAGAGGCTGCTGCCGATGAGGAAAAATAAAACTCCCTCTGTTATAGTAGAGATGCGGTCTGGCAACTGCAAACTACAAAACAAAGGGAGATCACTCAAGAATGAATGACACAAACGGTTTAGCGCATACGAAGTGGAATTGCAAATACCACATCGTATTTGCGCCGAAATATCGGCGCAAAGTATTTTTCGGCGAAAAACGCAGAGAGATAGGAAGAATCCTGCGGCAGTTGTGCGAATGGAAAAAGGTGGCGATTGTAGAAGCGGAGGTGTGTCCAGATCACATACATACGACCACCACCATGGAATATCAGATGGAGATGCTGCCCTTTGAATGCACGGAGGGCGTCATGGCGCTGTACCGTATGGTTCATGACATTTGTCTTGAGGATGGCTTTGGCGTCTTCCCCCTGAAGCACATCGGAGGCTCTTCCGACACAGCCTATGCGGTGATCGCAGGCGTGCCCTCCCTGTGCAGCTGCGGAATTCAGGGCGAGTGGAACCATACCACCAGAGAATATGCGATCCTTGAGTCGCTGTATACGCGCACAAAGCAGTGGGCGGATGTGGTGAACCATATCAAGTAATCCAATTTGAATGGAAGGTTCTGTAACCAGCAGCAGAGTCTACTCTTTGATTACAGCGTGGTCATTTTTGAGCCGCCATACAGCCTGACCCAAACCGTGACCCAAAAGCCGAAATGACTGGAGAGGGGCGGATGGCATCATCCGCCCCTCTCCCCACTATTTTTTTGTGTTTACATTGCCTGACTGATGACGTTTCCGATGGCGTCGGCGGCGGAGCGTTTCATCTCCGCTGTGGCGTGGGTGTAGGTGCTGAGGGTGAAGCCTGCATCGTAGTGTCCCAGCGTGCCGGACAGTGTCTTGACATCTACGCCGTACTTGAGGGACAGCGTGGCGAAGGTGTGTCTGAGGTCGTGAAACCTGATGTGCTCCGCGCCGATGGCCTTCAGGATCTTCTCATGGGTGTGCCGGAAGGAATCCGGGTCGAACATGGTGCCGGTTTTGGGCGATACGAACAGGTATGGGCTGTGTGGGTGCTTGTTGTGTTCCTCCACCAGCAGTTCTACGGCCCGCTGCGGGATGGCCAGTTTGCGGATGGAGTTTGGCGTCTTGGGCTGGCTGACCACCAGCTCACCGTTGATACGGTTCACCTGCTTGCTGACAGAGATGGTCATGTTCTCCACGTCCAAGTCCGTCCACAGCAGGGCGAGGAGCTCTCCCCGCCGCAGGCCGGTGGTCAACTCCAGATAGAATGCCGCCAGCAGTCCGCGCCGTTCCGCTTCGGCCAAGTACGGGCCGATCTTGTCCTCCGGCAGTATTTTCATCTCCCGCTTTTCCAGCTTTGGCAGGTGGCAGCCCTTGGCGGGATTGGTGAGGATCAGCCGTTCCGCCACCGCCTGCTCCAGGCAGTTGTTCAGCAGCGTGTGGATGCCCCGCACTACGCGGGTGCTGAGGCCCTTGTCCTTCAGCTTGATGTGGGTATAGCGTTGGATGCGTCCGGACTTTTGCAGGTCGTTGTAGAACTTCTGGATCTGGATGGTGGTCAGCTTTTCCAGCGGCGTGCCGCCCAGCTCCGGGACGATGTGGTTATCGATGTAGTTGAGGTAGTAGTCCTTGGTTTTCTCCCGCAGACGCGGTTCGGCGTAGACCTCGTACCACAGCTTGATCCACGCGCCCAGCGTGTGCGATTTTGCGCGGCTCATGTCCAGCTTTTCGGCCTCCGCGATGGCCTGCTTGAGCTTTTCCTTGGCTTCTGCCTGCGTCTTAGCGAGGACACTCTTGTGGATGGGCTTGCCGGTGGCGGGATCATAGCCCGCGGTGTAGCGCCCCTCCCAGCGGCCATCCTTCCGCTTGCGGATGCTGCCTTCGCCGTTGGCTCGTTTCTTCGGCATGGTATCAACTCCTGTTACTATATATTTGCCCCTTGGTTTATGGCAGCCAGCCATAGGCATGGGAC
>CAVGVB010000020.1:0-42658 GCA_963632705.1 bacterium | reverse complement strand
CAAGGGGATTGGATTTTTAAGGAAAGGGGGAAATCGAAATCCCCCTTTCCTTAAATGGCGTTCTTTGGTTACTTTCTTTCGACAAGGAAAGAAAGTAACTCGCCGAAGGCAAAAGGAAAGGAAAAAGAAAAAAGAAAAAAGAAAAAAGAAATCGAAATTTCCCTTTCCCTAAACCGTTCTTTGGTTACTTTCTTTCGACAAGAAAAGAAAGTAATTCGCCGAAGGCAAAAATATGACAAGAAAATACCCCGTCGGAGACAAAACACAAAAAAGCCCCCCACAGTCAGCAGAAAAAAAGTGAATAAAAAACAACGGCGCATCGCGCCGTTGTTTTTTATTCACCTTAGAGGAATTACTCCTCGTCCTCGCCCTCGTCCTCAGCGGCGGGGGTCAGCAGCGCACGGATGGACAGGGAAATCTTCTGCTTCTCCTCGTCGATGGCCGTGATCTTGGCGTCCACCATCTCGCCCTCGGTCAGCACGTCGCCGGGCTTCTCGATGCGGCGGTCCGCGATCTGGGAGATGTGGATCAGGCCGTCCACACCGGGCACGACCTCAGCAAACGCGCCGAAGGTCATCAGCTTCACGATACGCACGTTGGCCACATCGCCCACGTGATACGTAGCCATGAACTTGTCCCAGGGGTTCATGCTACGATCCTTCACGCCCAGAGAGATCTTGTGCTTCTCGGGATCGAAGGAAATGACATACACCTCCAGCGTGTCGCCCACGGAGACGACCTCGGCGGGGTTCTTGATGCGGCTCCAGGACAACTCGGAGATATGGACCATACCGTCCACACCGCCGATGTCCACGAACACGCCGTAGGAGGTCATGGACTTCACCGTACCGGTGTAGCGCTTGCCCACCTCGATGTTGTTCCAAATCTCCGCCTGGGCAGCCTGACGGGCCTCATAGGTCACGGCCTTGATAGAGCCGACGACGCGGCGGCGGGCGCGGTTGACCTCGGTGATCCGCAGGGACACGGTCTGGCCGATCATGGTGCTCAGCTCAGCGCCGCGGGGCAGGCCGGACTGGGAAGCGGGCACGAACACGCGCACGCCCTTCACGTTGACCACGATACCGCCCTTGTTCTCCTCGGTGACCTTACCCTCCAGGGTGGTCTTCTCCTCGCGGGCCTTCTCGATGTCCTCCCACACCTTGACAGCGTCCAGGCGCTTCTTGGACAGCATAGCATAGCCCTCCACGTCGTTGACGCGGATGATGTAAGTCTCGATCTCGTCGCCGACCTTGACGACGTCCTCGGGCTTCACGTTGGGGTCTGCGGACAGCTCGTCCACAGAGATGTAGCCCGCCTGCTTGCAGCCCAGGTCCACCTGCACTTCGGTAGGACCAATGGCCGTCACGATACCGGTTACCTTCTCTCCTGTATTCAAAGTCTTAAAAGATTTCTCCAGCATTTCTTCGAAGCTCTCTTCCGTAGCTTCCATGGTTTTGATCTCGTCGCTCATCGTTGCATATACCTCCTTAATAATGCCCGCGGGCGTGGAAGCACCGGCTGTAAGCCCCGCCACAGAACATCCTTTAAGAAAGTCAACCCTTAGCTCCTCCGCACCCTCTATCTGATAGACGGTGGGGCATCTCATCCTGCTGATCTCTGTCAAATGTTTGGTGTTGGCACTTTTACGGTCACCTACCACGACCATCACGTCCACCTTGGCGGCCAGTTCCGCCGCCTCCGTTTGACGCTTATGCGTAGCAAGACATATTGTATCAAAGATTTCGGCGTTTGTACACTGTTTTTTTAGAATTTTCTGAGCATTTCGCCACGTCGTTTGGATGCACGTGGTCTGCGCGACTGCCAGCAAATTCATTTCCCGTCTTTCCGGTCTCTCCGCCAGCCACTTTTCCAGCTCCTCCGGCCCTTCCAGGATCACGGAATGGGGCGACCGGCTGGCGGCGGCCAGCACCTCCGGGTGGTGGGCCTCACCGATGATGAGGGGCGTCCGCCCCTCCGCCTCCGCCTTGGCCACCAGCTGGTGTATCCGCGCCACGTTGGGACAGGTGGCGTCCACGATACGCACGCCCTTTTTCTCCAGCGCCCGGTACGTCTCCACCGGCTCGCCGTGAGACCGGATGACCACCGTTTCCCCGGGCCGCACCTGGGACACATCGTCCACCGTCCGTGCGCCCAGCGTCTCCAGCTCCTGCACCACCGCCGCGTTGTGGATGATGCTGCCCAGCATGACACAGCCGCCCTCGGCGGCGGTCCTTTTCGCCAGCTCCACCGCCCGCTCCACGCCGTAGCAGAAGCCCGCCGTTTTCGCCAGGATCACTCCCATGACACGCCTCCCAGGGCATAGGCCCGGCGCATGACCTCATGGCTGTTGGCGGTATATTCCTCCGCCGTGCCCTTCCGCCCGGTATACACCGGCTCAAACGGCTCGCCGATGATGATGGGCGTCTTGCGGAACAGCCGCTTCTTCATGCCGATGAACACCGGCGCCAGCTTCACCCCGGCCCGGATGGCCATCATGCCCGCGCCGGCCTTGGCCTCCACCTGCCCGGGCTGCTTCACCCGCGTGCCCTCCGGGAACAGGAACAGATTCCATCCGTCCCGCAGGCTCTGGATGGCCGTTTTCACCGCGCCGATGTCGCTGTTGCCCCGGTCCACGGGGAACACGCCGATGGCCCGCAGAAAGCCCCCCACGATGGGGATGGAGAACAGCTGCTTCTTGGCCATGATCCGCACGTTGAATTTCTGCGGCATGGACAGCACGAACAGGATCGGGTCCCAGGCGCTGGAGTGGTTGGCGCACAGCAGCACCGGCTCGTCCCCCTCCAGATGCTCCGTCCCCCGCAGGTCCACCGGCAGGAAGAACAGCACCAGCGGACGCAGTATGCGCCACATCCGGGCATAAAACCTATTTCTCAATCCGCAACGCTCCCCCGTATCACGTCCAGCAGCAGCTCGCAGCTGGCCTCAAAGTCCATATCCGTGTTGTCGATCATGATGGCGTCGTCGGCAGGCCGCAGGGGCGCTACCGCCCGGTGGGTGTCCTGATAGTCCCGCTCCTCCATCTCCTTCAGCACCTGGTCATAGGGCTTGGGCGTGCCTCTCTTTTCCAGCTCCAGACACCGCCGCCTGGCCCGCACGGCCACATCGGCGCAGAGGAACACCTTCACGTCCGCGTCGGGCAGCACCACCGTGCCGATGTCCCGCCCGTCCATGATGACGCTGTGTTCCCGGGCCAGCGACCGCTGCAGCTCCATCAGATAGTCCCGCACCGCCGGGATAGCCGACACGTCGGAGGCGTACATGGACATGGCCGGCAGCCGGATCTCCTTTGTCACGTCCTCGCCGTTGAGATACATCCGCTGCAGCCCCGCCTCGTCGTACCGCAGGCTGATGGTGATCTCCGGCAGCACGGCGGCCACCGCCGCCGCGTCCTTGGGGTCGATATGGTGGCGGTATACATACACACCGATGGTCCGGTAGATCGCACCGGTGTCCACATACAGGATACCCAGCCGCTCCGCCGCCGCCTTGGCCAGCGTGCTCTTTCCCGCGCCGGAAGGCCCGTCAACGGCCACGGCGTAGATCTTCTCATTCATGCTCATCACCCTCGTTTTCCTCTGCGGCGGACAGTCCCGCCAGATATCCGGTGGCCCATGCGATCTGCAGATTGAACCCGCCGGTATACGCGTCCACATCCAGCACCTCGCCGGCGAAGTACAGTCCCTCCACCAGCTTGGATGCCATGGTGTTGGGCATTACCTCCCCCACCTTCACGCCGCCGGCGGTGACGATGGCCTCCGCCACCGGCCGCGGCCCTGTGACGCTCACTGTGAAATGCTTCAAAAGCTGCACCAGACTCCGGCGCTGCTCCTTCGTCAGGCTGTTGGCCTTCTCCTCCGCCGGGATGTTCAGCCGCCGCAGCACCACGGCCACCATGCTCCGGTGTACCAGTCCCGCCGCGATGTTGCTCATGTCCCGGTTGGGGTTCTCGCCGATGTCCCGCAGCAGCCGTGCCTCCAGCTTCTGCTCGTCCAGCGCCGGCTTCAGGTCGATGGACAGCCGGTACTGCTCCTTATCCCACCGCCGCAGGTGGGCGCTGGCAGACAGCACCAGCGGCCCGGACACGCCGAAGTGAGTAAACAGCATCTCGCCGAACTCCCGGAACACCGGCTTGTTTTTTCCGTTCAGCACCGTCAGCTCCACGTTCCGCAAACTCAGCCCTTGCATGGCGGCACAGTCGCCGTCATCGCTCTCCAGCGGCACCAGCGACCCTCTGGGCGGGACGATGGTATGTCCCAGCGACGATGCCAGCCGGTAGCCGTCGCCGGTAGAGCCTGTGCCGGGATAGGACACGCCGCCGGTGGCCACGATGACCGCCGACGCCGGATACGTCCCCTTCTCCCCTGTCACGGCCCGCACCGCGCCGCTCTCCGTCACGATGTCCGCCGCCCGGTCGCGCACCCAGCGCACCCGCAGCCGCTTCAGCTCCCGCTCCAGTGCATTGGTGATGTCAAACGCGCTGTCGGACACAGGGAACACCCGATTGCCCCGCTCCACCTTCAGCGGCACGCCCAGCTTCTCAAAGAACGCCATGGCGTCCTGGGGCGTGAACCGGGTCAGCGCACTGTATAGAAACCGCCCGTTGCCGGGGATGTTCCCCAGCAGCGTGTCACGGTCACAGTCGTTGGTCACGTTGCACCGGCCCTTGCCGGTGATATTCACTTTCTTGCCCAGCCGTTCGTTGGGCTCAAGCAGCGTCACCGCCGCGCCGCACCGCGCCGCGGTGATGGCCGCCATCAGTCCGGCGGCGCCGCCGCCGATGACCACAATATCCTTACTCATCGTCCTCTTTCCCGAAGATGCTGTACTTCGACCACACCTGCTCCATCTCCGCCAGCGTGGCGGACAGGTCGTCCCGCCGCTGCTGGCCCACGGCCAGGATCAGCGCGTTCAGCAGGCTCAGCGGCGCGGCCATGGAGTCCACAAACGAGATCATATCGCTGGACGCCAGCAGCGACGCTGACGCCATCTTATACATGGGGGACATGGGGCTGTCCGTCACCGCCACCACGTCGCCGCCCCGGCGGCAGGCGAACTCCACGGCGTGGATGGCCATCTTGGAGTACCGGGGAAAGCTGATGCTCACCAGCACGTCCCCCGGCCCGATATGGACCAGCTGCTCGTAGATCTCGCCGGCGGCGCTGCTCTGCACCAGCGTCACGTTCTTGAAGATCAGGTGCAGGTAGAAATTCAGATACCCCGCCAGGAATGACGAGGACCGCACGCCCAGTATGTAGATATGCTTTGCGTTCAGCAGCTTGTCCACCACCCGCTCGAATTCCTCCCGGTCCAGCCGTTCGATCACGTCGTGGATGCTGTTCATATCCCGCTGCATCACGCTGCCCAGTATATCCGACCCGGTCATCTGATCCCGGGACACCTGGATGCGCTGGATGGACGTCAGCCGTCCCCGGATCAGCTCCTGCAGTGCCTTCTGCATATCGGGATAGCCGTCATAGCCCAGCTGGGCGGCGAACCGCACCACCGTGGACTCACTCACCGACGCCGTCTCGCCCAGCTTGGCCGCCGTCATGAACGCCGCCCGATCGTAGTTGTCCAGAATAAACGCGGCAATACGCTTCTGTCCCTTGGAAAAGGTGTCCATCCCAGCCCGGATGGTCTGCAATACACTCTTACTCATGTCCGTCGCTTCCTTTGATGATGTCCAGCTCCCCGCTGGTCAGATACCGCCAGTGGCCGCAGGGCAGATCGCCCAGCGTCAGCCCGTCCTCGGCCACCCGCTTCAGCCGCGCCACCTCCAGCCCCACCTGGGCGCACATACGGCGTATCTGCCGCTTTTTGCCCTGGTGGATGACCACCTGCAGTACGCTTTTCTCCCCCGTGCGGGACAGCTCCCGCACCTGGGCAGGCACGATGGCCTCGCCGTCCAGCCTGTCCACCGACGCCAGCCGCTCCGCCGCGCCGGTCAGGCTGCCCGTCACCGTCACCTCATATACCTTGTCCACCTGATGGCTGGGGTGCAGCAGATGCTGGGCCAGCGCGCCGTCGTTGGTGAACAGCAGCAGCCCCTCCGAGTCCTTGTCCAGCCGGCCCACCGGGAACACCCGCGTGCCGCAGTCCCGCACCAGCTCCGCCGCCGTCCGCCGCCCTCTCTCGTCGGACAGGGTGGTGACGAAGCCCCGGGGCTTGTGGAGCATCAGATAGACCTTCCGGGCATGAGCGCCCACGGCGCGTCCGTCCACCGCGATCACATCGGTGTCCGGATCCGCCCTGTCGCCCAGCGATACGCGGCGTCCGTTGACGGTGACGCGGCCCGCCTGTATCCACTCCTCCGCCGTTCTCCGGGAACACGCGCCCCCGGCGGCGATCAGCTTCTGTACCCGTTCGGTCATGTTCATCCTCCCCCTACCGCCCGCGCCGCCGCAAGGCGCAGGCCGCGTTCCACCGCCTTCACAGGCCGCAGCACCCGAAAGCCCTGCTCATACAGCGATGCGTGGTCGTTCCAGTCGTCCCCGTCCTGCAATGTCACCGCCACCAGCCGCACGCCGTCCCGCTCCGCGCAGGATACCAGCGTCCGGCCCGCCGCCCTGGTGTACCCGGTCTTCAGGCCCACGCAGCCCTCCACCCGGCTCAGCAGCTTGTTGTGGTTCGTCAGCGTCCGCCCGCCGATGCGGGCCGTTCTGGTGGAGGCCACCCGCCGCAGCACCGGATCGTCCATGGCCGCCGCGGCCAGCCTGGCCATGTCCTCCGCCGTGGAGTAGTGCTCCTCGTCGTCCAATCCGTTGGGGTTGGCGAAATGGGTGTTCTCCATGCCCAGCTCCGCCGCTTTCTCGTTCATCCGGGCCACAAAGGGCGCGACGCCGCCCATGCACTCCGTCACCGCCAGTGCCGCGTCGTTGCCCGAACACAGCAGCAGCCCGTACAGCAGCGTCTCCAGCGTCAGCTTCTCCCCGGGCCGCAGGTACATGGAGGAGCCCTCCGCCATGTGCCCGCCCGTCACGGTGATCTCCTGCTGCAGGCCGCCCTGCTCCAGCGCCACCAGCGCCGTCATCAGCTTGGTGGTGCTGGCGATGAGCATCCGCTTTTCGCCGTTCTTTTCATACAGCAGCCTTCCGCTGTCCGCGTCCATCAGGACAGCCGCCGCGGCAGAGACCTCCACAGCCTCCGCCGCAGCGGTCATGCAGCCGATCAGACTGACCGCGGCCCACAGCGCCGCCAGTATCCTCCGGGCCATAGCGCCCCTCCTTCACTCAGATACCGTCAGTCTATTCGCGCACCGGCGGACTTAGAAATCCGCCTTGCCGCGTTTTTTCTCCACCAGGCTCTCCACCCGGTCGAACAGCTCAGGCACCATCTCGATGACCCGATCCACCGTGGTGATGGCCGGCGTGCCCACCGGCAGCATCCGGGTCACGCCGTCCTTGACCACCAGAAAGGCCATGGGCTCTACCCGCACGCCTGCGCCGCAGCCCGCGCCGGTGCTGCTCTGGTTCTTGCCGTAGTCCCCGCCGCCGCAGCCGAAGCCGTAGCTCAGCCGGGAAATGGGGATCAGCGTCACGCCGTCCGGCGTGGTGATGGGCTCGCCCACGATGGTGTTGGCGTCCACCATCTCCTTGACCTTCTCCATGGACTCCGCCATCAGGTTCTTCAGATCATTCTTCTTTTCGGTCATATCCATGCTCCGTTCTCCTTTGCATTACGTCGTCGTATATCCCGCGCCCTGTCCGGACGCCTGCTGTGCTTCCTTCTCCGCCGCCTGCGCCGCAGCCCCGGCCTTCTCCGCCGCCTTTTTCCGCTTCCGCATCGCCATGAACCACTTCACCATCGGCCCGGCAAACGCCCAGCCTATCGTGAACAGATCCCGTATCTGAAGGCTGAGCCCCACCTGACCGCTGACCTTCGTTTGCTCTGCGTCGAAGTCGATCTCCGTGTGTATCCGCGGGTCGGGCATCCGCGTCAGCCGCTCCAGCTGGGGCATCACCGTCCACATCCCCGCGTTGACATAGCCGTACAGCTCCGCCGTGCCCGCCGGGTCTATCGCGCCGCCCAGCACCGCGGATACCTGCATGGGGTCGATCCGCAGCCGCTGCCGCGTCTTTCCCAGGCCCTTTTTCAGCGCCTCCCATGCCGCCGGCAGCGCCGTGCGGAGGTCCTCTTTCGTCAGGTCCAGCTTTCTCTCTTTTTTCTTTCCGCCCTCCGGCTTCTTCTCTCCGGACGGCTTTTCCTTTTTCGTTTTTTCCTTCTCGGGCTTATCCGGCTTGGGCAGCAGCTGCACCCGCACCGGCCCGGCCATGGCCGTCACCCGCAGCTCGTCTCCGAACGCGATGTGTACGCCCACCCGCAGCAGGGACAGCAGGAACAGCGCCGCCGCGATGCCCAGTATGATATAGACCGCCGTCATGCGCTCGCCCCTTTCCCGTCCGCCTTATTCCTCCGGCAGCTCCTGCAAGAGCCCGTCCTCGTCCAGCCGCAGCTGTCCGTCCGCCTCCATGCCCGGCAGCTGGGGCAGCTCCTCCAGCGACCGCAGGTGGAACGCCCGCAGGAACGCCTGCGTCGTCCGGTACAGTCTCGGCCGCCCCGGCACCTGCAGCCGCCCGCATTCCTCGATGAGATGCCGGTCCAGCAGCAGCCCCACGGTATAGGAGCTGTCCACGCCCCGGATCTGATCCACATAGGCGCGGGTGGTGGGCTGGTAATAGGCGATGATGGTCAGCACCTCCAGCGCCGGCTGGCTCAGCTTGGCGGGCTTGCGTATCTCAAAGGCCCGGCGTATCTGCTCGCCGTACTCCGGCGCGGAGCACAGCTGCCAGCTGTCCTCCATGTGCAGCAGCCGGATGCCCCGCCGCTCGTAGCTGTAATAGTCCTGCAGCCGCTGCAGGACCATCTCCGCCGTCTGCCGGTCCATGTCCAGCGCCACGCAGATGCGGTCCACGCCCACCGGCTCGCCGGAGGCGAACAGGATGCCCTCCACGGCGGCCTCTATTTCTTTCATTTCCAGTGTATCCATATCGTGCTTCCCCTTACGTCAGGTCGTATGTGGTGTCCTCCGTCACGCCGTCCTCACAGACGACGGTGCAGTCCCGGTCAGCGCCCGCCAGCCGGATGAGATTGTTCCGGCACAGCTCCAGCACCGCCATGAAGGTGGCCACCAGCTCGCTGCGGGTCTTGCTCCCCCGGAACAGCAGCAGAAACCGGGTGATGCCGCCCAGCCGCAGCCGCCGGATGATCTCCCGTGCCTTGTTCTCCACCGGATACGGCTCGCGCTTCACGATCTCGTCGAAGGCCTTCAGCGGCGGCGCTTCCGGTGCGCCCCGTCGGTCCGTGACCTCCTCCATCGCCAGTATCAGATCCGCCGGCTCCTGGTCGTACTCGAAGATCTTGCCCCGCTCCATAGGCTCAGGCGGCCGGGTCAGGATGCTCCGCCCGAACTCGCCCAGGGGCGCTAACCGCTCCGACAGCATCCGCACCCTCGCGTAGGCCTCTCCCCGCTTCCGCTCCTCCAGGGACTTGATGAGGGCGTCCATCTCGCTCTGGGCCTCCTCATCCTCCAGGTTCAGCAGCATCCGGGTCTTGATGAACATCAGCTGGGCGGCCATGGTGATGAACTCGCTGGCCACCTCCAGGTCCATCTGCTTCCGCTTCTCCAGATACGCCTGGTACTGCTCCAAAATCAGCGCGATGGGGATGTCCTGTATCTCTATTTTGTTTTTGCTCAGCAGGTACAGTATCAGGTCCAGCGGCCCTTCAAAGTCCTCCAGCGGCTCGTCGCCCTTGGTCTGTACCACCTTTTCCAGCTTATAAATAGGATCGTCCAATTCCACACCTCAAACCAGTCCCACTGCCTTGCACAGCAGCATGAATACCCATCGTATGGCGCTGTCCAGCGCGTTGCTCCCGATGCCCACGGAGATCACCGCCAGCAGCACCAGCATCCCGAACCGTTCATACCGCATCAGCCAGTTGTACGCCCGGTCCGGCAGCAGCACCGCCGCCACCTTCGACCCGTCCAGCGGCGGGATCGGCACAAGGTTGAAAAGGCCCAGTCCCACGGACAGCGACGCGGTGTTCAGCAGGAACATGAACCACGTCTCGTTCAGCGCGCCCGTGGCCATCGCGTGATCCGCCGTCAGCCGCGCCAGCAACAGCAGCAGAAATGCCAGCAGAAAATTAGACGCCGGCCCGGCCAGCGCCGTCAGCGCCATGCCCTGCTTCGGCTTCTTGAAATAGTTGGGGTTCACCGGCACAGGCTTGGCCCAGCCAAACCCGGCCACCACCATCATGATCAGCCCCAGCCAGTCGATGTGCCGCAGCGGGTTCAGGCTCAGCCGGTGCGCCCGCTTGGCCGTAGGGTCGCCCAGCGCGTAAGCCGCCAGCCCGTGGCACGTCTCGTGTATGGTCAGGCACAGGAACACCGCCGCCACCCGCAGCAGGATGCTCTCCAGCGAGCCGAAGTCCAGCGCGTCCCACAAATTCGTCAAATAATGCAAGAATAGTCCTCCTAAGGACACAGTCCACCGATTTTATGTATCGTACCGTATTATAGCAAATAACCCCCGAAAAGTCTACACCCATTGTCACCGTTTTGACCTGTTTGTAACCGTTTTGTATCCAACTTTCCACCACTCTGTAGCTTTCCTGTAATGATGGCTACCAAAACCTGTGGTAGTATATAGACACAAGGAAAATACGAAAGGAGAACAACAAAATGGATAGAATGAAATTGATCGTCGGACTGGTCGTCCTGTGCCTGGTTTCCTCTGTGGCCGCATTCCTGCTGCCCACCGCCCATGGTATGCTGCTCTCCTACGTGAGCATCGCATCGGCCGCCGCCATCGGCATCCTGGCCCTTACCGCGTTGGTGCGGATGCTGGTGCAGCGCCGTGCGTTTTGATACAGCCGGCGGAAGTCAACTGTATAACAAGGAAAGGAGCGCGTCAGCGCTCCTTTTCCTCGTTCTTATCACATTTCACGCACCCGGCGCAGCTCCCGCCGCACCCGGCACACTTTCCGTTTCCTTTGGCCTTCCGTGCACTGCGCACCGCCAGCACGCCGCACAGCGCCACCAGCGCCAGCAGTACCCAGTCCAGCGCCGTCATACCAGCAGCCCTCCGATGAGGAACGCCGCGTAGGACGCCAGCCACGCCACGGCGCATTGCAGCAACACCACGCCCACGGTCTTCAGACCCGAGCCCAGCTCCCGCCGGATGGTGGCCACCGCCGCCACGCAGGGCGTATACAGCAGCGTGAACACCAGAAAGCTGACGGCGCTGCGCACCGTGAACAGCGACGTGATGGCCGCGCCGCCCAGCAGCACCTCCAGCGTGCTGACCACCGACTCCTTGGCGATAAACCCGGAGATCAGCGCCGTGGCGCACCGCCAGTCGCCGAAGCCCAGGGGCTTGAACAGCACCGCCAGCCACTGCCCGATGAGGGCCAGCAGGCTGTCCGCGCTGTCCGTCACCACGTTCAGCCGCGTGTCAAAGCTCTGTAAGAACCAGATGACCACCGTGGCCAGGAAAATGACCGTAAAGGCCCGCTGCAAGAAGTCCTTGGCCTTCTCCCACAGCAGCAGCCCCACGCTCTTGGCCGACGGCAGCCGGTAGTTGGGCAGCTCCATAACGAAGGGCACAGGCTTGCCCCGGAACGCCGTGTTCTTCATCGCCAGTGCCGCCAGTATGCCCACCACCATGCCCAGCACATACAGGGAGATCATCACCAGCGCCTTGTACTTCGTAAAGAACGCCGCGGTGAAAAAGCCGTAGATAGGTATCTTGGCCGAGCAGCTCATGTACGGCGTCAGCAGAATGGTCATCTTCCGATCCCGGTCGGAGGACACCGTCCGGGTGGCCATAATGGCCGGCACGGAGCAGCCGAAGCCGATGAGCATGGGCACGATGCTCCGTCCGGACAGGCCGATCTTCCGCAGCAGCTTGTCCATCACGAAGGCCACCCGGGCCATGTAGCCCGTGTCCTCCAGAATGGACAGGAAGAAAAACAGCGTCACGATAATGGGCAAAAACGACAGCACGCTGCCCACACCGGCAAAAATACCGTCGATGATCAGGCTGTGCACCACCGGGTTGATGCCGTAGGCCGTCAGCGCCCCGTCCACCCCGGCGGTCACGTAGTCGATGCCTGCCGCCAGCAGGTCGCTGAGCCCCTGCCCGATGACGTTGAACGTCAGGTAGAAGATCAGCAGCATGATCCCGAAAAACACCGGCAGCGCCGTATATTTCCCCGTCAGCACCTTGTCCAGCTGCACGCTGCGCTTATGCTCCCGGCTCTCCCGGCACTTCACCACCGCGTTGGCCGTGACCTTCTCGATAAAGCTGTACCGCATATCCGCCAGCGAGGCGTTCCGGTCCATGCCGTTCTCCGTCTCCATCTGCACCACACAGTGCTCCAGCAGCTCCCGCTCGTTCTGATCCAGCCCCAGCCGGTCGGCCATGGCCTCGTCGCCCTCGATGAGCTTCGTGGCGCAGAACCGGGACGGCAGTCCCAGCCGCTCCGCGTGGTCCTCGATCAGATGCACCACCGCGTGAACGCACCGGTGCACCGGCGAGTCCGCCGCGCAGAAGTCGTACACCTTGGGCAGCGTCCGGTTCTTCGCCGTCTCCACCGCCCGGTCCATCAGCTCCGACACGCCCTCGCCCTTGGCCGCCGTAATGGGCACCACCGGGATGCCCAGATCCTCCGACAGCTTCTGCACGTCCACCGTGCCGCCGTTGGCCCGCACCTCGTCCATCATGTTCAGTGCCAGCACCATGGGCACGCGCAGCGTCAGCAGCTGCAGCGTCAGATACAGGTTTCTCTCGATGTTGGTGGCGTCCACGATATTGATGATGCCGTCCGGCTTCTGGTTCAGGATAAAATCCCGGGTGACGATCTCCTCCTGGGTATATGTCCGCAGGGAATAGATGCCCGGCAGGTCCACCACCGAGCAGTCCTTGTACCCCTTCACCTCGCCGCTCTTCTGGTCCACCGTCACGCCGGGGAAATTGCCCACGTGCTGGTTCGACCCGGTCAGCGCGTTGAACAGCGTCGTCTTGCCGCAGTTCTGGTTGCCTGCCAGCGCAAAGATCATGCCCATTCCACCGCCTCCACCGTGATCTTCTGTGTGTCCTCCACCCGCAGTGTCAATTCATAGCCCCGCACGCGGATCTCGATGGGATCGCCCATGGGCGCCACCTTCCGCAGCGTCACGCAGGTCTTGGGCGTCAGCCCCATATCCAGCAGCCGGCAGCGCAGCGCTCCCTCTCCGCCCACGGCGGTGATCGTGCCGCTCTGCCCGACCTTCAGTTCATTCAGTGTCATGCTCCTTCTCTCTCCTCCGGATGCTTTCCGTTCCCTCAAGTCTTGTGCAAAAATCCTACCATGGCAGTCCTTCCCTGTCAATATCCGCCGCAGAAAAACCGCTCCGGGTCTCCCCGGAGCGGTTTCCTCATTCCGTTTTCGCGGTATACAGTCCCGCCGTGTCGTCCAGCGCCACGGAGAACACCGCCGTCTGGGCCTCCGTGCCCGCTCCGGCCTTCTCCATAATAGACTGCATGATGGCCGCCCGCTTATCCGCCGGCGTCACCAGGAAGATCATCTCCCGCTCCTCGGTGATAGCCATGCCGAAGAACTTTCCGGCGTTCTCCGCGTCGGTGGCCCGGGCATGGATCACCGTGCCGCCCCGCGCGCCTGCGGCGGACGCCGCCTCCATCACCACATCGGTATACCCGGTGTTGGTGATCGCCACGATCAGCTGATACCCGCTCTCGTTCATCAGGTCCTCCTCCTTTACAGTCATGTCCGGCTGCGCGTCAGGCTTGCCGGAGATCAGGTAATCCAATGCGGTCCTGCCGCCCACGCTGCTCAGATGCAGGCACACGGCGATACCGCTGCCGGGCCGGTCGATACGCATGGTGTCCACCAGCTCCCGCATCAGCACGTCCTTCACCTTGGGCGTCACCACGGAGAACATCACGGACTTCTCCGTGGCCTCCAGGCCCAGCGTGCTCAGCACGTCGTTGCTGGCCGTGCCCCGTCCCAGGGCCGTGAACACCACCGGCGCGCCGAACGCCCGGTAGAAATCCAGAAAATGAGTAGCGCCCATGACGCGGTTGGTGATGGTGATCATCAGATACAGTCTGTTTTTCGTATTCTCGCTCATGTCAGCACCTCCCTCAGCACAGCTCGATCAGCTCCTCCACCGCTGCGGATACCGCAGGCGCGGGAGCGGATGCGCGGCGCAGCCGCCGCTGATAGCTCAGACCCAGCAGCTGGATGGTCACCAGCGGCGTCATAGCCACCATGGCCACCACGCCGAAGGCGTCCGTCACCAGATTGCCGCCCACGGCGTCGCACGCGCCCAGGGCGAAGGGCAGCAGGAACGTGGCCGTCATCGGACCGGAGGCCACGCCGCCGGAGTCGAACGCCACCGACGTGAAGATGTCCGGCACGACGAAGCTCAGCGCCAGGCTGAACACGTACCCCGGCACCAAGAACCACATGATGGAGATGCCGGTCAGCACCCGGATCATGGCCAGTCCCAGGGACACTGCCACACCGATGGACAGCGCCGCATTCATGGCGCTGGCGGGGATCGAGCCGGCGGTGATCTCCTCCACCTGCTTGTTCAGCACGTGGACAGCCGGCTCGGCCTGCACGATAAAGTAGCCGATGACCATGGCAATGGGGATCAGTATCCAGTTGTATGTATGGCTGGCAATGCTGCCGCCCAGGAAGCTGCCCACCGGCATAAAGCCCACGTTCACGCCCATCAGGAACAGCGTCAGTCCCACATAGACGTACAGCAGGCCCACGATCATGTGCAGCAGATCCTTTTTCTTCAGCCGCTTCGTCACCAGCTGAAACACCGCCATGAACCCGGCGATGGGCAGCAGCGCCGCAGCCGTCTCCTTCAGGTATTCGGGTATCTCACTGAGATACAGGTCGAACATCTCCACCGTGTCCTTGGCGTCGGGCATCACCGCCGCCGTATAGGCGCTGCCGTCGGGCTTATACAGCAGTCCCAGCAGCAGTACGGTGATGATCGGCCCGATGGAGCACAGCGCCACCAAACCGAAGCTGTCGCCCCCGGCGGACTTGTCGCTTCGCACGGCGCACACGCCCACGCCCAGCGCCATGATGAACGGCACGGTCATCGGGCCGGTGGTCACGCCGCCAGAGTCGAAGGCCACCGCCCAGAAGTCCGGCGACACGAACATGGCCAGAATGAACACCACGGCGTAAAAGCCGATGAGCAGCCACCGCAGCTGGATACCCAGCACGATACGCAGCAGGGCGATGACGAGAAACACGCCCACGCCCACAGCCACCGACCAGATGATGATGTTGTTCTCGATGGACGGCACCTGATTGGCCAGCACCTGCAGATCCGGCTCAGCCACCGTGATGATCATGCCGATGAGGAAGCCGATGCCGGCGATGACCCAGATCTTCCGCGACCGGGTGATCTCGCTGCCCACCGCCTGGCCCAGGGGGATCATGGACATCTCCGACCCCAGCGTGAACAGCCCCATGCCCACGATGAGCATGACGCCGCCCAGCAGAAACGCCACCATAGCGTTGTTGGGCACGGGTGCGATGGTGAAGCACAGCGCCAGTACGATCAAAATAATGGGCAATACCGAGGTCAGCGACTCGTGGAGGGGCTTCTTGAAAATAGTAAAGAAGCTCTCCGCCTTCTGCCGCTTTTTCCGCAGCCTCGCCCGTTCATCCTGCATAGTTCTCTGCGTCAATGTAACCGTCCTTTCTATCCGTTGATTTATGTTGATTGCTCACATTATCCGCAAGCACTCCTTGCTCCGTCCGTAGGGGCGGGGCTCTGCCCCGCCCGCCGTTTTATCGCACACGCCCCTTGCGCCGTCCGCCGGTTTTGTATTCTGGTCCGGGCGGGGTAGAACCCCGCCCCTACACCCCTTCTGATGCACCGGGTGAGCGTCCCTTGCCTCTCCCTTTGGGAGAGGTGGCCGAGCGCAGCGAGGACGGAGAGGGCAAACAATGACCATTCGATCTTATTACTCAAAAGAGGCCGCGAGGCCCTCTCAGTCACCTACGGTGACAGCTCTCCCAGAGGGAGAGCCAAGGGCCTACGCCCCTCCTGATGCACCCGTGCGAGCGTCCCTTGCCTCCCTCTGCGAGGCGGCCCAGTGCTCACACTGGGTTGTGCGTAGCGAAGCGAAGCGAAGCTGAGGTGTCACGGCTTCGCCATGACGGAGGGATTGTCAAAAAACACATTCCTCACCCCTCACCAAAAACGGCGCGTCTGTCCTCCCCGGGCAGACACGCCTTGTGTCCTGATGTTGTCATTGTACCATATTTTCCCGCCCGGCACAACCCCGGAAACGTTAACAATATGTGAAAAATACAGGCCGCATCAGCCCGTTTTTTCCACCAGCGCCACTGCGTGGGCCGCCATGCCCTCACCGCTGCCGGTAAAGCCCAGACGCTCCTCCGTTGTCGCCTTCACGGAGACACAGCCCACGTCCAGCCCCATGGCCGCCGCCAGGTTTTCCCGCATCCTGCCGATGCAGGGCGACAGCTTCGGCGCTTGGGCCACCACCGTGGCGTCCACATTCACCACCTGCCATCCCCGCTCCGCCAGATACGCCGTCACCCGCCGCAGCAGCGCCACGCTGTCCGCGCCGGCATAGCGGTCGTCGCTGTCGGGGAACAGCTTGCCGATGTCCCCCAGTGCCGCCGCGCCCAGCAGCGCGTCCATCACCGCGTGGGTCAGCACGTCCGCGTCGGAATGGCCCAGCAGCCCCCGGTCGTATGGCACGTCCACGCCGCCCAGAATGAGACGCCGCCCCTCTGTCAGCCGGTGTACGTCATAGCCGTGGCCTACCCGCAAATTCGTCATGTCCTGTTCTCCCTTTCCCGCAGCAGCGCCTCCGCGATGGTCAGATCCTCCGGCGTGGTGATCTTGATGTTCTCCCGCCACCCGGTGGTGAGATAGACCTCCTTGCCCAGCCGCTCCACAGCGGAGCAGTCGTCCGTCAGCTCCGCCCCGGCATCCATGGCGGACTGCAGGGCTGCCTTCAGGATATTGGCCTGGAACACCTGGGGCGTCTGCACCGCGAACAGCGTTTTCCTGTCCGGCGTGGACTGTACCAGCCCCTGCATATCCGCCACCTTCACCGTGTCCGTCACCGGCAGCGCCGGCGCGGCGGCATAGGTCCGCTGCCCCAGCCGTATCATCTCGTCCACCTGCTCCGGGCGGATCAGCGGCCTTGCGCCGTCGTGTACCGCCAGCAGCTCCGCCCGCTCGTCGGCGGCCAGCGCCGCCAGCAGCACGGAGGCAGGGCGGTCCTTGCCTCCCTCCACCACCCGCACCGGCTTCTGCAGCCCGGCCCGGGCGCACAGCCCCGCCAGTTCTTCCAGCCGTTCGGGATGCACCGCTACCACGATCTCGTCCACCAGCTCCGCCCGGTCCAGCGCCGTCAGCGTCCGCACCAGCACCGGCACGCCGCACAGCAGCGATGTCAGCTTATCCGTGCCGCCCATCCGCGATGAGCAGCCCGCCGCCGCCACCAGCGCCGCGCAGTACGGCCGGCGCTTGGCGTCCAGCTTCTTCGTCAGGTTGTCAAACAGTTTCCCCATCGGTCCTCGCCCCCGTCATCACCACCGCGTCGATCCAGCGCTCCGCCGCGTCATAGGCCATCTCCTGCACCAGCGCGATCTCCGACAGCAATATCTGCTTGGCGCTGTGCAGCATCCTTCGTTCCCCGGTGGAAAGTCCCCGCCGGGCGTCCCGGTGCATCAGGCCCTTCACCACCCGGGCCACCTCCGTCAGGTCGCCGCTTTTCAGCTTCTCCATGTTCTCCCGGTAGCGGCGGCTCCAGTTCCGGTCCTCCTCCACCGCCAGCGACGGGATGTCCGCCACGATCTCCCGCACCCGCTCCGGCGTCTCCGGCGCACGGATGCCGATGGCCCGGCAGTTGTCCGCCGGCAGCTTCAGCGTCAGCCCGCTGATCGGGGAGCGGAACACATAATAGGTGCGGGCCGTTCCCTCCAAAATTTCATTGGTTTCACCCTCGATGACGCCCGCCCCATGCATAGGATGGACCACCGACTGTCCCACGCGGTACATACCCGCACCTCCTCCCCGTTTTTCCAGGTCTTATATAGAAAAGTATACCTTACATTCGTCCTTTTTACAAGGTTTTTATAAGAAAAATCAAGGGCTCACCTTCCAGTAAGCCCTTGATTTTTTCCAGTTCAGCGTGCCTGATACAGCACCTTGCAGGCCCGGTACATCTCGTAGCAGTCCAGCTTTGCCACCACCTCAAAGGGTGCGTGCATGCTCAGCACCGGCACGCCGGCGTCCAGCGTGGCGATGTTCCGGTTCGCCATATACTGCGCCACCGTTCCGCCGCCGCCTGCGTCCACTTTGCCCAGCTCGCAGATCTGCCAGCGCACGCCGGCCTTGTCCAGCACCTGCCGCACATAGCCCACCGTCTCGGCATTGGCGTCGGACGAGCCGGACTTGCCCCGCGCGCCGGTGTACTTGCAGATGCCCACGCCGCCGTTGATATAGGCCGCGTTCCGTTTCTCATACACCTCGGCAAAGTTGGGATCGTAGGCCGCCGTCACGTCGGCGGACAGGCAGAAGGCGTTCTCATAGCACACCCGCAGCGCCACGCCCTGGCTCTCGCACAGATCCTGCATAAACGTATCAAAGGCGGCGGACTGCATACCCGTTATACCCATAGATCCAATTTCTTCCTTATCCGCCAGCACGCACACCGCCGTTTTTTCCGGCATTTCGATGTCCAGCAGGGCCTTGAGGGCCGCGTAGCCGCAGACCCGGTCGTCGTGGCCGTAAGCGCCAATGAGGCTGCCGTCGATGCCGATGTCCGTGGCGTCCACAGCGGGGACGGTCTCCAGCTCGGCGGACATCAGATCGCTCTCCGTAATGCCGTACTTGTCGTACAGCCGCTTCAGCACCTGCATCTTCACCCGGTCGGTGTCGTCGCTGTCGCCCAGGGGGCGGCTGCCCATCAGCAGGTTCAGCGTCTCGCCGGGGATGGCCTCGCCGAGGGGCTTCTTGCTCTGCTCGCCGCCCAGGTGGGGCAGCAGGTCGGTGATGACCAGCTTGGGCTCGCTGCCCTCGCCGATGCACACATCCACCACAGAGCCGTCCTTCTTCACCACCACGCCCCGCAGCTGGAGAGGGATGGTGACCCACTGGTATTTGCGGATGCCGCCGTAATAGTGGGTCTTGCAGTAGGCAAGGCTGCTGTCCTCATACAGCGGGTTGGGCTTCAGGTCCAGCCGGGGGGAGTCTATATGGGCGGCGGCGATCTGCACGCCCTCCGCCAGACTCTCCTTGCCCACGACCGCCAGCATCAGGCCCTTGCCGCGGTTGGAGGTATACACCTTGTCGCCGGCCTTCAGCTCCATGCCCCGGCGGTACTGGACGAAGCCCTTCTCCTCCGCGCGGGCGATGGCGGCGCGGACGCTGAGCCGCTCCGTCTTGCCCTCGTCCAAAAAGCGCTTGTAGTCCACGCAGTACCGCTCCATCTCCGCCAGATCGGCATCGGACAGCACATCGTAGCCGTTGCGGTCATCCCGCAGAAGCTGCTCCTTCAGAGCCTTCATTTCCTCACTCATGGTCAGTTTCCTCCTCGATGATATGTTGTAGTTTCTGATACGCGATCTCTTCAAACGCCAGCGATGAAGCGGCGCTGTTCATCAGCACATCCGTGCAGTTTTCACGGTAAAAATCGTCCGGCTTCTGGGCCTGCACCCGCAATCGGGCGTAGTCCTCCGGGATGCCGTCCCGGGCCATGATGCGGCGCACCCGGACCTCCGCCGGGGCAAGCACCGCCACGGTGCGGCGGCACAGGCGGCTCAGGCCGCTCTCCACCAGATTGATGGCGTCCACGCCCACCACCGGTGCGTCGCTGCCGTCCATGCGGCGGTGCAGCTCACGGGGCAGGTATGTAAAAATAATGTCATTCAGCCGCGCCAGCGATGCCGGGTCGCCGAACACCAGGCCGCCCAGCTTCTGCCGATCCAGGCTGCCGTCCGGTGCGAACACCGGGCCGAAGGCGTCGGTGATGGCACGGCGCAGCGGCTCATCCGTCCGCAGCATCTCGTGGTAGATGGCGTCGCAGTCCAGCACCAGGCCGCCCAGACGCTCCAGCGCCCGGAGGGCGCTGGTCTTGCCCGCGCCGGTAGGGCCGGTGAAGCCGATGACCAGCGGCGCGGCGTCCACCACATGAAAGCCCGCCGCTTTCTTCAGGCGGTTGCTCACTGCCAGCCCCAGTCCCGTCTCGTCGGGACACTGGGCGAATATCTCCGGCACGTCTGTGTCGTCGAACGTCCGCAGGGCATCGAATACGTGCTGGGCATGGGCCAGCTTGTCGCCGGACGAGCCCAGCCGGTGGACGATATGGCCCGGAAACAGGGACGCAAACTCATCAAAGCATATAACGCCCGCGTTCTCCGTGATGTGCGCGGCGATCCACGCGGCGCTGCGGCGGGGGCTGCCGGTGACCGTGGTGACGGCGGCCTTGGGCGCATAGTGCCGGTACTTCATGCCGGGGGCGCGGGGACGCTCCCCCTCACCCATCTTGCGGCGGACGGCGTCGTCCACCGCCACCTGGCCCAGCACCTCCTCCAGCGCCTCCAGCGGCAGCCCGCCGGGGCGCAGCAGACGGGGCGGCTGCACCGTCAGGTCGATGATGGTGCTCTCCACCCCCACAACACACGGGCCGCCGTCCACGATGCCGTCGATCTTGCCCCACATATCCTCCACCATGTGCTGGGCGGTGGTGGGACTGGGGCGGCCCGACGTGTTGCCGCTGGGCGCGGCCACCGGGGTATCCGCCGCGGCGATGATGGCCCGGGTCACCGGGTGATCCGGGCAGCGGACGCCCACCGTCTCCAGCCCGCCGGTGGTACGCAGGGGCACACAGCCGCGGCGGGGCAGGATCATGGTCAGCGGGCCGGGCCAGAACCGGGACGCCAGGGCGTAGGCCGTGTCCGGCACGTCCACGCAGCAGCGCTCCAGCCAGCTTGCATCCGGGACATGGAGGATCAGCGGGTTGTCCTGGGGGCGGCCCTTGGCCTCGAAGATACGGCGCACCGCGTCCTCATTCAGGCCGTCCGCGCCCAGGCCGTATACCGTCTCCGTGGGGATGCCCAGCAGGCCGCCCCGGCGGAGGATGGCCGCCGCCTCCTGTATGGCGTTTTCGTCCCGTTCCGGGTGGAAGATGATGGTTTCCAAGAGCAATTCCTCTTTTCGGAAGTATACTTACAGGCCCAGGTCCTCGCCCACCAGCACCACCTTGATGCGGCCCTTGATCTTGCTGAAGCGGGTGATGACCATCTGGGCGCAGATGCAGTCGGGGCTGGTGCAGTCGGCGCACTGGCCGTTGACGGCACAGGGCGTTTTGCCGTTAAAGCGCTGGGCGTTGGCCGGGGCGGCCACGTTGCGGGCGCGGGCGATGGCGGCGTCCAAATTCCCGGCCACCTTATTCATGCCGGCCACCACGATGACCTGCTTCGGGCCGAAGCACAGCGCCGCCACACGGTTGGCCAGACCGTCGATGTTCACCAGCTGGCCGTCAATGGAGATGGCGTTGCTGCTCATGAGGAACGTGCCGCAAGACAGCGCCTGATGGAGCATATCGTCCCGCTCCTCCGGGGTCTTGGCGGTGTCCCGGTCGATAAGGGGCTGGCCGCGCTGGGCCAGCTTCTGCTTGATGCCCAGCTGGTCCACGGTCATCACGCCGCCCCAGGACACGGTGTGGTCCAGGGGGATCAGCTCCAGCACCTTGGCCACGGCCTCCTCCGCCGTGGGACAGTAGTAGCCCTCCATGTTGCGCTTCTCCAGGGCCTGTACCAGTTTTGCGCCGGACTTGTCATACATCACTTTCTTCGGGCCTTCCATTGAGGTCACTCCTTTCCTTCCTGCAGGCGCTGGGCCTGCTCGTTCAGTGTCAGTGCGTCGATGAGACTATCCAGATCGCCGTTCATGATGGCGGCGATGTTGAAATTTTTATTGTCCCCGGTGAGCCGGTGGTCGGTGACCCGGTTCTGGGGGAAGTTGTAGGTGCGGATCTTGCCGCTGCGGTCGCCGGTGCCCACCTGGCTTTTCCGGGTGGCGGCGATGGCGGCGTTCTGCTTCTCCTGCTCCGCCTCGTACAGCTTGGAGCGCAGGATCTTCATGGCGCGGTCCTTGTTTTTATACTGGCTGCGCTCGTCCTGACACTCCACCACCACGCCGGTGGGCAGGTGGGTGATGCGGATGGCGCTCTCCGTCTTGTTCACGTGCTGGCCGCCTGCGCCGGAGGATCGGAACGTGTCGATCTGCAGGTCCTTGGGGTCGATGGAGAACTCCACCTCCTCCGCCTCGGGCATGACCGCCACGGTGGCGGCGGACGTCTGGATGCGGCCGGAGGACTCCGTCTCCGGCACGCGCTGGACGCGGTGCGTCCCGGCCTCGAATTTCAGCCGCGACCACGCCCCTGCGCCCTCGATCTCGGCGCTGACCTCCTTGACGCCGCCCAGCTCCGTCATGTTCTCGTTGACGATGCTCAGCGTCCAGCCCCGGCGCTCGGCGTACATGGTATACATCCGCAGCAGGTCGGCGGCGAACAGTGCGCCCTCTTCCCCGCCGATACCGGCCCGGATCTCCAGGATGACGTTCTTGTCGTCGTTGGGGTCTTTGGGCAGCAGCAATCGCTTCAGCTCGTCCTCCAGCCGCTCCATGTCCGCCCTGGCGGCGGCCAGCTCCTCCTGGGCCAGCTCCCGCAGCTCCGGGTCGGACAGCATGGCGGAGGCATCCTCCGCCGTCTGCGACGCCCGGACATAGGCGCGGTAGGCCGACACGATAGGCGTCAGCTCCTTCTGCTCACGGCTCAGGGCGGTGAGCTTGTCCCGATCGCCGTATACCGCCGGGTCGGACAGCTGGCGCTCCACCTCGGTGAGCCGCGCTTCAATGGCTTTCAGCTTCTCCAGCATGGTCCGGCCCTCACTGCTGCGCCAGCAGGCGGCGGACGTTCTGCACGAAGTCGCCCCGCCAGAATTCGTAGCCCTCGCTGTCCGGCCACAGGGACACCGCCGCCACATGGGGCGCGGCGGTGTAGAGGTCCATCTGCTCGTAGACCTCCTCGCTGCGCTGGGTGGTGCTGCGGGTGACCACATAGGCCACGTTCTTCATCTCCAGCCCACGGCGCTTCAGCAGGGCCCGCACCGGCGCGGCCATACGGCCGCCCCACACGGGACTGCCCACGATGATGAGCTTGTAGCGGTCCAGCGGCCGCTCCGTTTCAAAGGGCTTCAGCGGCCGGGTGGAGGTGCGCATGGCGTCCATGCCGCAGCGGATATAGCCGCGCCAGCCGCCGCGCTCCTCCTCGTCGCTGATGGCCACGATCTCCGCGCCCAGGTCCGCCGCGATGGCCTTGACGGCCCGGCGGGTGTTGCCCGTGCGGGAGTAGTAGATGCATAAAATGTCACTCATATCAATTCTCCTGTTCCTCGGCTTGCAGGCTCAGCTCCTCCCAGCGGGTCATCTCCTGCTCCAGCTCTTCCTCCACCTCCTGACGCCGGCGGTACAGCTCGTTCAGCTTTTCCGCGTCGCAGGCGGCCTGTTCCATCTCGCCGTCCAGCCGCGTCAGCTCCGTCTCCAGCTTGGAGATGGCCGTTTCGCAGATGGTGAGTTGCTTTTTGGCGGCCTGCTGGGCGCGGTTGCCCCGGCTGCCTGTCTTCTTCGGCGGTGCAGGCACGGCGGCTGCGGCGGACGCGGCGGCGCGCTCCTCCTCCTTCACCTGACGGTACTGGGTGAAGCCCATGGGATAGTCGCTGACCGCGCCGCTTTCCAGCTCCCACACACGGGTGGCGAAGCGGTTGATGAAGTAGCGGTCGTGGCTGACAAACAGCAGCGTGCCGTCAAAGGCCTCCACCGCCTCCTCCAGCCATTCCCGGGAGTCGATGTCCAGGTGGTTGGTGGGCTCGTCCAGGATCAGCAGGTTGATGCTCTCGTCCATGAGCATACACAGCCGCAGGCGGCTCAGCTCGCCGCCGGACAGCACCGACACCTGCTTGAACACGTCCTCGCCGGTGAACTGGTAGGCCGCCAGACGGTTGCGGGCGGACTGGGGCGTGATGTCCAGCTCGTAGAGCATGGTGTCCAGTATGCTGCGCTCCGGGTGTTCGAAGTGGATGACCTGCGGCAAGTAGGCTGCCTTTACAGACGGCCCGAGACGGATGCTGCCACCGTCTGGCTTCTCTGAACCGGTGAGGATGTTCAGCAGTGTGGTCTTGCCCGTGCCGTTCTCGCCCAGCAGGGCGATGCGTTCGCCGCCCTCGCAGCGGAGGTATACGTCGCTGAACAGGTGCTTCTCGCCGAAGCTCTTGGCCAGGCCCTTGATCTGCAGCACCTCGTCGCCCTTGAACTCCCGGCTCTGGAAGCGGGCCTCCAGCTTGCGGGCCTTGGTGGGCTTCTGTGTGGTACGCATCCGCTCGATGCGCTTCTCCATGGAAAACGCCCGCTTGTGCAGCGCGTCGTTGCCCATGAACGCCCACAGGTGCAGCTGCTCGGCGGCCTTTTCCAGCTGCTGGATCTTGGCCTGCTCCTTCAGGTACTGCTTCATCCGCTCCTGATAGCGGCGCTCCTTTTCAATGGCGTAAAAGCTGTAATTCCCGCTGTAAAACTCCGCCTTGCCATCCTGTATCTCGATGATGCGGGTGACGGTGCGGTCCAGAAAATAGCGGTCGTGGCTGATGGTGACCACCGTGCCCCGGAATTTGTGGAGATACTCCTCCAGCCACTCCGTGGCCTGCAGGTCCAGATGGTTCGTCGGCTCATCCAGCAGCAGGATGTCCGTGTCCTCCAGGATCAGGCGGCCCAGGTTCACCCGGGTCTTTTCGCCGCCGGAGAGACAGTCGAAGTCCCGCTGGCGCATATCCTGCGGGATGCTCAGGCCGTTGGCCACCTTATTCACCGCCGTGTCCGTGTCCCAGCCGCCCAGCCCCTCGAAGCGGGCGTTCAGCTCGCCGTAGCGGCGGAGGGTGGCCTCATCCGCCGCCCCCTGCTCCATAGCCAGCGCCAGCGCGTCCATCTCGTCCTTCATGCGGTACATCCGGGCAAAGGCGGAGCGCAGCACGTCCTCCACCGTATAGCCCGCCGGGTATACCGGGATCTGGGAGATCAGGCCCACCCGGCGTCCCGCGCCCAGCTGCACCTCACCCTCATCCGGCTCTAATTCCCCGGTGAGCATACGGAACACCGTGGTCTTGCCCGCGCCGTTTTTGCCCAGCAGACCTACGCGCTCGCCGCTGTCCACCTGAAAGCTCAGGCCGTCCAGTATTCTCTTTTCCAAATCGAAGGACTTTACCAGCCCTGACACGCGAATATCGACCATTTACAGCTTCTCTAATTCCTTTACGATGTTCTCAAAGTGCATGGCGTGGGATGCCTTCACCATGACAGCGGTGTCCCCCACGAACAGATCCGGCAGCGCGGGCAGCGCGGACGCCGTATCAGGAAACCACAGGGCGGAGGGATCGGTCTCCCGCAGCGCCCGCATCTTCTCCCCCACGGCCACCACCGCGTCCAGCTTCAGCTCCCGGGCCAGCGTGCCCACATTCCGGTGGGCCTGCTCCGTCAGCTCGCCCAGCTCGCCCATATCGCCCACCACGGCCACCTTGCGGCGGTGGCGGCTCTTGGCCAGCATACGCAGCGCCTCGGCCATGGCCTGGGGGTTGGCGTTGTAGCAGTCGTCAATGATGAGCCGCTGCCCATCCACCGGGATCAGGTGCATACGGCTGCCCACCGGCACATAGTCCGCCGCGCCGGCGGTGATCTCCTCCGCCGGCAGGCCCAGGTATTCGCCGATGGCGGCGGCCATCGCCAGCGGGTAGATCATATATGCGCCGGGAGAGGACGTTTCCAGCCGGTAGGACGTTTTCGCCGTGGTGACGGTGCAGGCCACGCCCTCCAGTCCCCGGTCGTCCACCTCCGTTATCCGCACGTCACAGCCCTCGCCTGTGCCGCAGCGCAGAATGCGCTGCGGCAGCGTGACGGTGTTCAGCAGCGGATCATCGCCGTTGAGGACGGCGACACCGTCCGGGGCAAGGTTCTCAAATATCTCGCACTTGGCCCGCAGGATGCCCTGCCGGGTGTTGCCTAAATTCTCTATGTGGGCGTCGCCCACGTTGGTGATGACGGCGATGTCGGGCTGCACCATCTCGCCCAGATACCGTATCTCGCCGAAATGGTTCATGCCCGTCTCGACGACCGCCGCCTGATGCTCCGGAGCAAGCTCCAGCAGCGTCAGGGGCGTGCCGATGTCGTTATTGAAGTTTGCCTGTGTCTTGAGGGTGCGGAAATGCCGTCCCAGCACACAGGCGATCATCTCCTTGGTGGTGGTCTTCCCGGCAGAGCCGGTGACCTGCACCACCGGCAGGTCAAACCTGCCGCGATACCAGCGCGCCAGCGCTTTCAGCGCCAGACGGGTGTCCGACACCTGAATGTAAAATTTCCCCGGCAGCAGCGCATCCGGCGTCCGGGCCGTCAGGCAGCCCGCCGCGCCGGCCTCCAGCGCCTTGCCGATGTAGGCGTGACCGTCGAAGCGCTCCCCCACCAGCGGCACGAACAGCGCGCCCTCCGGGACGCTGCGGCTGTCGGTGGACACCCGGGTGACGGAAACATCACCGCCCTGCAGCAGCGTGCCGCCCACGGCGTCACATATCTCCCGTACCGTACAGGGCGTCATGCGCGTTCCGCCTTTCTGGCCGCCAAAGACAGCTCCACGATCTTCTCGCACAGGTCAGCGTAGCTCAGGCCCACCTGGGCCGCCTCCTGGGGCACAAGGCTGGTGGGGGTCATGCCCGGCAGGGTGTTGATCTCCAGACACCAGGCCAGGCCGTTCTCGTCCAGGATGAAGTCCGTCCGGGAATAGACGGACAAACCCAGCGCCCGGTGCAGCCGCAGGGCAAACTCGCCCACCTGCTTCCACTCGTCATCGGTGATGGGCGCGGGGCACAGCTCCACCGCGCCGTCCTTCTGATACTTGCTGACGTAGTCGAAATACGCACCCTTGGGAATGATCTCCACGGCAGGCAGATACGTATCGCCCAGCACGGCGATCTGGATCTCCCGGCCCTTGATCTTCTTTTCCACCACCACATGGTCGCCGTAGCGCAGCAGATCCCGCAGCGCCTTTTCCAGCTCCTCTTTGGTGTCCGGCAGCTCCACGCCGATGGAACTGCCGCCGTTGACGATCTTCACGGCGCAGGGCACTTCCAACTCCTCCACCAGACGGGGGATGTCCGCCTCGGTGTAGTGTACGTCCCGCCAGGGCGCGGTGCGGACGCCGGCGGTGTCCATGACCTGCTTCGTCACGGCCTTGTCCATGGCCATGCCGCTGCCCAGATAGCCCGAGCCGGTATACGGCACACCCAGCAGGTCCAGCGTGGCCTGGATGCGGCCATCCTCGCCGCAGGCGCCGTGAAGCGCCAGGAACACGATGTCCGCCATGCGGCACACCGTCAGCACGTCCTTGCCCAGCATACTGGGGCTCTGGTCCATACGGCTGCGGCGCACCGCCTCCAGGTCCGGCTCTGTGCTCTCCACCCGGCTGCTGCCGCACAGGCCGTCCGGCGCGTCAAAGATGTCCTCCAGCCGGCCGTGGTACTGCTCCAGGCCCAAAAACATATCCACCAGAATGGCCTGATGTCCCCGCTCCCGCAGCGCCCTGCACACGCCTGTGCCGCTGGTCAGCGCCACCTGGCGCTCCGTGGACAGTCCCCCGGCCAATACGACGATCTTCATATTTCGTCCCTCGCTTTCAGGCGTTTCGGGCAGAAACCGCCCTATGCGCCCATGTTTGATAGTTCATTATAGCACGATAGGGCTGTGATTACAACCGATTTTCCCTTGAACAAACCGTAAACAACGGAGCGCGTCCCCGAAAGGACGCGCTCCGCCGCGCTCTGTTTTCTATCGCAGCCAGTCCGGCTCGGCCCGGCCATGGACGCCGGACACCAGCCCCATCAGGGCAAACGTCATGACGATGGACGAACCGCCGTAGCTGATGAACGGCAGCGTCAGGCCGATGACCGGCATGACGAACAAGCACATACCCACATTGACGATGACCTGAAAGATGATGACGCTGGCCACGCCGATGCACACATAGCCCTCCAGCCGGGTCTTGGCCCGCCGGCCCACATAGATGCACCGCACCACGATGGCCGTCAGCAGCGCCAGCGCCAGCACACAGCCCACCATGCCCAGCTCTTCACCGATGACGGAGAAGATAAAGTCCGTGTGGCGGTTGGGCAGACTGGCGGCCAGCTCGCTCTGGCTCTGTACGCCGCGGAGGTAGCCTTGGCCGAATATCTTGCCGCCGCCCAGCGCCAGCAGACTCCGCGTCTGCTGCCAGCCGGTGTCCAGCGGGTCATAGCTGTGGTCGAACAGGATGATGAACCGCTTTTTCATGTAGGTGTTCATCAGGTTCAGATCCCACATGGCGTAAAACAGCAGCGCCGCCGCGCCGCCGCCGATGAGAAACCACCGCAGCGCCAGCCCCGCCACGAAGCACATGCTGGCGAAGATGAACAGGAACACCAAGGCGCTGCCCATGTCGGCGGAGATCTTGTAATACGTCACGAACAGCACGCCGAAATGGAGGGCCAGCATGGCCACGGAGCTAACGGACTTCAGGTCGCGGTGCTCCTTCAGCCACGCCAGCTGCTTGGCAAGGACGATGATGAACGTGACCTTGACGATCTCCGCCGGCTGCACCTTGACGGGCAGAAACGGGAACTCCAGCCACGCTTTGTTGCCCGTGCCGCCCTCGATGCCCAGAGGGGTGGCCAGCAGCAGGATAAAACCGAACCCCAGCAGGAATATCCACTTCCAGTATTTCACCAGCTCGTTCAGGTCGATCTGCGACATGAGCAGGTACAGCACCGCGCCGATGACCAGCGACGCCGCCTGCACCAGCACCAGACGGTTGGTGTGCATATAGCGGGTGGCGCTGTAGATCATCAGGATGCCGAACAGCGAGGTGACGCCGCACAACGCCAGCAGCACCAGGTCCGCCTGGCGGGCCACATCGGAAAACAGATCGCGTATACGGCGCAGCACGGCAGCACCTCCCCTCACAAATATCAACTAAGTTTACCACATTAACTTTTCCGTGTAAACCGCCGTTTCGCTCTTTTCTTTTTTTTGCCCCTGTGCTATAATGAGTCGATTTCAGGTAAAGGAGGTGCTGCCCGGTGGAATATCTGTCCCACAGCCCGGAGGAAACGGAGCGTATCGGCGAGATGCTGGGCAGGCAGCTCCATGGCGGCACGGTACTGGCCCTGCGGGGCGGCCTGGGCATGGGCAAGACCGCCTTTACCCGGGGGTTGGCCCGGGGACTGGGCTGCACCGGCCGTGTTACCAGCCCCACCTTTACCATCGTCAATGAGTACGACGGGGCGACGCCCCTGTTCCACTTCGATATGTACCGGCTGGACAGCGAGGACGACCTGTTCGACATCGGCTGGGACGACTATCTGGCCCGGGGCGGCGTGTGCGCCGTGGAGTGGTCGGAGCGCATCGACAGCGCCCTGCCGCCGGACGCCGTCACCGTGTCCATCGCCCGGGGCGAGAACGATAACGACCGCATCATCACCGTGACAGGAGGGCCAGCGCTGTGAAAATACTGGCATTGGAAACTTCCGCCAAAAGCGTCTCCGCCGCTGTGGCGGAGGACGGCGTGATCCTGGCCTCCGCCTATCAGAACAATGGCCTGACCCACAGCCGCACCCTGATGCCGCTGTTGGACAGTATGCTGCACAACGCGTCGCTGACGCTGGATGATATAGACCTGATCGCCGTGGCCCACGGGCCGGGCAGCTTTACCGGGCTGCGCATCGGCGTGTCTGCGGCCAAGGGATTGGCTTGGGCCAAGGGTCTTCCCTGCTGCGGCGTGTCCACCCTGGAGGCTATGGCCCGGGGCGTGTCCGATTTCGACGGGCTGATCGTCTGCGCCATGGACGCCCGGCGGCAGCAGGTCTACCACGCCCTGTTCCGCGGGGAAAATGGCGCTCTGACCCGGCTGTGCGACGACTGCGCCATCAGCCTGGAGGAGCTGGCCGATCATCTGCGCGGGCTGCCCCAGCCCAAGCTGGTGGTGGGCGACGGCGCGCAGCTCTGCTATGACTATCTCACCGCCGCCGGTATTCCCTGCCGGCTGGCTTCCCCCGATCACCGCTTCCAGAACGCCGCCGGCGCGGCGCTGGCGGCGGAGGATATGGCCCGGGCGGGCCAGACCTGCACCGCACAGGACCTGCAGCCCGTCTATCTGCGGCTGAGCCAGGCGGAGCGGGAGCGTCTGGCCAAGGGGCTGAGCCTTACGGAATAGTGTACCCTTAGAATTTTATATACACGGAGGAGAACATCATGTTTAGCGAGAAAGTTCATATCATGGATCATCCCCTGGTGGCCCACAAGCTGACCATCATGCGGGACAAGAACACCAGCGTCAAGGATTTCCGCGAGCTGGTATCCGAGATCGGTATGCTCATCACCTACGAGGCCACCCGCGATCTGCCCCTGACCACCAAGCACATCGAGACGCCCATCTGCGGGATGGAAGCCCCCACCCTGGCGGGCCGCAAGTTCGTGGTCGTCCCCATCCTCCGTGCAGGCCTGGGCCTGGTGGACGGCGTGCTGCGGATGGTCCCCTCCGCCCGCGTGGGCCACATCGGTATGTACCGCGACGAGGAGACTCTCGAGCCCCATCCCTACTTCTGCAAAATGCCCAAGGACGTGGCGGAGCGCGACGTGCTGATCGTTGACCCCATGCTGGCCACCGGCGGCAGCGCCGCCGAAGCCATCGGCGAGATGAAGAAGCGGGGCTGCAAGCACATCAAGCTGATGGTGCTGGTGGCCGCCCCCGAGGGCATCGAGCACATCCAGAAGCTCTATCCCGACGTGGACATCTATGCCGGTGCGCTGGATGACCACCTGAACGAGCACGGCTACATCGTTCCCGGCCTGGGCGACGCCGGCGACCGTATTTTCGGCACGAAGTAACGTATCCCCTCCGTATTATGATCAAGCGACCGCGGCACACGCCGCGGCCGCTTTTTTATACAGGGTTGTTATCCGGCGGGATCTGCGGTATAATACCGGAAAACGAACCCACCTCTGAGAAAGGAACACCCTATGAAACGACACCCCAAAGCACCGCCCACCAGCCAGCAGCTGAAAGCCATCATCAAGCACCAGCCCGCCGTGTTCGCCGTGTATACCATACTGCGGCTCATCGTCCTGGCCACGCTGGTATCCTCCATCGTCCGCGGCGAGTATGAGAGCGCATTCATCTGCCTGCTGGTACTGGCGCTGTTCATGCTGCCCTTCTTCATCCAGCAGAACTTCGGCATCGAACTGCCGTCCACACTGGAGATCATCATCCTGCTGTTCATTTTCGCGGCGGAGATCCTGGGTGAGCTGAAATGCTACTTCATCACGTTCCCCCATTGGGACTCCATGCTGCACACCACCACCGGCTTTCTCTGCGCCGCCACCGGCTTCGCCCTCATCGACATTCTCAACCGCAACAGCCGCATCAAGTTCCAGCTGTCGCCCATCTATGTGGCGCTGACGGCGTTCTGCTTTTCCATGACCGTAGGCGTGCTGTGGGAGTTCTTTGAGTTCGGCATGGACCGACTGTTCCTCATGGATATGCAGAAGGACACCGTGGTGCAGTCCATCACCTCCGTCATGTTAGACCCCACCAACAGCAACATTCCCGTCACCATCGACGGCATCACCTCCGTCGCCGTCAACGGGCAGGATCTGGGCTTCGACGGGTATCTGGACATCGGACTGTATGACACCATGGAGGACCTGTTCGTGAACTTTGTCGGCGCGGTGGTGTTCAGCACCATCGGGTACTTCTATATCAAGCATCGGGGGCAGGGAAAGCTGGCCAAGGCCTTCATCCCCACCATCACGGAGATGGATGCGGAAACCCCGTCCCTGCCGGAAAATCCGCCGGAGGATACGCCGGAAACTGAATGAACGGATAAGAAAGGCCCGCCCCTTTGGGGCGGGCCTTTCTTATCCGCACTGACCTGTCGATCTGACGCAGTTAGAAATGCGTTAGAAAGATCGGACGCTTTCCCCCGTAAGAAAAAAGAAAACCACGACTTTCGTCGTGGTTTTCTTTGGTGGAGATAAGCGGGATCGAACCGCTGACCTCTTGAATGCCATTCAAGCGCTCTCCCAGCTGAGCTATACCCCCGTATTCTGTTGTGTCAGCGCTGCCGACTTGCTTAATATAACAGATGTCGCGGCAAATGTCAACCCCTTATTTTGCATTTTTTGCAGAAAAAGGAGGCCGGGACACCGGCCTCCTTTTATTTGCGGCATTACACCTTCAGCGTATCCTTCTTCACCTCGTTCAGGCTGGCCACCACCATGCCCGTCAGCGCGAACAGCGCGATCACGTTGGGCAGCACGATGAGGTTGTTGAACATATCCGTCACTTCCCACACGAAGTCGCTGCCGGACACCGTGCCCAGGAAGATGAACACCAGGGCGATGACGGTATAGATCACATTGCACAGCTTGCTGTTCTTTCTTCCGAACAGATAGTTGGCGTTGATCTTGCCGAACAAGTTCCAGCCCAGAATGGTGGAGAACGCGAAGAAGAACAGGCAGATGGCCACGAACTTCGCGCCCAGATTTGCACCGAACACAGACCCGAAAGCGGTCTGGGCCAGGTTGGTCTTGCCCAGCGTCTCGGTGACAGCACCGGTGTAGCCGCCCGCCAGAGGGCCATCGGCGGTATACAGGGTGCAGATGATGACCAGCGCGTTGAGGGTCAGCACCACGAAGGTATCGATAAACACACCGATCATGGCCACCACGCCCTGATCGTGGGCATGGGCCACATTGGCCTGGGCGTGGGCGTGGGGCGTAGATCCCATACCGGCCTCATTGGAGAACAGGCCGCGCTTCGCGCCCTGGCTGATAGCGGTCTTGATGGCGTAGCCGAAGCCGCCGCCGACGATGGCCTGGGGCTGGAACGCGTACTTGAAGATCATGCCGAAGGTGGCGGGAACATACTTGATACGGGCGCAGAGGATCACCAGACCGCCCAGCAGGAAGATGGCCGCCATAATGGGGACGAGTTTCTCGGTAACGGCGGCCAAGCGCTGCACGCCGCCCAGGAAGATGATGGCGCAGATGACCACCAGGATGATGCCGGACACCCAGGCGGGGATGCCGAAGGCGGTCTGCATGGTAGAACCGATGGAGTTGGACTGCACCATGCAGCCCATGAAGCCCAGGGCCAGGATGATGGCCACAGCGAAGAAGCCGGCCAGGAACTTGCCGAAGCCGCCCTTGAACGCGGTGGTGATGTAGTACACCGGGCCGCCCTTCACATTGCCGTCCGGGTCAACGATACGGGTCTTCTGGGCCAGCGTGGCCTCAGCGTAGATGGTGGCCATGCCGAAGAAGGCGATGACCCACATCCAGAAGATCGCGCCAGGTCCGCCGGTGAGGATCGCGCCGGACGCGCCCACGATATTGCCCGTGCCCACCTGGGCGGCGATGGCCGTGGCCAGCGCCTGGAAGGAGGTCATACCGCTCTTCTGCGCGCCGCCGTGGAGCTTCAGGTTGCCGAACACCTTCCGCATACCCTCGCCAAAGCACCGCACCTGAACGAACCGGGTCTTGATGGAGTACCACAGGCCCACGCCCACCAGCAGGAAGATGAGGATGTAGTTGGACAGATACTCATTGATCTTGGACACAATGGGGAACAACACACTTTCTAACATACGCTTTTTCTCCTTGCATAAAAAATAGAGCTGCCGGAAAACGGCAACCCTGGAGAAGTACGATGACAAGCGAAATACTCGTCTGCTCCGTCCTTTTGCCTGAGAGATTCGGCGCTCGCGCGCCTTGCACCTTCGGCACCCAACCAAATGGGTTTCTCCAGAGTCCCCTCCCCGTCCGGTTTTTCCATTCCGAGCGGTTCATCGGGCTGTATCTAATTGATGGACGTATGTTACCACAGAAAAGACAACTTTGCAACCCCTAATTTGAATTTTTTATGAATTTGATTTCTCTTGACAATATCGTAAAACGATGATATAAATATCGTAGAACGATAATAGGAGGTGACGCCATGCCCCGGAAAACGCTGGACACCCTGTCCGAGCCTATGTTCTACGTCCTCATGGCCCTGCGGCATCAGCCGCTGTGCGGCGCGGACATCGCCCAGTGGATCTCCGCCCGGACGGAGGGCCGCCTGACCCTCGGCCCAGGGACGCTCTACACCATTCTGGGCAAGCTCACCGACGAGCAGATGATCCGCGAGACGGCGGTAGAGGGCCGCCGCCGCACCTACGCCGTCACCGAGGCCGGACAGCGTCTGTACGACAACGAGCTGGCCCGCCTGCGGCGCTGCGTCCGTGACGCAGACAGAGAGGAGGACACGCCATGCTGAAGCTGAAGCCCTACGAGCCCTACGAGATCGACGCCATGGAGGGCTGGCTGGACGAGCAGGCCCGGAAGGGCTGCTTTCTCAGTCAGTCCCACGGCAGGTGGCTGCAATTCTATCGGGACGCACCCCGCGACCTGCGCTATCGCATCGACGTGAAGCCCGACCCCGGCTACCACGAGGACCGCGTCGCCGCGTTCCGGGACATGGGCTGGGAATACGTCTGCGAGCTGTCTCCGCAGCTGGATGTCTACACCTGCGGCGATCCCTCCGTTCCTGACCTGAACACCGACGAGGACACGCTTCACAGCGTACTGGACGGCCTGCTGCGGAAGAAACAGATCGCCAACGTGGTGGCCGCCCTGCTCCTTGTGCCGTATGTCTACTTTGTCCTTGTCCTGCCCATCCTTCGCAGTCATTACACCGGCCTGTATGATATGCTGCTCAACGGCTATCTCTTCCTGCTGCCCGCCCTGATCCTGCTGCTGGCCTGCTGGCTGACTGAGCTGATCCGCGGCTTCCTGGATGCCCGGAACGCCCGCCGCCGTCTGATGCTTCACCGCACATATCATACGGAAAAGCGGGCGCGGCGGCGGCAGCTGCGGGCCGTCCTGATCCTGCTGACGCTGGTGGCCGCCGCCGGTCTTGTATACGCCGCCAGCCGCTCTTACAGCTCCTCCCGCGACCGATATTTCGACCCGGCGGACTACCCCGGCCCGACCGTCACCCAGGTGTTCCCCGACCAGCTGCCGCCGCTGCCGGAGAGCGGCCCTTACTACTTGAGGGTCCGCGATTTTGCCTTCCGCTCCGGCGGTCTGGTGTACGACGGCGTCAGCCTGCGGCAGTTCCGCTCCCGGGACGACGGCCAGCTGCTCTATGTATACAACATGGATCAGATGGATATAGCCTTTGCCTGGCTGGCGGCCGGCTATGTCCGGGAACAGGCCGACGCCCACGATGGCCGGTCCGTCACCGTATCCGGCTGGCCCGCCGCCTACCTCTGCCGCTGGCCTACCGAGGACGGCACGGACGAGTACCAGCAGCTCCTGCTGCTGGACGGCAAAACGGTGTGGAGCGTCCTGTATACCGGCCCGGACGACCTGTCCGCCGCGCTGGACGTATTCGGTAAATAAGCGCAGAAAGAACCGCCCGCGGGCGGTTCTTTCTGCGTGATTTATTTTCTGCGGCAGCATCTGATAGCAGAGCAATTTCGGTCAGTTGAACGTATATTCTGTCGACGTGCTGCGGTGTTCGGAGCTGGATACCACTGTAACGGTATTGGATGGTCCGTCTTCTCTCAAATCAGCGTGCGGAATGCAGACCGGGATCAGCACTCTTTCTCTGGGCGCTATTGTGACGGCATCCGTGTGGAAGTCGTATGTCTGCCGGTTCAGTTGGAGTTGGACAAGTTTGTCTTCCTCAAAGGAAACTGGGCTATCTCCGTAATTCTGAACGCAAACCGTGAATTTGAGGCCCTCGTCATCATACGCCCCCGCCACTTGCGTTCGGATAGCAACCGAGAAGGTGTCTTTTGTATCGGCCTGCTGATCTATCCAAAGAGCAGCTGCACACAGCACGCCGGAAATCGCCAACACCGCCAGGAGCATCCAACATCTCTTCATGCCAAAAAATCTCCTATTGTGTATTTCCCGCTGAGAGAGGTCGTGTAACGGTATGTTGTCGTAGTCGTAATACTTCCTGAAACTTCAAACCCCGCAGCCTCAAGCTGTGCTCCGATAGTAGATGTTGTTTCCACCGTTCTCTCCAAATTTCCACGCGTACTGAATGTAATCGATGTTTTGTAAGGAGGACCTACTTCAGCATTGGCATAGGCTGGTGACCATGTATAATATCCTGTCGTCCTCAGGATAGACCATGTCGCTTCTACCTCCCCAAAATTACTGTGACCGCTGCCGCTGTGAACTTCGACAAGACAGCCAATCTCTATTTGGTTGTTCATGACTGTATCACAGACGACCCAACGCTCTACAAGTGTCTGGCCTCTCGCAGTTGCCTGCCTATATGCAGAAAGAGCGTCATTGTAAGAATAGTTAGCCTTTTCCATCAAGACCTCAATGGCGGAGTTCATGTCCAGTGTGCGGCCTCCACGAGAAACAATAGTGAGATAGCCATCTTCGTTCGGCATTGTCTCTGCCGCCAATGCCGGCGTGCATAGGGACAGGCACATGACCAGTGCCAGCAAAAGGGTGAGCGCTCGTTTTTTCATGGGTGTTCCTCCTTTTCTCTGTGTCCTGTTGTTCTTTGCCGCCCGGCGCGGGCGGCCTGTGTCTGTACTGTACCACAAGAAAATATATTTGTCAACAATACTTTGTGACAAAAAGTATTGCATTATAATTTATTCTGTGTTACAGTATATGCACAGAAGCGGAGGTGAGGCCTTTGTCCAAGGATACATCACAGAGCAACTACCGCCGGGGCATTATGTCACTGGTGCTCCTGTCACTGCTGGAGACGGAGGATATGTACGGCTATCAGATGGTGCAGGAGATCGAACGGATCAGCGGCGGACGGCTGACCCTGCAGGAGGGGTCTCTGTACCCGGTGCTGTACCGTCTGCAGGAGCAGGGTCTTGTATCGGAAAACCGAGTGCTGGTGGGAAAACGGATGACGCGGAACTACTATCACCTTGAGCCGGAGGGGCTCAAGCGGTTAGAAGCGATGACCGCCGAATACGAGGAGATGACCGCGGGTGTGTTCGCCATCATTCACAGAAAGCGAGGGCAGGGGGATGCATGAAAAACTGATACGCCGCTACTGCCGTGCCGTAGGGAGCTATCTGCCCTGCTCCCGCAGGCAGAAGCGGGAGATATTGCAGGGGCTGCGCCAACGGCTGGAGGACTGCTGCAGCGAGCACCCGGAGAACTCAAAGCGCTTGGAAGCCTTCTTCGGCACGCCCCAGGCGGTGGCCGCCGCCTATATAGACGACATGGACACGGGGGAGCTGCTGGCGGCACTACGCCAACGGCGGCGGGTATTGCGGTTGGTGGGCGCGGGCCTGCTGGCGGCGCTGGCCGTCTGGCTGACCACCTGTATCATCAGCGCTATCGACCTCCACAACGCCACCCACGGATGGAACGAGGCAAAAAACATCGTGATTTCAAGGGAGGAACAATCATGAAAAAGCGAATATCCGCAATGCTGCTCAGTTGCCTGCTGCTGACGCTTTTGCTGCCCATACAGGCATTGGCGGCAAATACGCAATCGACTATCAGCCGCTATGAAGATGGCAGCTACTCCGTTGCAACGGTCAAACGAATCGATACCGCTGCAAGGGCATCCGGGACAGTAACCGGCGCTACGGAGGTTGAGCACTATTCGGCGTCCGGCACATTGGAATGGACCGCATCCTTGACGGCCACCTTCTCCTACACAGGTTCGTCCTCCCGCTGTACATCCGTGGACAATCTGTCCGTCAGGATATTTGAAAGCGGCTGGTCCATGGTTTCCAAGTCCTCTTCCAAAAGCGGCAATACCGCCACGGGAAATATTACCATGCGGTATTCCGGTCTGACCGGAGCTGGCAATTTCCCCATTACACTGACGCTTTCCTGCGACAAAAACGGCAACCTGAGCTGAACATACGAAAAAGAACCGCCCAAGGGCGGTTCTTTCTCTTATTGCAGCACGAACGTCATCTCCACCGGCTCGTGGTCGGAGTAGGCAAAGCCCGTTTTGATGACCTGGGCCTCCTGCACCTCCACATTGGCGGACACCAGGAAGCCGTCCACCGTCAGCACATACTGCCCCTGATGATACGGCCCGTCGGCGTTGCGGCAGGACGGCACTGGGTCGCTTTCATCCAGCGGCGCTATCAGCGTGATGTCCACGCCGTCGAACGCCTCGTCCGGGATGGGCTGCGCCCAGGAGTAGTCCTGGTCTGCCTCGCCGAAATATGCGGAGGAGTCCCCCAGCAGATCCTTGTTGAAGTCCCCGCCGGCCACGCACCAGTTCCCGGCCTCGTACTCCGCCTGCATATCCGCCAGCAGCAGCTCCAGCTGCTCCGTGGCGATGCTGCCGTCGCTGGTGTAGGCCGACAGGTGCAGGTCATACAGCACCAGTTCCCTGCCGCTCTCCACAGGAATACGGCTGACGGAGTAGCAGCGGTCCAGGTCCAGCAGCTTCATGAAGCCGCTCTCCACCGGCAGCTCCACCCGCTCCGCCGCCGTGATGTCCGCCCGGGAGAACGTCAGCATCCCGGACCGGGACGCGCCGTGGGGGCTGTTCAGCGGGTACATAAGGTACGGCGAGTCGTAGTTCTGGGCGAACACGCTGCACTTGTCGGACAGCGCCGCGTACAGCGCCTCCCGCTCGTCCAGCTGGTAGGTGCGGGTAGACCCGATGTCCACCTCCTGCAGCAGGTAGAAGTCCGCCTGCCGCTCCTTCAGGAACGACGCGATGTTCTGCACGTTGGCGGTGACGCGCTCCTTGCTCCACGCCCGGGACTCCGTGCCGCCGTCCATGAAGAAACCGTAATCCGGCTCATACGCGCCGAAGCCGATGTTATAGGAGATCACGGTGTACGGCTGCCCCGTCTGCACCGCGGCCTCCGCGTCCGGCGTGTGCAGCGGCGTCAGCTCCATATCGCCCAGCCGGTGATAGTCGATAAACACATAGGCCACGTAGCCGCCGATCAGCAGCACCACGGCCAGCACCGCGCACAGCAGCGCTTTGACCCATTTTTTCACGTTTCGAGCCTCCCTCGGTTTACTTTTTTCCAGAGTTATAGTATACTCCCTTTGAACGCATTTGAAAAGAGGTATCCGTCTTGAAAAAGATCGTCATTCGCTTCAATGCGCCGGTGATCCTTTCCTTCGCCCTGCTGAGCCTGATCGCGCTGCTGCTGGGCAAGTGGACCAACGGCGCGACCACCACCCAATTTTTCTCCGTCTACCGCTCCTCCCTGTCCGATCCGCTGACCTATGTCCGCTTCTTCGGCCATGTGCTGGGCCACTCCGGCTATGAGCACTACATGGGCAATATGCTGCTGTTGCTGCTGGTCGGACCGGGCCTGGAGGAAAAATACGGCAGCGGCACGATGGTCTGGACCATCGCCGTCACGGCGCTGGTAACGGGCCTGGTGAACTTCATCTTCTTCCCCAACACCATGCTCCTGGGCGCCAGCGGTGTGGTGTTCATGATGATCGTTCTGTCCTCCTTCACCGCCATGCGTAAGGGCGAGATCCCCGTCACGCTGATCCTGGTGGTCATCTTCTACCTGGGCGGCGAGATCATCGACGGCCTGTTCAAACAGGACAACATCTCCCAGATCACCCACATCGTGGGCGGTCTGTGCGGTCTGGTGTTCGGCTTCACCATCCGCCGGGGCAGGAGGTAAACGGCCATGTATATCGCCATTGGTATCGCCGCAGCACTGTTCGCCGCCGACCGGGTGCTGAAGTATCTGTCCCGCACCGGCAGGCTGCGGTATGAGGGCCGTCTGCTCCGTCTGACCCATCTGGAAAACCACGGCTTTTTCATGAGCTTCGGCCAGCAGCATCCCTGGCTGGTACGATGGATGCCCTGGGCCGTATGGCTGCTGGCGGCGGCGTGCCTGCTGCCCCAGCTGTCCAAGCGCCCCTTTGCCGCCCAGCTGGGTATCTCACTGGTGCTCTCCGGCGGCGTCAGCAATCAGTACGACCGCCTGCGCCGGGGCAGCGTCACCGACTACCTCCAGTTCCCCCACCGGCGGATCAAAAAACGGGCGCTGGTGTGGAATTTGGCGGACTTCATGCTGCTGGGCGGCGTGGTGCTCACTATACTCAGCCTTCTGCGGGAGCTGATCAGGAAATAAAAAATCGGGCCTGCGGCCCGATTTTTTACTTCTCCTTGTAGTACAGCCGACAGTGGCAGTAGCCTTCAAAGTTCGGATCGGCGATCTGATCCTTGAACTCCTTGCACATACACCTGTTTTCCTCCGTCCTGGCCAGGCGGCAGGGGCAATACCCTCCTGTCCGCTTCAGGCCCTCCCGGATGGTCTTCACGACCTCCTGGTCTTCGTTCAGGCGCACCTTCATAGCAGGCCCTCCTTACTCGTGGCTGTTGAACCAGTCCTCGCAGAACTTGGCGATGGCCGGCACAATGTCCTTCACGTACCGCCGGGTGGTGTTTACGCACAGGTCATAGGACTCCTTCGCGCCCCACTTGCTGTCGCTGTACATCTGGTGGTGCTGGGCGCGGTTGCGGTCGATCTGCTTCATGCGGCTCTCGATCTCCTTCACCGTCAGATGCTCCCCCTCCGGCGCGCGGCGCTGGCAGCGCTCGACCTTGGAGTCCTTATCCGCGTAGACAAAGATGTTCAGCGGCTTGTAATCCCGCAGGATCACATCGGCGGCGCGGCCCACGATGACGCAGTCGCCCTGCTTGGCAAAGTTCTCCACGATCTGCCGCTGGGCCACGGCTACCCGAATGGGCTGGTCCATAACCTGGAAAGGCTGCATACCGAACCGGTGACCGATGGTCAGCGGATAGGCGGCCTCGATGCTTTTCTCCGCCACATGGGCCACGTAATCCTCGTTAAAGCCGTTCTCCTTGGCGATCATCTCGATGATCTCATGGTCATAACAAGGGATGCCCAGCGCGTCCGCCAGACGCTTGCCCAGCTCGCGGCCACCCGAGCCAAATTCACGGCTGATGGTGATGATACGGTTCATAATACGACCTCCTTACAATTATGCTCAGTATTGATAGCAGCTCCCGCCCACGAACTCACGAACGATAGAGTTCAGCGGCACGAAGGGCGTGTGCAGCGGCGGCACGGTGTTCACCACGTCCACCAGATCTGTCAGATCATGCTCCCTCATATACTCCGGCGTCAGCTCATCCTGATAGTTGGGTATCTCACCCAAACACTTGGCCAGGATACACAGCTCGTAGTCGTGGAAAGAGTCGATGTGGATCGAGGCGTTGCCCTTGTAGGGCTGGATATAGTTGACCTCGCCCCGGTTCACGCTCTCCGCCCGCTCCACCGTTTCCCGAAGGGAGTGTCCGCGGGTGTTGTAGTCGCGGATGAGCCGCCGGGCCACCCGGATCTGCTCCGGACGCACCACCCGGTCCTTCTTCGT
Source organism: bacterium (assembly GCA_963632705.1). Taxonomy (GTDB): domain Bacteria; phylum Bacillota; class Clostridia; order Oscillospirales; family Oscillospiraceae; genus Vescimonas. The sequence goes on along the minus strand of CAVGVB010000020.1, from coordinate 1,095 downwards.
AAGGATGCGGGTGCGGGGCGCTACATACACGCCGGTGGCCGCGCCGCGGATCTTGTCGAAAATCAGCGGGTTCAGCATATGAATGCCCTCGGCAATGACGATGCATCCCTTATGACCCTGCATCTTGTTGTAGCCTCCGGTATTGCCGGTCTTGAAATCATACCAGGGAATATCCACCTCTTTGCCGTCCATGAGCTGCCCGATGCAGGACACCAGCAGGTCCACGTTCACACAGTAGGGAGACTCCCAGTCAGTGGCCTCCGGCGGCCGTTTATCCAGCGGCAGGAAAAAGTTGTCCATACTCAGCAGACATACCTGCACACCCAGATTTTCCAGGTAGTCTTTCAGCCGCATGGCGGTGGTGGTCTTGCCACTGCCGGACGGACCGGTCAGCGCCACGATAGGCCGGCTGCTGGCGGACAGGATGCTGGCCGCCGCCGCGGAGACCTTGTCGTGAAACACCTCCTCGCAGCGCAGAACGAACTGTGTCTCGTTGTTCATAGCCTCGTTGATGTTTTCCAGGTCGATAACGCGCATAGCACCGCTCCTCAATAAATCAATTTTTTAACGATGGTATTATACCACTCTTTTCCCCTCACGTCAAAGGGGCAAAGACGCAAAAACGCCGCAGACGTCCTACAGCCGAGAAGCAGCTTTTTATACAAAGCTACCGCCCCAGATTCTGTGATAAAAGCACCCCCACCGGGGTGCTTTTTCAGCTGTCAGGCCACGGGAAAGATGAATTTCAACACCAGGAACACCACCACAGTCACAGGGACGGCAATAAGGAATCGCCTGCAATTCCTGCGGGCGCGCTCCGCCAGCGCCTCGTCCTCATGCTCGTTTTTCCAGCGGACGTAACTCCAACCCGCACCCAGCAGGCAGAGGATCGGCACAAAGTAAAGCCCGATCAGTGCAACATAACCCATAGTGTCTCCTCCCGTTTTTTACTTGCTTCAGTATACAGGAAAGTGCGGCGAAATGCAAGAAAAAGGAGTCCCGCTTACACGGAACTCCTTTTTGATGGGTAAGAAATCGAGTTACTTGGCGGCCTTGGCAGCCTTGATGGACTCAATCAGCTCGGGAACGACCTTG
>CAVGVB010000019.1:0-45630 GCA_963632705.1 bacterium | reverse complement strand
AGCACGGAGGACGTGCGGAGCACGGAGGACGTGCGGAGCACGGAGGACGTGCGGCGTATCGTGGCCTACGCCAAATACGCGCCCGTGGGGCAGCGGGGCTTCTGCCCCTCCCGGAAAGACGGCTGGGGCACGGACGTGCCCGGGTCTGTGGCGGACGTTATGGCGCACTTCAACGGTGAGACGCTGGTGATCCCCCAGTGTGAGACCGCGGAGGCACTGGCGGACATCGAGCGTATCGCGGCCTTGGACGGCGTGGACGGCATCTTTATCGGCCCGTTCGACCTGTCTATCTCCATGGGGATGCCGGGGGCGTTTGAGGACGAGCGCTTCAAGGCGGCGCTGGCGCGCATATTGGCCGCCTGCCGATCTGCGGGCAAGCCCTGCCTGATCTTCGCAGGGGACGGTGCGGGCGCCGCCGCGCGGCTGGCGCAGGGCTACGACGGCGTGGCCATGGGGCTGGACGCCACGCTGCTCATCGGCGGCGTGCAGGCGCAGATCCGGGCCTGCCGGGGATAATGCCCCCGTATGCAGGTAAATGAACATAACAAGCAAGCTCCACGACGCTGCCGTGGAGCTTGCTTGTCTGCGGAGAGCCGGCCGCACCTTAGCAGAGATGCCGCGCCGTACTGAACCACCCGGCCCGCGCATAGGATGACAGCAGAATTTGGAAAGGGGCGTGCCCATCGTGAAAAAAGTAAAGGTCCTGTTTCTGCGGCGGTGGTATATCATGGGCAGCGCGGCGCTGCTTGCCGCTGCGGCCATCTTTTACGCGGCGAATTACCCCGCCTTCGTCAGCACCGCCGCCACCACGCGGCAGCTGCCGATCTACTCGGTAGAGCGCACACAAAAAGTCTGCTCCATCTCCTTCGACGCCGCGTGGGGTGATGCAAAAGTGCGGCAGTTCAGCTGAACTGCCGCACTCTGTTGCGATATGCGATATAATAGCGATTCAATGATGACCGCCGACCGCTGCCTCCGATAGTCCCTCGTCGTGCAGCAGATACACGCCAAAATGCGCGGCGCTGTCACTGTGCAGCGCAGAAAACAGCATCATATGCAGCTGCGGAACATAGTTCCGGTCCAATGTCATCAACAGGTTCATAGGTTCTCCTCAACTTTTTACTTTCGCTATATGGACAAGAGCCTCTGTAAATACTTGATTGCCTGCTCCTTATCGCAAGTGCAATCTTTCACCGTTGACCACTGCCACACGAGGAACAGAGTATTGCTGTAATGGTCGGCAAGCAGTTCATTCGGAATATCCTTGTGCAGCGCATCCGGGCAATCCTTGAAGATCCGCCGCATCTGGCTGTTCAGAAAGTTGCGGAAGCTGGAAAACATATAGCCGACCTCCGGATTGTGAGACAATACGCAGCTGATTCGTTCGTTGTTCTGTTTTGTAAAGGCGTAGATTCGGTCAAAGAAAAGATACAGCATCTCATTTTCCGGTGCATGATGGTATTCCGAAAGTCCTATTTTCTCTGCAAGAGAGAGCCAGCAATAGTTCAGAAGGTCGTATTTATCATCAAAATAATTGTAAAAGGTCGCACGGGGGTATTGCGCCTGTTCGCACAGCTCGCCAACGGTGATTTCTTCAAAGGATTTCTCCGATAAAAGGAAGAACATTGCACCGCTGAGTGCGTCAAGCGTTCGCTTGGCTCCCCGCGTGACCGGTTTTGAAAGATCGTATTTCATGGCGTTCCTTTTGCATTTTTTAAAATTTGTCCAAGGCTGAACACCCGCTCTATTCTGTGTCTTGAAATGGACTTGATGGTATTGTATCATAATAACAGTTGATTTGCAAGTGTCCAAATATATGCACTTGTTTAACTGCGGAGGAACCATTATGAGCATTGCTGTGATTACCGGAGCATCATCCGGACTCGGAACCTGTTATGTGGACGCCGTAACCAAGGTGTTCCCGGAAATTGAGGAACTGTGGCTGATTGCAAGGCGGGAAGACCGGCTGAAAGAGGTCGCGTCGAAGTACCCGGACAAGCGTTGTGTGGTGATCCCGATGGATATGTCGGATATGAACAGTTATGAGGTATTTGCCGAAAAGCTACAGCAGGAAAAACCGCAGATCAAGGTGCTGATCAACGATGCAGGAATCGCCGGTGGTGCGCCGTTTGAGGAAATGGAGCTGTCGCGGATGCTGAAAATCATCGACCTGAACTGCAAGGGCGCAACGGCTATCACAAGGGTTTGCCTGCCGTATATTGCAGACGGCGGTACGATTTTGGAGGTGTCCTCGACCTCTGCGTTCGTCCCCAATACCAACCTGATCGTTTACTGCGCGTCAAAGTCTTATGTGTCTGCGTTCTGTCTTGGCTTGCGCGAGGAATTGAAGCATCGAAAGATCAATGTATGTGCCATGTGTCCGGGGCTGATGCTCACGGAAATGAATCAGCATAACGGAAAAGCCGAACTGACCAAGGGGCAAAAACGCTTGCCGGTCATTGATCCGAAGGTCGCCGCTGTGAAGTCGCTGAAAGCGGCAAAGAACGGTCGGGCGGTCTACACCACCGGGGCGTTCTACAAGTGCTACCGGCTGCTTGCAAAACTTATCCCGCACACACTGCTCGTGAAATTCGCGGGGTTAGGTTAAGGAGATGAGAACATGATTTTCTATTTTTCCGCAACAGGAAACAGCAAATATGTCGCTGACCGCATTGCCGCCGCAACGGGCGATAAAACCGCTTCGATCACTGATTACTGCAAAGGTACCGGCTTTTCCTTTGACGGCGGGGACGAAACGCTCGGCATCGTCAGTCCCACCTACGCTTGGGGCCTGCCGATCATTGTTCGGGAGTTTCTGCAAAAGCTGACGCTGCATACAAAGCCGGATTATCTCTGGTTCGCCGCGACCTACGGCACGACGCCGGGACAGACCGGGAGATTTGCCGAGGATATTCTGAACGCCAATGGTCTTTCCGTCTCTGCGAAGTTCAGCGTGAAAATGCCGGACACTTGGACGCCCATCTATGATCTGAGCGACAAAAGCAAAGTACAGCGCATCAATGAAGCCGCAGAGCCGCAGATCGACCGTATCATCCGCGCCATACAAAATCGCGCCTGCGGTGATTTTATGGAGGACAAAACGCCGCTGCTTCTCGCAAAAGCGTTTTACGGTCTGGAATACGACTCTATGCGTAAAACAAGTCATTTCAGTGTAGAAGATACCTGCATCGGCTGCGGGCTGTGTGCACGGAATTGTCCCGTTTCCGCCATCGAGATTCGGGAGAAAAGACCGGTCTGGGTCAAGGATGAATGCGTCATGTGTCTTCGCTGTCTGCACCATTGCCCCAAATTTGCGATTCAGTATGGCAAACGAACGAAGCAGCACGGGCAATATACGCATCCGGTTTCAAGCTGAAATGGCATATCCATAGCTGAGTCCACAATTATTTAAACGCTCATAGAAAGCCTCCTAAACTGTTGCAAAAAGGGCTGGCACGCATTTCGCGTGCCAGTCCTTTTCATATACGCAGGAGAACGTCGAGTTACTTCTTCGCGCCCTCCACGGCGGCGGTCTTGGCGCTCAGGTCCTCGCACAGATCCCGCTGGGCAAACTCCGGATTGCGGGGCAGCGTCAGGTCGAAGCGCTCGATCTGGTTGACCTTCACCGTCAGGTGATCGGCGGACAGGCCCAGAATGTGGCCGCCCTGCGTCTTGTCGCCGCTGAGGTAGTGGAAATGCCAGCCCGGCAGGTTGATGCCGTTCACATACCGGGGACACCAGACGGCGATAACAGTGCCGTAGGTGTTGGCGAAGTGGAACTCCCGCTGGTTCTTGGCCACCTCGGACAGGGTGGGATAGGGCTTCTCGCAGGCGAAGCAGCTGCGGACGTGCATGGTCTTGAACTCGCCGGTGGCCTTGATCATGTAAAAGATGTTCTGGTTGCCCTCCACATAAGGTGCTAACGCCTTCTTCATACCTTCAATGTCCGCGATGTCCCGCAGCTCCACGGCGGGCACGCTCTCATCAAACTTGGCCACTGTGCCGAAGGCCACGCCGCCCTCCGGTCTCATGACGACCACCTTGCCGTCCGCAGTGGCCTTGTAGGCCACGCCGTCCTCGAAGATGGCCTCGCCGTCCAGCCCGGTGTAAGTACCGATACCGGTGTCGGCGTGGTGAAGGAACTCCTTCACGCTGACGGTCTCATCAAAATTACCCAGCATCAATGCGTTCAGTGTGGACGCCTGGATCAGTGTTTTCATATGTACACACTCCTTTTTGCAAATCGGTATATAGAGGATCAGATGGTTATTGCTTGGCGTCTGCCAGCTTGTGGGTATCCTGCCTGGGCTGCTCGTCGGCGGGATGCTTGGTGAGGATGAACTTCACCATGAAGGGGCACAGGATGTTGGTCACTGCCAGCACAAAGGCCAGGATGGCCACGGTGGAGCTCACATACGGCTCGAAGGCCGTGTTGGAGGCTGCCGCCATGCTGGGGATCACCAGCGCCACGCCGGCCAGCGAGCCGCTGGCCACGGAAGCGTAGCCGGGACGGTGCAGCACCGTGCGTTCGAAGATATAGGACGGGGTGATGACGATGATGAAGTAGATAACGCTCATCAGCAGACCCTGGGGCAGCATCTTCACCGCGTCGATCAGGTTGATGGTCGAGCCGAACTCAAAGCCCAGGAAGGGGAGGATAATGGCGTTGCCGCCGGCAAACACCTTGCGGATATCCATATCCAAGTTGCCCAGCACCATGCCCAGGATGAAGGGGATGATCAGGGAGATGATCTGCATGACCTGCGCCTCGCCGAAGCCTGCCTCGCCGTAGAAGCCCAGAAACAGCAGCGGCAGCAGAGGCATGGAGCAGATCAGCATAATGCCGAAGCTGGCCTTATCGGCCTTGTCGCCGAAGGGAGAGATAATGCCCATATACAGTGCCGCGTTGGCGCTGGTGACGGCGCACACAAAGGCCAGGAAGGAGATGCCCAGAAAGCCCTCGTAGCCGAACAGGGCATAGAACAGGGCGCACAGTCCGTAGGCCACGCCCAGCCGTACCAGGATCAGCAGCACGCCCCGGTGCAGGGCGTCCGCCATATCCGACAGCTTCAGCTGCGTGCCGGTGCAGAACAGCATCAGACCGATGATCAGCATCTGTCCGGAGGAGGAGAACATATCCTTCATAGGATTGCCCAGCGTGCCCCACAGGTCAAAATCAAAAATACCCTGGCAGATCGTTGTGATGACCGCACCAATGATCAGCGGCACGAACATCGTGCCGGCAGGCACCTTCTGCAGCGATTTCCAGATATTGACGTTCTTCTTGGTTTCCATGATCTTACGCTCCTTTGCGCTTTTTCTTTATGCTGCCATTTTACGCATTTTCCTTGCTTTTACAAGAGAACAGAAGTATAATCTTTGGCGAACAAATTGTGCGCATCGCACAATCAAGAAAGAAGTGCTTTTATGCAGGATACAGCGGCATTGCTGGCGGATTTCTTTGCCCAGGACGACCTTGCGCGGCTGACCGTCGACGCGGGCGAGCTGCTGGGCTGCCCCCTGATGGTCATTGACGATGCGTTCCGCGTGGCGGCCCATTACGCGCCGCCGGGCTTTACCGATCTCCTGTTTGACCGCGCCGTACAGCAGGGCGTCATCACCTACGAGGCTGGCGCCATCATCAGCAGAAGTCCGGCGCTGTCCGCCGGAGCGCCGGACTATGTGGAGGTGGCGGACAGCACCCGTCGCCGCCGCTTCGCACCTCTGATCAGCGCCGGCGTGCGGCTGGGCTATCTGATCTGTGTGGACATCGACGGCCATCTGGAGGGCATTCCGGCGGAGACGTTCCGCACCGCAGAAACGGTGCTGGCCAAGCAGTTGTTTGTGGAGGCCAGCCGCCAGGACAAGCCCTTCGGCACGGCGGAGGAGATATTGATGCACCTGCTGGACGGCGGCTTTCCCTCGGCGGCCTATTTCCGGCTGCAATCATCCAGCACCTATCTGGCGGATTTCCACCCCGCCGCCTTTGCCCTGATCGACCTGGCGGCGTATCACGCGCTGTACCTGGACAAGAGCCAGTTGAAGGACGAGCTGACCTACCGGTTTTATGCCTCCCACCCGTTTCTCTATCAGGGCGATGCCATTCTGTTTCTGCACGAGGGATATGACCCCGCCGGCTTTGACGCTCTTGTGGAGGAGTTCCACCTGAAGGTGGTCATTTCCGAGCCGATAACGGATCTCTATGACCTGCCCGCTCTGTACCGCACCGCCCGCGAGGCACTGGATTTGGTCGCAGATGCCGACTTCCGCGGCGGCAGCGTCTATCACGCGGAGCAGCTGCGCACATTGCTGATGCTGACCGCCGCCCGGCGATACAAGAGCCTGATCCTGCCCCAGGTCAAGGCCCTGGCGGCGTGCGACAGGGAAAAGAGCAGCCAGTACTGCGAGACGCTCTATTACTATCTGACCTGCGGACGCTCCCTGAAGGACACCTGCGAGGCGCTGTTCACCCACCGGAACACAGTGCTGTACCGCATCCACAAAATGCGGGAGGACTTCGCCGTTCCGCTGGACGACCCCGCATCCCACACGGCGCTGCTGCTGTCTGCGGCGCTGACCCTGCTGGACAGCAAGGGCGCGGCATTTTTCATCGACGATCCGGAGCGGACCGTCTCCGCCGTCGAGTGAATAGGCAAACTCACAGGCGCGTTTTTGCCGGTTCTGGGACATTCTGAGATATAAAGAGACCGAGAAGGCCATCGGCTATTTGCCGATGGCCTTCTCGGTTTATTGCGTTTTCATGTACATTTCCAGCATCCGATACGTTCTCAGACTGTTTCCCAGCATATGAATTTCTTTCTGCAAAATGCAGTATTGTGCTTCTTTTTTATGAGCTTCTCCAAATAGAAATCTCTGCGAATCTCCATGTAGCCACCTCTTTTACAAATGATTTTTGCAATTTTTAACGCTTTTCATCAAATTTAGTATACCCGCACAATTATCAAAAATCATCGCCCACGTTTATTTTTAGAGAAGATTTTTGCAACTATCAACACTTTTCCTCTCCACAAATCATTACTGCATCGCATAGCTAAAAGGACATTTTCAAAGCATGCGCGCCGTTCCTGCTAATGCCAAAGCAGGAATTAGCAAGAAAGTAAGAAATCGTTTTCTCCAACCTGGAATTCTGTTTGTACGGCATCGCAATGCTCCCTCCATGATCGACAGCTTACGTTTCACTGTTTTTCATTGAGGGAGCATATCATTCAGGGAAACCTGCTCATCTTTTTTGTTCAGCACGCTGCTTTACAACGCGGTCTCATTGGCTTTTGCCACGATCGGATACGCGGAGGCATCTGGACCACTGGGTGTGCCTTCTTCTCCGCTCAGATCGGCTTACAGCGCCTGCTCCACACGTTCGATGACCTCGTCCTGCATCTGGCGGTTCAACTGGACAAAATATGCGCTGTATCCGGCGATCCGCACCACCAGATCTCTGTATTCGTGGGGGTTTTCCTGGGCGGCGCGGAGCGTGGCCCGGTCCACCACATTGAACTGCACGTGCTTGCCGCCGTGGGTGAGATACACCCGGATCATAGCGCCGAGCTTGGCCAGATCGGTGTCGGTCCGCAGCGCGGTGGGGGAGAACTTCATGTTCATTAACGTGGCCTGGAACGGGTCCTGGTCGATCTTCATAGCGCTCTGAAACACAGCGGTAGGACCGCGGGTGTCCATGCCGTGCATGGGGGAGACGCTGCCGTCGGCCAGAATCTCATGGGCCTTGCGCCCGTCCGGTGTCGCACCGGTCAGCTCACCGCCGGGCTGGTGGGAGGTGATGGAAATGCCGGTGGGGATATGGGGATGGCCATAGATAGACAGCTTGGAGTCCACCATATCGCAGAAGTCCTTGAACCAGCGGGCGGTGATGGTGTCCACATAGTCGTCGTTGTTGCCGTATTTGGGCGCGGCCTCGAAATCGCGGCGCATCTCCTCGTACCCGTCCCAGTTGGCTTCCAGGGCGTCATAGAGCTGAGACAGGGTATACTTTTTCTCGTCAAACACCAGTTTTTTCATGGCGGTCAGAATATCGCCGGTGTTGATCATGCCGATGGGGTTCACCACAGCCCCGTTCTCGAAGGGCATGACGCGGTCGAACACCTCGTGGCCGCACTCGATGCCCTCATACATCAGGGCGGAGCGCAGGGGATCGGGCAGCAGCTCGCGGGTGGTGAACAGCTCGATGTTGTTCTTCTCCGCCACGACATCCAGCAGGTAGTCCACCTGACGCAGGAACGCTGCGTACAGCTCGTCGTAGCTGGTGAAAGCGGTGAAGTCGCCGGTCTCGATGCCGCAGTGGTTGCCGGTGGTCACGTCCGTTCCGTTGTGCCGGAAGATGTCGAAGATCAAGGGAATGGTCACCATGGGGACAGGGCCGGTGCGGGACTTGCCGGGCAGGTTGGCGTCCAGGCAGCCGGTCATGACGTATTCCCGGGCGTCTTCAATGGGCACGCCGCGGGAGGTGAAGGTCTTGATATAGGACTCGTCGCCCACAAAGGCGGGCATACCCAAGCCCATGCGTACCACCTCCAGCGCCTTGTGCATCAGCGCCTCCGGCGTTTTTTCGTGTACCCGCAGCGTAATGGTGAAGTGGGGCGTTTTCGTGATGGCGGCGGACTCCAGCACCAGATAGGTGATCTCGTTGGTGGCGTCAGAGCCGTCCGGCTTTACGCCGCCGATGGTGTAGTTGTGCCACTTGGCCATGCCGGCGTTTTTCTTGCGGTTGTTTTTGCCGGAGGTGCGGTTGAGCTCCATATCCTTCAGCCGCAGCAGGCAGATCAGCTCCAGCGCCTCGTCCCGCGTGATCCGCCCCTCTGCCAGGTCCTTTTCGTAGAAGGGATACATGAACTGGTCGAAGCGGCCGCCGGGCAGCGTGGTGGAGGGGCTGAGCATCAGAATGGTGAACCAGAAGGCCTGCATGGCCTCCCGGAAGGAGGAGGCGGGCTTGGCGGGAACGCGGCGGCAGATGGCGGCGATCTGTTCCAGCTCCGCCCTGCGGGCGGGATCGGTTTCCTCGTGGGCCATCCGGGCGGCCAGCGCGGCGTAGCGCTCCGCCAGGATGTTCATGGCGCGCAGGGAGGCGATCACGCCCTGGTAGTAGCGGAATTTCTCAATCGTCTCCTTGCTCCCGAGAAAACGCAGCTTAGCCATCTCGTCCTCCGCCTGCCGGATCATGGCGTCCGTGCCGGTGTTCAGCAGCTTGGCGTAATCGACGCACAGCAGTATCAGGGACGGGCCGAGGCCAAGACCGGACTGGGCATAGCCGCCGCCCACACCCTTGCCGCTTTTCTTGTTTTTCCAGGGGGGCAGGATCAGGCCGGCCTCCAGGGCGGAGATCAGCCGCTCGTTTTCGTAGATGATATTGCCCATCTGTCCGATGAGGGTGGCGGGATCGTGGGACTTGTTCAGCTCCTGCAGCAGCCGCTCATCCTCGGGGTCGATGAGGTAGCCGTCCTCCTTCAGGGAGTCGATCTCGCTCTGCTCCCATACGCCGTAGTCCGGATCGATCTCCAGGCCCATAGGCTTGCTGGCGGCCATGCCCACGATCAACTCGTCCGGGGCGATGGCGATGGGCATATTGGCGGCCACTTCCTCCAGGATCTTGCCCCGCTGCACGACAGGGGGCAGGTTCTTGTATTTTTCCCGGGCCTCCAGCGTGATCCGGAATTTCTGAATGCAGATGGGGTAATGGTCGATGACGACCCGCTTTTTGATACGCTCGATGCGGTCATACATGGTGTGTTTCCTCCCGTGCAGTAGTATAGTAAGATCGTTTTGTTCAAAATAATCTTACTACTTGACGAAAGGAACTGATATGGTTACGATACACATATTTACCGGAGGTTTTACGCTATTGCCGCACATGGTCCGGCGGGAGAGATCAATAGTCGCTCTTCTCGTAGCGGATCGTCCAGTTTATCTGTCCCAGGCAGTGTCTGTAATATTTGGTCAGACACAGGGAGAACAGCAGCTGGAAATCCACATAGGGATCGTCAAACTGATAGTGGATGATCCGGGCGATGCGGTCACGCTGGTAGACGGCCGTGTTCCGGTGCATATAGAAGTGGGCGGCGGTGTCCGCGATGCTGTGGTTGTGCATCAGATAGTAGAACAGAAAGTCGCACAGGGCCGTGCCCTTCGTGTGGTCGTAGCGCTGCAGCGCGATGATATAGGGATGGGCCAGCACGCCGATCTGGTCGTCGCCGTATATCTGGCGGAAGCGGCTCATGGCCAGGTCGATCACATGGTAGATAGCGTAATCGCTGAACCGCATCAGCCGCTTGTCATCGGTGGATTTCTCCACCAGCCGGCCCAGATCGATGGTGTGCAGCACCTCGCGACAGACCTGCTGCAGGCCGGAGGCCGTGCGGGTGACGCTGCTGACCATGGCATAGCCGCTGTGCTGCGTCAGGAACTGCTCCAGCAGCGGGAAGCGGTCCGCGCTGAAAGCGCCGCTGAACCGGGGCTCGGACAGAAGGATGATGAATTGGCGGTCGTACCATGTGATGTTGCCGCTGGGGAAGGTATGGGTCAGCTCCAGAAACAACTCCCGGGTCTGCTGGGCCGGCGGCGCGTCAAAGCGCACCAGCACCAGCTGGCGGAATTTCTGCACAGGGCGCTTCACCCCGGCCAGACATTGCGCCAGACTGCCCTCCGTCAGCGTCCTGTCGCCGCAGAGGAGCTTTGCCAGAGACTGCATGGCGAATTGCCCGCTGCTCTGCCCGTGGATGCTGTTTTTCAGTGCGCGGACCAGCAGCCGGGCGCACAGCAGCGTCTCCTGCTCCGCCATTTTTTCGTCCTGGCTGCTCAGGCAGAGCAGATAGCCGGCGGACGGCAGCGCCGCGATGGTAAGGCACGAGGTGTTCCACAGCGTGCTTGCAGTGCCCTGGCCGGACAGGCTGCCCAGCAGCTGGCGGGGCAGGTCGCTGACCAGCGCGCCCTTCTCGTATGCCAGCAGGGGACAGGCGCTGTCCCTGGCCCGCAGCGCCGCCGCAGAGGGGGACAGCTGTTCGTCCGTATACAGGAGGGAGACGTCCATAGCGCCGCCGCACAGCCTAAGAATACCGGAGATGTCATCCTGCGGCAGCTGCTCCGCCGCCTGCACCAGGCGGCTGTACTTCCCGACGGCTTCCGTGACGCGGCGGTGCAGCTCGAAGCAGGGCAGGTCGCATACGATCAGGTTGCCCACGCCGCAGGAGTCCGCCAGACCTTCGGTGTCCCGGTCCGGGGCGCTGACGAACAGCGTGGCCTCCGGCAGAAGCGTCGCGCCGCCAGCCAGAGCGGCCCGCCATGTGGCGGCCTCGGCAACGTACAGCATATGCGGGGAGAAGGGCAGCAGGGGATTGAAGAACGCCGCGCCGCTGCAGGTGCCGGGCAGCACGTCCCGGCAGATGTACTGCGCGAGGATATGGCCCTCCAATGCACTGAGAATAAGCTGAATGCCGATCATACGGACACCTCCGACCGATATGGAGCGTGGGAAAGCCCCTTTTTTATATAGCTCTGCACATCATAGCATGACCGCGGGGGATTTGCAACCGCCCCCACCGCGGTGAGACGGATAAAGACCGGCGAACTCGACAGATACGGCCGACAAAAGCCGCCGGATTTTGTGCACAAGGTCCATGGGAAAATTTGTGCCGGGTGACCATATCTTTTGCAGGGGATATTCCATACAATCAAAGCCGCAAGCACCCCCAGCGACCCCAAAATGTGTAGAAAGAAAGTAGGGAAGATCATGTCCACAAAGGAAACCAACAAGCCGTCCTTTATGATGAGGTTCATCAGCGGGACGCAGAAAGTCTGCAAAAAGATCCCCCAGCCGCTGAAAATGTTTACCTGGCTGACGGTGTTCGTCATCCTGCTTGCGGCGATCCTGCATTGGGCCGGTGTCTCCGTCATCAACCCGGCCAATGGCCAGCCCCTGGCGCCCAACTCCATTTTCACCAAGGGCGGCATCCAGTGGTTCTTCAGCACCCTTGTGAGCAACTTCAGCAACTATCCGGCGTTTGCCCCTGTTATGGTCATGGTGTTCGCCATCGGCATCTGTGAGGAGTCCGGCGTGGTGCACAGCGCCATCGGCAGAGCCATGGGCGGCGCACCTCAGAAGCTCGTCCCCCTGCTGGTCTGCTTCATCGGCGTTATGGGCAACCTGGCGGAGAATACGTCCCTGTTCATCCTGACGCCCATTGCCGGCTTCGCCTATCTGGCCATCGGCAAGAACCCCATGGTGGGCATGATCGCGTGCTATCTGGCGAATACCAGCGGTATGTGCGCGAACCTGCTGGTCTCCAACAACGACGTGATGCTCACCGGCATCACCAACGCCGCCATCGAATCCAACGCTATGGACGTCGCCCCGCTGGAGGTCACCAGCAACTGGTATTTCCTGATAGCGTCCACGTTCCTCATCACGCTGACGGTGTATTTCGTCACGGAGAAGTGGATCTCCAAGTTCCTTGACCCGCTGCCGGAGGACTATTTCGCCAGCGTGGCCGCCAAGGAGGTCGATCCCGCGCAGGTGGCGCTGGAGAAGAAGGGCCTGCGGAATGCCGCGCTGTGGCTGCTGCTGTATGTGGTGTTCATAGCGGCCGCCCTGTATTTCGGCGTGTTTATCAACAAGGACGGCAAAAACGTGTTCTGGGACTCCCTGGTGGGCGTGATGTTCGGCGCGTTTGCCGTGTTCGGCATCGCCTACGGCGTCAGCGTGAAGAACATCAAGGACATCGACGACATCCGCCGCATGGTCATCAAATCCACGGAGCGTATGGCTCCCTATATCGTCATGTGCTTCATCCTGAGTATTTTCATCAACGTGCTGGGCTGGTCTCAGCTGACGAAGATGCTGTCCGTGGTCGGCGTTGAGTTCCTGCAAAAGATCCACCTGACCGGCCTTGGCCTGATCATCATCTTCATGGTCATCATGATGTTCATCAACATCTTCAGCACCGCAGCCACCGCCAAGTGGAACATTTTTGCTCCGGTGGTCGTGCCGATCTTTGCCAAGCTGGGCTGGTCTCCCGCCCTGTCTCAGATCGCCTTCCGCATCTCCGACTCCGCCACCAACTGCGCCAGCCCCTTCTCTCCGTTCCTGTTCATGCTGGTGGATACCTGCCGCGATACGTTCAAGATCAAGGAGAGCTCCCTGAACAAATGGCTGTCCTGCCTGATCCCGGCTTCTCTGGTGATCTTCGTGGCGTGGACACTGCTGCTGGTGGTCTGGGTCCTGCTGGATCTGCCTCTGGGCCCCGGCGCATATATCCACATGATGTGATACCCGCGATAGGAAAGGTTACATAAGCGTATGAAAAAGTTTGAAGAAGTCGCCGCCGCACTGATGGCACAGGCTGACCCCCAGATCGTTCCGGATATGGTCAAGCCGGTGTGCATCGTCTCCGGCAAGCCCTATGACATGGGCTATCAGCTGGGCCTGGAGAGCGGCAGAAGCACGGTGAACCATGTGCTGGTCCTGGCCTCCCGTATCCGCGCCCTGCGGCCGGATACGGCGGGGATCATGAAGGACGCGGAGGCGTTTGGCCGGATCGTGGAGGAGCAGTCCCCCGACATTGCCGAGATGTGGCAGGGCACGGCGGACGCACTGTCGCTGCCCTACGAGGCCATGCTGCTGGGGTATATCCCCAACCTGATGCAGCCGGTGGTGAACCACTGCAGCTCGCTGTCCGTCTGGGGAGACGCTGCGGAGGAGGGAAAGCTCATCAACGCGGTTAACGCCGACGGCGGATCGTTTACACCTACCTCCTTCGGCCCGACCATGGTGCTGTATCCGGAAAACGGCTATGCCTCCATGAACAACGGCGGCTACAACAGCAACTTTGCCCTCAATGAAAAGGGACTGGTCACCATGGCCACCAACGGCGGCTGGAACGGCCGCCCGGGCGACGAGGGCTACGGGACGCCCGCCGTGCTGTCCACCATGCAGCTGAGCCTGCACTGTGCCGACACGGCGGAGGCGCTGCAGCGCGCGCTGGAGATCAACCGGCCCACCGGCTCGGCGGAGAATATGCATTTTGCCGATCCCACCGGCGACGTCTGCGTGGTGGAGATGACCAACGGTCACCACGCGGTGCGCCGCAGCGGCGACAACGGGGAGAAGGACTATCTCCATGCCACCAATTACTTCCTGTCGCCGGAGATGCAGTCCTCCAAGCCCGCTGACCTTCGCAGGACGCAGAACGCCGTCTCCCGGTTCATCACCGAGGACCGGCTGCTGCGGGACAGCCTGGGCCATATCACGCTGGACACGCTGGAGAAGATCATCACCTGCCGGGACTATTTTGACGGGGAGCACTGGGTGCGTGATGCGTGGGACCCGGAGTACAGCACATGGACGCCGGAGAAGCGCAGCTTCCGTAACGATACCTATATGCAGAGTCTGGCCGAGCCCACGGAGCGTACCGCGTATTTCCGCCAGGGCAAGGGCTGCCGTCCCGCCTGCTGCGTGCCCGGCGCTACCGCCCGCTTCAGCAGGCTGGTGCTCAAGCCCACGGCCATGGAGCTGGCCGAGCAGGCGGTGGTGGATGCGAAGATCCGGTTCTACCGCGCCGCCGCAAAGCTGTCCGCCGCAGGCGAAGATGCCGCAGAACCGGTCTACGACCGGTTGGACCGCGCCAAGCGGTGCATCTGGGAGGGCGAGAACCATAAGGCGCTGGCGCTGCTGGCAGAGGACGCCAACCAGCGCATGGTCCACCTGAGCAAGGCCGTTACCCTGTTCTGCAAGGCACAGGTGCTGGCCGACCTTTGAACGACATCTGAATAAGGAAAAGCCCCTCCCGACTTCTATCCGAAGTCGGGAGGAGCTTGCGTATACATCGCAAAAAGCGCGCAGGGGCTGTCCCCGCGCGCTTTCCATCGTATTATCCGCCGATCTGCACCGGTACGCCGCAGTCGGCGACGATGCGCCGGAGCATCTGCATATAGGCGTCATCCGGCACGGTGGCCGGAAGCGTTCGCTGGCGGCCAAGGCTTTCACTCTTGCTGTCGCCCAGCGTGTGGTAGGGCAGGAGGTTCACGGCCACATCGCCCAGGGAGGCGGCAAACCGCCCCACGGCCCGTATGTTCTCCGGGTCACCGTTCATCTCGGGGATGACGGGGACGCGCAGGATAACGGGAACGCCCAGATCCCTGCGGATGTGGGTGATGTTGTCCAGAATCAGCTCGTTGGGTACGCCGGTCAGTGCCTTGTGCCGGGCGCTGTCCATGTGCTTGATGTCCAGTAGACCCAGGGATACATGGGAAAACACGCGGTCGACCACCTCCCGGGGCGCGAAGCACGAGCTTTCAATGGCGGTGTGGAGGCCCTCCGCCTGGGCGGCGGCGAACAGATCGGCGCTGAAATCGGGGTGGGCCAGCGCCTCGCCGCCGGAGATGGTCATGCCGCCGCCGGAGGCCTCGTAAAACAGCCGGTCCTGCAGGACCACATCCAGCGCTTCCCGGACCGTGGTCTGCTTGCCGGCGATCTCCCGCGCCTCGTGGGTGCAGGCGGATACGCACGCGCCGCAATTCACGCACTTGCCGCGGTCTGTATAGGCGATGCACTTGCCCTCCTGTTCCCGTATGGAGATCGCGCCGCGGGGACAGGCCGGCACGCAGCGGCCGCAGCCGGTGCAGCGGCTGCTGTAGGTCATCAGCTCCGGGTACGCGGCGTTGGACTCCGGGTTGGCACACCACAGACACCGCAGGGGACAGCCCTTGACGAATACGGTGGTCCGGATGCCCGGGCCGTCGTGGATGCAGTAGCTTTGAATGTTGAACACCGGTGCGGTGCGGTCGTATGAGATCGTATACATATAATCAATCCTCCGGAGTATGTGGGTCACATATACCAGTATACAGGAAAAACCGCCGTGTGAAAAGCCTTTTTTGCGCTACACAGGGCTTTGACACAGCAATGCTCCCTCCATGATCGACAGCTTACGTTTCACTGTCTTTCATAGAGGGAGCAATCAAAAATACCTCACTCCGCCATCACCGCGAAGACGACGCAAAAGCACGCGAAAGCACCGGTGTCCCGTTGTCATAGCCCGGCAGCCGCTCCGCGATCCTCCGGTCGTAGTCCTTGCTCCAGAACAGGCATTTGGACGGATCGACGCCCAGCTTATCGCCGGTGAGCGCCAGCGCGATGGCACGGCAGCCGCCGTTGCAGTACTCGAAATGCGGACACCTGCCGCAGGTCTCGTTCCTCTCCCGCAGCGTCCCCAGGGTGGTGCACACCTCGTCCAGGTACGGCCCGCCGGACAGCAGCTGCGCCAGAGCATCCCGCTTTGCATTGCCCAGGATGTCGCCGTGCTGCTCGTAATAGCCCGACATCTGGTGGCAGGGGAACACATTCCCGTTGGCCGCCACGGCCACCATGCCGCGGTTGCCCTTGCACACGGGCGCGCTGCTCCGGTATTCTCCCGGACAGGCGCTTACCGCCGTCAGCGTGTAGATCCACGACCGCGGGTACAGCGTCCCGAACTGCCACACCGTCAGATCCATCGCGTGTTCGCCTTGGGCATACCGCTCCCACAGCCGGAGCGCTTCGTCGAAATACTCCTCCAGCGTCAGGCAGGCATCGCCCGCGTTCTGCACCCAGCGGGGCGCTTCCGTCGTGCGGATGACCCGCATCTCCGTCACACCCATATCGTCCAGCATCTCCGCCGTCTTCAGCATAGCGCCGCAGTTGCGGCGGTTCATGTTCGTCTGTACCTTGACGGGAAAGCCGTTCTCCACACACAGGCGGATCGACCGCAGGGCGGTCTCCTCCGCGCCCTTATGCGCCCGCATCCAGTCGTGATACCCGATGCCGTCAAAGGATATTTTCATCAGCGGGACACACCCTATGGCCCTCATGCGGTCCAGCGCCTGCCGGTCGATGAAGTAGCCGTTGGTGTTCAGCTCCTCGACGTACATACCGCGGGCATAGATGCCCTCCAGAATGTCGAAGAAATGCCGGTGCAGCATCGGCTCGCCGCCTGTGATGGTAAAGGCGTTGATGCCGCAGTCCCGGGCCTGGTCCAGAAGACGGTCCGCCTCCTTCATGCTCCACTCGCTCATGAGCGGCGCGTTGTCGGCGGCATTGAAGCAGTGGAGGCAGTTATAGTTGCACTTGCCGGTGATCATCCAGTTCATGGCCGGAAAGTAGCGGTTCAAACACAGGCGCGGCCTGCTCCAGTCCGACAGTACCTCGCCGTCCCCGGCCCTGCGGATAAAACCATCCTCGAGAAACCGGCGGGCCAGCGGGCTCTCCTCCGGGGATGACAGCTCACTCTCTCCGTCGCAGGACGACAGGAACTCAAATTCGTCCGCCT
This sequence comes from bacterium, assembly GCA_963632705.1. GTDB lineage: Bacteria > Bacillota > Clostridia > Oscillospirales > Oscillospiraceae > Vescimonas. The sequence goes on along the minus strand of CAVGVB010000019.1, from coordinate 28,303 downwards.
TCAGCCCCTTGGCGTTGCGCTCACCCTTCACGTAGTACGCATAGGGCACGAGCTGCCAGGAACGCAGGGCGATATGGGGGTTCAAAATATAACGCATATGTCAAATCAGCTCATTTGTCCCTGTTATTACAAAGCCACAGCCCTTTTTCAATAGAGCACCAATAGCAGTTATTGCAATTCGGCAGCTTTCCGCATACTCCGCACCTGGAAATACCGCCGGAATATCTCGTCGCACGCACTCCGCAGCGTTTGCATTCCCAGTACCCGCATGAATAGCCGGCGGAAACGACCAGTCTTCCGTCGCCCTTGCGGCAGCCGCCGCCGGACACATTGTTGAGCTCTTCGTCCGCAAGCTCTCCCGCCTTGGGATGCATGATCTCAAAATACGCAGCCGCGCTCTCATCTGTCATTTCAATGCCGTTTTCCTTTGCGAGAGCCAACAGCGCTTCGGGAGTTTTTGCCGCCTTCGCCTTTGCTAAAAGTTCTTTATTGTGTTCCATAATGATCTCCTTCTCAGCACTTTATGACATGCGATTCGACCACCTTTATTGTGCTTCCGTCGTGTATTTTCAGAGTATAATACCATGCGCCATTTTCATAGTTTCTCTTCACGACCTTGCCGGAGTCGGTTATCCTGTTTGCTCCCAACCAGCTATGGATGTATAATACGGATTCGCCGACAGCGAATTGGGGATATGGTCTGCTGGCATCATAACCACCGCCGCAGCCGCCCGATACATTATCAAGCTCGCTGTCGGAAAGCTCGCCTGTTTTGGGGTTCAGCTGTTCAAAAGCCGATGCTGCACTCTCTTCGGTCAGTTCAATACCGGCTTCCTTTGCCAGAGCCATAAGCTCCTCAGGGGTTTTCGCTTCTTTTGCCTTCGCAACGAGTTCCTTGTTCAGCTCCATGGTTCTCCTCCTCTGATAGCATTTGCCTGTCACTTACTCCACGCCGGGGTCATCTTCTGTTCGCCGGATGGTAGCACTCCCGGGGCTCCATGGCCTTCGCCGCCCTTATGGTCAGCTCGATGACCGTTGTCCAGAGACTGCCCTTGACGGCGAGGGGGTCGACGCCCCAATACAAGCACCGACAGCACGTACCCTTCACGCCGAAGGTGGAAGGTCCGTCCACATAGTGTTTGCACCTGTGCCCGCAGGTGGTCTTAAGGCGTCCTCCGCTGGAGTAGCAGGCGCCGCCGGCCACATTGTCCAGCTCGTCGTCGGACAGCTCGCCAGTCTGGGGGTGCAGCCGGTCAAAGTACACCTTGGCCTCCTCCTCGGCCAGCTCAATATCGTTCTCCTTCGCCAGCGTCAGCAGCTCCTCGGGGGACTTTGCCGCCTTCGCTTTCGCCAGCAGTTCATTGCTCAGTTCCATTTCTCAATTCTCTCCTGATATATGATCTTGTTGTTTCCCGGCAGAGTTATCTCCTGTATATGGGGTTGTTGCACAGCCACAGGCCCTTCTCGTATGTGCAGTATTGGCAGTCCCCACAGTATGCAATAACGTCACATCGCGCGCAGCAGCCCCCATGCAGCCCTCTTCCTCCACAGTATTTACAGTAGAAATTATTACACTTATGCAGCGCCGAAACGACCATCTTGCCGCCCCTCGCGTAGCAGCCGCCGCCAGCCACGTTGTCCAGCTCGTCGTCGGACAGCTCGCCGGTCTGGGGGTGCAGCTGGTCAAAGTACGCCTTGGCCTCCTCCTCGGTCAGTCCAATACCGTTTTCCTTTGCCAGAGCCATAAGCTCCTCAGAGGTCTTCGCTTCTTTTGCCTTCGCAACGAGTTCCTTGGTCGGCTCCATGGTTCTCCTCCTTGTACTTGATTTGATAGCATTTGCCTGTCACTTACTCCACGCTGGGGTCATCTCCTGCTCGGATTGTGTATTTCTACATTTCAACGGTAACATACGCCACCGGGAAGTCGGCGCGGTTTCCGGGCTGTTGGACGTTCGTAACGTCCGTCGACCCCTTCCGTATCTGGCAGACGCAGCAGTACCACCATTTTTGCTGGGGACTCCATCTGTATCCGTTTTCCTCCCAGCAGTCGTTCTTGCAGACGGGACACCGCCAATTCAGCCGCCGCCCCACCGCCGTGACCGTCCTCCGCGCGGCGATCTTCGTGCCACCGCCGCAGCCGCCCGATACATTGTCAAGCTCGCTGTCGGAAAGCTCACCGGTCTGGGGGTGCAGCTGGTCAAAGTACGCCTTGGCACTCTCTTCGGTCATCTCGACATGGTTCTCCTTCGCCAGCGCCAGCAGCTCCTCGGGGGACTTTGCCGCCTTCGCCTTCGCCAGCAGTTCATTGTTCAGTTCCATCTCTGTATCCTCCCTCATTCTCTTTCTCCGCTCCCAGGGGTCTTATTCGCCCCGGTCTCTCTTCTCCTGACACTTGTCGCAGTACCCCTCGTCATTGATAAAGGTGTACGCGCCGCACCTCTTGCACGAGCCCCGTTTGCCGTCGCCGATGATCACCATCTTGCTGCCGCCGCCCACTTTTTCCAGCTCCTCTTCGGTCAGCTCAGCCGCGTTCATGATGTTCTTTTCCTCTTTCATTTTGTTTCTCCTTTCGTTATTTGCATCGGTCTATACGACCGGCTCGCCCATGTGTTTCCGCAGCAGCCGCAGGGCCTCCTTGTGCAGCACCTTGACGTAGGCATAGGAGACGCCCATCCGGGCCGCCGTGTCCTTCAGGGACATCCTCTTGTAGTACCGCAGGACGATCAGCGCCCGTGACCGGTCGTCCAGCTTGCCCAGCGCCTCTCCCAGCATTCGGAGGGACTCCTGTCGCAGCAGTCCGTCATCCACACCGCCCTCGTCGGGCAGGTCCTCCGGCAGCTCCGCGCAGGTGCGGTGGGCGCGGAAATAGTCGATGACCGTGTTCCGGGTGATGGTGTAGACCCATGTGGAGACGGAAGCCCGATCGGCGTCAAAGGTCGGGTACTTTTCGTACACCTTCAGGAACACATCGCTGACAACGTCCTCGGCATCAGCCCTGTTGGAGAGCTTTCCGAACACATACCCGCGGACCTTCCCGGCATATTCCGCATACAGCGCTTCTCTTTCTGCCGTCATGCTCATGTCGCGCCGCCTCCGCCGCCGTCGGGCCGCTTTTTGCGGTACAGCTCTCCCGCAGCGCTCACCTGGATGAGCTCGTCGTCCGACAGCTCCGCGCCGTACGCGCTCTCCACCCCGTCGATCAACGATCGGAGCTGCGGGTCGTCCTCAAACCGCTGATAATCGAAGAGCCGGAAAAGCGCCTGCTCGCTCAGGCGGGTCGTTTCCGCCCGGTCTGATCTGTTCTTCTCCATATCTGCCTCCTTCACCTATTGATACGAGCCAAAAAGGAAAATGGCTAATGCTTTTAGAAAAATTTTCAAAAATATCTTTCCCCTGCCATTACACAGCGCCGCCGGGCGTCGCATCCAGTCTCTGCCGCGCCACCAGCTCGGCAAAGAACCCGTCGGCGGCGATCAGCTGGTCGTACGTGCCGTCCTCTATGATTTTTCCGTGGTCCAGCACGATGATCCGGTCGCACTGCCGGATGGTGGACAGCCGGTGGGCGATGACGATGCGGGTGCATTTCAGCTGCTCCAGCGAGTCGGACACCTTCTTCTGGGTGATGTTGTCCAGCGCGCTGGTGGCCTCGTCGAACATCAGGACCTTGGGCTTGGGCGCAATGGCCCGGGCGATCATCAGCCGCTGCTTCTGGCCGCCGGATATGCCCCCCGAGCCCTCGGAGATCATCGTGCTCATGCCCATGGGCATCTTCCGTATATCGTCGGCGATACCGGCCAGCTCCGCCGCCTCCCAGGCGTCCTGCTGGGTCAGCCACGGGGCGGAGATCACGATGTTGGAGTAGATGTCCCCCTGAAACAGCCTGCCGTTCTGCATCACCACGCCGATGCGCCGCCGCAGCGACCGCAGATCGATCTTCTCCAGGTCCTTGCCGTCATAATAGACCGCGCCCTTTTGGGGCTTTTCAAAGCCCAGCAGCAGCCGCAGCAGCGTGGACTTCCCGCAGCCCGTTTTCCCCACGATGGCCACGTACTGGCCGGGGCGGATCTTCAAAGACAGGTCGTCAATAACAAGGGGCATGGTGTCATTATATCGGAAGGACACATGGCTCAGCTCGATCCCGCCCGACAGGCGGGTCAGCACCTGCTTGCCGTCGGAGATCTCGGGGACTGCATCGAAGAATGGCTTTACCATGGCGAGGATCGGCTTGATCTGCGCCACGGAGAGCGCCATCCCGGCCAGGGACATGAACGCGCCGGACACCATGCCGTACGCCGTGTTGAAGGCGTAATAGTCCGCCACCGAAATGCCCGACCGCACCGCCATGTAGTACATGACGATCGTTCCCGTAAGGCTGATGGCCAGGCTGATGACGGCATTGAGCTTCAGGAACACCGGCGGGTCGTAGGTCAGCCGGGCGCTCTCGGCATAGAGGTTGCCCCACCGGGCAAAGGCGCGTTTCTCCGCACCGGCCAGCTTGATCTTCTGTATGCCGGAGATAAGGGCATAGGTCATGCCGCTCTCCTTGCCGGAGAGCTCCATCTGCCGGGCGCTGACCTTCATCTGAACGAAGGAGGACAGCAGGGAGAACACGACGGTCACCAGAATAATGACCAGCGCGGGCACTACCAGCGCCGGCGCGTAGGCAAAGATCTGCGATATGTATATGAGGGAAAACAGGGATGTGAACCCCGTGGACAGCACGGTGGACGCCAGCATCTTGCAGAGCACGCCGATCTGCGAAGCGCGATCTGCCAGCTCGCCGGCGCTGTACGGCTTGAAAAAGTCCGCCGGAAGGGACATGATACGCATCATCGCCGCCGCGTCAACGGATATGCTCAGCTTCGTTTCGATCCGTGCCTGGATCATTCCCTTCACCGCCGTGACCAGCAGCACGCTCACCGACACGCACACCGAGAAGACAGCCATAGCCACCAGCAGCCGGACGCTGCCGGAGGGCAGCACCTGTGCAAAAAGCAGCTGGCTGATCAGCGGGGAGAGCATCCCCAGCAGCGACAGTGCCAGCGTAGCCAGGGCGATCATCACATAGTCCGACGCGGAAAGCGTCCTTACGATATACCCTGCCAGCGCAGAAAGGCTGAGCTTTTTCAGGGGGAACGGCTTATAAAAGACGATGGCCTCCTCCCCGAACAGATGCTGGTTCTTCCGGTCGATCCGCTTCCGTCTGCCGGTCTCCGGGTCGAAATAGGTGTAGCCGGAAAGCCCCCCGGGAATAAGCGCTACAGCCTTCCCGCTCTCCCGGAAGAAGCCCAGCATCGCGCCGATGGCGTCACGATGCCACCCGTCCTCCAGGCGCACCGTGCGCCGCATGATGCCGTAGGGCCGCAGGAGATATTCCAGCTGCTCGTTCACATCCGAGATGCTGTCCGGGATCTCCCGGCTCTTTATGTGATAGTGCTTCAGGATGTCATCGATAGAATCCTTGGCGGCCCTGCGGTCGTCGCTGACGGCGGCGCTGATCCGCTTCCCCATAACGGCGGACGCCATATTGGCAAACGCCTCGGAGAAAGCCTCGTCGTCGTACTGCTTGCGCTCTCTTATCTGTTCATCGAACCAACCCATATCACGTCCACCTCCTTCACTCGTTTGATACCATCTGCGTATACGCGCCGCCCTGCCGCATCAGCTCCTCGTGGGTGCCACGCTCCACGACCCGGCCCTGCTCCATGACGATGATCTCGTCGCAGTCCCGTATGGTGGAGAGCCGGTGGGCCACCACGATGCAGGTGATGCCCCTGTCCTTGATGGACTTGACCACGTCATACTCGGTCTTCGCGTCCAGCGCGCTGGTGGCCTCGTCCAGGATGATGATGGTGGGGTCCTGGGTGAGCACCCGGGCGATCTCCAGCCGCTGCCGCTGGCCGCCGGACAGATCCTTGCCGCCCTCTGTCAGCTTGTACTGATACCCGCCGTCACGCTGCATGATGTCCTCGTGGAGCTGGGCGTCCCGGGCGGCCATGATCATCTCAAAGTCCTCGATGGAGTTGTCCCACATTTTTATGTTGTTGGCGATGGTGTCCTCAAACAGGATGATGTCCTGGTCCACCACCGCGAGAGAGCCTGTGAACACGTTCCTGTCTATCTGAGAGATAGGCTTGCCGTCGAACAGTATTTCCCCGCTCCACGGCTTGTAGAGCCCGGAGATCAGCTTGGAGATGGTGGATTTGCCGCAGCCGGAGGGCCCGACGAACGCCACGCGGCTTCCGGGCTTCAGCGTCATGCTGAAATCGGAGATCAGCGGCTCGGCAAGCCGCGAATATCCGAACGTGACGTGCCGCAGCTCCACCGCGCCGGAGAGCTTGCTGTATTCGGCGCGGTCATCGCTGTCATCCGCCGCCGCTTCCAGCGCCGGATCAGTGGGGTACTTCATCACGTCCTCGATCCGCTCCATATCGGTACGCATCTCCTGCAGGGTCTGCCCTGCCGAGATCAGCGTCATCGCCGGGGATACAAAGGAGGAGAGGAAGCCCTGAAACGCCAGGATCATACCCACGGTGAAGCTGCCGTCCATCGCCAGATAGACACCCGTCATCAGCACCGCCGTGCCGCAGAGGGAGCTGACCAGTGCGGGCAGCATCCCCAGCAACTGATTGGTGCGCTGGAATTTGACCTGGCTGGCGTTGACGCTGGCCTGATAGCCCGCCCACTTTTCAAAGAAACCGTTCTCCGCACCGCTGGCCTTGATGGTCTCGATCATCTCGATACCGGCGACGGTCGTACCGGCCAGCTTGCCGGCGTCCCGCATCTGCACCCGGGTGATGTTGATGCGCTTCTTGGAGATAATGCCGGAAAGCGCCAGGTTCGCCAGCACGGATGCCAGTCCGATCAGTGTCAGCACCACGCTGTACCGCAGCATGACCACAAGATAGAACACCATCATGGCGGCGTCCAGCGCCAGCGGTGCAAAGGTGTTCACCAGCTGTCCCGCGATCTCGGCGTTGGCCGACTGTCTGCCCTGAATATCACCCGCCATGCGCTGGGAGAAAAACTCCATGGGCATACGGAGCACCTTCCACAGGAAGGTGGTATTCCCCACCACCGCCAGCTTGCCGTTGATCCGCAGGGAATAGACCGCCTGTATCCACGCCACCACCAGCTGTATCACGCTGATGCCCGCCAGCGCCAGCGTAAAGGGCACGAGCCAGTCGGGATTTTCACCCGTCAGCAGCCGGTCCAGGAACACCCGCGAAAAGGCGGGGGTGATGATGCCCAGCAGCGAAGAGATGACGGCGGTCAGCGTGACGAAAACGATGGCCGTGCCCGCGCCTGTCAGCCGCTGCTTCGCGTAGCTGATCATGGATTGGGGCTTTCCCTCCGGCTTGAAATCCTCCCCCGGCTCGAAGAACAGGCATATTCCCGTGAACGCTTCATCGAAAGCCTTCATGGAGACGGCATACGTCCCCTTGGCCGGGTCGTTCAGTACGGCTTTGTCTCCCCGAAATCCATTCAAAACCACAAAATGATTAAAATTCCAATGGATAATGCAAGGAAATTTTCCACTTTTTTTCAAGTCCTCCGGCTCATACCGGTATCCTTTTGCCGTAAGGCCGTAGCTGCGGGCAGCGCGAAGCACATTGCGGGCGTTCGAGCCGTCCCGGGACACGCCGCAGTCCAGGCGCACCTGCTCCAGCGGGATCCACTTCCCGTAGTAGGCCAAAATCATGGCAAGGCTTGCCGCGCCGCACTCCAGGGCCTCCATCTGCATCACAACCGGGACTTTGGCAACGCCCTTTGTGATGGAGGCCTTTCTCTTTTCTGCCTTCATTTTCATCCCTCAGTTCAACACAAAATCGAGCGGTCTGACCCGCTCCGTGACAACAGACACGGCGTACACGCCGTCCGCAAGCCCCGGCGCATCGGCGTACAGCCTGTATGCCCAGCCGCCCCCGGTGAAACCCGCAAGATGGACAACATACGGGTCGATCTGGTCATCGACCCGTATGGGGACATTCGTGATCTCAGTCACGGCATACTCGACCCCGTCGACCGAAATAACGGCATTTTCTCCTATTTTTTCATGATCCTCCTCGCCCACAAAAACGACAAGACGGCCATTCCTGCAAACGCCGCCCGTCTGCACAGCGGTGTCAAGATGCCCGAACACGCCCCACACGCAAACGCCGGCCAGAAGCACGATGACCGCCGCGAGGACCATCCACACGCTGGGACTGGAAACCCGGATGTAATCGTTCATCTGCTCAGGAGATGATATCTTTTCTAAACTTTTTTCGCGAAAAATCGTACTGCTCATGTCCACTACCCCCTAAAATTTTCTAATATGACTTGTTTTTCCCTAAATGCTCCAATGTTCCGGCAGAGCATCAGGCTTGGTTTCTGCATTCGACTTTCTATCGCAATATAGTTAAATTGTACCGCATGGACACCCATTCGGCAAGAACAATTTCATTTCTCCGACCATATCCAGAAAGCAAAAATGCAGCGCGCCAAATAAGAAGCCCAGCATCGCGCCGTTTGGCGTAATGCTGGGCTTCGTGTTCAGTTCCATTCCTCAGCCAAGAGGAAATCGCGGATATTCCGGTGCTTGATCCCGTTTCGGCTCATATCGAACTCATCGAGAGAAACAACGTATTTGGGGAAGTTGTCGCGGATACTGTCATACGCACCAAACTCACGGTTGACCGTTTCCTCCGACGCCAGCAGATAAGTGGCCTGAACATACAGCTTCTCGCCGCGCTTGTCACATACAAAATCAATTTTCTTATCGCCTGTTCTGCCGGCAGTCACTTCATAGCCCCGGCGCAGCATTTCCAGATATACGATATTCTCCAAAATGAGATTGATATCCTGCATATTGCCGCCGAAAACAGCCTCGCGGATGCCGTGATCGGCAATATAATACTTCTCATTGGACACAAGTATCTGCTTTCCTTGCAAATCTTCCCGCTTCACCTGATAGAACAGGTATGCTTCGCAGCAGTATTTGATATAGTTCAGGATCGTTTCCGGGGCAACGGTGCGCTGCTCATTTTTCAGAAACTTCGCAAGAGAGGTCGCAGAGAAGGTAGTTCCCACATTGGCGATCACATAAGCAATGATCCGTTCCAGCAAGTCAACATCCCGGATTTTATTCTGCTTCACGATATCCTTGAGTTGGACAGAGTTGAACAGGTCATGAAGATATTGCCTGGACGGAGCGTCTGCATAGCGGAGATTTGCAAGGTAGGGCATACCTCCGGCAAGCAGGTACTTTTGGAAACACTGCTGGATGGACGCATCGGGAGCAATCGAACGGTACGGTGATGGCTACGTATTCTGCAAACGCTGATTTTTATATCGGCGCAAAGAAACTGTTTGGCCGTTCTTCGGAACAGGCGGAGCAGATGGTCATGGACCAGTTGAGCCTGACCTACAACGAGCTGGAGGCCTATGCCTTTGGCACAAAGGCCGCCACTGAGAAGCAAATCGCTGTGAAAACATATGAGCGCAAGCGGCAGTCCGGCAATGTGCTGGATGTCGTTCCAGAGGGTACGCCCACCGAGGTAGTGGAGCACCGTCTAGTGATTCATAGCCTACCGACAAAAAGATCTCCCTTGCTCGAAGGGAGATCTGATGATGAATTAGATTATTCCTCAAGAGCCAGCGAAAAGGCCGGCCGCATATATTCCTGTGCGTTTCGGCTTAATCCGCATTTTGACGCCAAGTGACTCCAGTTTTCCCGGACGGTTTTCAGGATATCCGCTGCCGCGGCTGTTGCGTCCCTGGTACTGATCTCACAATACGGTGCGATCTCCAGCGCAAGCTCAAGGGAGATCGTCGCATCATCCTCGTTTACACAGAGGGACAGTTCGTCACCCTCTGGAACAGGGTTTACATCGTACAAGGGGGACAGATGCCAGCCATCCGCCTTGAGGATAAAGCCGTGATTTCTCATATGGTCATCCGTATTAGACACGGCCATGTTGAACACGATCCGCTTCCATAGCTCCGTCAGATCTCTCTTGGGGGCAGCACCGTTGGCTTTGATAAAAGATACCAGTTCGAGATAACTGGACCCGTCCGCTACCGAGGCACCATCGGTCTTACCGAGCATTGTCATGGCGGATGCGAAATGGATCCGCGCAGCACCATTCCGGTCAAACCTTCGTACAAGGAAAGTGCTGCCGTACTTGGAGAAGTCGATCAGCATGGACTCTGGAACATCCAGACCGCAAAGTCTTGCAAGGTCATGGGTGACCTTTTCCCATGCGCCTACATTGACATCGTCGTGCTTGGAAGGAAACTTGGCGATCCATAGATTCCCCTTCGTATCCAGAACGGTGGCTTTCGGACGAGCGCCGCCCAGCGAGGAACCGGGCTTGATGAGTTGGTTGATCCATTTCTGCTCGAGACCTGACTCGTCGTTTTCAAATTGACGGGAAGCTTCCTCCAGCGTTCGCAGGCTGGTCCAGGGGGGCGTCGGGGTTTCTGAATCATCCGAAAGAAATGGCCCATCTTTGTCCAGCTTGAAGCGGATAGCTCCCATTCGAGTCTCGTCGTAGACACCCATCAGGAAGTCACTGTCTAAGAGCTTTCTTGGCTTCCGCCCTTCCTGTTCAGCCAGTATTCTTTCTCTGCGTGTCATCAACAGACGCCCCCAGCGGTCAGGGGAAGAGTCGGCGAAAAGGCCGAACACATTTTTTTCGCCAGTGGGATACTGCCGACCGGCATACAGTTGCAGGTCCGGGTCGAGATACATGTAGTTTGAACTGCTTTTTAACCAGTCAGCATCATACTCAAACGAGTAGCTCTCACGACCACGAACATTCTCCACGAAGAGCGTTCCCAGAAAATTCGGCTCTGTAGATTTGAAGTTCTCATAGACATAAATTACTTTTCGGCCTGATGCCACGGTCAATCACCTCCATTTCGTGGTGCTCTCTTCCGCGTGGTAAGTTCAAGATCTTGGAGTTTACGCCCCAGCTCGTCATCCTTTGCAACGAGCAGAAGGTCTTTATCCATATTGTTCAGCGCATGTAGAACTGCGGCATAAATCCCAATCGCAACAGAGGGGTTTCCTTTTTCCACATTCCATACTGTGGCGCGGCTTACACCGGCTCTTTGCGCGACCAACTCAGCAGACAAATGCCGCCGCAATCTGGCAAGTTTGATCTGTTCCCCAAGCTGCTCCAAAATGGCCTGCGTCTGCGGCAGCACGGCAACACTCTTTCGCCCCATTCTGTACACCACCTCTGCATCGTCGTTGTGTTTGTTATTATAGACGATGTATCTTAAGTTGTCAATAAATAACGACATTATGAGGCAGGACTTGTAACAAGCTGCCCATTACTGCATTGTGTGCGAACCTTTTCGCTGGTATGCATCTAAGTTTATCATCTGGTAGGAGAGATCTATATCGGCACAAAAAAAGAAGCTGTGCAAATGATTTCCCATTCGCACAGTCTCTTCTCTTACTCATCTACTTGGCTGAGGTCAATATCACTCTCCGCCAAATGCCGAGGAGATTTTAGGGGCCTTAGATATTACAACGCTTGAAAAGATGCATTAGCTGCTAAAGCAAGGCCGCGTCAATGTCCCAAACGGGTTCTGCGGTGTATTCCTTGGCCTGCTCCTGCCCCGAAAGGACACGGATCGCGCCCTGGGCCATGGCCTCCAGCTCAAACTCGCCGGGATAAGCCACCACCGGGGCAAAGAAACCGCAGTTTTCCCTGATGTAGTCCACCACACCCTGATCATGCACCAGACCTCCGCCCAGCAGGATGGCGTCCACCTGACCCTGCAGGGACACCGCCATAGAGCCAATGTACTTTGCGATCTGATACAGCATGGCGTCCCATACCAGCCTGGCGTAGCCGTCGCCCTCGGCGATGCGGCGGCGCACCTCCCGGCCGTCGGACGTACCCAGATGGCTGACCAGTCCTCCGGTCTTAGTGCAGACCTGGCGCAGTTCTTGGCAGGACTGGCCGCTCTCCTCCAGCACCTGCAAAAGCTCGCTGACAGGGATCGTGCCGCAGCGGGTGGGGGCGATCGGTCCTTCGCCGCCGGCGATGTCGTGGCCGTCGATCATGCAGCCCCTGCGATGGGCGGAAACGGACACGCCGCCGCCGATATGGCACACCACAAAGTTGCAGTCCTCATATCGCTTGCTGATGGAGGCCGCGTGACGGATGGCTGTTTCCTTCAGGTTCAGCGCATGGAGGTGGCTCTTGCGGTACACGCCCTTGATGCCGGTGATGCGGGCCTCGGGAATGTATTCGTCCACATCCGGCGGGTTCACGGTGAACACCGGGCAGCATAGCTTGTCCGCAAAGTGCTTGGCGATGGAGATGCCCAGCATAGCCGGGTGCTGTACGCCGTTTGCGCCGCTGACGCTGTGCTCCAGCAGCAGGGGTGTCTCTTTGTATGTGCCGCCCGCCATGGGCAGCAATCCGCCGCCGCGGCCCACGCAGGCGTCGATATGCTCCAGAACTATGCCCTTCTCCGCCAGCGCCTGCTCAATGGTCTGGATGCGGTAGAGCAGCTGATCCTTGACCTGGGCGAACTTGGCCAGTTCGGCGGCATTATGGGAGACATTGGCTTCAAACAGAGTCTGCCCGCCCTCGAACAGCGCCACCTTGGTGGAGGTAGAGCCGGGGTTCACCACGAATACACGGTAGTTTTTCATGCGCCAGCTCCCTTCTGCGAGGCCAGGTACAGAGCCATGGCCAGCGTGTTTTTCTTCGTTTCCGCGGAGTCCGCCCGGGAGCAAAACACCACCGGCGCGGCCGTGCCGGCCATGATGCCGCCGGTCTGCATATCGGCAAACAGCATCAGGGACTTATACAGCGCGTTGCCCACCTCGATGGTGGGAACGAGGACGATGTCCGCTTGACCGGCGCAGGGGTGACGGTATCCCTTCTCCTCCGCCGCTTCGGCGGACAGCGCCAGATCCAGGGAGATGGGGCCCATGACACGGCACTGGCCCAGCTCACCGTGCTCACTCATGGCGGCCAGCTCCGCCGCTTCTACAGAGGAGACCATGTTTTTGTTCAGTTTTTCCGCCGCGCTGAGGGCCGCCACCACTGGCGTTTCGATGCCGAACCGGTGGGCGATATCCACGGCATTCTTGGTGATGTTGATCTTGGCGGCCATATCCGGCGCGGGGGTGATGCCGGGATCTGTGATGAACACCAGACGGCCCAGCTTCCGCAGCTCCGCCACGGCGATGGCGGACATACTTGCGCCGCTCTTACGCAGGCCGTACTCCTTGTTCAGCACGGCCCGCAGGAACATGGACGAGTCCATCAGGCCCTTCATGACCACATCAGCCTGGCCGTCGTGGACCATCTGCACGGCCTTGGCGGCGGCTTCCTCATCGCTGTCGGCGGGGACGATCTCGAAGGGCGTGATGTCGATATGCTCCGCTTCCGCAGCGGCGCAAATGCGGGCCTTGTCGCCCACCAGCACCGGAAGAGCGTAGCCCTCGATATATGCGGCGGACACCGCCTGCAGCACGTGGCCGTCCGCCGCCTGGGCCACGGCCACCTTCTTTGCAGGCAGCGAACGTATGTGTTGATATACCTCTTGAATGGATCTGATCATATATTCCTCCACCTTTCAAGAAAACAGTGTAGATATTGTGCTTTAACTATGTTATTATGAGCTTACCAATTTAGATACAGGAGGTGTGTAGTGTGCCAGAAATAACAGCGATCCTGCGGTATATGGAAGCATGGCATCCACGCTGCAGCACAGCTACAGACGATGATATTTACCAGGTCGTTTCCCTATCGGAGCAATCGGATATGCTGCTGCCACACACGATCTACATATGCCGCCGCAGTCTGACAAAGGACCTCGTCGAGAGGCCTGAAAGTACCTGGTTTTTTGTTATTGATGACGGCAGCGGTGAATTGGCAGCGCTGCACACGAAATGCGTGGAGTTTACCGGCGATGTCACGCCGGCAAGCCTCTTCCGCGCCGTAACAGCTGTGATGCAGCAGTTGTCAAAGCTGGCTGTGGCCAAGGCTGCGCTGGACACACTTCACTATCGCCAAGCGGGGCTGCAGGCGTTGATCGATGAAGCGTCCGCGTATCTATGTAATCCCATTCTGCTCTACGGAATATCCGCTCATATGCTGGCCTATTCCATGCCTGAAATACTCCAAAGTCTGCCTGACCCTCTTTTGCAGGAAATTCTGGAAAACGGACATATTTCCAATGCACAGCTGCTGGAACACGGCATGGCCATCAGCCATCGAATCGAGGATTACGCCATGACCGATCTGCCGCGTGTATATCAAGACCAGTCCTATGCCGGTTATCCGCGTATGACCATGGCCGTTCTAAGTGGAGGCCGTCAAAGCGGGTTGCTGTCTGTGATAGAAGTTCTCAACCCGTTTCCGCCTACGCAGCGCGAATATCTGCTGCATCTGCGACAGATTCTTGAGCTTGAGATGTCCAAAGAGTTGGAGGCCGGGCTGGATCAGCAGCTGTTGGAACAGCTGCTCCAGGGACGCTTTCCGACACCGGAGTCATTCTATGCCAGGGCAGTACCTTTCGGCTGGCAGATCACTCCTTATTACCAGGCCATCGTACTCGAGCCGCAGAACCGTCACCGGACCGCCAGCTACTTTCTGAAATTTGAGAAAAACCTGCAAACTCTGCTGCGGGATTGCTTTCCATTTTACCGTCTTCTGATCCACGAGGAGTACGTCCTGCTGCTAACCGGTGTCAAGAGTCTCTCCGAGGTAGACGTTTTCTTACAGCGCAGCAAACATCTGCTCCGCTCCAACGGGATCGTCATGGGCGTCAGTCAACCATTCACCGACATCTCCCGACTGGCACACTATCTGGCGCAGGCACAGGCCATGATCGTGCTGGGTGCACGCAGATCCCCAGATAACTGCTGCCGATTTGATGACAACAGCTTCCTCTATCTGCTCTACCTCCTCTACCAGCAGAACTATCCTCTGCGCGAATTCTGTGTGCCGGAGTTGAACAAGGTGACCGCTTATGATGCTCAGCTCCACGGGGAGCTGAATGCCACGGTACGGCAGTATCTATACAGTATGGGCAGCGTAGCCGCAGCGGCGAAATCTCTATCCGTTCATCGCAACACCGTAACTCGGCGGCTGGAGCAGTTCTCGCAGATAAGCGGGCTGAGCTTGTCTAATCCAAATCTGTGCCAACGGCTGCTGCTGTCCTATAAAGTGGCAGATCTGTACAACGCCATGGATGTTACTGACAAAAATACCGAACTATAAGCGCTGCGCCGCCGAGATAATGATCGGCGGCGCAGCACAGCGTTTACCAGCTTTTGCGGGTGATCCCCAGTATCTCGCGAGCCTCCGCAGCTGTCGCCACCTCCCGGCCGGCCAGCCGGCACAGGGCGGCGGCGCGCTCCACCAGCTGCACATTGGTGGCTTTCACGCCCTTAGAGAGGAAAATATTATCCTCCAATCCCACGCGCAGTCCATCTGCACCTGCCGCCAACCCCGCCAACATCATGGGCATATGAGACTTGCCGATGCCGCTGACAGACCAAGTAGCTCCTTCCGGCAGCTTATCCACCAGGAACGCAAGGTCTCCGATCGTGCCATCCAGTCCAGGACCGTCCATGATGAACTGATAGTGACAGGGTGCTTTAAGAAACCCTTTGGCCGTAAGGTCCTTGGCGATCTTCAGCATACCGGCATTGAATATCTCGATCTCCGGCTTGATGTTCCACTCCTGTGTGGCCGTACCGAGCTTTTCCAGGAATTTGGGTGAGTTCTCAAAGATGGTATCTCCCCAGTTCAGCGTACCGGCATCATAGGAGCACATCTCAGGCCGCAGCTTTTCAAGGTGCGCCAAACGGATCTCATCTGTCCCCGGGCCATTGGATGTGGTCAGATTCACGATCACATCCACATTTTCTCGTTGACACGCCTGACGGATCGCGCAGAATGCCGCCTCAAACCGGTCCGTATCCATGGTAAAGCGAAACTGCTCATCCCGAACGTGGATATGTACGATAGCAGCCCCGGCTTTTGCGCAGGCCACAGCGTCCGTCGCGATCTCCTCCGGCGTTACGGGAATATCGGGGCAAATGGACTTTGGTGTCATAGCGCCTGTCAGCGCCGCGCTGATGATGACCTTCTTTTCTTTCATGATAAAGTTCCTTCTCTCTTATCGCATTTCGTTTTCGAGCAAAACAGCCACACCCTGTCCGCCGCCGCAGCAGAACGAGATTACGCCGTAGCGGGCGTTCCGCCGCCGCAGCTCATAGACCATCTTCGCCGTTAGAATTCCGCCGGTAGCACCCATGGGATGACCCAGCGCGATAGCTCCTCCGTTGACATTCAGCTTGGCCGTATCCAGCTTCAACTCCTGTATGCAGGCCAGAGATTGAGAAGCAAATGCCTCGTTGATCTCGAAGAGATCTATATCTTCCATGGATACGCCTGTCTTCTGCAGCAGCTTGGGAATGGCAAATGCCGGTCCAAGACCCATATAGGCCGGATCAACACCCACGGAAGCATACCCCCGGAATGTTCCCAGTATGTCGCAGCCCAACTCCTGCGCTTTGTTTTTTTCCATGACCACCATGGCAGATGCACCGTCGCAATTAGGAGAACTGTTGCCAGCGGTCACAACGCCGCCAGGCCGTCTGGTGGCTACCCGCAGCTTAGCCAGCGCCTCCATCGTGGTGGGGCGCACCGTTTCATCGCGGCTCACCACCGTGTCACCCTTTTTACTCCGCACTGTGACCGGCAAAATCTCCTCATCAAACTTGCCCCCATCCCACGCCCGGGCTGCCTTTTCCTGACTTGTCAACGCAAAGGCATCACAAGCCTCCCGCGTCAGATGATATCTTTCAGCCACGTTTTCCGCCGTGGTCAGAACATGAACATCGCCAAATGCCGGTGGGGCGAATATCGGCGGGATAAATGCCGGCGGTATCATCTGAAACGCCTTATCTACCCGGCTCATGATCCAGGGCCGACGGCTGTCCATCTCTACACCGCCGGCTACTACCACATCGTGGACGCCAGCCTGGATCAGAATAGCCGCATTGGCCAAGGCGTTCAGCGCACTGCCGCACTGCCGGTCCAGCGTAATAGCCGGCACGGTAACAGGAAGCCCAGCCTGCAGAGCAATGACTCTGGCCGCATTGCTCAATTCTTTGTTGGTCACATTGCCCAGCATCACGTCATCAACTTCCTCCGGCGCGATCTTTGCTCGGCGGATAGCCTCCGCGACCACCATCCCTCCCAGTTCATAGGGTTGAAAGGAGGCCAGACCACCGCCCATTTTCCCCACCGGTGTCCGCACAGCGGACACGATCACTGCTTCTCTCATATAGCCACCTCCAAATTGGTAATATCATAATATCAATATTTCGGTAAAAACAGGGACATGCAGTCCCTGCTTTTTAGTCACATGGCATTTTTCAAGCCCTGTGCCTCATGGATCAGGTGTGCGTACATCCGTGCAGCGGCCTCATCGGCACGTTGATCCCGAATAGCCTCAAACACAGCTGTGTGCTCCTCCATAGCGGTCATAACATTCTGCAAAGGATCGCCAGAAGACCGCTCAAAGAACTGCGCGGACATCATACGGAATGCATCCATGAGCTGCAGAAGATAGCGGTTTTGCGCAGCAGCAGCAATAGCGTTATGAAAAGAATTCAGCTGGAAAAATTTTTGCATAGTCGCCTCTTTGCTGCTCGGCGCGTTTTTGCATTTTTCTAAGAAAACATGCCCCTCTGCAAGAGACTCTTCCATTTTTCGGAGGTTCTCCGGCGTACAGCGCATGGTCGCCAGCCGCGCCATTTGAGACTCCAGTACAGCGCGGACCTCAAAAAGATCGTCCAGGGAAATATCATCCAGCACAGAGTAAATGGTCATGAGTCGCCCCAGCGCCTCCGGATCATACTGCTTGATATATGTCCCTGACCCCTGCTGCGCGTCCAGAATACCCATCAGCGACAGGGCGGAAAATGCCTCACGCAGGGGCATACGGCTCACGCCCAGTTCTTCTGAAAATGTCCGTTCGTTCATCAGCTGGTCGCCAGGTTTCCACTCCCTTGTGCGTATCTTCTCCAATACGTAGTCAATGATCAGCTCCGTCGAACTGCTGCGTTTGATAACACCCATAGTCCCCTCCTGTATTCTTTTGCCAACACGGCATCGTATGCCTGACTTAATTGCAATAATATCATCATACCATTAGTTTAGCATACCATATTTTACCGCAGTTCGCAAGAAATACCTGAGAGTCGTTATCCACGTACCTTCTCCATGCCCAAAATGCGGGCCATGTCATACACATAAGGCACACCTCGCAGCACAGCTGCATACTGCTCTGTGGAAAAAATAGCGCGCGTTGTCTCCCGCCAGCCATTGTCAATAAGCCATTTCTCCATGGGCGACGGGATATCGTCCTGCATAGTCAATTCTCCGTCCACGACCTGTGCCGCCTGGCGGCGAATACCATTCAGATAGTCTCGCAGCACGGCCACATCTTGTTTTGTGGATATCAGGCCATGACCCGGCAGGAAACGTTCCGCAGGCCCTTCCAGCAGTCGATCCAGCTGCCCGATCCAGTGGTCGATGTCGCCGGCAGGGGTCGCCGGCGCTACATGGTTGAACAGCACATCGCCCATGGCCATGAAATGAATGTCGGGTATATACATGATCAGGTCACTGGGCGTGTGGCACTGGCCCGCATACCGCAGCTCCACGGTGCGTCCCCCTAAGTCGATAGTACAGTGGTCAGAGATATACAAATCGGGATACGGATGGGTCGCATCAGTAAAGTCCATGTGGGGCAGTCGTGCCTGCAGCCGCTGATACGGTGGGTTCTGAAGGTCGATATCGAATGCCTTCTTTACTCCTTCCTGTCCGATGACCAATGCCTCTTTGACTGCATTTGCACCAAGGAAATGGTCTCCATGGGGGTGCGAGATCACCAAATAGCGAATAGGCTTATCAGAGAACTCGCGCCATTGGCGGATAAACTCCGCCGTCATCGGCTTGGTTGACAGCGTATCAAACAGCAGTGCACACTTCTCACCCTCCACCAGCATACAGTTGCTCAGCATAGTCTTGCCGTTTGTGATGAAACAGTATGTACCCTCTGCTATTTTTTGAAATCCTTCGTCCCAGGTAAATTTCGTCATAAGTTACCTCAATATAAGGCCTCCGTTTACAGGTGATCCAACTCTCCGGTCCACGGTTTTTCATACGGGCAGTCAATGGCAGGAGCTTCCAATACCACCGGCGTACCGCGCAGGGCCTCGTCGTTCTCATAAATATAATGTTCCAGCGGCAGCGGAAACCTCCTGCGAGAAGTCGTACCACTCCAGCCTTTTGTCGTTTCGTAATTGAAATGCCACTTCTCCATACGGAAAAACGGTGTCCAGCGGAAATAATGCAGCTTCCATGTACCGTTTACCTTGCGAAAGCGCATTTCATACCGTCCTATGGCAGGATTGGCAAAGTACGGCGGCTTTATGATACCGAATACCTCAGCGGCAGTGGTCCACCCGTAGTCCAGCCACGTAGCCTGCGCCGTCTGTTCACCCGGCAGGACCTCGATAACAGGTGTCGTACCGACGTGATTACCGGGCGCTTTGGGCTGACAGGTGGCAAACTTATTGGTCATCGCAAAGATACGCTCTGTCACTTCTTTCAAGCCCTTTGCCGCTGGGCGCAGGCCCACACGGTAATACAGCTGCTCCGGTTCATCCAGATCCAACCGCTGGTAGTAGAACGGTGCTTCGGACCGATACCGCAGGCCACTGACCCAAAAGGTCACATATTCCTCCAGCTTCAGCGCATCACAAATCGCCTGAGGGCTGCGGTTATCCGCAGGTAACGGCGCACCCAGCCAGTGTTCCGACAGTGCGAATAGCGTATCATCCGACTCTTTATCCAGCAGCCGATTCTCCGGCAGGTCCAACAACGGATGCTCCTGCCAGACACGTATTTTCCACATATCCTCCCGCACAAACTCAACCATCAACTGGCTCAGCCGCGGGTGAATAGCCGCTCCGTTATCATCCGGCTGTGCGTTGTGGGACAGCAGAAGCCAGTGTCCACAAGCACTGCATCCATCTCCGGACACGGTGATCCACGGTGAAGCGATCATCGCAACTGTCATAGGGTAGGGCAGCATCGCCTGCTCCCGGCGCTTCAGTTCCGCCAATGCTGTGAACACATCAGCGCCCACGGCAGGCCGCTCCAGCAGTGATGGATAGTCCAGCATAGCACTGCCATCCTGGACGAACCAGGTCTCTGCGCCCTCCCGACGATCCTGACACCATCTGCCTATCCGGTTGGAAATGGTCAAAAAGTCCTCGGGAGACGGCTGTTCCGACTGTATCGGCGTCGCCGCTGCCCGCTGTATCAGCGGTACGGCATCTTCTCCATAGGCAGCAGGCTCCAGCGTCATCAGATAATAGAATTGCAGTGCTGCATATTTCCAGCCATCTGTCGTCTTCACCAGGTCGGCGTCATAGCGGGCACTGCCCTGTACCATAGCGCAGCCAGTATCCCAGTGCAGGAGGTCAAAGGTACTGGCGTACCAGGTGGCTCTGGCCGTCATCCCATCCTCATTCACGCGGATGGCCGGTGTGTGGCTCATGGTAAGGGGTATCTGCCCTGATGAAAACGCAGCTTCAAAATACCGCTCTACCTCATTCCGCCCGCGGCATATAATGCTGTCATCCGGTGCTTCATACACGCCGTTTTTTTCAAACAATGCGGCAATAGCGGCTGCGTTTCTCTGTACCTGCCGGCAGATCAACTGCCCCTGCAGATTTTGGATCGCAATATTGTCTTGCTCGTACATCACTCAATCATTATCCGGGAGGGGTGGGGCGGTCATCGCCCCGCCCCTCATTTTGGTATGCTTACTCAGGCGGCAGGCCGCAGGTGTGTGAAGTCGGGGTCACCCATAACGCCCACACTATAGCCTGTCAGCCCATTCTGCACGGCGAACAGGATATTGCCGTTCATCAGGTTGATGCAGGGGACTTCCTGCCGCAGGGCGGACTGGGCCACGGCGGCGGCGCTCATCAGCTCCGTCTCATCGGTGGCACTGTAGATGGCATCCAGTGCTGCCAGATACTCAGCGTTGCCGGCATACTGGGAGTTGCAGCCCTGGGCATAGGTCAGGCGGTTATCGTAGATCTTAAAAACAGACGTGTAGTCGATGCCGCTGTTGGCAATGACGTATCCGTCATACTCACCCGTGCCGAGTGTGCTGAAAAATGTACCGGAGTCAGAGGTCTGAATATTCACCTTGATATTCAGCTCAGACCAGGCGCTCTCCAAAAATTCAGCGATGTCGGAATATGTCTGGTTCTCATAGAGGATCAACGTCATCTCAAAGCCATCAGCATAACCGGCCTCGGTCATCAGAGACTTTGCCTTCTCCAGGTCATAGGTCCAGGTATCGCCGCTTGCAGGTGTGCTATACAGGGAAAAACCGTTGGGGAACACACCGTCTGCCACACGGCCCTGACCAAACAGGATGGTGGCCACGGCAGCCTCACGCTGCACGGCACAGTTCATAGCCTGACGCACTCTCACATCGGCCAGCGGGCCATCAGCGCAATTCAGGATCACACTGTACATCTGAAGCTGGTTGTCATAGGAGACCAGCGTGGCGGAAGTGCCGTCCACTGTAGAGCTCTGGCTGGCCAGCACCTTGTTCACGGCGGCCACATCGCCGCCCTGAAGCGCCATCAGACGGGAAGAGTCATCGGAGATGAAGCGAATATTGACCTGCTTATAGAAGCCCTTCTCGCCCCAGTATTCGTCATTACGTTCCACCAGGATGTGGTCGCCTTCGACCCATTCCACGAACTTATACGGGCCGGTAGCCGCCTGAGGATCGCGGGCAAATGCCTCCAGACCGCCCTGGGCCTCAATACCGGCCTTGGAAGAGACAAAGAAGCAGCTCATAGCCAGGGTCTTCAGTGCCACAGAGGAAGGTGCGGACAACGCCACATCAATGGTATACTCATCCACCACCTTGGTATTGGCTGCGTCAAACTTGCTGAAATAGCGGGCCAGCGGTGCACAGGCACAGCCGCGCTCGAACATATACAGCACGTCCTCTGCGGTGATGGAATACCCGTTGTGGGAGACAACATCCTTACGCAGGTGCATCCGCAGGGTGGTATCGTCCATCCATTCCCAACTCTCGGCAATGGCGGGCTGAACACTGCCGGTCTCGGCATCGTATTTGACCAGTGTGTCAAACATAAAGATGCCGGTCAGGTTACCGCCGGAGGACAGGGCCACCGACTGGAAATCCAGAGAGGACGGGGACAGATTGAATGCCACCGTCAGCAGGGAGTCGTCTACCGGCTGGGGATCGGTAGTGGTGTTTGCCGGGGTGTCTTTGCCGCCGCAGCCTGCCAGACAACAGGTCAGCAGCATTACCGCGGCAAGAATCATTGCCAATTTCTTTTTCATGGTATTTCTCTCCTTACGATCATTTTTTGGTCTCTGCGAGGATACCGGGGTCAGTCTTTCGCCGTTTCCACCAGATGGCCCACATTATGGCAGGCCACAAAGTGTCGGGGCGTCACCTCCTTTAGTTCCGGACTGCGGTTAAAGCACTCCTCCGTGGCATAGATGCACCGCGATGCAAAGCGGCAGCCGGGCTTAGGGTTGATGGGCGAGGACAGCTCACCCTTCAGAATAATGCGTTCTCTGCGATTATGGATACTTGGTACAGGGATAGCGGAGAGCAGCGCCTGTGTATAGGGATGCAGCGGCGCGGCAAACAGGCCATGCGTTTCGCACTTTTCCACCGCCTGCCCCAAATACATGACGCAGATGTCGTGGGAAATGTGCTTGACCACTGACAGGTCGTGTGTAATGAACATATATGCGATACCATGATCCCGCTGCAGATCCTGCAGCAGGTTCAGGATCTGCGCCTGGATCGACACATCCAGCGCCGACACCGGCTCGTCGCAAACGATAAAGCGCGGATTCATGGCCAGTGCCCGGGCAATGCCGATACGCTGCCGACGGCCTCCATCCAGCTCATGGGGATAGCTGGCAGCAAAACGCTGCGCCAACCCCACCGTATCCATCAGCTCCTCCACCCGGCGCTTCCGCTGATCGGCGGGACACAGCTCCGGATAGATATCAAACGGCTCTGCAATGATCTGCTGCACGCTCATACGCGGATCAAGCGAGGCGTAAGGATCCTGAAAGATCATCTGCATGTCCCGGCGGCAGGCCTTAAACTCCTTGGGCGGCAAAGAGGAGACCTCCTTACCATCGAAGAACACACTGCCAGCGGTGGGGTCTTCCAGCCGCAGGATGACTTTACCCAGTGTGGACTTACCGCAGCCGGACTCACCTACGATGCCCAAAGTATGGCCCGCTTCCAGTGTAAAGCTCACCCCGTCCACAGCGTGCAGAATACCGCGGGGCGTGGGAAAATACTTTTTCAGATTCTTGACTTCCAATAAAGCCATGCTCACGCCTCCTTCTTTACACAGACATCGCACTTCACAAAGTGCCCCGGCGACACCTCGGTCAACACAGGGTCACAGGTACGACAGGACTCCTGTGCGCAGTCACAGCGGTCACAGAAGCTGCATCCCTCCGGCAGATTCATAGGATCGGACATCAGCCCCGGGATGGGTACAAGACGGTCCACATCCTTATCCAGACTGGGCAACGAGCCAAACAGTCCTCTGGTATAAGGATGTATGTGGTGGTCAAAGATATCCTCCACCGTGCCGTACTCCACGATCTCGCCTGCGTAGATCACCGCGCATTTCTTACAGATATCAGCGGCCACTCCGAAATCGTGGGTAATGAGCAGCAGAGCCGTGTTCTTCTTTTCCTGCAGCTCCCGCATCAGTTCCAGCACCTGCGCCTGGATGGTCACATCCAGCGCGGTGGTGGGCTCATCCGCGATCAGCAATTCCGGGCTGCACGCCAGCGCGATGGCAATGACCACCCGCTGCTTCATACCACCGGAGAACTGATGCGGATACTCGTTCAAACGCTCCGCCGGTATTCCCACAAGCTCCAGCATCTCACCAGCCCGCGTCATAGCTTCCTTTCGGGATACGTTGTCATGGATACGGATGACCTCCGCGATCTGCGCGCCCACGGTCTTCATGGGATTCAGTGCTGTCATAGGGTCCTGAAAGATCATGGAGATCACATTGCCCCGCATCTTCCTCAGTTCTTTTTCCCGCATGGACAGCACATCCTGCCCATTGACAAGGATGCTGCCCTGGATCACATGGGCCGGCGGATGGGGCAGCAACCCCATGATACTCAGGGCGATGGAAGTCTTTCCTGCGCCGGTCTCACCCACCAGGCCAAGCGTCTCTCCCGGCTCAATACTCAGCGAGATGTTATTGACAGCCTCCACCACGCCCTCATCCGTCTCATAATGTACGACCAGATTATTGATCTCCAACAGCTTTTCACTCATATCTATGCTCCTCCTTATTTCAGGCGAGGATCCAGTGCGTCACGCAGTCCGTCTCCGAAAAGGTTCAGCGCCAAAACGGTGATGGCGATCATCAGGCCGGGGAAGATCAGCATATGTGGATTTGTCTGCAGGAATTGCTTACCGGCGCTGAGCATGGAGCCCCACTCAGGAGTAGGCGGCGTAATGCCCAATCCTACATAACTCAAGGACGCAATAGTCAGGATGCCGGCTGCCACGCTGAATGTGGCCTGTACGATGATCGGACCAAGACAATTCGGCAGCATATGCTTCAGGATCAGTCGTCCGGTATTCGCGCCGATGGCCCGGCTGGACTCGATATAATCTTTCTCCTTCACTGTCAGAATGCAGCTACGCACTACGCGGGCATACAGGGGCATCGTACCCAGAGAGATGGCTAATATCAGATTTCGCACGCCATTGCCCAGCGCTGCCGCAATGGCGATGGCCAGCAGCATATGCGGGATGGACATCACGATATCCACGCACCTCATGATGAGATTGTCCACGCGGCCGCCGTAATAAGCCGCCACAGCACCCACCGTTCCGCCAGCCACTACCGACAAAATGGTACACAGGAAACCCACAGGGATCGATATCCGTGCGCCGTAAACAACACGGCTGAAGATGTCACGTCCAAAGTTGTCTGTTCCCATCAGGTGCCGTGCGCTCGGGCCACACAACACGGCATCATAGTTGGGTTCATCATAAGCATAGGGCGCTACCACCGGTGCAAATACTGCCATCAAGATCAGAATGATCAGCGTTACCATGCCTACCATAGCCAAGCGGTTGCGGCGCAGGCGCTTCCATGCCTCGTAGCCGGGTGTGGACTTTCTTGGCTTGCCGCCGCGGCGGGCGTTTTTCCGTTCCAGCGCCTCCATAGCCGGCGTTCGCATTTTAGCCATTTACTTTTTCCTCCTCTAACAAGCGCCGCATCTCTTTCCTCGCCGCGCGGCGGCCCTTCGTGGCAAACATAGTCTTAAGCGACGGATCGATGGCCGTATACAGCAGATCCACCACCAAGTTCACCACGCTGTATACCAGCGACAGGAACACCACGCCGCCTTGTACCACCGGGTAGTTCTGCGCCTTGATGCCTGCCAGCATATAGCTGCCCAGCCCCGGGAAGGCAAACACGCTCTCCACCAGGATCGCACCGCCCAGCTGAACACCGATCTGCGAACCGATAACGGTCAGAATAGGGATCATCGCATTTCGCAGCGCGTGCCCGATGATGATACGCAGACTTGTCTGGCCCTTGGCCTTCGCCGTCCGGATGTAGTCCTGTCGTATCACGTCCAGCATACTGGATCGTGTAATGCGTGCGATGGTAGCTGCTGAACCAAATCCGATGGTAATGACCGGCAATATCCAGCTCTGCCACCCTACCATGCCCGATCCCGGCAGCACGTGCAGCACCACTGAGAACAGCTGTATCAGCATCAGGCCCAGCCAGAACGGCGGCACGGATACCCCCAGCAACGCCACGGTCATTGTCAGATTGTCCAGCCATGAGTATTGCTTCACAGCGGCGACCACGCCCAATGGGATACCTATCAGACAGGCCACCAACACACTCAGAAATGCCAGCTTTACCGTAACCGGAAAACGCCCCGCAATTTCCGTCAGCACCGGGGTATTGGTCACATAGGAAGTGCCGAGATCAAACCGGGTAAACACACCCCAAACATATTCTCCGTAACGCACCATGACCGGCTTGTCCAGCCCCAGCGCCACGCGGATCTCCTGCACTTGCTCCGGCGTGGACTCACTGCCCGCCATGATTTGTGCTGCGTCACCCGGCGTCGCCTCATTCAATGCGAACGCGATGGTCAATACGCCAATGACAACTGGGATCATCAGCAGCAATCGTTTTATGATGTACTTGATCATCTTGCGCCTCCTAAGATGTTGTATTGGTATTATAACATTACCTTTTCAGGCTTTCCAGCCTGAATATGACGGCATAATTGATAAAAATATGACGAAAATCTTCATATTATCAACCCCCTCGCCTTCAAAACAGTGCATTATTCACCACGACACGCTTTGTTGGCGGTCTGTATGCACCGTGTCCAGTTTTTTTGCTTCGTCCCGGCTCGTTTATAGATGGAAAGAAAATAAGCGTAGAACGTAGGCACGTATAAAAGTCCGCCATCTCAAGGAGAACTACCGCTCACTGAGATGGCGATCAATTATTCTTGCGGCATATAGCATAGTCGTCCACAAAAAAGATCTCCCTCGCTTGGAGGGAGATCTGACGAGCGGTTCAAAAAGAGGTTGCCTACTCGCCCTTTGCTTTATGATTATCTTAACAAGATTACGGAAACCGGTGCCTTTGATAAATAATATACTGAGCCAAAATTACCTTTCAAGGCAATCCGGTTCCAGCAGAAAATCATAAATGTTTACAGTCAGGATACCATACTCGTCGTAGTGCGGCGGGACAATATCCTTGGTAATCACGATTTTCTTAAAGGAATCATCGATTTTCCGAAACGGCCTGATCTCCTGTGCCCGCTTTACCTCATCAGGTAGAGAGTAGGCAGACTGGATATAATATCTGGCCGAACCCAAGTTGCAGACAAAATCCACCTCCAACTGCTTGCGGGTCACTTTTCCATTTGTCTCTTTTTCCGCCACAGGAACGACGCCTACATCCACGCTGTAACCCCTCATGCGTAGTTCATTGTAAATGACGTTTTCCATAGAGTGGGTCTGTTCAAACTGGCGGAAGTTTATTCTGGCGTTGCGAAGTCCTAAATCAGAGAAATAGTATTTCTTTGGTGTCTCGATATATGCCTTTCCTTTGATATCATATCGCTGTGCCGATTCAATCAGGAAAGAATCCTCAAAGTACGCCAGATACTTGCGTATCGTGTTAGCCGTGATCTTAGACTTCTTTACCGTTCTGAATGTGTTCCGCAATTTTTCGGGATTTGTCAGGGAGCCAATAGCCGAAGAAAGAATATTCAGCAAATCTTCCAGTTCTCCGATGTTCTTTACACGGTTGCGTTTTGTAATATCCCGAATGTAAATTTCGTGAAACAGGTTTTGCAGCGCCGCAGCTTTATCGTTAGCACCGTCACGGAGAACGACCAGGGGAATACCCCCATAAAGCATATATTCAGACAGGCCCATGTATTTATCGCCCTGATAAACCGACATGAACTCCGCAAAGCTCAAGGGATACATATGAACCTCGTCTCCTCGTCCGGCAAACTCCGTTGCAATATCCTTAGACAGGAGCTTCGCATTGCTTCCGGTCACAAATACATCCATGTTCTCTTTGCGAAGATACCCATTCAGAACAGCTTCAAAACAATCCAGCATTTGGATTTCATCCAGAAGAAGATAATACATTCCTTCAGTGGTAACTTGAGAGCGGATATATGCCATGAATTTTTCAGGATCAACACCCCGCTTCTCTTTTTCAATCTGAATCAGGCTTTCGCCAATCAGGTACAAATCCTCCGCGGAATCAAAAGCAAAGCGGATAATATGGTCTGCCGGAACACCGGAATCCAGCAAATGATGATAGAAAATGTTATTCAGCAAGTACGACTTGCCGCATCTGCGAATACCTGTAATCACCTTGATTAGCCCATTGTGCTTCCTTTTTATGAGCTTCTCCAAATAGAAATCTCTGCAAATCTCCATGCAGCCACATCTCCTACGAATGATTTTTGCAACCTTGAACACTTTTCCTCTTTATTATACCCACCAGGAAGCCAAAAATCAACATATGCATTGATCTCCAGAGAGGATTTTTGCAACTATTAAGTAACTGTCAAAGCTGAGGGCGGGTAGACACACATGAGACAATAGTGGCGGGAAG
>CAVGVB010000018.1:0-49110 GCA_963632705.1 bacterium | reverse complement strand
TTTCTCTCCCCCAGTCGGCTTCGCCGACAGCCCCCTCCCAGAGGGGGCCGAGAAATCACACCTCACGACAAAGAAAAATTTCCGCGACCGTGCGGCACGAACCACCGACAAGCACAAAAGCATAGCGCGCAGGAAGTCTTGAAACCTTTGGTTTCAAGCAGACCTTTTGGTCACTTTTGGGGCTGCGGCCAAAAGTGACCCGCGCCCGCAGGCGCGGAATACCCTTGCGCCCACAGGCGCGGAACACCCCACCTCCCTCACAGAGGAAGACGGAAGAGAAATAAAAAAGGAGAGCCCCCATGGAAATACTCATCATCTCCGGCCTGTCCGGCAGCGGCAAAAGCCGCGCCGCCACATTTCTGGAGGACGCCGGCTACTATACTGTGGACAACCTCCCGGCGGAGATGATGCTCCGCTTTGCCGACTTCTGCGCCGCCGCCGGCGGCCGCTACGACAAGCTGGCCTTCGTCTACGATGTCCGTGCCGGTGAGCCGTCCGCCAACCTGACCAACGCCGTGGCCCAGCTCCGCACCCGCGGCATCCGCTGCCGCCTGCTGTTTCTGGAGGCCGACACCCCCACCATCATCCGCCGCTACAAGGAGACCCGCCGCAGCCACCCCCTCTGTTCCGATGGCTGCTCCATAGAAAGCGCCGTCTCCCGCGAGCGGGAGCTGCTCCGCCCCGTCCGCGATGCCGCCGATGTGGTGCTGGACACCTCCGCCTTTTCCACCGCCAAGCTCCGCAGCACCCTGCTGTCCCTCTTCGCCGCGGCGGAGAAGGGGGAGCTGCACGTGAACATCCTCTCCTTCGGCTTCAAGAACGGTCTGCCGCCGGAGGCCGACCTGGTGCTGGACGTGCGCTTTCTGCCCAACCCCTATTACGTCCCGGAGCTGAAAGCGCTGAACGGCCTGGACGCGCCGGTGCGGGACTATGTGTTCCAGTCTGAACAGACCGCCGAATTTCTCCGCCGCCTGATGCCGTTGGTGGAATTTCTCCTGCCCCAATACCGGCAGGAGGGGCGGACGGAACTGGTCATCGCCGTGGGCTGCACCGGCGGCCATCACCGCTCGGTGGCCGTCGCCCAGTATCTGGCAGAATTTGCCACCCACTTGGGCTATCCCGTCACCGAGAGCCACCGGGATATGAACCGGTGAGACGTATCGGTCTTTTTATATCAGTCCTTTCAAGTCTCTCCAGTTTTTTCAACTTTTTTACTTGAAAATTCCAGTGCTTTTTCAAGCTATTTCCACGTTTTTATAAAGATAATTAAACCGGAATTCGGATAATTGCAGGTGATATTATGCGTTCTTTCGCCGCGAAAGTGAAAAATGAGCTGTGCCGCACCCCCATCTCGCGCCTTTGCTGCGCCCGGGCGGAGGCATACGGCGTGCTGCTGTACTGCAATACATTTACCCCGTCAGAAGTGCGTATTATTACGGAAAACGAGGATTTTGCGGAACGTTTGCCCAAACTTTTTCATAAGGCATTTTCCGTAAAATTTGACCGTCTCCCGGAGGAGAACGGCGGCAGGGGCAAGCTGATCTTCGGCATCACCGACCGGGACAAGCTGGCCCATATCATCAACATTTTAGGATATGATCCTAAGCAAATCACAGCAATTCATGTGAATTTCGGTATTTTAGAAGAGGATTGCTGCCGCACGGCATTCCTCCGCGGCGCGTTCCTGGCGGGGGGCAGCGTCACCGACCCGGAAAAGCGCTACCATCTGGAAATTGCTACCAATCATATCCAGGCCTCCCGCGAGGTCTCCACCCTAATGGAGGAGATGTTTTTTGTTCCAAGAACGGTACAAAGAGGCGGCAATTTCCTGCTATATTTCAAGCAATCTGAGCATATAGAGGACTTTTTGACCAAAATCGGTGCGCCAGTTTCTGCCATGGATATTATGACCGCCAAGGTGGATAAGGAGATTCGAAACGGCGCGAACCGTGCCATGAACTGCGACATGGCCAACGTGAACAAGACGCTGGATGCGGCACAGGAGCAGGTGAGCGCCATCGAGGCGCTGCGGCGCAGCGCCCGCTGGGATAAGCTGCCGGAGAAGCTGCGGCAGACCGCCGCGCTGCGGCTGGAATTTCCTGAATTATCGTTGATACAGCTGGCGGAGAAGTGTGACCCGCCGGTGACAAAATCCTGCATCAACCACCGGATGAGAAAACTTATGGAGGAGGCAAAAGCCTTATGAATACTACGAAAGAGCGCTGTGAAGCGGCCATTCGATACCGGAAAAACGGCGCGAACTGCGCCCAGTCGCTGCTGGCGGCGTTTAACGATATTCTGGATATTACTGAGGAGCAGGCCCTGACCATGGGGGCGGGCCTGGGCGGCGGCGTGCGCAGCGGAAACATCTGCGGTGCGGTGAACGCCCCGGTGATGATCCTGGGCTGCGCGTTTCCGGAGGCAGCCCGCGACAAGGCCCGCGCCGCCTATCTGGCCAAGGAATTCCAGCGCCGCTTCACGGAGCGTTTTCAATTTCTGAATTGCCGGGAGCTGTTGTCCCACAAGGACTTGCAGCCTACGGAGCTGGCTCAGTCCCTGGCCGCCGGCGACCACTGCGGTCTGCTGATCGCCACCGCTGCCGAGATACTCTGCGAGATGATGGAAACCGAGAGAAAGAGAGCGTAACGCCATGTCCTTTGTTCACCTCCACGTCCATACGGAATACAGTCTGCTGGATGGCGCGTGCCGCATCCGCGATTTGCCTGCACTGGTGAAGTCCATGGGGCAGAACGCCTGCGCCATCACCGACCACGGCGTCATGTACGGCGCGGTGGACTTCTACCGTGCCTGTCAGAAGGAGGGCATCCATCCCATTATCGGCTGCGAGGTGTATGTGGCCCGCCGCACCAGATTTGACAAGCAGCACGAGTTTGACACGGAATCCCGCCATCTGGTGCTGCTGTGCAAGAACGAGACAGGCTACCGCAACCTGTCCTATATGGTCAGTCAGGCATACATCGAGGGCTTTTACATCAAGCCCCGCATCGACCTGAACCTGCTGCGGGAGCATTCAGAGGGATTGATCGCGCTGTCCGCCTGTCTGGCCGGCGAGATCCCCAAGCGGCTGCTGAACGGAGACTACGCCGGGGCGAAGGAGTACGCCCTGACTATGCGGGACATCTTCGGTGAAGAGGACTTTTATCTGGAATTGCAGGACCACGGCATCGCTGAGCAGACCGAGGTGAACCGGGGACTTCTGCGGCTGCACAACGAGACGGGCATCCCGCTGGTGTGTACCAACGACGCCCACTATCTGCGGAAAGAGGACGCGGAGAGCCACGACGTGCTGCTGTGCATCCAGACGGGCAAGACGGTGGACGACGAGAACCGTATGCGGTATGAGCCGCGAAATTTCTATCTCCGCTCCACGGAGGAGATGGAGGAGTTGTTCTCCGCCTATCCCGACGCGGTGGCCAACACCCAGCGCATCGCTGACCGCTGCCGGATGGAATTTACCTTCGGGAAGTACCACCTGCCGGAATTCAAGCTGCCGGAGGGGTATGACTCGCCCACCTACCTGCGGGAGCTGTGCGAGCAGGGCTTCGCGCGGCGGTACGGAGATACGAAGCCGGAATACCGCAAGCAGCTGGACTATGAGCTGAACATGATCGAGAAGATGGGCTTCACGGACTATTTCCTCATCGTGTCGGACTTTGTGCGCTACGCCAAGAGCGTGGATATTCCCGTCGGGCCGGGGCGCGGCAGCGCTGCCGGGTCGATGGTGTCCTACTGCCTGGACATCACCGACATCGACCCCATGAAATACGACCTGTACTTTGAGCGTTTCCTGAACCCGGAGCGCGTGTCCATGCCCGATATAGACATGGACTTCGGCGACACCCGGCGGGGCGAGGTGGTGGACTACGTCCGGCGGAAGTACGGCGACGACCATGTGGCGCAGATCGTGACGTTCGGCACGATGGCCGCCCGTGCCGCCATCCGGGACGTAGGCCGGGCACTGAACATGACCTACGCTGAGGTGGATCAGGTGGCCAAGCAGGTGCCCGCCGGGCCGGGAGCGCTGCACATCACCTTGCAGGACGCGCTGAAGCTGAGCAAGCCGCTGGCGGATATGTACCGGGACGATCCCCGGGTAAAGAAGCTCATCGACACCGCTATGGCGCTGGAGGGAATGCCCCGCCATGCGTCCACCCACGCGGCGGGCGTGGTCATCACCAAGCGGCCGGTGTACGAGTATGTGCCGCTGGCGCGGAACGACGACGCGCTGATATGCCAATACGTCATGACCACGCTGGAGGAGCTGGGTCTGCTGAAAATGGACTTCCTGGGTCTGCGTAACCTGACGGTGCTGGACGATGCCATGAAGCTGGTGCAGCAGCACCAGCCGGACTTTACGCTGGCGGACATCCCCGACGACGATCCGGAGACCTACGAGATGATCTCCCGGGGGCAAACGGCGGGCGTGTTCCAGATAGAGTCCACCGGCATGACCGGGGTGTGCGTGGGACTGAAGCCCCAGAGCATCGAGGACATCACCGCCGTGATAGCCCTGTACCGCCCCGGTCCGATGGAGTCCATCCCCCGGTTCATCGCCTGCAAGCACGATCCGAAGCTGGTGACGTACAAGCACCCCAAGCTGATTCCCATTCTGTCCGTGACCTACGGCTGCATCGTGTATCAGGAGCAGGTCATCCGCATTTTCCAGGAGCTGGGCGGCTTTTCCCTGGGCCAGGCGGACATGGTGCGCCGGGCCATCAGCAAGAAAAAAGCCAAGGAGATCGAAAAGGAGCGGCAGGCCTTCGTCTACGGTGACAAGGAGAGGGGCATCGCCGGGTGTATCGCCAACGGCATCGACGAGGCCACGGCCCAGGGGATCTATGACGAGATCTACGACTTTGCCAACTACGCCTTCAACAAGGCTCACGCCGTCAGCTACGCGGTGGTGGCCTATCAGACGGCGTATTTCAAGTGCCACTACACCAAGGAGTATATGGCGGCGCTGCTGACCAGCGTGCTGGATAACTCCGACAAGGTGGCAGGCTACATCGGCGAGTGCCGCGACTGCGGCATCGAGCTGCTGCCGCCGGATGTGAACCGCTCCAGCGATCGGTTCACCGTCGAGGAGAACGGCATCCGGTTCGGCCTGGTGGCCATCAAGAACATCGGGCGCGGGTTCATCCAGGCCATGGTGCGGGAACGGGAGAAGGGCGGCGCGTTCAAGTCCTTCCAGGATTTCTGCGAGCGGATGTACGACTGCAGCGATATGAATAAGCGGGCGGTGGAGAACCTGATCCGCAGCGGTGCGTTTGACGATCTGGGCGCGCGGCGTTCCCAGCTGGTGGCGGTGTACGAGAAGGTGCTGGACGCCATCGGCTCGGTGCGGCGGCGGAACGTGGAGGGACAGCTGGATTTCTTCGGCATGAACACCTCGTCGCCGGAGGCTTCCTCCCGGGTGGAGCTGCCGGACGTGCCGGAATTCACCGCGGTGGAGCGGATGCAGATGGAGCGGGAGACCACGGGCCTGTATCTGTCCGGACACCCTATGGGGGATTACCGGGCGGCGGCCAAGCGGCTGGGCGCGGTGGCCATCGGCGAGATCATGGAGGACTTTGCCGGAGAGGAGGGCGCGAGCCGCTTTGCCGACGGACAGGTGGTGACGGTGGCGGGCATCGTGGCCTCCAGCAGAACGCGGACCACCAAGACCAACACGCTGATGGCCTATGTGATGCTGGAGGACGAGACATCGTCCATTGAGATGCTGTGCTTCCAGAAGGTCATCGACCGGTGCGGGAGCTATATACTGCCCAACCTGGCGGTGGTGGCCCGGGGACGCATCTCCGTGCGGGATGAGAAGCCGCCGCAGATCCTGTGCGACGAGCTGTACCCTTTGGAGGACGCCGACAAGGTGGGCGGTATCCCCGGCGTCAAAAAGGATGTGGATGAGGGCATGGTGCTGTATCTCCGCGTACCCAGTCTGGACAGCCGTTCGTTCCGGCATCTGCAGCTGGTGGCCACCATGTTTGAGGGCGAAACGCCGTTGAAGATACGCGTTGCGGACACGGGAAAGCTGTGGGGCGGGAAGTGTCTGCCCCATCCGGCGTTTTTGCAGGAATGCCGGGAGTGGCTGGGTCAGGAAAACGTGGTGCTGAGGAAGAAATAGAAGCGCAGGGGTGCGGCGGGGTTTCGCCGCACCCTTTTTCCGCCGCGGCATAGACTGGAATGAAAGAGGCCATCTTTCACTACTTATTGGGAGGTCATACAATGCCTGAAAATACTATGCCGGGGCCGGTCTGCGACTTGAACAGCGTCCGGGAATCCGTGTGCATCCATACACGAAAGATATTCGACTCCTGCCGGGATAAGGACTGCGTGGAGGACCTGCGGTTTTACCCCACGGCGGCGGCCCAGGAGGTGCTGAACAGCTCTCAGATGCTCAAGGGCGGCACGGCGGAGCTGCTGTATGTCTACACCGACGTAGAGCCGGTGTCCTTCAACCGGGGGTTCTACTCGGTGGATATGCGGTTCTACTACCGGGTGACGCTGCAGGTCTGCACCGGGACGCCGCGGTACACCGAGGTGGAGGGCCTGTGCGTGTTCGACAAGCGGTGCATCCTGTTCGGTAGCGAGGGGAACGCCAAGATCTTCTCCTCCGACACGGTGCTGGATGAGCTGGACGTGCCGGGACGTATGCGTACCAATCTGCCCGTTGCGGTGGTGGAGGCGGTAGACCCCATCGTACTCAGCACCCGGGTGGCGGAGATCCCGCTGCCTTCTGCCGGGGAGCGGAGTTGCCTGGCGGAGATCCCGTCCTTTGTGGCCCAAAGCTTTAACGGGGAGCTGGTGTTCGACGATGGGGCGCTGACCCGGCGCATCTACGTGACGCTGGGGCAGTTCACGCTGGTGCGGCTGGAGCGGGACACCCAGCTGCTGATCCCGGTGTACGACTACTGCGTGCCCCAGTGCGAGTGCAGCTGCGACAGCCAGGAGGACCCCTGCGGGCTGTTCCGCAGCGTGGCGTTCCCCATCAACGAGTTCTTCCCGCCCAATTCGGTGGAGACGCCCTGCGACTACAACGCCACCAAGAGCTATTGTGCCTGCCACTGAGAGAGCAGTCGATAAGCCGTGCGGCCATGGGCCGCACGGCTTTTTACTTTACAAAAAGGCGGGGATTTGGTATACTATTACAGAAAACAGCGAAAGGGAGGCTGGCAGCATGGAGGTCGGTTTTATCCGGGACAAGCTGGAGATCAAGTTTCTCATTTTATATATCGCCGCGCGGCTTAGCGAGCCGGCGGACAGTGCGGCCATGCAGGACCTGACCATGTGTGACGACGGGATCGACTATTTCGACTACGCCGAGTGCCTGAACGATCTGGTCAAGACGGAGCATCTCCGCCTGACGGAGGACGGACGGTATCTCATCACGGAGAAGGGAAAGCGGAACAGCGCCATCTGCGAGAGCAGTCTGCCCTATTCCGTGCGGCAGCGGTCGGACAGGAACATCGCCGCGTACAACAAGGCGGCGCTGCGGCGCGCCCAGGTGCAGAGCCATGTGACGGAACGGGAGAACGGGACGTTCACCGTGACGCTGGCGCTGCGGGACGATGTGGACAGCCTGATGCGGCTGGAGCTGATGGTGGCGGATAAGGACAGCGCGGACACGCTGGCCAAGCGCTTTCAGAAAGAGCCGGAGGCGCTGTACGCCAAGGTCATCCAGGCGCTGTGTGAAGAATAGAATATGGATGAAGGAACACCCTGCACCGTATCGGTGCGGGGTGTTTTTGCGTCTGTGGTTCTAATCCGGGACGAGCCGTCATAGTGTAGGCTGACAGGAAGGGAGGCGGCTGACCATGGAGATGAGCTATGCCATCGGACGGTATGAGCAGGCGGCGGAGCTGCTGCCTGCCCGGTGGCAGCAGGCGGCGCGGCGCGTGCCGGACTTTCGCAAGGCGCAGGCGGAGGAATTCCGCCTCCGGGC
The DNA here is from genome assembly GCA_963632705.1 of bacterium. Lineage (GTDB taxonomy): Bacteria > Bacillota > Clostridia > Oscillospirales > Oscillospiraceae > Vescimonas. The sequence goes on along the minus strand of CAVGVB010000018.1, from coordinate 41,150 downwards.
CGGGCGGCCTATGACGCTGTTGACAACGGAAGGGGAGCTGTTCGTCAGTGATGAGCTGCCGCGGCAGAGCGTGACCCAGTCGGATCTGGAGCAGCTGTGCGACACGGTGACGGGGTACTCGCGCTACGCCGCGTCCGAGTCCATGGGCAAGGGGTATCTGGTGGGCCGGGGCGGCTTTCGTGTGGGGCTGTGCGGTACGGTGGTGCTGCGGGATGGCGTGGGCGTGAACCTGCGGGACATCTCGTCGGCCACGGTGCGCATCAGCCGACAGGCGGCAGGGCTGTGCCGGGATATGGCCCAGCTGCTGCCGGAGGGAGAGGTGTTTCAGAGTACGCTGATCGCTGCGCCGCCGGGGGCGGGCAAAACGACGCTGCTGCGGGAGATGGTGGCAGCACTGTCCAACGGCAGCGAGGAGCGAGCGCCGCTGCGAGTGGGCGTGGTGGATGAGCGGGGCGAGCTGGCGGGGATGTACCGGGGCGTGCCGCAGCTGGACGTGGGGTTTCATACCGACGTGCTGGACGGCTGCCCCAAGGCGCTGGGCATTCCCATGCTGATGCGTTCCGCCAACCCGCAGGTCATCGCCGTGGATGAGATCACGGCGGAGGAGGACCTGGCGGCCATGGCGGCGGCAGCCAACTGCGGGGTGGCGCTGCTGGCCACCATCCATGCGCTGGACGGCGAAGAGCTGCGGCGGAAGCCGCTGTATCCGGTGCTGGCCGCGTCACAGGTGTTCCGGCGGCTCATCACCATCTCCGTGGAGGCGGGGCAGCGGCGCTATCAGGTGCAGACGCTGTGACGGCCAAGCTGGCGGGCGGCGTGCTGATACTGGTGGGCGCGGTATATGTGCTGTGGCTCTGGTATCGGCGCAGGCGGCGGCAGAGAGAAGTGCTGTGGTCGCTGGTGGGCGCGCTGGGGTACATGGAAACGGCCATCCGGTGGCAGCGGATGCCGCTGCCGCAGATATTTCAGACGCTGGCCCAGCGGCCGCATTGCGGGCCGTATTTTGAAAAAATCGCAATATCACTGAAAAGTGATATACCTTTACATACGTTATGGGAAAATGCTTTTTCTGATCTGCCGGGCGACGGAGGGACAATACTGCGCCGGGTGGAGCTGAGCGGCGACAGCGAACGGCTGGTGGGGGCGCTGCAAAGCGCCCGGGAGGAACTGACGGAGCTGTGCCGGTGTCGGGAAAAGGAGGACAGGCAGCAGGGGCGTGTGACCGGGGCGGCGATGCTGTCGGCGGCCTGCCTGCTGATCATTTTACTGCTGTGAGGGACGGAAATGGATGTTGATCTGATCTTCAAGATAGCGGCCATCGGCATACTGGTGGCGGTGCTGAACCTGCTGCTGGTCCGCAGCGGACGGGAAGAACAGGCCATGATGACCACGCTGGCGGGGCTTATCGTGGTGCTGATGATGCTGGTGCAGCAGATCAGCGACCTGTTCGACCTGGTGAAAACGCTGTTCTCCCTGTGACGTATGGAGCTGGTGCTGCGATTGACGGCGCTGTGCCTTGTGGGGGCGCTGCTGGCGGTATTGCTGAAGCGCACCGGGCCGGACATGGGGCTGCTGCTGGCGCTGGCGGTGTGCGGCGCAGGGCTGGCGCTGCTGCTGGAGCCGCTGGGTGCGCTGCGGGATTTTCTGGAGGAGGCCGCCGGATGGGGAGATCTGCCCATACAGCTGTTTGCGCCGTTGGTCAAAACGGTGGGCATCGCGCTGGTGAGCCGGACAGGCTCGGATCTGTGCCGGGACGCCGGGGAGAGCGCGGTGGCATCCGTATTGGAGACGGCGGGGGCGGTGGCGGCCATATGGGTGTCTTTGCCGCTGTTTCAAGCGGCGTGGGAGCTGCTTCGTTCGCTGCTATGAGGAGAAAAACGGTGTGGCTGCTGGCGGTGGTGCTGGCGGCGTTGTGTATAGAGAGAGCGGCGGCGGACAGTCTGATCCCGCCGGAGGTGTCAGAGGCCGTGCCGCCGGAGGCGGCGCAGCTGATGGAGGACGTGGGCGACGCGCCGGAGCAGTCCCTGTGGCAGGGACTGCGGGGACTGTGGACGGCGGCACAGGAGTATGTGGCCCAGGCGCTGCACCAGCGGCTGTCCGGTGCGGTGGTGCTGCTGGGGGTGATACTGCTGTGCAGCGTGGCGGAGAGCTTTTTCGCGGCGGCAGAGCAGCCGTCTGTGCCGCGGTATGTGTCCATGGCGGGCGCGATGGCCATCACGCTGACGGCGGCAGGGGATTTCAAGCAGCTGATGGGGCTGGGCGTGGAGACGCTGGAGGAGCTGGACGTGTTTGCCAAAGCGCTGCTGCCCACGCTGTCGGCGGCGGTGGCGGCCAGCGGCGGCATGGTATCGGCGGGGGCGAAGCAGGTGGCCACCGTGTTTTTCACCAACCTGCTGCTCAGCGTCATCCGGAAGGTGCTGCTGCCGCTGCTGTACGGCTGTATCGTGGCCGCGGCGGCGGACGCCATGATCCCGGGACACAGCCTGAAGAAGATCGGCGTCGGCATCCGAAAGGGCGTCACATGGGCGCTGACCGGCGTGATGCTGCTGTTCACCGGGTTTCTGACGATGACCGGGGCGGCCAGCAGCGCCGCCGATGCGCTGACCATGCAGATGACACGCTCCGCTATCTCCGCCGCCGTGCCGGTGGTGGGGTCTATCATCTCCGACGCCACCGGAACGGTGCTGGCCGGCGCGGGGATGCTGAAAAGCGCCGTGGGCGTGTTCGGGATGCTGGCGGTGCTGGCCATCTGTCTGACGCCGTTTCTGACCATGGCGGTGCAGTATCTGCTGTATAAGCTGGCGGCGTTTCTGGCCGGGACGATGACGGCCGGGCCGCTGGAGGAACTGATCGACGCGCTGGGCTCGGCCTTCGGTCTGATGCTGGGCATGACGGGGAGCTGCGCGCTGCTGCTGCTCATCTCTATCACATCTTCCGTATCGGTGGTGGTAACATGATCTGGGATACATTGAGAAACTGGCTGACGGGCATCATTGCCGCCGGGGTGATACTGTCGGTGCTGTACGCGCTGCTGCCCAAAGGGCGGTGGAAGCCGGCGGCCCGGGCTGCCGGGGGCGTGGCGCTGCTGCTGGTGATCCTGCGGCCGGTGGTGGATCTGGATCTGGGGACGTTCGCGGTGTCCTACGATGACTATGAGCGGCAGATCGAGGCGCTGACGGAGGAATACCGGCAGACGGCATCACGGGAGCTGACAGCACTCATAGAAGAAAAAACGGCTGCATATATTGCCAGCAAGGGCGCGGAGCTGGGGCTGGACTGCACGGCGCAGGTGGAGACAGAGGTGCGGGACGGCGTGCCATACCCTGCCAGCGTGACGCTGGACGTCAGCCGCGACCCGGCGCTGGCGGCCTGGATGGCCGCGGAGCTGGACATCGGAGAGAGCGGGCAGCATTGGGCTGGACCGGAGGTCGAGGTGAACGGATGAAGGTGGAAAAGGTAAAGGCGCTGCTGAAAAAGTATCGGCTGCCGGCGCTGGTGATACTGGCGGGCATGGTGCTGATGCTGCTGCCCGCCGGAGAGCAGTCCGGCAAAACGGAGGAAGCGGCGGCCGGGGAAGAGGGCTTCTCCCTGGCGGAGACGGAGCGGCGTATGGCGGAGGTCATCGGCGCGATCGACGGCGTGGGCCGGGTGAAGGTGATGCTGACGCTGCGCAGCGGGGAGACGCTGGAGCTGGCGGAGGACAGCAGCGCGTCACAGGGCAGCGGCGGCGATGTGCGGCAGGAGCGGCAGGTGCTGACCGTGAACCGGGGCAGCGGCAAGCAGGAGGTGGTGGTCACCCAGCGGATGTATCCGGTCTATCAGGGCGCAGTGGTGGTCTGTCAGGGGGCAGGCGACAGCCGCGTGCGGCTGACGGTGGTGGATGCGGTGTCGGTGCTGACGGGACTGAGCAGCGATAAGATCTCGGTGGTCAAGTGGAAAAATTAGCTATATGGGAGGACGAAACAACATGAAGCAGGTATGGAAGCGGCGGGCCGTGGTGGCGGCGGTACTGGTGCTGGTGGGGACATCGGTGTATCTGAACTGGCGCTATGCGGGGGATGTGACGGACACACCCAAGATCCTGGGGCAGTCCACGCTGGTGAACGGCGAGACGGTGGACGCGGAGGCGGAGACGACGGCCAGCGGGGAGGATTACTTCTCCACGGCACGGCTCAGCCGCAAGCAGGCACGGGATACGGCCATCAGTATGCTGGAGGAGGCAAAGCAGGACGAGAACGCCTCGGAGGATGTATTGAATGAGGCGGCGGAGACGCTGCAGGTGCTGGCAGGGTACACCGTGGCGGAGTCGCAGATCGAAAATCTGGTGGTAGCCAAGGGCTACACCGACTGTGTGGCGTTCATGGGTGCGGACTCCGTCAGTGTGGTGGTGTCGTCGCCGGAGGGGCTGGAGGCAGCCGATGTGGCGCGGATCAAGGACATCGTCATTGCGGAGACAGACTACACCGCCGGGCAGATCAAGATCATGGAGGCGGGCGGCACAAAATAAGTGTTGTATTCCACGCTGAAGAATGGTATAATCTATGGCTGACGAAGTAATTCGCGTTACCAATGACAACTGCGAGGAGTGTAACGGCCATGGCTGATAGCAAGGAATACATGATCCACCAGGAGGAGGCGGGCACCATCCAGATCTCCGAGGACGTGCTGGCATCCATCGCCAGCAACGCTGCGCTGGAGACGGAGGGCGTCAGCGCGCTGATGAGCGCCAACGTGTCCGACCTGATGGGCGGCAAGAAAATGACCTCCAAGGGCGTGAAGGTGGAGCTGGACGGCGAGAACATCGTGGTGAACCTGTTCATCGTGGTGCGCTACGGCAGCGCCATCGGCGAGGCGGCGAAGAAGGTACAGAAGGCCGTACACGCCGCGCTGGAGGGGATGACCGGCTTTAAGGTGGCGGCGGTGAACGTCCACGTGGGCGGCATCAGCTTCAACTGAGGCGACACAAGAGAGAAGAGAGAAAAGGACAGTACGCTTATGACACGCAGCACCGCCCGCGAGATCGCCACGCATCTCGCCTATGAATTGAGTTTTACCGATATGCCGGTGGAGGAGTTCCTGGACCGGCAGCTGAGCGCGGAGCGCTTCGCGGCACTGGCCGGCGAGGACGCGCTGTATGAGGAAGTGCCCAACACCAAACAGATGGCATACATCCGCCGGCTGGTATCCGGTGTGGCGGAGCACGCCGCGGAGCTGGACGGCGACATTGAAAAGTACGCCCAGGGCTGGCGCTTTGAGCGCATCTCACTGGTGGCGTCGGCCATCATGCGGGTGGCCATGTTCGAGATCCTCTACATGGCGGACATCCCGGAGGGCGTGGCCATCAACGAGGCGGTGCAGATCGCCAAGAAGTACGAGTCGCCGGAGGTGGTCAAGTTCATCAACGGCATTTTGGGCAGCTTTGCCCGGGGTGAGGGCAAGGCCGTAAAAGAATGAATAGAAAAGGCAGAGCTTGTGCTCTGCCTTTTCAGGTAGTCTGAGAAGGGAGGACGCCTATGGCGGAGAGGTATATTTTTACCGTTTCCGAGCTGAACCAATTTATCAAGGACCTGCTGGACAACGTGCCGCCGCTGACGGATCTCCTGCTGCGGGGTGAGATCTCCAACTACAAGGTGTATCCCTCCGGGCATCACTACTTTACGCTGAAGGACAGCCAGTGCGCGGTGAAGTGCGTGCTGTTCAAGGGCAGCGCCATGAAGCTGCGGTTTCGGCCGGAGAACGGGATGCAGGTCATTGCGTCGGGGCGCATCAGCGTCTATCCGAGAGACGGCGCGTACCAGCTCTACTGCACCGGGCTGTCGCCGGACGGCGTAGGCGACCTGAGCGTGGCCTATGAGCAGCTGAAGGAAAAGCTGCGGCTGGAGGGGCTGTTCGACGAGGCCCACAAAAAGCCCCTGCCGCCGTATCCCCAGCGTATTGCCATCGTGACCTCTCCGGCGGGCGCGGCGGTGCATGACATGATACGCATCCTGCGGCGCCGGTATCCCATTGCCAAGGTGCTGCTGCTGCCGGTGCGGGTGCAGGGCGCGGAAGCGCCGGCGGAGATCGCCGGGGCGATACGCTACGCCAACCGGTATCAGCTGGCGGATGTGCTGATCACCGGGCGGGGCGGCGGCTCACTGGAGGATCTGTGGGCCTTCAACGACGAGCGGGTGGCACGGGCCATCTACGACTCGGAGATACCGGTCATCTCCGCCGTGGGACATGAGCCGGATGTGGCCATCAGCGACTTTGTGGCGGACCGGCGGGCGTCCACGCCCTCCAATGCGGCGGAGATCGCCGTGCCGGACCGGATGGAGCTGCTGCGCTGGCTGGACGGCGCGGACAGCCGCATGGTCCGGGGCGTAACACGGCAGCTCAAAGCATCCCGGGAGCGGCTGGAGGGCATGGCACAAAAGCGGGCGCTGACCGTTCCCACGGCGCTGATCGCCGACAAGGGGATGCAGCTGGATCACTCGCAGCACCGGCTGGCCGCCGCCATGCGGGCGGTGACAGACCGGGAGGGCGGACGCTTTGCGGCGCTGGCGGCATCGCTGGATGCGCTGAGTCCCCTGCGGGTGCTGGGCCGGGGCTATGCCCTGGCACAGACGGAGTCGGGCGAGATACTGCGTTCGGCGGCACAGACCGCGCCGGGAGAGCGTATCCGTGTGCGCCTGGCCCTGGGACAGCTGGTATGCGATGTGGCAGAGACAAAGGAGGAATGATGCGATGGCGGCAAAAAAGACATTTGAGGAGAATATGGCCCGGCTGGAAGCGCTGGTAGCCCAGCTGGAGCGGGGCGACGCGCCGCTGAGCGAGAGTTTGGCGCTGTTTGAAGAGGGCGCGAAGCTGGTGAGCCAGTGCCGCAAGGAGCTGGACGCGGCGGAGCAGAAGGTGGTCAAGCTGGCCAAGGGCGCGGACGGCGCACCGGTGGAGAGCGATTTTACGGCGGAGGAATGACGATGGACTACGAAAGAAGATACGAGACATACCGGCTGGCGGTGGAGGACTACCTGAACGGCCTGTTTACCGGCAGCGCACCCTACGGACGGCTGTATGAGGCCATCCGGTACAGTCTGCTGGCGGGCGGCAAGCGTATCCGCCCGGTGCTGACGCTGGAATTCGCACGCTTGGGCGGCATCGACTGGCGCTTGGCGCTGCCCTATGCCTGCGCGCTGGAGCTGGTACATAACTACTCCCTGATCCACGATGATCTGCCCTGCATGGATGACGATGACCTGCGGCGGGGCAAGCCCACCAACCACAAGGTGTACGGCGAGACGATGGCCGTTCTGGCCGGCGACGCCATGCAGCCGGAGGCATTCCGGCTCATCGCCCAGGCGGAGGGTCTGTCTGCCGAGAGCCGCATCGCGGCGGTGGAGGTGCTGGCCAAGGCCGCCGGTGCAGACGGCATGGTGGGCGGACAGGTGCTGGACACGGTGTATAACGTGGAGGACGCGGAGGGGCTTACGTTCCTGAACCGGCTCAAGACCTGCGCCATGATCTCCGGCGCGGCGAAGCTGGGCTGCGTGGCCGCCGGTATGGACGGGGAAAAGCGTCGTCAGGCCCGGGAATTCGGGGAAAACCTGGGGCTGGCATTCCAGATCCGGGATGATATTCTGGACGTGGAGGGAAACGAGGCCGTGTTCGGCAAGCCTATCGGCTCGGACAGGGAAGAGGGCAAGGTCACGTTCGTGGATGTGAAGGGCCTGACCGCCTGCCAGCAGGCGGTGGAGGACTACACGGCCAAAGCGAAAGACGCCATTTCCGGCTGGCGGGATCATGAATTCTTGTTGGAGCTGGCGGACCGCATGGTAAATCGCGTGAAGTGATATAGCTTGTCAGCCGCTGCTATAACAAAGAGCGCCCGGAGATCAATCCGGGCGCTCTTTGTTATAGTCATATATTGTTCGGGTCGCTGCCGTAGTCGCACAGGGTGCGCAGGGGACATTCGGTGCAGTTGGGCTTGCGGGCCATGCACAGGGCGCGGCCATGGAGCACCATGCGGTGGCAGAAGTTATTGGCCTCCTCCGGCGGCAGCACCTGGCGGAGCTGCTGCTCCACCTTCAGCGGGTCTTTGCTGCCGTCCGTCAGGCCCAGGCGGCCTGTGATGCGGATGCAGTGGGTATCGCAGACGTAGCCGTCCTTGCCGTAGATATCGCCCAGGATCAGGTTGGCGGTCTTGCGGCCCACGCCGGGCAGGGAGAGAAGATCGTCCATATTATCCGGCACTTTGCCGCCGAAGCGCTCCAGCAGCATCCGGGCGGAGGCCACGATGTCGCGGGCCTTGGCGCGCCAGAAGCCGCAGGACTGGACGTATGTACCCACCTCGTCCACATCGGCGGCGGCGAAGGCCTCCAGCGTGGGGTAGCGGGCAAACAGGGCGGGCGTGACCATATTTACGCGGGCGTCGGTACACTGGGCCGCCAAACGGACGGAGAACAGCAGCTCGTAGTCCTTTCCGTAATCCAGAGAGCACAGGGCGTCCGGGTACAGCTCTTTCAGTGCCGCAATGATGGCGGACACCTGCTCCTTTGACTTCATACAGCATCACCTCACGGCTATTGTAACAGATGTTGCAGAAAAAGGCAATCGGTGGTATAATGCCGTTTGTAGTGAAAACGCAGGGGAGGTGCTGCTATGCGGCCACTGGCAGACGAGATACGGCCACAGACATTGGACGAGGTGTGCGGGCAGCGCCATCTGCTGGGCGAGGGTGCGCTGCTGCGGCGGCTCATCGAGAACGGAACGGACACGAACCTGATCTTCTACGGGCCGTCCGGCACGGGAAAGACCACCGTGGCCAATATCATTGCCAAGCGGGCGGAAAAAACGCTGTACTATCTGAACGCCACCACGGCCTCCCTGCAGGATGTGAAGAATATCATCGGCGACGTGGACACCATGCTGGCACCAAAGGGCGTGCTGCTGTACCTGGATGAGATCCAGTACTTTAACAAGAAGCAGCAGCAGAGTCTGCTGGAGTTTCTGGAAAACGGAAAGATCACGCTGATCGCGTCCACCACGGAGAACCCGTATTTTTATATCTACAACGCGCTGCTGTCCCGCTGCACGGTGTTTGAATTCAAGCCGCTGACGGTGGAGGAGACCATCCCCGCCGTGGAGCGTGCCCTGCGGATCGAGCATGAGAGAAGCCAGCTGCCTTTTTCCTGGGCGGAGGACGTGCCCAAAACGGTGGCGGTGGGCTGCGGCGGCGATGTGCGTAAGGCGGTCAACGCGGTGGAGCTACTGTACCGGTCGGCAAAGCCGAAGGACGGCGGACTTTATGTGACAAGCGATGACGCTTTACAGTTAAGTCAGCACAGCGCCATGCGGTATGACCGGGAGGGAGACGACCACTACGACCTGCTGTCGGCGCTGCAGAAGTCTATCCGGGGCTCTGATCCGGACGCGGCGGTGTATTACCTGGGGCGGCTGCTGGTGGCAGGCGATCTGCTGTCGCCGTGCAGGCGGCTGCTGGTCATCGCGGCGGAGGACATCGGGCTGGCGTACCCCCAGGCCATCGTGGTGACGAAGGCCTGTGTGGACGCGGCGCTGCAGATCGGATTGCCGGAGGCACGGCTGCCGCTGGCGGAGGCGGCGGTGCTGCTGGCTACCGCGCCGAAATCCAACAGCGCACACAATGCCATTGTTGCCGCCATGGAGGACATCCAGCACGGCGCGGTGGGGGACATCCCCCGGCATTTGAAGAACGTCCACGCGGACAGCGCCGGGGCGGAAAAGGCGGCGGCCTATAAGTACCCCCACGTTTACCCGAACCACTATGTAAAGCAGCGGTATCTGCCGGAAACGCTGGGCGACAAGCGGTACTATGAATACGGGCCGAATAAGACGGAGCAGGCCGCCAAACGCTACTGGGACGAGATCAAGGGAGGCGAATGATGGAGCTGAACCTGAACGATATTCTGGAACTGAAGAAGGAGCATCCCTGCGGCAGCAAGCGCTGGCAGGTGCTGCGGGTGGGCATGGACATCAAGCTGCGTTGTCTGGGCTGCGGGCATGAGGTCATGCAGCCCCGGCGCAAGGTGGAAAAAATGATACGGCGCATCGTGCCGAAGGAGGAGACTGTATGAGACCGAAATGGGTAAGATATATGGCCATGGGCATCGCCCTGCTGCTGGCCATCGTGATGACGATCTCGCTGGTGCTGCCCTACATCGGGCTGTGAGGTGCGGCGATGAAGCACTGTATTCTGGCGAAGTATACAGCGGAGGCCTATCCGCGGCGGGCGGAGCTGCTGCCCCGCGTCAGTGAGATATTCTCCGCGGCGGCGGACATCCCCGGCGTGACGGGGGCGGAGGTGTTCCCCAACTGCGTGGATCGGGACAACCGGTATGACGTGCTGATCGTGCTGGAGATGGCGCGGGACGCGCTGGCGGCGTATGACGAGTCCGCCATGCACCACCGGTGGAAGGATGAGTTCGGGCCGCTGCTGGAGAAGAAAGCGATCTTTGATTTTGAATGAACGGCTGCAAAAAAACGCGCCGCGGGAGCAAATGCTCTCGCGGCGTGTTTTTTGCGCTCTACTTATCAAAGGACGGGTTCATGAAATAGACGTTCTTCTCGTTCAGGCGGTCCTTGGCGAGACGCAGCCCCTCGCCGAAGCGCTGGAAATGAACGATCTCACGGGCGCGCAGGAACTTGATGGCGTCGTTGACATCCGGGTCGTCACTGAGACGCAGGATGTTGTCGTAGGTCAGACGGGCTTTCTGCTCGGCGGCCAGATCCTCCGTCAGGTCGGCGATCATATCGCCGGAGACGGAGATAGAGCCTGCCGAGAAGGGAAAGCCGGAGGCGGCGGTGGGGTAGACGCCGGTGGTGTGATCCACGAAGTAGGTGTCAAAGCCGGCGGTCTTGATGTCGTCCTCCGACAGGTTGCGGGTGAGCTGGTGGACGATCGTGCCCACCATTTCAAGATGCCCCAGCTCCTCCGTGCCGATGTCGGTGAGCAGCCCCTTCAGCTCGGCATAGGGCATGGAGTAGCGCTGGCTCAGATAGCGCAGGGACGCACCCAGTTCGCCGTGCGGGCCGCCGTATTGCGAAATGATGGCGGCGGCCAGCTTGGGGTTGGGGTTCTTGATCTTCACCGGATATTGCAGCTTCTTCTCATATACGAACATAGTTTATTCCCCCTTCAGATCCCACGGCCACGGGTCGTTCAGCCATGGATAGCTGCCCGGCGTGATGTCCGTTTGCAGCAGCGGGCCGCACTTCTCGCGGTAACGCTGCTGTCCCTCCTGGCCCAGGCGGATGTAGGACCAGTACAGCTCCAGAGCCTCCGTGTCATCGGAATGGGTGGTCAGATACAATCCCAGCTCGTCGATAGCGAAGTCCAGCGCCATCAGCTCCAGCAGCGGGCCGTCCACCTGGGGGAAGCGGGAGCGCAGCTCCTTGTGGAAGGGCAGGTCCAGCCCCGGAAAAAGTGTGCCCTGGCGCAGCGCCTCCTGGTCGTCGTAGCGCATGGGATCTGCGCCCTGCATGGCGACATAGGGGAAGGACAGGACGCCGCAGGCGGGGAGCTGACCTGTGCCCTCACGGCATACGGCGGCGACCTCCTCGCGGGTGGGCATGGCCGTATCGTTGGTTCTCTCGGTATACAAGAGAAATTCCTCCTTTTTCTCGCGTTATATACAGCCGCGTCGGCGGCTCAATACAGTCTATGAGCCGCCGGCAGCTGCGGTGCGGAAAAAAGCGTTTCCATTTGCGCGGCGGTGTGCTACAATACAGGAAAAAGGCATATCCTCCTGATAAGGGAGGGGATGTGCGTGGTATTGGTGATCCTGCGGAAAAGGCGCTTGGCGGCGTGGACGCTGACATTGGCGGCGATAGGCGTGGTTTTTCTGCTTTTGCAGGAGAGACAGGCTGCTGCCGCGGTAGGGACGGCGCAGGTGCAGCCTGTTGTGGTGCTGGACGCAGGACACGGCGGCGCTGATGGCGGCGCTGTATCGGACAACGGTGTGGCGGAGAGCGGCATCAACCTGGCCATCACACAGCGGCTGGCGGAGGTGCTCTCCTTTTTGGGACAGCCGGTGATGCTGACCCGGACAGACGAGGCGGCGCTGTGCGGCCCGGAGGACGTGACGCTGCGGCAGCAGAAGGTCAGCGACACCAAGAACCGGGTGGCGCTGGTGAACAGCTGTGCAGGGGCACGGCTCATCAGCATACACCAGAACTGTCTGCCGGGACATCCGTCGGTACGGGGCGCACAGTCGTTTTACAACGGTGCAGCCGGTGGGCAGGAGATGGCTGACCGCATCCAACAGGCTTTGAATGATGCGGTGAACGTGTCCGCCAAGGAGAGCAAGCGCATCAGCGACAGCATTTATCTGATGAAGCACGCGGAATGTCCGGCGGTGCTGGTGGAGTGCGGTTTTCTGTCCAACAGGGAGGAGACGGCCCTCCTGCAGCAGCCGGAATATCGGCTGCAGATCGCGTCGGCCATTGCGGCCGGGTATCTGCAATATCATACGAGTGAGGGAGAGCTATGAAGGCAAAAACGGTATTTTTCTGCACGGAATGCGGCAGCGAAAGCCCCAAGTGGTCCGGGCGCTGCACCGTGTGCGGCGCGTGGAACTCCATGGTGGAGCAAGCTCCGGAGCGCACAGCAAAGGGCGGGAAAGCGTCCCGTCCCAAAATGCCTGTAAAGGTATCCTGCATCACAGAGATGCAGGCGGACGAGGAGATCCGCTTTTTCACCGGTATGGGGGAATTGGACCGCGTGCTGGGCGGCGGCGCGGTGAAGGGCTCGCTGGTGCTGGTGGGCGGCGCGCCGGGCATCGGCAAATCCACGCTGATGCTGCAGATCTGCCAGCAGCTGGGGCAGTTTGCCAAGGTGCTGTATGTATCGGGCGAGGAGTCCACCCGCCAGCTGAAGCTCCGCGCCCAGCGGCTGCACGTGAACAGCGAGAACCTGTTCGTCCTGTCGGAGACGAGGCTGGGGGACGTGCTGGAGTGCGTACAGGAGGAGCAGCCGGATATTCTGATCGTGGACTCCATCCAGACGCTGTATAACGAGGAACTGGACTCCCCGGCCGGCGGTGTGGGGCAGGTGAAGGACTGCACCATGGCGCTGATGCAGGTGGCGAAAGGGCAGGGGGTGACGGTGTTCGTCATCGGTCACGTCAACAAGGAGGGCAGCATCGCAGGACCTAAGGTGTTGGAGCACATGGTGGACTGCGTGCTGTACTTTGAGGGCGACCGGCATATGACATACCGCATCCTGCGGGCGGCGAAGAACCGCTTTGGCGCGACCAATGAGATCGGCGTGTTTGAGATGATGGACACAGGACTGCGGGAGGTGGAAAACCCGTCGGAGATGCTGCTGTCCGGGCGGCCTGCCGACGCCTCCGGAACGTGCGTGACCTGCGTGATGGAGGGCGCACGGCCCGTGCTGGCGGAGGTGCAGGCGCTGCTGGCGCCGTGCAGCGGTGCGCGGCCGCTGCGCAGCAGCAACGGCTTTGACTACAACCGGGCGGCCATGCTGCTGGCGGTGCTGGAGAAACGGGGAAGCCTGAAGGTAAGTCAGTGCGACGCCTATCTGAACATCATCGGCGGCCTGACGCTGGACGAGCCGGCGGCGGACCTTGCGGCGGTGGTGGCTATTGCGTCCAGCTATCTGGACAAGCCCGTCCCCAGCACCATGACGGCGATAGGGGAGGTGGGCCTTTCCGGGGAAATACGCAGCATCACCCACATGGAACAGCGCCTGTCGGAGGTAAAGCGTTTAGGCTTTACACAGTGTATGATCCCGGCGCATCGTGCGAAGGATCTGAAAGCACCTGCCGGATTGGAGCTGCTGCCGGTGGAGAATATTTCCCGGGCGCTGCGGCTGCTGGCCCAGGGCAAATGACCGGCTGGTAATGCAGACAGGGGTGCTCCTTGCTGGGCTGACCCATCGAGCTTTCACAGGTGTCCAGTGTACATTCGCCGCTGCGCTGCCAGCGGCAGGTATCGGTGCAGGGGATCATGAAATCACTCCTTTTGGGAGTAGCTTTCCCGAAAACGGGCGATGTTATGACGAAAGCAAAAAGACGCCCCGGCTCTCCACGAGCCGGGGGGCACTTTTTGCTTATTTTTTCTTCTTGTCGATGGGCTTGCCGTCCATGCCCACAGGGCCTTTGCCGTTGATGGCGCGGTAGTGGTTCAGCTTATCCACGCGCTTCTGGCGCTTGAGCTGCTTTTCCTTCTCCTTGGCCTTCTGCGCGGCCGCCTTTTTGTCCGCCTCTTTTTTCCTGCGGTATTCGGCCTTCTGCGGGTCTTCGTTTGCGATGTCCTTGTATTTCTCAGGGTGGCGTGCCCAGTCGATGCGATAGATCGTCAAAGCGATAAACAGGACCGCACCTACGATGATGATACCGTAAAAAAGAAAATCCCAGAATGACATGGACGCCGTCCTCCCCAAAAGCATTTTTTTCAGTATACAGGAAAATAGCCGGAAATGCAAGCCGTTTCGGAAAAAGCGGTTGTTTTTTCCGGGGGCAGGGGGTATAATGAGCGCGTCAAATGAAGTGCCGCCAGGCGCGGCGCTGTATACGGAGGAAAGGAATATGTTTACATCTTTTAAGGAACTGGAAGCCTATGTGCTGGGCTGCGGCATGAAGAAGCGCATCGCCCTGGCCAACGCCCACGATGAGCCGGCGCTGAGCGCCGTGGTCAATGCCCGCCGCAAGGGCGTGGTAGAGGGCACGCTGGTGGGCAAGAAGGACGAGATCATCGCCATGCTCCACGAGATGGGCGAGAGCGAGAAGGACTACGAGATCGTGGACTTCGACGGCGAGGAGCTGGACGCCGCCAAGCTGACGGTGCAGCTGGTGCGGGAAGGGAAGGCCGACATCCCCATGAAGGGCATTTTGCAGACCTCCAACTTCGCCCGGGCCATCCTGAACCGCGAGACCGGCCTGATCCCCGCCAGCGGCAAGCGGCTGGTGAGCCAGTGCGGCATTTTCGAGTATGAGGGCCGCTTTGTCATGATCACCGACGCCGCCATCAACATCGCGCCGGACGTGGACACCCAGATCGGCATCGTGGAAAACGCGCTGCCCGTGGCCAAGGCTCTGGGCATCGACTGCCCGAAGGTGGCCGTGCTGTCCGCCGTGGAGAACGTCACCGAGAAGATGCCCTCCACTATCTCCGCTAAGGAGATCGCCGAACGCGGCGTGCCCGGCTGTGTCATCTCCGGCCCGCTGGCGCTGGACGGCGCTATCTCCATGGAGTCCGTGAAGCATAAGGCCATCCACGATCCCGTGGCGGGCCAGGCGGACATTCTGCTCGTACCCTATATCGAGATCGGCAACGTGCTGTATAAGGCCTGCACCTACATCGCCGGCAAGACCATGGCCAGCACTATCTGCGGTGCGTCCTGCCCGGTGGTCATCACCAGCCGTGCCGACACGCCGGACAGCAAGTATTACTCCATTCTGATGGCGGTCCTGCGCTGCCTGAAGGCGTAAAATGGCCACATCACCGGAGTATCTCGCGTTTGTGCTGGAGCAGCTCCCGCCGCTGTGGGAGGTGCTCAGCAAAAAGATGTTCGGGGAGTATATGATCTATCTGAACGATAAACCGGTGCTGACCCTGTGCGATAACACGGTTTTCGTAAAGAAACTGCCAGTTTTATCCGAGATATTGGCAGATGCGCCCTGCGGTTATCCCTATGAGGGCGCGAAGGAGAGCTATATCCTGGACGTGGAGGACCATGCGCTGACAGAACGCGTGCTGCTGACGGCGGAAGCCGCCACGCCGCTGCCCAAGCCCCGGAAAAAGGGGAGAGGGGAGACCTGAATAAAAGCAAAGGACGGCGCAAGCCGTCCTTTTGCCGTATACACGCCCTATGTAAAAGGAGAATTGCTTTACTTTTGGCGGTGCAGTCTGCATACTTGTGAGCAGGAGGTGACGTTATGAGTATCGGAAATCAAATCATGGCGATCCGCAGAGAGCAGCAATTGACACAAGAGCAATTCGGCAGCCTGTTCCATGTGACACGGCAGACGGTCTCAAATTGGGAGAACGGAAAGAGTTATCCTGACTTGCAGCTTCTCATAGCCATCAGTGACCAGTTCGGCGTCTCACTTGATACACTGCTGAAGGCGGACGCAAAGATGGTGAAAGCCATCGATAGGGAAAGAGAGCTGGGATTGGCCAAGCGGGAAAAAGCCGTAAATCACTTCTTCACAAGTGCGGGTACGGGATTGGTCGCATCCTGCGTAATGTCTCCGGCATCCGCAACTCGAGCGGCAATTTTCATTGCAGGCTTTTTGATGATACTTATCGGCTGGTGGAAGCAGTCGCGTTGGGAAGAGAAAATGCTTTCATGTTTAGCGGAGAACCAGGACGAGAAAACCTGATTTCAATTTTGTTCAATCTTGACTTCATCCGGCGCATTTGCTATGCTACCGTCAGTACCCGTAGAAAGGGGGAGCTTTGAAAGGATATGCGAGATTGAACAAAATAAAAATTTTGTTCAATCGAGTGGAGGCAAATCGCGCTCACAGCGGTATTCGTGCGCTATTCGTCTGCCGATCGCGGACCGGTCGCCTTACGCGCTTGCGGTCGGTGCTTTTGCTGTGACGTTCGTTTACGCTCACCGCACACACGCTGTTCTTTCAGACAATTTTGCTATGGACTATCGCCTGGACTCGCCGAAGCTGCTGCTTGATTTTCTCAGTTACCACGAGACCATCAAAGCGCACTCCCAGCGAACGGTGGACGAATACTACCTGGATATGCGGAATTTCTTCCGCTACATGAAGCAGATCCGTGATCCGGCGCTGCGGGACAAGCCGCTGGACGCCATCGACATCCGGGACATTGACCTGCCGTTTCTGCGTACCATCACGCTGACGGACATCTACGGCTATATGACGTATCTCAGCCGCGAGCGCGTGCAGCACCAACATAGTGAAAATTCTAACAAAGGTTTGAACGCGGCATCACGGGCGCGAAAACTGGCCACGATCCGCTCATTTTTCAACTATATCTGCAACAAACGTCATTTATTGGAGGACAATCCCTGCAAGGATGTGGACACGCCCAAGCAGATGAAGGCCCTCCCCCGCTACCTGACGCTGAACGAGAGCATTTCCCTGCTGGACGCGGTGGATGGGCCGAACCGGGAGCGGGATTACTGCATTTTGACGCTGTTTCTGAACTGCGGGCTGCGTATTTCCGAGCTGATCGGCCTGGACATCACCGATATACAGGATGACGCGCTGCGGGTGCTGGGCAAGGGCAACAAGGTCCGCGTGGTGTACCTGAACCAGGCGTGCAAGGAGGCGTTGTCGCGGTACTTGGCGGTGCGGCGGCCCATCACCGGCAAGGATCACAATGCGCTGTTCCTGTCCGGACAGAACAAACGCATCAGCCGTTCCATGGTCCACGCGCTGGTGAAGAAGCATCTTTCCGCCGCCGGGCTGGACAGCGAAAAATATTCCAGCCATAAACTGCGGCATACGGCGGCCACGCTGATGCTGCAAAACGGCGTGGACGTGAAGGCGGTGCAGGAGGTTCTGGGCCATGAGCACCTGAACACCACCGAAATTTACACCCACATCGACAACGAATCGCTGCGTGTGGCTGCAAAGGCAAATCCCTTGTCACACGTTACTATGAAAGGCAAAATTGATGATAAGAACCCGGAGGAGTGATGCACTCCCCCGGGTTTGTGCCCTCCCCCGCCCTATTCATCAAAAAAGCCCAGGATGTGCAGCACCCGGTACGCCTGATAGGGATAGCTGCTCAGTGGCCGCCAATCCGCGTCCACGCTGTGGGCCGCCACCAGTATTCTGTCCGGGTCGCCGTCGGAGCTGGGCTGCACCACCACCGGCGAGTGCTGGAACGTTTCGCCGTCATCAAAGCGCAGCTGGATCACATCGCCCAGCATGGCCCGGGACAGATCCTGCGTCTCCAGAGCGGTCGGGCCGAGAGACCGCAGCTCCCGGGTCAGGAAGTTCCGCAGGTACTCCACCCCCGCCCAGGACGGCGATTTGTCGTTGCTGTTGATGTAATACCAGCCGTAAGTCGGCGTGTAGTTCATCACGCCCGTCCCGGCATAAATGCACTGGGAGGCGAAGTTGGTACAGTCGCCGCCGATCTCCTCATAGTCGTAGAACTGGGGATTGCGTCCGTAGGCCCACCGATGGGCATAAATGACCGCGCGCAGGCGGTCATAGGGTCTGAAAACCATCGTCACATCCCTCCGCCACAGTATATGCCGCGAAACCGCCGGCTGTACGGATTTTTTTGCCGGATGCGCACGGTCTTGATTGACTTTGAGCCGGAAATGCGATACTCTATGAAGTTAGAAGAATGTGAAATGGAGGTCTCCCATGAACAAAGCAGAACTGTCCGGCGTGTGTCGTCAGATGCGCCGGGACATCATCAATATGACGGCCAACGCCGGAAGCGGCCACCCCGGCGGCTCTCTGTCGGCGGTGGAGCTGATGGCCAGCGTGTTCTATAACCATATGCGTATCGACCCTGCGCAGCCCCGCATGGAAAACCGTGACCGCTTTGTGCTGAGCAAGGGCCACGCCGCCCCCTGCTATTACGCCGTTCTGGCGGAGCTGGGCTTTATCAGCCGTGATGAATTCAAGAATTTCCGGCAGCTCCACAGCATCCTGCAGGGCCATCCCGACTGCAAGAAAGTCCCCGGCGTGGACGCCTCCACCGGCTCTCTGGGTCAGGGCTGCTCCATCGCCGTTGGCATGGCGCTGGGCGCGAAGATCCAGGGCAAGGACACCAAGGTATTCGCCCTGCTGGGCGACGGCGAGTGCCAGGAGGGACAGATCTGGGAGGCCCTGATGTCCGCCGCGCACTACAAGCTGGACAACCTGACCGTCATCGTGGACAACAACGGTCTGCAGATCGACGGCAGCAACGACGAGGTCATGTCCCTGGGCGATATGGCCGCCAAGCTGCGGGCCTTCGGCTTTGATCTCCACGAGATCGACGGCCATGACCTGGATGCTATCGAGGCGGCGCTGAGCGCCCCTGTGACACCTGGCAAACCCAAGGCCATCCTGGCCCACACGGTAAAGGGCAAGGGCGTATCGTTTATGGAAAATCAGGTCGGCTGGCACGGCAAAGCCCCCAACGAGGAGCAGCGCCAGCAGGCATTGAAGGAATTGGAGGACTGAGCCATGAGTGAAAAGATCGCGACCCGTGAGGCATACGGCAAGGCCCTCGTAGAGCTGGGCGAACAGAACGACAAGGTGGTGGTGCTGGACGCGGACCTGGCCGGCGCTACCATGACCAAGTACTTCAAGGCGGCCCACCCCGACCGCTTCTTCGACTGCGGCATCGCCGAGGCCAACATGATGAACATCGGCGCGGGCCTGTCCACCATGGGCCTGATCCCCTTCTGCTCCACCTTCGCCATGTTCGGCGCGGGCCGGGCCTATGAGCAGATCCGCAACTCCATCGCCTATCCCAAGTTCAACGTGAAGATCTGCTGCTCCCACGCCGGCGTGTCCGTGGGTGAGGACGGCGGCAGCCACCAGTCCATCGAGGACATCGGCCTGATGCGGCTGATCCCCGGCATGACTGTTATCGTCCCTGCCGATGCCAAGGAGGCCAAAAAGGCTACCTTCGCCCTGGCGGAGTTCCAGGGCCCGGCCTATATGCGTCTGGCCCGTCTGGCCACGCCCGTGTTCGAGGAGGACTATCCCTTTGAGATCGGCAAGGCCAACGTGCTGCGTGAGGGCAAGGACGCGGCGGTGTTTGCCTGCGGCCTGATGGTCAACGAGACGCTGGAGGCCGCCAAGCTGCTGGCCGCCGAGGGTATTGAGATCAGCGTCATCAACGTCCACACCATCAAGCCCATCGATGCGGAGTGCGTGACAAAGTACGCCGAGAAGTGCGGCAACGTCGTTACCGTGGAGGAGCACAGCGTCATCGGCGGCCTGGGCGACGCGGTGGCCGACGTGCTGATGGGCAAGGTCAGCTGCAAGTTCAGAAAGATCGGCGTCAACGATCAGTTCGGTCAGTCCGGCAAGGCGGCGGATGTGCTGCGGGAGTACGGCCTGACGGCGGACCAGATCGCAGCAAGGATCAAGGAAACACTGTAAAGGAAAAACACATGACAACAGAAGTCCCGCAAGGCTTATATCCTTGCGGGACTTCTTTACTTATTCAGAGAAAGGACATATATCTGGCAGGGGTTCCACTCATCCCAGAGCGTGGGAAAGACCTCAAACTCCTTGAAGCCGCAGCTGAGATAGAACCGATTGGTGCGGTCATACTCCTCGTACTTCCCCATCTGCACGGTCTTGACCTGCATGAATTCGTACCCCGCCTGGCGGGCGTAGGCTACGGCGGCGTCCACCAGCGCACGGCCGTATCCCTTGCGGTGGCAGGGCTTCAGAACACCCATGACCACAAGCTCCACGGTGCTGTGCCCCGTCTCCTTAAGACAGAGAAAGCCCACCGGTGCGCCATCTTCCTCGCAGACAAAGCAGGGCTCATAGGCGGCATCGGTGATATACCCCTCCGTAGCGGCGGGGATGCCGAACCACTCCGGCAGCTGCGAAAGGATCGTGCGGGCGATCTCCATGCGCCGGGCGGGATCGGAAACAAATATAGCAGGCAAAATATCACCTCGGATTTCCATTTTTTCTACACTCATATTACCACAAATCGGCCAAAAAATCAAGTCTTGTAAACATTTTTTCAGAGGTGTAGTAAATATACGAGGTGATGTGAAATGAGTATGACCGCACTGGTCAGCGCCTTCGCCCGGGCGTATCACGCAGGGCGCGAAGGCGCGAAGATCTTCGAGGACAGATACGCCCGGCGGCTGCTGTCAGACGAGGAATACCAACAGATCGGCGCGCACATGGCGGCGGGGGTATCGTTCTTTGACCCGGCGTTCCAGGGTGACGCAGACACCGCGCTGCGCCGGGTGATGGACGGGTATCTCTCCCCTACCCCGCTGGCGCGGGCCGCCTTCGCGGCGGAGGAACTGACCCGCAGTGGTGCAGCGCAGGTCCTGTCCCTGGCTGCCGGCTATGACACTGTGGGCTATGACAGCGGTCTGCCGGTGTTCGAGGCGGACAGACCGGAGGTGCTGTCCGACAAGCAGGCACGGCTGCGCCGCGCCGATCTCATGACGGCGGCCCTGCACTTCGTGCCCGCCGATCTGTCCCGGCCAGGCTGGGCGGCGCAGGCGACGGCGGCGGGCTTTGATAAGGAAAAACCCGCGTTCTGCGCCGTCATGGGCCTGAGCTACTACCTGACAGAGGCGGAAACGGCCCTCCTGCTGCGTGAAGCGTCCTCCCTGCTCTCTCGCGGCAGCCGGGTGGTGCTGGATGTGCCCATCGCCGCGCAGCGCTGTCAGGGCGCGCTGGCGGCCAAAGCGGGCGAAGCGATGAAGGCGGTGTACGACAGGGACGCGCTGGAGCGCATGGCGCAGTCCTGCGGCCTGCATTTGGCATCATACCTGACGCCGGAGGACATACAGTCGCGGTTCTTCGCGCCCTATGACCGCCGCGCGGAATCCCCCATGTATGCCCCTCAGGACGTGGCCTACTGCGTGCTGGAGCGGGCATGACGGACAAAAAAATCTCCCGGCTGTGCCGGGAGATTTTTTTACAGACAGTTACGCCTTGCCGGCGCAGCCCAGCACGTCGATGAGCTTATGACGCACCAGCTCCTTGATGTTGGCACGGGCGGGCTTCAGATACTCGCGGGGGTCGAACTTGTCGGGATGCTCGTCCATAAACTGCCGGATCGTGCCGGTCATGGCCAGACGCAAATCGGAGTCGATGTTGATCTTGCACACGGACAGGCGTGCGGCCTGACGCAGCTGCTCCTCCGGCACGCCGATGGCGTTGGGCATCTTGCCGCCGTGGTCGTTGATCATCTTCACATACTCCTGCGGCACGGAGGAAGAGCCGTGCAGCACGATGGGGAAGCCGGGCAGCCGCTTGCTGACCTCCTCCAGCACGTCGAAGCGCAGGGGAGGCGGCACAAGAATGCCCTTCTCGTTGACGGTGCACTGCTCGGGCTTGAACTTATACGCGCCGTGGCTCGTACCGATGGCAATGGCCAGGGAGTCGCAGCCTGTCTTGGACACGAACTCCTCCACCTCCTCGGGACGGGTATAGGAAGCGGCGTGGTCTGCCACCTTCACATCGTCCTCGATGCCGGCCAGCGTGCCCAGCTCAGCCTCCACCACCACGCCGTGGTCGTGGGCATACTCCACCACCTTGCGGGTGATCTCGATGTTCTCAGCGAAGGGCTTGGAGGATGCGTCGATCATCACGGAGGTAAAGCCGCCGTCGATGCAGCTCTTGCAGGTCTCAAAGTCAGGGCCGTGGTCCAGATGCAGCACGATGGGAATATCGGGGCAGTTCTCCACGGCGGCCTCCACCAGCTTCACCAGATAGGTGTGGTTGGCATAGGCCCGCGCGCCCTTGCTGACCTGCAGGATCACGGGAGCGTGCTCCTCCTGGCAGGCCTCGGTGATGCCCTGTACGATCTCCATGTTGTTGACGTTGAAAGCGCCGATGGCGTAGCCGCCGTCGTAAGCCTTGGCAAACATTTCCTTGGAAGTAACCAGTGCCATATCAAAGTCTCCTTTGTCACAAAATTTGCAGTCATGCACCTGTTGTATGGAATGTTCCTATTGTATCATATTTTTTGCGTTTTGCAAGCACAAACTGTTTACATTCGGTATTCTACATGGTAAAATACCCGTTGTAAACAGAAAAAATCCATTTTGTTGGAGGTATTGCATCATGAAAGAGTTGCGCGGCGCGTGTATCATCGGCCAGTCCGGCGGCCCTACGTCCGTCATCAACGCCAGTGCCTACGGCGTCATCGACACGGCGCTGAAGTCCGGCGCTATCACCCAGGTGCTGGGCGCGGAGCACGGCATCATGGGCGTTCTCAACGACCGGCTGTTCGACATGGGCCTGGAAGATCCCGAGGAGCTGCGGCTGCTGAAGTACACCCCCTCCTCCGCACTGGGCTCCTGCCGGTATAAGATTGCCGATCCGGAGCTGGACGACACCGACTATAAGCGCATCCTGGAGGTCTTCAAGAAGCACAACGTGCGCTATTTCTTCTACAACGGCGGCAACGACTCCATGGATACCTGCAACAAGATCAACCAGTATATGCAGTCTGTGGACTACGACTGCCGCGTGATGGGCGTGCCCAAGACCATCGACAACGACCTGTTCGGCACGGACCACTGCCCCGGCTATGCCTCCGCCGCCAAGTACATCGCCACCTCCATCATGGAGGTCTATCAGGATGCCCATGTGTACGACAAGGGCATGATCGTGGTGGTGGAGATCATGGGCCGCCACGCCGGTTGGCTGACGGCCGCTTCGGCCCTGGCCTGTGAATATGGCGCAGGCCCGGACCTGATCTACCTGCCGGAGACGGATTTCAGTATGCCCAGGTTCATCGAGGACGTGAAGCGCGTCTACAACGAGACGGGCAACTGCATCGTAGCCGTGTCCGAGGGCATCCACTATGAGAACGGCGACTTCGTGTCCGAAGCCAAGGTGGCCGCCAACGACGGCTTCGGCCACGCCCAGCTGGGCGGTCTGGCCACCATTCTGGCGGAGGTGCTGAAGGAGGAGACCGGCGCGAAGGTCCGCGGCATCGAGCTGAACCTGCTGCAGCGCTGTGCCGCCCATCTGGCCAGCGAGACGGACATCGAGGAGTCCTACATGGCCGGCAAGGTGGCGGTGGAGAACGCCGTCAACGGCATCAATGGCCGCATGATCGGCTTTGAGCGCGGTGTGCAGAACGGCAAGTACGCCTGCCGCACCAAACTCATTCCGCTGATGGAGGTGGCCAACGTGGAGAAGAAGATCCCCCGGGAGTGGATCAACGAAGCGGGCAACGGCGTGAACCACCAGTTCATCGAGTATGCGCTGCCGCTGATCCAGGGTGAGCCGGACCTGCCCAAGCAGGACTCCCTTCCCCGCTTTGCCAAGCTGAAGAAGATCCTCGCAAAATAAGCAAGCCATTATACAGCAACGGCTGGAAAGTAGTTTTACTTTCCAGCCGTTTTTGCGCCATTAGGCGTCAGTTCTCACTTCACATTCTTCTGATAAATGGCCCACAGCCCCTCCATCAGCAGATACTTGTCATAGACCACATGGTTGCGGCAGTACCGGGCGATGACCGGGGCGTTGGAGCCTGTGGCCACGATGGACGGCTCTGTGCCGTTGAGCATCTCCCGGATGCGGTCGATGACGCCATCCAGCATACCGGCCGTGCCGTAGACGATACCGCTGCGCATACAGTCCTCTGTATTCTTGCCGATCAGGTGCTTGGGGTGCTGCAAAGAGATGCTGGGCAGCTGGGCCGTATGGTGGGACAGAGCGTCCAGCGACACGCGCACGCCGGGGAACATCAGACCGCCCTCATAGCTGCGTTTTTCGGAGATATAGGAGATAATGGTGGCCGTCCCCATGTCGATCATAATGATGGGAACAGGGTACTTTTCCAGCGCGGCCACGGCGCTGGCCACAATATCCGCGCCCAACTGCTGGCTGTTGAACTCCATGCGGATGTTCAGACCGGTCTTGATGCCCGCGCCTACCACCATAGGCGGTTTGCCCAGCAGGCGCGTCAGCGCCTTCTCCATCATGAAGTTCAGCTGCGGCACGACGCTAGAGAAGATCGCGCCCTTGACCTCCCTGATGTCGCAGCCGTACAGCGTGAACAGGTTCAGCAGATCAATGCTGATCTGATCTGCCGTCTTGCGGCTGTCGGTGTCCAGCGATGCCAGAAAACGCAGCTCCTTCTGCCCGTCGAACAGGCCCACGGAGATGTTGGAATTGCCAATATCAATGGCTAACAGCATACATACGTCCTCCCTTTCCTGCCTATATTCTTCCTTGCCTATATCATATCACGCCCCGGGACGGTTGACAAGGGCGGCAGACGGAAATATCCCCCGGCCACCGGCCGGGGGACAGAGAGCACAGGTGCTTACGCCTGCTCCATAAAAGCGTCCGCAATATCCACGGTATGCATATGCTCCAGCATACGCACCACCATATTGCTGTAGCCCCATTCGTTGTCGTACCATGCGATGAGCTTCACGAAATCCTGGTCCAGCTGGATGCCGGCGGTCTCGTCAAAGATGCAGGGGCAGGGATTGCCGATCAGGTCGGTGGACACCACCTGGTCGCGGGTGTAGCCGATGATCCCCTTCATGTACGTCTCAGAGGCGTGCTTGATCTCATAGCAGATGTCGGCATAGGACGCCGTCTTGCTGAGCCGGGCGGTCAGATCCACCACGGATACGTCTGCCGTAGGTACGCGGAAGGCCATGCCGGTCATCTTGCCCTTCAGCTCGGGGATCACGCGGCCCACGGCCTTGGCTGCGCCGGTGGAGGTGGGGATGATGTTGTTCAGGATGGAACGGCCCGTGCGCCAGTCGCTGCCGCCGCGGGAGTCCACGGCCTTCTGCTTGGCGGTGGAGGCGTGGATGGTGGACATAAGGGATTGCTCAATGCCGAATTCCTTGTTGATGACGTAGGCCAGAGGCGCCAGACAGTTGGTGGTGCAGCTGGCGTTGGAGATGACCTGCATATCGCTGCGGTACTCGTCGCTGTTGACGCCGAATACGAAGGTGGGCGTGGCGTCGTCCTTGGCAGGCGCGGTGAGAATGACCTTCTTTGCGCCGCCCTTGAAGTGCCGGCTGGCCTTGTCCGTGGTGTTGTTCGCACCGGTGGACTCAATGATATACTCCGCGCCGCAGTCCGCCCAGTTGATCATGGCGGCATCGGACTCGCTGTAGACCTTGATCTTGCGGCCGTTGATCACCAGATCACCACCGGCGTGCTCCACGATACCGGGGAAGTTGCGGAATACAGAGTCGTATTTCAGCAGATACACCATGTAATCGATGTCCGCTTTCCGCAGGTTGATGCCGCACACGTCAAAGCGCTCGGGGTCATCCGCCAGAATACGCATCACGACACGTCCGATACGGCCAAAGCCGTTGATACCGATTTTAATTCCCATGTCCTGTTCCTTTCCTTCTCGGGCCGCCCGGGGCGGCTGTATTTGTTCCAAGTACATTATAACAGCTTTACAGAATTTGTCACTATAAAAGTAAAATTTATTCAAGTTTTTTCAAGATTTTTCCGTGTTTTTTCAAGTGAAAAATTCAAAAAATACACCAATCAGAGCCGAATGTTCCATACGTTTCAAACCTTGGAAATGTGCCGTTATACCACCCTGATACGGCAAAACGGGCGGCATATAGCCGTCCGTTCCGCGCTATGGAGGTATATCGTACAGGTCACAGAATGATGCAGATCAGGCCGCCCCCGCCCTCGTTTATAATGCGCTCCAGGGCTTGCCGCAGCTTGCTTTGCGCGTCGGCGGGCATCCGTTTCAGCTTGGCCTGCAGGTCCTCGCTGACGATCTCGTGGAAGCTGCGGCCAAAGATGTTGGACTGCCACAGCTTGCCGGTATCGCCCTCGAACTCCTGCAGAAGGTAATTGACCATATCCTCGGATTGCTTTTCGTTGCCCACGATGGGCGAGACCGTCGTTTCAATATCTGCCCGGATCAGATGGATGGACGGCGCGCTGGCCCGCATCCGCACGCCGTAGCGTCCCCCCTGCCGCACGATCTCAGGGTCTTCCAGGTTCAGCTCCTCCACCGTAGGCATCAGGATTCCGTAACCCGTGTCGCGGGCCGCCTGCAGCGCCGGAGCAAACTTGTCATACTCCCGTTTGGCGGCGGCCAGCTCGGAGATCATCTGCATCAGATCGCCGTCATCCTCCACCTTCAGCCCGGAGCGCTGGGACAGTGTATCGTAGAACAGGTGCTGCGGCAGCTGGATCTCCGCCTCCGCCACGCCGCTGCCCAGGTCCACGGCCCGCGTCTCCGCGCTCTCCACGTTCTCCTGCCCCGCCATGGCCTGCAGGCAGGGCTGCAAGCAGCAGATACGGGCCAGGTCTGACGTTCCGTCGGCTATCCCCTGGAACAGCCCACTCTTGATGGGATGATCGCCGGGCAGCGCATCCACCCAGGCCGGCAGGAAAAAGTCCAGCTCCTGCAGCGGGAACTGATACAGCAGGTCGCGGATCAGCGCCGAAATGTCCTCCTCCGTCAGCGTCAGGCAGTTCACCGGTACGCACCGCACACCGTAGGTTTCCTCGATCTCGGACGCAATAGAGCCAGCGCGCTGACTCTCCGGCTGTGCCGAGTTCAGCAGCACGATAAACGGCTTGCCGATGGCCTGTAATTCCCGGATGACCCGCTCCTCGGCGGGCTGGTAGTCCTCCCGCGGGATGTCCGTCACCGTACCGTCGGTGGTGACGACCACCCCTACGGTGGCGTGATCGGTGATGACCTTCCGCGTGCCGATCTCCGCAGCCTCAGTCATGGGTATCTCGTGGTCAAACCAGGGCGTCATCACCATACGGGGCGCCAGGTCCTCAAATTGCCCCACGGCGGAATCGACCATGTAGCCCACGCAGTCCACCAGCCGCACAGAGAACCGAACGCCCTCCGCCAGCTGGATCTCCACAGCCTCCTCCGGCACGAATTTCGGCTCGGCCGTCATGATGGTGCGGCCCGAACCGCTCTGCGGCAGCTCATCCTGGGCACGATCCCGGCGGTACACGTTGTCGATGTGGGGCAGCACCTGCGTCTCCATGAACCGTTTGACAAAGGTGGATTTGCCGGTACGAACAGGTCCAACGACGCCGATATACACACTGCCGCCGGTGCGGGCGGCCATATCCTGATAAATGGACGCGGTATTTTCCATATTGGCTTCCTCCGATTTTCAGCTGTTGTCCCATATCTATGCACCGGACCGATGAATTAGACGCCGTAATCGGGCCAGATGGCGAAAAAGCACTTGCGTAGGTCACACTTTGTGTGCTAAAATCAACATACAGTCAATTAACCACCGAAGGGAGTGCTGAACGCCGTGGAGGAGCAAAAGATCGATCGCCGTGTCCGAAAAACAAAGTCGCAGCTGCGTCAGGCGCTGATGCAGTTGATGACGGAGAAGCCGTTCAAGTCTATTTCCGTCCGGGAGCTGTCAGAGCGGGCGGACATCAATCGCGGCACGTTTTATATTCACTACCGGGATGTCAGCGATCTGCTGCAGCGTCTGGAGGATGAGATGGCGGAGCGCCTGATCGAGGTCTGCAAGAAGTACGCCTATACCGATACAGCGGTCGAGGCATTCCCCTATCTGACGGATCTGTACCGCTTTGCCCAGGAAAATGCCGATCTGTGTCAGGTGCTGCTTGGGCCGAACGGCGACCGCGTCTATACGGAACGCATTTGCAGCATCCTGTATAGTTACTTCCTCCGGGACTTTGTCGCCCGTTTCTACAGCGGCGACCGGGAGAGGCTGGAGTATTTCTGCCGCTTCATCGTGTCGGGAAATCTGACGCTGACGCTGCAATGGCTGTCCAGCGGCACAAAGGAGACGCCGGAGGAGATGGCGCAGCTGGCCGGCGGTATCATTATGGACGGCGTGAGAGCGCTGTGAGGACGTAAAAAGCAGGGACTTACCAAGTCCCTGCTTTTATCGCGTCATGGCGGTAATGGCCTCTTCCTCCGTGCCGACGAAGGACACGTCGCGGCCTTTGTTGCTCTCGTATATAAAATCTCTCAGTGGCTTGCTGGTATAGCGGGAGAAGTCACCGTATATGGCGATGCGACCGCCGTAGTTGATGAGCTTTTGCAGCACTTCACCCGCCAGCCCAGTGCTGAGAATAAAGAATTCCTCGGCGATCAGATGTTTCGGCACGACCAGATTTTTCGTACCGGCCATTTCCCGGGCGCACATCAGCAGCTCCAGCGCCGTCTGCGCGTCTGTGATGACCTTTTCCTCTCCCTGAACGACAGCGCAGGCGCTGCCGCCACGCTCTATCCGTGTTATCATCATTGTATTTCACTCCTTATAGACGAAAGGCGGCCTGGTGGCCGCCTTTCGTTATATCCTGATCAAAACTTACTGCGGCACTGATTTTCATGTCATTTCCTCCTTTGGTATGTCGCAATCAAAGGGGAATGTATATCACAGCGCAATCAATGTATTTCGCAACCGCGAAAATTTCAGTTCCGAAAACGCACCGTTTTACTGAAAATCAGCTTCTTTTCCACATGAAAAGTTCAATCAATCCTGCTGCCAGTTATGCCAGACGTTCTGCACGTCCTCGTTGTCCTCCAGCATATCCAGGAGCTTGGTCATGCTGCGTACATCATCCTCGCCGGTCATGGTGATGTAATTCTGAGGTACCATCTCGATCTCGGCGCTGACGAAGGTATAGCCCTTGGTCTCCAGTGCCTTGACCACGTCGTTGAAGCTGTCGGGATCGGTGGTGATCTCAAACACCGGGCCGTCTGCCTCCATGTCCTCCGCGCCGGCGTCCAGCGCGTCCATCATAACAGCATCCTCGTCCAGCTCGCCCTCTTCGTTGTCGATGACGATGACGCCCTTGCGGTCAAAGGACCAGCTGACGCAGCCCTGAGCGCCCATGCCCTTGCCGAACTTATCGAAATAGTGGCGGATCTCAGGGGCGGTGCGCTGGCGGTTATCGGTCAGCGCCTCCACGATGACGGCCACGCCGCAAGGGCCGTAGCCCTCGTAGGTGACGGCTTCGTAGTTATCCGTATTGCCGGAGCCCAGCGCCTTGTCGATGGTACGCTTGATGTTGTCGTTGGGCATATTGGCGGCCTTGGCCTTGGCCACCACGGTGGCCAGGCGGGAGTTGTTGGCGGGGTCGCCGCTGCCGCCCTGCTTGACCGCCACGATGATCTCCTTGGCGATCTTGGTAAAGGTAGCGCTGCGCTTGGCGTCAGCCGCACCCTTGGTCTTTTGGATATTGTGCCATTTGGAATGTCCGGACATTGTTTACTTCTCCTTTATGCAGTATTGGATGACCTCGCTGCTGTGCGCGGCCGAAACGGAAACGGTGGCTGCGGGGAACGCCCTCCGGAGGTACGCGGCCAGCGGCCCGCAGATGACGTTCTCTGTGGGGAAATGGCCCGCGTCGATGAGGTTGATGCCCTCGGTGTCCAGAAAGTCGTTGTACTTCAGGTCAGAAGTCACGAATGTGTCGCAGCCTGCGGCAATGGCCTGAGGGATGTAGCATCCGCAAGCGCCGCCGCCCACCGCCACCCGGTGTACGTTTTTGCCGCAGGATACATAGCGCAGACCATGACATCCTAATGATTTTATCACAAAGGGTAGGAACTCCACAAGAGGTAATTCACATTTTAGTGTGCCGACACGGCCAATTTTTTCCTCTGTCAGCATTTCCAGGTCTTCCAGACCCAGCGTGCGGGCCAAAACATCGTTGACGCCGCCCTCCGCCGCGTCCAGATTGGTGTGCATACAGATGGCGGCAATGTTGTGAAGCACCATGTCCGTCAGCACCCTCCCCTGCCGGTCGTCGGTGCGCAGCGTCTGCACCTGATGCCAGGCGCAATTCATCACCGGGTGGTGGGCCACGATAAGCTGGCAGCCGGTGTCGGCCGCCTCCTGTACCACGGCGGGCGTGATGTCCAGCGCTATGAGAATGCGGCTTACCGGAGCATTCGGGTCGCCTACCAGCAGCCCCACATTGTCCCAGCTTTCCGCCAGCTCCCGGGGCGCCCAGTCATACAGCGCCTGTTCCACAGCTTGTACGGTAGTCATAGCGTATCCCGCTCCTTTTCCAGTTTGTTCGCCAGCAGCTCCAGTGCGGCAGCGCGGTCAGCGGCGTCCGCCTGGCGGCTGCGCCGCAGGCCGGCAGCATTTTTGCGCAGCTTTTCGATGTGCTGGAAGAGATAATCGCCGTACAGCGGATCATCTGCCAGCTTTACGCCGCACAGCAGCTGCTCTTCGGTCAGCGCAGGACTGCTTCCGCCCCGGATACGCAGCACCGGATACAGGTAGCCCTTATCCCAAACCAGCCGTTCACCCGTAAAGGTATATCCGTTTACAGACAGCCAGCGGCGCAGGTCCAATGCTTTTGTCATAGGCTGGAGCAGCAGCTGGTGGCTGCCATCCTTTGTCCAGGGCGCGTTTTCTAAAATATGGATGATCGTCTCGCCGCCCATGCCGGCGATGGCGATCACATCCGCTTCGTCGGGACGGATATTCGCCAATCCGTCGCACAGGCGCAGCTCCAGATCGGTCACGCCGTACTCCTCCGCCGTGCGGCGGGCGTGCTCCAGCGGCTCTGCGCCGATGTCCGCGGCGATGGCGCTGCGGATGCGACCCTGCTGGAGCAGGTATACAGGCAGATAACCGTGATCCGTACCGATGTCCGCCAGACGGCAGCCAGGCGGCACAAGCTCCGCCAACAGGGCCAGACGCGGCTGCAGGGCCAGTTGCTTCTGTTCCATTTCTCTCCCTCAGCACAGAAAGCGCCACGCATACAGCCGTATGCGTGGCGGCTCGTTTGTTTACTCCGCGATGGGCTTGTTGGCCTCTTCGTTCACGATCTCCAGCAGCTTGTCCACGTCAACGCCGTGAACGGCGCAGGCCTCTTCTACCGTCTCACCGCGGGAGGAGGGGCAGCCCAGGCAGTGCATACCGATGGACAGGAAGATAGGCGCGGTCTGGGGAGCAACGTCCAGAATATCACCGATAATGGTGTCTCTCGTGATCTCGACCATGTTGGAAAACCTCCAAATATAGTATTGTGGATATAGTATATCCCAAAATGCAAAAAGTTTCAACAGGATTTTTCATCGCGGGACGTACAAAAACCGCCCTCCGGCAGCACCGAAGGGCGGTTCTTTTATCTACTTAACAGTGTGCAGTCAGCAGATCAGCCGTTCTCACGCATCTTGGCGAAGCAATCGCTGCAGTAAACAGGACGATCGCTCTTGGGCTCGAAAGGCACCTTGGCCTCGCCGCCGCAGGCAGCGCAGACAGCGGTGAAATACTCCCGGGGACCACGGGCGGCGTTCTTGCGGGCGTCGCGGCAGGCCTTGCAGCGCTGGGGCTCGTTCTGGAAGCCGCGCTCTGCGTAGAACTCCTGCTCACCGGCGGTGAAAACGAACTCGTTGCCGCACTCTTTGCACACTAAGGTCTTGTCTTCGTACATGATTTTACCCTCTCTTTGAGAAAATATATTGCGCTCAGCCGTTGCTGATGTCGCCGGATAGAAGCTGCCGCGCTATTTTGCGGCGCAAACGCTGCACGGCATTGTCCACGGACTTGGTGGACTTGCCCACAGTCTCTGCGATCTCACGGCAGGTGAGACCGTCCAAATAATACCCTAAAATCTTTACCTCGAATTCGGACAGCAGCTTGCGCGTATTCTCCAGCAGAGCGGCAGTTTTTTCGCGGTCGATGAGCAATCGCTCGGGATCGACTTGGGCAAAGGACAGATTCGCGTCAAAGAAAGAGGGATTCAAAGGAACGGCTTGGTTCAGCGGTGAATGTTTCCCGGAGGCTGCGGACCGCAGCACCGAATACAGCCGATGGCGGATGCACGTCTCGGCAAAGGTGCAGAAGGATGCATCCCGGTTGGGATCGTACTCGCGGATGGCCTTGATCAGGCCGAACATCCCCTCCTGGGAGAGGTCCTCGCTGTCTCCCCCCGCCAGAAAATAGGGGCGGGCGCAGGAGCGCACCAATCGGTGGTATCGGCTGACCAGAAGCTCCTCGGCATCGCGGCTTCCCTGCTTCACCAGGGCGCACAGCGCCTCGTCGGTCTGCCTGTCCAGATCGCCATGTTCAGCCTTAAACTCATTCACCATACAGTATTATACCTTTTTACAAAATAATTTGTCAAGAGACCTGCGAAAGTTTGTCAAAAACATCTCAAAAGCGACGTTCTTTTTATGGTATTTAGACAATTATTGCAGTTCAATTCCCGTGCAGCGCTTATAATTCCAGCTGTTCCTGGCCGGTAAACGCCACGTGCAGGTGTTCGTAGGCCTTCCGCGTGACACAGCGTCCACGGGGCGTGCGCGTCAGAAAGCCCAGCTGCATCAGGTACGGTTCATACACATCCTCCAGCGTCACGGACTCCTCACCGATGGTGGCCGCCAACGTTTCCAGACCCACCGGACCGCCGCCGTAGTTCTCGATAATGGCCCGCAGCATACGCCGGTCCACGTTGTCCAGGCCCAGCTCGTCCACCTCCAGCGCCCGCAGCGCCTTGTCCGCCACATCCTTGGTGATGACGCCGTCCGCCACCACTTGTGCGAAATCCCGGACACGGCGCAGCATTCGGTTGGCGATACGGGGCGTGCCCCGGGAGCGCTTGGCGATCTCCATCGCGCCGTCCGGCTCGATGGCCACATCCAGTATCCCGGCGCTGCGCTTGACGATCTCCTGCAGCTCCTCCGGTGTATACAGCTCCAGCCGCAGCGTGACGCCAAAGCGGTCACGAAGCGGCGCGGACAGCGAACCGGCCCGGGTGGTAGCGCCGATCAGGGTGAATTTGGGCAGATCCAGCCGGATGGAGTTGGCGGACGGGCCTTTGCCGATGATAATGTCGATGGCATAGTCCTCCATGGCCGGGTACAGGATCTCCTCCACCGCCCGGTTCAGCCGGTGTATCTCGTCCACGAACAGAATGTCGTTCTCGTTCAGATTGGTCAGCAGCGCCGCCAGATCACCGGGTTTCTCGATTGCCGGGCCGGAGGTGATGCGGATGTTGACGCCCATCTCCTGGGCGATGATGCCCGCCAGCGTGGTCTTGCCCAGTCCCGGAGGGCCGTGGAGCAGCACGTGATCCAGCGCCTCCGTGCGCCGCCGTGCGGCCTCGATGAAGATAGACAGGTTCTGCTTGGCTTTCTCCTGCCCGATATACTCTTTCAGCGTCTTGGGGCGCAGCGACGTCTCCCCTGCATCCTCGCTGAGAAGCGTTTTGGAAACGATAGGCTCTTCGTACAGCTCTGCTCCAAAATCAATGCTCATGTACGCCCCTCCCCTACTTCATCATCTTCTTCAGCGCCTGCCGGATAATGTCCTCCAGCGACAGTGCATCCATGTCGATGCCCTTCAGCGCGGCGGCGATCTCCGCGCTGCCATAGCCCAGCACCGCCAGCGCCGCCGTGGCCTCGCTCTTTTTGCTGTGGGGCAGGCCGGCGGCCGACATGGGGACGCTGCCCTTGCCGGAGACAACAGCTTCCTCGGCGGCCAGCTTGTCCTTCAGCTCCAGGATCACGCGCTGGGCGGTCTTCTTACCGATGCCGTTGGCTGCAGTCAGGGCTTTCTCGTCGCCGGTGACCACCGCCAGCGCCATCTGCTGGGGCGTGACGGCGGACAGGATGGCCAGCGCAGCCCGAGGTCCGACGCCGGACACGGAGATCAGGAGCTTGAAGCTCCGCAGTTCGCTCTGATCCGCAAAACCGAACAGCTCCATGGCGTCCTCGCGGACGTTGAGATACGTATACAGCTTGGCGGGCGCCCCCTTTTTCAGCTGGGACAGCGTATAGTTGGTGGTGGCGCAGGCGTAGCCCACACCGCCGCAGTCGATGACCGCCAGACCCGGTCCGATGTCTGCCACCGGGCCGCTCACGTAGTAAAACATATCACACGGTCTCCTTCACATTGGGGTCTTTCCGCCGCAGCAGGCTGGTGGCGCTGCGGGCATGACAGATGGCGATGGCCAGTGCGTCCGCCGCATCGTCCGGCTTCGGAACGGCCTTCAGCTTCAGCAGGCGCTTGGTCATGTCCATGACCTGCCGCTTTTCCGCCAGACCATAGCCCACCACCGCCTGCTTCACCTGCATGGGCGTATACTCAAAAATGGGCACGCCCAGCCGCTCCGCCGTACACAGCACCACACCGCGCCCGTGGGCCACGGCGATACCGGTGGTGATGTTCTTGCTGAAGAACAGCTCCTCTATGGCGATCTCATCGGGCCGAAGCTGCTGGATCAGCGCGCGCATATCGTCCTCGATCTGCACCAGCCGCGTGGCCAGCGGCAGACCCGCCTCGGTGGTGACAGCGCCATATTGCAGCATCCGCATAGTTCCGCGGTCTGACTCGATCAACCCGAAGCCTACGATGGCGATGCCCGGGTCGATGCCCAAAATACGCATAGACGCTCCTCCACCTCATACTTTGATCGTATTATACCAAACCTGCGCCAAAATAGCAACAAGAAACCGCCCGGATAACCGGGCGGTGTGTATGCTCAGGCGCGGGGATGGGCCTTGTTGTAGACATCCTTCAGCTGTTTTTTGACCACGTGGGTATAGATCTGTGTGGAGCTGATGTCGGCGTGCCCCAGCATCTCCTGGATGGACCGCAGGTCAGCGCCGTTCTCCAGCAGGTGTACGGCAAAGGAGTGCCGTAGCGTATGCGGGGTGATGTCCTTGTCGATCTCCGCCTTCTCCTGATAGTATTTGATGATCTTCCAGAAGCCCTGACGGCTCATACGCTCGCCGTTCATGTTCACGAACAGCGCGTGCTCCTCCTCGTCGGCGATGATGCGGGGGCGGATGTCCCGGACATAGTCCTCCAGCGCCTTTACGGCGGTGTGGTACAGCGGCACGATGCGCTCCTTGCCGCGGCTGGTGCAGCGGATAAAACCGGCGGACAGGTTCACATCCTCCACGTTCAGCCCGATCAGCTCACTGACCCGGATACCGGTGGCATACAGCAGCTCCAGCATGGCGTGGTCACGGAAGCCCTTTTCGTCCACGCACTTGGGCTGCTCCAGAAACAGCTCCACCTCCCGGTTCGTCAGGATCTCCGGGTATTTCCGCTCCACCTTCATGGCGGCCACGGACTTGGCGGGGTTTGCCTTGATCGCACCGGTTTGCAGCAGGTAGGCGTAAAAGGACTTGATAGAGGCGGTGGAGCGGGTAACGGTGGCGGGACTCTTACCGATCTGCGTCATGTGGAGCAGATACTCGTTGATGGTCTCCTTTTTCACCTTCCGCAGATCCGTGACGCCGCTGTCCAAAAGCCATGTGCGGAACTGGTTCAGGTCGCGTATGTAGGAGCTGAGGGTGTTGGCGGATGCGTGCTTCTCCTGGGTCAGATACGCCTGATACGCCGCAATATAGTCTGCCATATACCTCACTCCTCTCTGTCTGATCTTCTCTTCTCATGCTATGCGCGGCAGCAGCAGCGCAAACAGCTTCGGCACAAGGGCGCATTCGGCCACCGTGCCGGTCAGCAGTACAAACAAACACAACAGCAGACGACGCCGGTCTCTCCGCTCCGGCTTCTGCTTTTCCGCGCGGCGCCAGGCGGACTGAAAGCTGTCCGACGCCGTGACCAGCAGGCACGGCAGCACAAACAGACACCGCAGGCCCAGCGCAGCCAGCGCCAAAGTCACACCGCCGCGCCCCAGAGAGGCGGCAAAGCAGTGCACGCTGAAAGACAAAAAGAACCCCTGCGCCGTACACAGCAGCGGCAGCAGCATAACGCCCCAGGCAGTAAAGCCCAGCAGAAACGCCGCCGCAGGGTAGCGCAGGTAAGCCCATACCACACTGATGATGTCCGCCGGCTGCTGCGCGGTCAGCGCCGCATACTCGCTGACATAACCGCCCAACGCCGACAGGTCGTCCGACTTCACGGTGCGCCGCGCCAAAAAACCGGCCAAAATGCCGGCAGCGAAAAATAGACACAAAAGCCATGCTCGCGTCTGGGGCGGCTTGGTCAGACGCGTTCGGCGATGTTGCTGCTTCATCGGCTCACCTCACCACAGCGTATGAGCCAAGCTGTCGGAATAGAAGCACCGAACGCACTTATAAATATATGGCAAAATCACCAAATTCGCAAGTCTTATTTCGCAAAAGCCGTTTTTTTGTAAATTATGTCAAAATGTTATGTAAACACTATTATGTAAACTTCATAAACTGGCGTGCAGAGCCGCCCCTGTCAAATTGACGAAACGGCGATATGTGGGAAACGGCGGCTACGGAAAGCACCACATATAGGAAAAATCGCCGGAACGCACCTTGCTGATACAGTGCGCTCCGGCGTCAAGCCATTTTCCGGCGAAAAAAGCAATTTCGTTATTTTAACTATGCTTTACTTTATGTCACCGCCCGTTTCCGCCGTTTGTCGACCATGCGGCGCTTTCCGCGCGGCGCGGTCTTTCTCCTGCGTTTCCCCTGCCCCATGATCCCGGCCAGCGCTCCGCCGCCCCAAACGGCGGCCGTGAGCCATAGCCCGTTTTGGCCGAAGGACACCTGTGCATCGCCGCCCAGCGCTGTCAGCCACATCGCTCCGTAGACGCAGGTGGACACCGCCAGCGCCCGGGGCAGCGTTCCTCCCTCACCGCCCCTGACGGCAATACGCCCGCCAAAGAAGCAGGCCGCCGCTGTGCTGATGTAGGCTGCCGCAGGTATGGCGCTTTCCGGTATGACGCCCCGCAACAGCAGCAGCGATGCGACACCCAGCAGCACCAACAGCGCCGCGGCCGCCGCAGCCATGCCCAACCACGTTCCCTTTCCCGCCAATTCCTTCCAAGACATAAAAAGACCTCCCCTGTCGGCTGTAACACAACCTATGCAGGGGAGGTCTTATTTTATGCAGAAATCACTCGGCGTCGGTGCTGTCGGTCTCCTCGGAGGCTTTCTCCTCCACGGCGGGAGCTTCCTGGGCCTTGTCCGCCTTCTTATCCTTCTTGGCGGGACGCTGCTGGGCGGCAGCCTGCTCGTCCAGCGTACCGACCTGGCCGATAGCGGACTTCAGGAACTCCACGCGGACGCGGTCCTCGCTGGTCTCGATGACCACGGTGCGGTCGGTGATGGCCACGACACGGCCATACACGCCGCCGATGGTGGTCAGCCAATCGCCCTTCTTCAGGGAACTGCGCATCTCCTCAGCCTGCTTTTTCCGCTTGTTCTCGGGACGGATCATCAGGAAGTAGAAGATGGCGATCATCAGGACGATCATCAATACGGTAGAACCCATACCGCCGGTGGCGGCAGTGGAGTCGGCAGCAGTTGCATAAGCGATCTGGATCATGGAACGTTACTCCTTTATAATCAAATTAGCCCTATTATACATAGTCCTTCACTGTTTGGCAAGAGGTTTCACACCTTCTCCGCCAGTTTTTTACTATAAACGGCCCGGAACTCATCGAATGTATCGTTATCCAGGCTGTCGCGGATGCGCTGGGTCAGCTTATTGTAGAAGTAGAGGTTGTGCATCACCGCCAGCCGCATCCCCAGCATCTCCTCCGCTGTAAACAGATGGCGCAGGTACGCACGGCTGAAATTCCGGCACACCGGGCAGTCGCACTCCGGATCGATCGGCCCGTCGTCCAGCTTGTACCGGGCGTTTTTGATGTTCAGCGTGCCGCTCCATGTGAACAGCTTTCCGTGCCGGGCGTTCCGCGCCGGCATGACGCAGTCGAAGAAGTCCACGCCCCGGGCCACGCCCTCGATGATGTTGCTCGGCGTGCCGACACCCATCAGATACCGGGGCTTGTCCTCCGGCATATACGGCTCGACCGCGTCGATGATGTCGTACATCACCTCTGTCGGCTCGCCCACCGCCAACCCGCCGATGGCATAGCCGTCGCAGTCCAGCTTGGCGATCTGCTGCATATGCCATATACGCAGATCACGGTAGGTCGCGCCCTGGTTGATGCCGAACAGCATCTGCCCCGGGTTCACCGTATCCGGCAGCGCATTGAGCCGGTCGTGCTCCTTTTTGCACCGCTCCAGCCAGCGCAGAGTACGCTCACAGCTGGCCTTTGCATAGTCGTAGGGCGCGGGGTTCTCCACGCACTCGTCAAAGGCCATGGCGATGTCGCTGCCCAGATTGGACTGGATTTGCATACTCTCCTCCGGGCCCATAAAGATGCGGTGTCCGTCCAGGTGGCTGGCGAAGGTGACGCCCTCCTCGCTGATCTTCCGCAGTCCGGCCAGGGAGAACACCTGAAACCCACCGGAGTCCGTCAGGATCGGCCCGTCCCAGCGCATGAACCTGTGCAGGCCGCCCATAGCCCGCACCACATCGTCGCCGGGCCGCAGATGGAGATGGTAGGTGTTGGACAGCTCGATCTGCGTTCCCAGCTCGTTTTTCAGGTCCAGTGCGCTGACGCCGCCTTTGATGGCAGCTTGTGTGCCCACGTTCATGAACACCGGCGTCTGTACCTCGCCGCCGTGGGCGCAGGTGAACACGCCGCGCCGCGCGTGGCCCTGTTTCTTAATGACCTTGAACATTCATTCCCTCCCGTCAATGTATGAACATTGCATCACCAAAGGAGAAGAAGCGGTAGCGCTCCTTTACAGCCTCCTCATAGGCCGCCAGGATATGCTCCCGGCCCGCCAGCGCCGATACCAGCATGATAAGCGTGGACTCCGGCAGGTGGAAATTGGTGACGAGCGCGTCCATCACCTTGAACCGATACCCCGGGTAGATGAAGATGTTCGTCCATCCGCCGGTGGCGGTCATCGTACCGTCCTCCCCGGCCCAGCTTTCGATGGTGCGGCAGCTGGTCGTGCCCACGCAGATGACGCGGCCGCCGTTTTTCTTCGTCTCATTGATGAGATCTGCCGTCTCCTTGGGTATCACACAGTATTCGCTGTGCATATCGTGGTCGGTGATCTCCTCCTCCTTCACGGGGCGGAACGTGCCAAGTCCCACATGAAGTGTAACGTATCCAACCTTTACACCCATTTCCTGTACTCGTTCCAGCAGCTCCAGCGTAAAGTGCAGCCCCGCCGTGGGTGCGGCCGCCGAGCCGTTGACCTTGGAGTACACCGTCTGATAGCGCTCGCTGTCCTGCAGCTCCTCCTTGATGTACGGCGGCAGGGGCATTTTGCCCAGCCGCTCCAGCACCTCCAGGAAGATGCCCTCATACTCGAACCGCACCAGCCGGTTGCCGCCGGGCAGCTCATCCACGATCTCCGCCGTCAGCTCGCCGTCACCGAAGGATACCCGCGCGCCCTTCCGCAGCTTCTTGCCGGGCCGCACCAGGCATTCCCACACGTTGTCGCCCTTGTCGATGAGCAGCAGGATCTCGCACGCACCGCCGCCAGGCACACGGTGGCCCAGCAGCCGGGCCGGCAGCACCCGGGAATTATTCAGGATCAGGCAGTCGCCGGGGTGCAGATACTCCGGCAGGTCGTAAAAGTGACGGTGCTCCGTCTCCCCTGTGGTCTTGTCCAGCACCAGCAGTCTCGATCCGTCCCGCCGCTCCAGCGGCGTCTGGGCGATCAGCTCAGGCGGCAGTTCAAAATAGAAATCATGGGTCTTCATATCTATCACTCATTTTCTCAGAATTTGCACACTGCGGCATATTATAGTATACTTCCCGCCGTTATGCAACGGTTTTCCCGGGAAAACCTTTACAGGCGGAGAAAAGCCGCGGCTCTGCCGCGGCTTTTCCCAAAGATGGAGATTACATATGATGGTAACATCATATACGGAAGTAATACGGCGCTTACACCAAAACGGCCCGGTGGAACACCTTCTTGCCCTTCTTGATGATCACGCCCTCGCCGGTAAACTGCTCGCAGCCGAAGGTCGTCTCGATAGCGTCCACCTTGGCGTCGTTGACGGTGACGCCGCCCTGCTGCACCAGCCGGCGTGCCTCGCCCTTGGAGGCGGCCAGACCGCACTTCACCAGCAGCGTCAGCACGTCGATCGCGCCGCCGCCGAAATCATCATTGGTCAGCTCGGTGGTGGGCATATGCTCGGTGTCACCCTCGCCGGCGAACAATGCGCGGGACGCGGCCTTGGCCTTCTCGGCCTCCTCCTCGCCGTGGACCAGCTTCGTCAGCTCGTAGGCCAGGATCTCCTTGGCCTCGTTGAGCTGAGAGCCTTCCCACTTGTCCATTTTGTCGATCTCCTCCAGCGGCAGGAACGTCAGCATACGGATGCACTTCAGCACGTCGGCGTCGCCCACGTTGCGCCAATACTGGAAGAACTCGAAGGGGCTGGTCTTGTTGGGATCCAGCCACACGGCGCCCTTGGCGGTCTTGCCCATCTTGCTGCCCTCGGAGTTCATCAGCAGCGTGATGGTCATGGCGTGGGCATCCTTGCCCAGCTTCTTGCGGATCAGCTCGGTGCCGCCCAGCATGTTGCTCCACTGGTCGTCGCCGCCGAACTGCATGTTGCAGCCGTAGTGCTGGAACATGTAGTAGAAGTCGTAGCTCTGCATGATCATGTAGTTGAACTCCAGGAAGCTCAGACCACGCTCCATGCGCTGCTCATAGCAGCGGGCGCGAAGCATATTGTTGACGCTGAAGCAGCCGCC
>CAVGVB010000017.1:0-53184 GCA_963632705.1 bacterium | reverse complement strand
GTTTGCCCTCTCCGTCCTCGCTGCGCTCGGCCACCTCTCCCAAAGGGAGAGGCAAGGGACGCTCACACGGTACATCAGAACGTGTGTAGGGGCAGGGTTTTACCCCGCCCGACAATCCCTCCGTCATGGCCAAAGGCCATGACACCTCCCTTTACACAAGGGAGGCTTTGACACCGCTGCGCGGTGTGTCTCTCCCTCCGTCAAAACCGAAGGTTTTGACACCTCCCTCACAGAGGGAGGCAAGACGGAGGACGCGGATTGCCGCGACCAGTCTGCGGACTGGTCTCGCAATGACAGCGCAGGGGCGGGGTTCTACCCCGCCTGGAACATTGTGAAAAACAGGAGGGGCAGAGCCCCTCCTGTTTGCTATCCCGCCGCTTGCTGCTCCGGCTATTTTACGTTCTCGGCGGCCTGGGCGGCGTAGGAGTTATCCACCACCGCGTCGAAGTCCACCCACTGTTCACGGGCCAGCTCGCCGGCCTCGGTCATCACCGTCTCCAGCCGTTCCAGCGCCGCCTTCTCCATCACCGGTGTGCTGTTCCAGGCGTCGATCTGACGATGGCGGGCCGTGACGGCCTCCAGCGTGTCCAGGGACGTATCCGGGAACTGGGCGGCCATGGCCTCCGCCACCTCCCGGTCGGTGTGCGCGTTGATCCACGATTGCGCCCGGGCGATGGCGTTGGCAAAGCCCTGGATGACCTCCGGGTGGGCGGTCATATAGCTCTGAGTGGCGAAATAGGCGGTGTAGGGGATCTCGCCGGACTGCTCGCCGATGGAGCAGAGGATATAGCCGTGGCCCGCCTTTTCCACCTCGGTGGCGGTGGGCTCGAACAGCGTGACGTAATCCCCCTGGCCGCCGGTGAACGCGCCGGCCATCATGGCGAACTGGACGGAGGTGTCCACCACGGCGTCCACCTGGGGCACGACGCCGTTCTGCTTCATGACATATTCCAGCGTCATCTCCGGCACGCCGCCCTTGCGGCCGCCCAGAATGGTCTTGCCCCGCAGATCGTCCCAGGTGAAGTCGCTGTCGGTGCGGCCCACCAGGAACGAGCCGTCCCGCTTGGTGAGCTGGGCGAAGATCACCGGCAGATCGTCCTTGCCCTGGCCGTGGATATAGATGCAGCTCTCCGGGCCGGCCAGGCCGATGTCCGCGCCGCCGGACACCACCGCCGTCATCACCTTATCCGCGCCGCCGCCGTTGGTCAGCTCGATGTCCAGCCCCTCGTCGGCAAAGAAGCCCAGCTCCATGGCCACATACTGCGGCGCATAGAACACC
The DNA here is from genome assembly GCA_963632705.1 of bacterium. Lineage (GTDB taxonomy): Bacteria > Bacillota > Clostridia > Oscillospirales > Oscillospiraceae > Vescimonas. The sequence continues at coordinate 51,905 of CAVGVB010000017.1, read as the reverse complement.
GAGTGGGTCACCTCGTTCAGCCGTACCGTCACCCTTTCGGCATCCGCCTCCTTCCCGCCGCAGCCGGTGAGCAGCAGACTCAGCAGCAGCGCGCAGCAGAGACAACACATTCCTTTTTTCATGCACGAACCCCCCATAGTTGATTTAAGAATTTTTCCGCCCGCAGCACCAGCAGGTACATCGCCACCGCCGCCAGGGCCAGCACCAGAACGCTGGTCATGACCAGGTCCATGTTGAACACCTGAGAGCCGTAGACGATGAGGTAGCCGAGCCCGGCCTTGGAAACAAGAAACTCGCCCATGATGACGCCCACCCAGCTGAGGCCCACGTTCACCTTCAGAGTGGAGAACAGCGTGGGACAGTTGGCGGGGAACACCAGAAGCCACAGCACCTGACCCTTGGACGCGCCCATGGTCTGCAGCAGGCGCAGCTTTTCCGGGTCGGTGCTTTGGAAACCCGTATACATATTCAGGATGGTGACGATGACGGAGATGGCCAGCGTCATGGTGACGATGGCCCCCGTGCCCGCGCCCATCCAGACGATGAAGATCGGCCCGAGGGCCGTTTTGGGCAGCGCGTTCAGCACCACCAGGTATGGGTCGGCGATGCGGGCCGCCGTGTCCGACCACCACATACCGATGGCGGCTGCCGTGCCCAGCAGCGTGCCGACGGTGAAGCCGACCACCGTCTCCCAGCAGGAGACGGCGATATGACGCCACAGCTGGCCGGCGGCGGTCATGGATGTCAGCGTCTGCCAGATGCGGCTGGGACAGCTGACGAGAAAGCCGTCGCTCCAGCCCCAGCGGCAGCTCAGCTCCCACAGGGCGAACAGCCCGAGGAGCAGGGCGGCCTGCCACGTCCGCACCCGGCGCTTCTGACGGCGCACACCGGCCAGATACAATGCCCGCTGGGGTGAAAGGGTCTTATCCGCCATGGACATCCAGCTCCTTCCATATGGCGTTGAAAAAGGTGTGGAACTGGGGCGTATCCCGCCGCTCCATCGGCGGCAGGGACTTCAGCGCGCCCATGTCGAACACCGCCTTGACCACCGCAGGGCGGCGGGACAGCACCACCACGCGGTCGGACATACTGACCGCCTCGGAGATGTCGTGGGTCACCAGCAGGGCGGTCTTGCCCTCCTGGCGGATGATGTGCCAGATGTCCGCCGACACCGCCAGGCGCGTCTGATAGTCCAGGGCGGAGAACGGCTCATCCAGCAGCAGGGTGGACGGGTCGGTGGCCAGGGTGCGGATGAGGGCGCAGCGCTGGCGCATCCCGCCGGACAGCTGGGCGGGCTTCTTCCTGGCGAAGGACGCAAGGCCGTAGCGCTCCAGCAGGGTGCGGACGTGGTCGTAGGCCGCGCCGTCCCGCTCCTTCCGCACCCGCAGGCCCAGCGTCACGTTGTCCCAGATGTTCCGCCATTCAAAGAGCTGATCACGCTGGGGCATGAAGCCCACGTTGGCCGCGCCGTCGAAGTCGATGACGCCACCGCTGAGTTGTTCCAGCCCGGCGATGGCGCACAGCAGCGTGGATTTGCCGCAGCCGGACGGGCCCACCAGACTGACGAATTCTCCGTCCTCCAGGTCGAAGGACACGTCCCGCACCGCCTCCACCTCCCCGTCGGGGGCCTGATAGCAGGCGGCGGCATGACGGAGATGTATGCTCATATCCTCAGTGACCTCCTGTCGGGAATACTGGGGAAAAGAACTCCCCAGGCCCATTCTATGCCGCAGGCGGTATGACGTGCCAGACCGCCGCCGCCAGCAGCGCCGACAGGAGGGATTGCAGGGCTTTGCCCAGGAAGTAGCGGTCCAGTGGGACGTTCGTGCCGTCCAGCACCGACGCCGTCTGACAGTGGACCGACAGGCCGCCCCAGCCCAGCAGGGCGGCGGCGGTGATGAACCCGGTGCGGGTGGGAGTGAGCCGCAGGATGCCGTTGGTCAGCTCCAGAAAGCCCGCCGCCCCGGGCGGCAGCGGGCCGGTGACGCGCTCCGTCAGGGACAGCAGCACCAGGAAGAACACCACGAAGGCGCAGACCCGGCCCATGGCCGATGCAGCGCCCTGCACGGCGGAGAGAAAGGCGGAGATCAGGCCGGGACGGGCGGGGGGATGGTATGTGCCGCCATCGGCGGCGCGGCGGCCGCGGAGGAGAAAGCCGGCGGCCATGGCGGCGGTGATGTGGATGAGATAGAGGTACGCGCCGGTGCGGGCGCTGCCGAACACGGCCAGTCCGGCCACGCCGATGATGAAGGACGGGCCGGCGTTGCTGCAGAAGGCCAGCAGGCGGCGGCCCTCGGCGGGGGAGACATCGCCCTGCCGCACCAGGGCGGCCACAGTGGCCGCGCCCACGGGGTAGCCGCCGATCATGCCCAGCAGAAAGGCAGCCGCGCCCGGGCCGCCGCAGCGGAACAGGGCGCGGAAGGGACGCTCCAGCACGCGGGCGGCCCGGCCTGCGCCCAGGGACACCAGCAGGGACGAGACGGCGAAAAAGGGGAACAGCGCCGGGATCACCGACGTGAGGCACAGCTCTATCCCCCGGCGCACCGCCTCCGCTGCGCCGGCGGCGTCCCACAGCAGCGCCGCGGCCAGCAGGGACGCAAGGATCACGACCAGTTTTCTCATACCATCACCGGAGAAACCCTATGCGCGGCGGGGGCGGGCTATTCCCGGCATAGGGACAGGCCGGGGGCGCATAAGCCTGTAGGGAAAGGGAGGCGGTGGGCCTATGGCCAAGCTGACGAAAAAGCTGTCCCAGGTGGGGCAGGAGGCGCTGGAACGGCTGGAGCTGCCGGTGAACCTGGCCAAGGGCGTGGCCCGCATCGAGCTGCTGGGCAACCGGGAGGTGTATATGGATCGGCACTGCGGCGTGCTGACCTACAGCACGGAGAACATCGACGTGAACGGCGGGACGGTGGTGGTGCGGTTTCACGGCCGGGAGCTGCGGCTGCTGGTGATGACGGGACAGGAGCTGCGGATCACAGGGATCATAGAACAGATCGAGCTGGTGGAGTAGAGTATGTATCGAGGGCTTGTGAATTACCTGCGGGGACAGACGGTGCTGGAGGTATCCAGCGCCACGCCGGAGCGGGTGGTGAACCTGTGCGCCGCCGGGGGCGTGCCGTTCTGGAACGTGACGTGGCTGACGGCGGAGCGGCTGCGGTTCACCACCACCCGGAGCGGGGAGCGGCTGCTGCGGGAGATCATGGCGGAGCTGAACGCGGAGGTGTCCGTGGTGGAGCGCTGCGGTGCGCCGGAGCTGTGGCGGCGGGTGCGGCGGCGGTATGTGCTGCTGGGCGCGGCGGCGGTGCTGCCGCTGGTGCTGGCGGTGAGCGCCGGGCGGATATGGGGCTTTGAGGTCAGCGGCAACGACACGGTGGCCACGCCGGAGATCTTGCAGGCGCTGGAGCGCTGCGGCGTGGCGGTGGGGACGAGGGGCGTGGGGCTGGACCAGGACGACCTGCGAAACCGGGTGCTGCCGCTGCTGCCGGATGTGGTGTATCTGGCGGTGAACGTGCGGGGCTGCACCGCCCATGTGCAGGTGGTGGAGCGCACCCGGCCGCCCCACCTGTACCGGGACAGCGACGTGCAGAACATCGTGGCGGCCCGGGCGGGGCTGGTGACGGAGGTGACGGCGCTGGACGGCGCGGCGGCGGTGTCGCCGGGGGACACGGTGACGGCGGGGCAGCTGCTGATCTCCGGCGCGGCGGACTCGCCCAGGGGCGTGCGGCTCATGCGGGCCACGGGGACGGTGCGGGCCAGAACGTGGTATACGCTGACCGTTCCCATACCGCTGGCGGCGGAGGAACGGGCCAGGGAGAGCGGGCACGTCACCCGTCTGTCGCTGGACGCGGGACGGCGGCGCATAAAATTCTACGGAGGGGGTAGCGTACTGGGTACGGATTGTGCTAAAATAACGGAGTACCGGCCCGCGGTGCTGCCCTTTGGCCTGCGGCTGCCCTTTTCCCTGGTGACGGAGCGCGTCACGGCTTATGATACCATCCCAGTCTGGGATGGGGCGGAGGCGGCGCAGCAGGAGGGAGAGGCCCAGCTGCTGTACCAGCTGCGGCAGACCATCGGGGAGGACGGCACGGTGCTGCACACGGCGTTCAGCCGGGAGGAACGGAACGGCTGGCTGTATGTGACGCTGCAGGCGGAGTGCGAGGAACAGATCGGCATGGAAGTGCCGCTTATCACAGAATAGATCAGAAACGGGAGGAATGTCCCAGTATGGAACAACGTATCGGAATTGAACGCATGGAGGAGGCCGTGAACCTGTTCGGCTCTTTCGACGAGAACATCCGCCTGCTGGAGGCGGAATTTCAGGTGCAGGCGGTGAACCGGGGCGGCGAGATCGTGGTCTCCGGCGAGCCGGAGAACGTGATGCTGGCGGTGAAGGCCGTGCAGGCGCTGCTGACCCTCTCCAACAAGGGGGAGACCATCACCGACCAGCACGTGCGCTACGTCATCGGGCTGGTGCGCTCCGGTCAGGCCGAGCGTATCAGCGAGCTGACCCAGGATGTGATCTGCATCACCAGCAAGGGCCGGCCCGTGAAGCCCAAGACCATCGGGCAGAAGGAGTACGTCAACGCCATTCTGAAGCAGACCGTCACCATCGGCGTGGGCCCTGCCGGCACAGGCAAGACGTATCTGGCCGTGGCCGCCGCCGTGGCGGCCTTCCGGGACAAACAGGTGAACCGCATCGTGCTGACCCGGCCCGCCGTGGAGGCGGGGGAGCGGCTGGGCTTCCTGCCCGGCGACCTGCAGAGCAAGGTAGACCCCTACCTGCGGCCGCTGTATGACGCGCTGTTCGATATGCTGGGGGCGGAGACGTATCAGAAATACCTGGAGCGGGGCAACATCGAGGTGGCGCCCCTGGCCTATATGCGAGGCCGGACGCTGGACGACAGCTTCATCATCCTGGACGAGGCGCAGAACACCAGCCGGGAGCAGATGAAGATGTTCCTGACCCGCATGGGCTTCGGCTCGAAGGTGGTCATCACCGGTGACGTGACCCAGATCGACCTGCCCGCCGACAAGACCAGCGGCTTGAAGGAGGCCATGAAGGTCCTGCGGGACGTGGAGGGCGTGGCCATCTGCAAACTCACCAAGGAGGACGTGGTGCGCCATGTGATGGTGCAGCGCATCATCGAGGCGTATGCCAGATTTGAGGAGAAAAAGAAATGAAGAGACACTATATCCCCGTGACGGCGGACGTGCCCGGCGTCAGCGAGAGCACGCGGAGCTTTATCCGCAAAGTCATCCGCACGGCGCTGGGGGAGCAGGGGGTGGACTTCCCCTGCGAGGTGGACGTGCTGGTGACGGACGACGGGGGCATCCACGCCATCAACCGGGAGATGCGGCAGGTGGACCGGGCCACGGACGTGCTGAGCTTCCCGGAGTTCGAGCTGACGCCCGGCGAGCTGCCCGGCCCGGAGGACGCCGACCCCGGCACGGGGTATGTGCCCCTGGGGGACATGGTGCTGTCCATGGAGCGGGTGAAGGCCCAGGCGAAGGAGTACGGCCACAGCAACCGGCGGGAGCTGGCGTATCTGGTGGTACATTCGGTGCTGCACCTGCTGGGGTATGACCACATGGACGAGGGCGCGATGAAGGCGCAGATGCGGGCAAGAGAAGAAACCATCATGGCCGTGATGGGGCTGGAGAGATAAGATAGTAAGCCTCCCTCTGGGAGGGAGGTGGCAGCGCGAAGCGCTGACGGAGGGAGAGAGTGAGAGAGTACAACAGAGACAATATTCAGCGGGCGAAAGAGCTGCGAAAGAATATGACCCCGTGGGAAAGGAAACTCTGGTACGATTTTTTGAAGGATTACCCCGTCCGTTTTCAACGGCAAAAGGCGATAGATAATTACATTGTTGACTTCTTCTGCGCTCGGGCTAATATCGCCCTGGAACTGGATGGCGGTGGTCATTACGAGCCGGAACAGTCTAAAAAAGATACGCTGCGTACTCAGATCTTAGAAAATATGGGGATCAGAGTTATTCGGATCTGCAATATGGATGTGGACAAGCGTTTTAGGGAGGTCTGCGAAATGATAGACCTGGCTGTTAAAACGTCTCTCCCTCCGTCGGCTTCGCCGACACCTCCCTCACAGAGGGAGGCAAGACGGGAGTGACGGCTTTGCCGACACCCTGCCCGTACAGAAGCGATATCATGCCCGTACAGGAAATGCAAAATAACAAACGCTCAAATGAAAGAAAGTTGAGGATCACCTGATGAACATTACAAAAACCGCGATGATCACCGTGTGCGGACGGCCCAACGTGGGCAAGTCCAGCCTGACCAACGCCCTGGTGGGCGAGAAGATCGCCATCGTGTCGGACAAGCCCCAGACCACCCGCAACCGTATTTACGGCGTGGTGAACCGGGGCGACACCCAGTATGTGCTGCTGGACACGCCGGGCCTGCACAAGCCCCGCTCCCGGCTGGGAGACTACATGGTCAAGGTGGTGCGGGAGAGTTTGTCCGCCGTGGAGTGCGCCCTGCTGCTGGTAGAGCCCATCCCCCACGTGGGCGAGCCGGAGAAGATATTGCTCCAGCGTATTCAGGAGGAGCAGCTGCCCTGCATTCTGTGCATCAACAAGATCGACACAGTGGAGAAGAAGGAGTCGCTGCTGGAGGTCATCGCGGCATACAATGAGGTATACAGCGGGTTTGACGCCATCATCCCCCTGTCCGCACGGACGGGGGACGGGCTGAACGACCTGCTGGCCCAGCTGGCGAAATATGCCCAGCCCGGGCCGCAGCTGTTCCCCGACGGCATGACCACCGACCAGGCGGACAGCCAGGTGTGCGCCGAGATCGTGCGGGAGAAGCTGCTGCGGTGCTTGGACAAGGAGATACCCCACGGCACGGCGGTGGAGGTGACGAAGTTCTCCGAGCGGGAGGACACCGGCGTCATCGACCTGGATGTGACCATCTACTGCGAGAAGGCCAGCCACAAGGGCATTATCATCGGCAAGGGCGGGGAGATGCTCAAGCGCATCAGCTCCGCCGCCCGGCGGGACATTGAGAAATTCATGGGGACAAAGGTCTACATGGAGACGTGGGTGAAGGTGAAGGAGAACTGGCGCGACAACCCCAACTTCATCCGCAGCCAGGGCTACAATGAGGACTGACGGCGATGGACAGCGGCAAGACCGTTATCACCGGCGCGGTGCTGCGAACCACCGACACCAAGGAGGCGGACAAGATCCTCACCGTGCTGTCGCCCCAGCTGGGGAAGATACCGGTCATCGCCCGGGGCGCGCGGCGGAAGAACAGCCGTCTGGCCGCGGCGTGCCAGCTGCTGGCCTATGACGAGCTGACGGTATACAAGCGGGGCGCATGGTATATGCTGGACGAGGCCAGCACGCTGGAGCTGTTCCCCGGCGTGCGGCGGGACATCGTGCGGCTTTCGCTGGCGTCCTGGTTCGCCGAGCTGACGGAGGCCGTGTGCCCGGAGGAAGCCCCCGCTCCGGAGCTGGCATCGCTGCTGCTGAACGGACTGTACGCCCTGTGCTATCTGGACAAAGACCCGGTGCTGGTGAAGACCGCGTTTCAGTGGCGGCTCATGGCGCTGGCCGGGTTTCAGCCCTTTGTGGACGGCTGCGCCGTGTGCGGCGCGGAAGAGCCGGCCGCGCCCATGCTGGACGTGGTACACGGCGTGGTGCGCTGCGGCGGCTGCAAGGGAGACGGCGGGCTGAGCCTGCCCCTGACCGCCGGAGGACTGGCGGCGCTGCGGCACATCCTGAACGCCGACGGGAAAAAGCTCTACAGCTTCACCCTCGAGCCGGGGGCGCTGCGGGCGCTGGACCACGCCGGGGAGGCGTTCATCGCGGCGCAGCTGGAGCGGAGTTTCAAAACTCTGGACTATTACAAATCTTTGATTTTTTGAGAAAAAGAGGGATAAGGATCGACTGTTATGAGCGATTTATTTGAGAAATCCATACGGACACTGGAGCTGCCGGCGGTGCTGGAGCGGCTGGCGTCCAAGGCCACCAGCGACGCGGCCAAGGAGCGGTGTCTCCGGCTGTGGCCCGCCACCGACCCGGACACGGTGGCCCATCTGCTGGATGAGACGGACGCGGCCAAGGAGCGGCTGGGCCTTCACGGCAGCCCGTCCTTCACCGGGGTGAAGGACGTTGCTCCGGCGCTGACCCGGGCCGACCAGGGCGGCGTGCTGAACACCCGGGAGCTGCTGGACGTGGCCGGGGTGCTGACCGCCGCACGGCGGGTCAGCGACTACGACGCCGACCGGCAGGGCGAGCCGACGGCCATCGACCGGCTGTTCTCCGCCCTCCACGTGAACCGGTATCTGGAGGACCGGATACGGTCCGCCATTCTGGACGAGGAGACCATCGCCGACACCGCCAGCCCGGAGCTGGCGGACATACGGCGGAATATGCGGGTGGCCGCCACAAAGGGGCGGCAGATATTGCAGCGCATCATCTCCTCGCCGTCTTACGCCAAGGTATTGCAGGAGGCCCTCATCACCCAGCGGGACGGGCGGTTCGTCGTGCCGGTGAAGGCGGAGTGCAAGGGCAGTCTACCGGGACTGGTACACGACATCTCCGCCTCCGGCGCGACGCTGTTCGTCGAGCCCATGGGCGTGGTGCAGGCCAACAACGAATTGAAGGAATTGCAGGCCCGGGAGGAGAAGGAGATCGACCGCATCCTCCGTATCCTGTCCGGCGAGTGCGCCGCCCAGCGGGAGAACATTCTGTACGACTACGACCTGCTGGTGCAGCTGGACGCCATCTTTGCCCGGGCGCAGCTGAGCTACGCCATGGACGCAGGGCGGCCGCAGGTGCGGAAAAAGGGCGGCATCGACCTGCGCCGGGCGCGGCATCCGCTGCTGGACCCGGCCAAGGCCGTGCCCGTCACCGTGTCGCTGGGGACGACCTTCGACACGCTGGTCATCACCGGACCCAACACCGGCGGCAAGACCGTGACGCTGAAAACCATCGGGCTTCTGTGCCTGATGGCCCAGTGCGGCCTGCATATCCCGGCGGGGGATCAGAGCGCCGTGCGGGTGTTCGACCGCATTCTGGCGGACGTGGGCGACGAGCAGAGCATCGAGCAGAGTTTGTCCACCTTCTCCGCCCATATGGCCAACACGGTGGAGATTCTGAAGCAGGCGGACGACAAGAGCCTGATCCTGTTCGACGAGCTGGGCGCGGGCACTGACCCGGTGGAGGGCGCGGCGCTGGCCATCGCCATCATCCAGGACGTGCGGAGCAAGGGGGCGCTTACCGCCGCCACCACCCACTACGCGGAGCTGAAGACCTTCGCCATGACCACGGCGGGGGTGGAGAACGCCAGCTGCGAGTTTGACGTGCAGACGCTGCGGCCCACGTACCGGCTGCTCATCGGCATCCCGGGCAAGTCCAACGCCTTCGCCATCTCCCGGCGGCTGGGGCTGGAGGAGCACGTTATCGAAAACGCCAAGGCGCAGATGGACAGCGAGTCCGTCCGCTTTGAGGACGTGCTGACCCAGCTGGAGGAGAAGCGCCAGCGGCTGGAGAAGGCCCAGACCGAGGCCGACCGGCTGTGGCAGCAGCGGGAGGAGGACGCCCGCAAGGCCCGGACGTTCCGGGAGCAGATGGAGCAGGCCAAGGAGAACGCCCGGTCCAAGGGCGAGACGGAGGCCCGGCGCATCGTGCAGCAGGCCCAGCGCCAGGCGGACGCGGTGTTCGCCGAGCTGGACGAGCTGCGGAAGCAGCAGCGTCGGGCGGATTATCAGACCGTCAACGACCGCAGGAGCGACATACGCCGCCGCCTCAACGAGGCGGAGAACGCCCTGCACCAGCACGACGACCCGGCAGAGCCCATCCCTGCGCCCAGCCGTCCCATCGCCGTGGGCGACACGGTGGAGCTGGCCGGTGTGCGTACCGGGGCGGCGGTGCTGGCCGTCAACGGCGACGGCACGCTGCTGCTGCAGGCGGGGAAGATGAAGATGACCGTAAAGGCCGGGCAGGTGCGGCTGCTGGAGACGGCGGAGGAGATCGAGAAGAAAAAGAAGCAGTCCCAGGCCGCGCGGGCGGCCGCCTCCACCGTGCAGATATCCTCCGGCCCGCGGGCCGGGGCGGAGCTGGACATCCGGGGGCTGGAGACGCTGGAGGCGGAGAGCGTGGTGGAGAATTATCTGGACGCCGCCCAGCGCTCCAAGCTGGGAACGGTGACCATCATCCACGGCAAGGGCACGGGCGCGCTCCGCGCCGCCGTCCATCAGATCCTCAAGCGCAGCAGGCAGGTGAAGAGCTTCCGGCTGGGCCGCTACGGCGAGGGCGAGGCCGGTGTCACGGTGGTGGAGCTGAAATAAGGCACATTTCACAAAATGCGGCGGGAAAAATGTGACAAAGAGCAGAAATTTCGTATCAATGCCCATTGAAATCCTGCCGCAAATAGGTATAATAGAATACGGTGAGAGTTAGCGTCTTCACAAACGCCCTTTGCGGCGTCCTGTAAAAAATGAGCGTAAGGAGTGCTGTTCCATGTATACAAGGGAGATCACAGTCAAGAACGAGGTCGGCCTGCACGCCCGGCCTGCCACTTATTTTATTCAGAAGGCCAATGAGTACAAGAGCGGTATCTGGGTCGAAAAAGAGGAACGCCGCGTCAACGCCAAGAGTCTGCTGGGCGTTCTGAGCCTGGGCATCATGAAGGGCACGACCGTGACGCTGATCGCCGACGGCAGCGACGAGAAGGAGGCCGTGGACGCCCTGGCCGAGCTGATCGAAAATCTGGACGAGTAAACCAAAGCATATATGAAAAGGCACGCCTGCGATGCAGGCGTGCTTTTTTGCATAGCAGGCCGGGCCGCGGGGCATGATACAAGAAAATCATGGGACGAGGTGCGCGGATATGCAGGTAAAACGACTGGGGCGGCAGACGACGCTCTTTTGCGACCCGGTGGGGGTGGTGAGCTGGGCCAGCGTGGTGGGCCGGATGGAGGGCAGCGGTCCGCTGGGCGGCAGCTTTGATCTGGTGAACGAGGACTCCTTTTTCGGACAGGCCACCTGGGAGCAGGCGGAGGCCCGGATGCAGGGGGAGGCGCTGGAGCTGGCGCTGCAGAAGGGCGGGCTGAAGGCGGAGGACGTGGACTGCGTGTTCGCCGGTGACCTGCTGAACCAGAACATCGGGGCGACCTTCGGCCTGCGGGACTACGGCATCCCGTTCTACGGCGTGTACGGCGCGTGCTCCACCATGGGCGAGAGCCTGTCCCTGGCGGCCATGGCGGTGGCAGGGGGCTTTGCGTCTATGGCGGCGGCCCAGGCGTCCTCCCACTTCTGCACCGCCGAGCGGCAGTACCGCACACCGCTGCCCTACGGCAGCCAGCGCGCCCCCACCGCCCAGTGGACCGCCACGGCGGCGGGGTGCTGCATCGTGGGCCGGGCGTCGGAAGGGCCGTATGTGACCCACATCACCCGGGGGCGCATCGTCGATCTGGGCGTGACGGACATGACCAACATGGGCGCGGCCATGGCGCCCGCCGCCTGCGACACATTACAGGCGCTGTTCCGGGAGACGAACACCGGGCCGAAGGACTACGACCTGATCGTCACCGGCGATCTGGGGGCGGTGGGCCACGACATCGTGGTGGAGCTGTTCCGCCGGGAGGGCGTGGAGCTGGCACACTACACGGACTGCGGGCTGCTGCTCTATGACCGGGAGGCGCAGGATATGCACGCCGGGGGCAGCGGCTGCGGCTGCTCGGCGGCGGTGCTGAACGGCTTCCTGCTGGGCGGCCTGCGGCAGAAGCGGTGGAAGCGTATTATTTTCGCGCCCACCGGGGCGTTGCTCAGCCCCACCAGCTCATTCCAGGGGGAGAGCATCCCCGGCATCTGCCACGCGGTGGTGCTGGCATCGGACAAGGAGGACGTATGATGGAATACCTGAACGCCTTTCTCTGCGGCGGGCTGCTGTGCGCCGTGGGACAGATCATTTTGGACAAGACGGCCCTGACGCCGGGCCGCATCCTCACCGGCTATGTGGTGACGGGGGTGCTTTTGCAGGCGGTGGGCGTGTACCAGTATATTGCCGACTGGGGCGGCGCAGGGGCGACCGTGCCGCTGACGGGGTTCGGCTATTCGCTGGCCAAGGGTGTGGCCATGGCGGTGGCGGAAAAGGGCGCGCTGGGCATCCTCACTGGCGGGCTGACGGCCACCGCCGGGGGCATCGCCGCGGCGGCGGTGTTTTCCCTGCTGGCGGCGGTGCTGTGTAAGCCGAAAGAAAAACGTTGACAAATACCTCCCGGGGGTATATGATGGCATCATCAAAAATACCCCCGGGAGGTATATGCTATGGAGTGCTGCTGCCAACACAAGACGAAACACCGCTCCCCTGAGGAGCAAAAGCGGCTGGCCAACCGGCTCAGCCGTATCGAGGGGCAGGTGCGGGGGCTGCGGGAGATGCTGCAGTCCGACGCCTACTGTCCTGACATCCTGATCCAGGTGTCCGCCGTCAGCGCCGCGCTGAACAGCTTCAGCAAGGAACTGCTGGCGACCCATATCCACACCTGCGTGGCGGACGGCATTCGCCGGGGGGAGGACGAGGTCATCGACGAGCTGGTGACCACGCTGCAGAAAATGATGAAGTGAGGAGTGAAGCAGCATGACGGAAAAATTTGTTGTGACGGGCATGACCTGCGCCGCCTGCGCCGCCCATGTGGAAAAGGCGGCGAACGGTGTGCCGGGCGTGGAGAACGCGGCGGTGAACCTGATGCTGGGGACGCTGGTGTGCGACCACGGCCCGGAGGTGGACAGCAGCGCCATCGTGGCCGCCGTGACGGCGGCGGGCTACGGCGCAGCGCCGGAGAGCGAGGTGCGCCGGGACATCCGCAAGGAGCAGGACGCGGCGGCCAAGGCCATGGGCAAACGGCTTCTGTGGTCGGTGATCTGCCTGATCCCCCTGTTCTATCTGAGCATGGGGCACATGATGGGCCTGCCTGTGCCGGCATTTATGCACCACCAGCCGCTGCTGGCGGCCTTCGTGCTGCTGGCGCTGACTTTGCCCATCCTGATCCTGAACCGGAGCTATTTCACCGTGGGCTTTTCCCGGCTGTTCCAGGGCAGCCCCAACATGGACTCGCTGGTGGCGCTGGGCGCGGCGGCGGGGCTTATTTACAGCCTGATCGAGATGGTGCTGCTGGCTATGGGACAGGTGGAGGGTATGCCGGACCTGTACTTTGAGTCGGCGGGCATGATCCTGGCGCTGGTGACGGTGGGCAAGTATCTGGAGGAGCGCTCCAAGGGCAAGACCACCGGCGCCATCACGGCGCTGCTGGCGCTGGCGCCCACCTCCGCCGTGGTGCGGCGGAACGGGCAAGAGGTCACCGTCCCCACGGAGGACATCCAGGTGGGGGAGACGGTGATCGTCCGGCAGGGCGGCCGCATCCCCGTGGACGGCACGGTGCTCAAGGGCGGCGGCACGGTGGACGAGTCGGCTCTCACCGGCGAGAGTATGCCGGTGGAGAAGGCGGAGGGCGACAAGGCCGCCTCCGCCACCATCCTCACCGGCGGCTATCTGGAGCTGCGGGCCGACCGGGTGGGCAGCGACACCACCCTGGCCCAGATCATCCAGCTCATGGAGCAGGCGGCCAGCGGCAAAGCGCCCATCAGCCGTCTGGCGGATAAGATCAGCGCCGTGTTCGTGCCGGTGGTCATCACCATCGCCGTGCTGGCGGCGGCACTGTGGGCCATCGTGGGCGGCATGGGCGTGCGGTTCTGCCTGAGCATCGGCATCGCCGTGCTGGTCATCTCCTGCCCCTGCGCGCTGGGTCTGGCCACGCCGGTGGCCATCACCGTGGCCACGGGCAAGGCGGCGGAGAAGGGCGTTCTCGTCAAGTCCGCCGCCAGTCTGGAGCTGATGGGCCGCATCGATACCGTGGTGCTGGACAAGACCGGCACGGTGACGGAGGGCAAGCCCCGGGTGACGGACCTGCTGTGCGCGCCGGGCGTGGACGAGGACACGCTGCTGACGGCGGCCGCGTCGCTGGAAAAACCGTCGGAGCACCCGCTGGCGGGGGCGATCGTGGCGGAGGCGGAACAGCGCGGCCTCGCGCTGCGTGAGGTGGCGGATTTCACCGCCGTGGCCGGAGGCGGCGTCACCGCCACGGCCGGGGGCGTGACCGTATGCGCCGGCAACGCCGGATACATGGCCGCCGTGTCGGTGGACACCGCCGGCCTGCAGGCCCGGGCGGAGGCGCTGGCGGCGGACGGCAAGACGCCGCTGTATATCGCCGCAGGCGGGCGGCTGCTGGGCGTTATCGCCGTGGCGGACGTGGTGAAGCCGGACAGCGCGGCGGCCATCGCCGCCCTGCGGCAGAACGGCTGCCAGGTGGTGCTGCTCACCGGCGACAACCAGCGGACGGCGGAGGCCATTGCCCGTCAGGTGGGCGTGGACCGGGTCATCGCCCAGGTGCTGCCCCAGGACAAGGCCAAGTGCGTGGCCGACCTGCAAAAGGAGGGCCGCAAGGTGGCTATGGTGGGCGACGGCATCAACGACGCTCCGGCGCTGGTGACGGCGGACGTGGGCCTGGCCATCGGCGCGGGCACGGATGTGGCCATCGAGTCGGCGGACATCGTACTGATGCGGAGCAGCCTTATGGACATCGTGGACGCCATGGAGCTGTCCCGGGCCACCCTGCGGAACATCCGGCAGAACCTGTTCTGGGCTTTCTTCTACAACACCGTGGGTATCCCGGTGGCCGCCGGCGTGCTGTACCCGGCCTTCGGCATCACCCTGAACCCCATGATCGCGGCGGCGGCCATGAGCCTGAGCTCCGTGTGCGTGGTGTCCAACGCCCTGCGGCTGCGGGGCTGGAAAGGCCGTCAGTCGGCTGCGAAGCCGGCGGAAGCGGCGCATGATACAGATCACAAAAACACAGATGCAGCAGACGAAAAGGAGGAAAACAGCATGAACGCAAAGACCATCACCATCAAGGGCATGATGTGTGCCCACTGCGTGGCCCACGTGGAGAAGGCGCTGACGGCGCTGGAGGGCGAAACGGCCAAGGTGGACCTGGCCAGCGGTACGGCGGTGGTCACCGGCCCGGCCAGCGACGAGGCGCTGACCAAAGCCGTGACCGACGCGGGCTACGAGGTCGTGGACATCAAGTGAAGAGAGCGCAAAAGAAGGACCGCCGAAAGGCGGTCCTTCTTTATGCTTACATTTTGTCGCTCCGGCCCAGGAGATAATCGGTGGATACGCCGTAATATTCCGCCAGCGTGAGCAGATGCCGCAGGGGCAGCTCGTTCGCGCCCCGCTCATAGCGGGCGTACATGGTCTGGGACGTGCCCAATATATCCGCAATGTCCTGCTGCGTCTTGTCGTGATCCTCACGCAGATCGCGCAGCCGCCGCTGATAGGAACAGCTCATACCGCACCACCCCTTTGTGCAGTATTTTAGCCAGTAAAGATATTTACTATTGAAATTAGTAAATATATTTACTGAAGTTGTCACGAGGGACGTTCCGCGCCTGTGGATAAGTGTGTAGGGGCGGGGTTCTACCCCGCCCGAAACATAATGCAAAACCGGCGGGAGGGGCAGAGCCCCTCCCCTACACGCGGTTTTACGAAGGCATAGACGAAAATCGTCTCTCCCTCCGTCAAAACCGAAGGTTTTGACACCTCCCTCGCAGAGGGAGGCAGGGGAACGGATTGCCGCGTCGCTGTGCTCCTCGCAATGACAGCGTAAGGACGGACGCCCCTACGGGCTGGTCTCGCAATGACAGAGTTTTTCGACAGGCAAAAAGAAGGGCCGCCTTTCGGCGGTCCTTCTTTTGCCTGTTTACTTTTCGATGACGACCTTGCCGTCCTTCAGCCGCACGTGGGCGGTGTCACCGGACTTCAGGTTGCCCTCCAGCATCTGCTCGGCCACGGCATCCTCCACCTGGTTCTGGATGGCCCGGCGCAGGGGACGTGCGCCGTACTGAGGATCGAAGCCGTCCTTGGCCAGCTCGGCCACGGCGTCGTCCTCCGCCTCCAGGGTGATGCCCTGCTGGGCCATGCGGCCCGCGGTGACATCCAGCATACGCCGTGCGATCTGCACGATGTTGTCCTGGGTCAGCTGGTGGAACACGATGATCTCGTCGATACGGTTCAGGAACTCGGGGCGGAACGTCCGCTTCAGGTCGGCCATAACAGCCTCGCGGATGCGGGCGAAGCGGGCCTCCTCCGTCTCCTTCTCGTCCTTCTCCTTGCCGTCGAAGCCCAGCTTGGACTCGGCGGCGGTGATGTTCTTCGCGCCCACGTTGGAGGTCATGACGATGACGGTGTTCTTGAAGTCCACACGGCGGCCCTGGGAGTCGGTGACGATGCCGTCCTCCAGGATCTGCAGCAGGATGTTCCACACATCCTCGTGGGCCTTCTCGATCTCATCGAACAGGACCACGGAATAGGGCTTTCTGCGCACCTTTTCGGTGAGCTGGCCGCCCTCCTCGTGGCCCACATAGCCGGGAGGCGAGCCGATCAGGCGGGAGACGGTGTGCTTCTCCATGTACTCGGACATATCGATACGCACCATGGCGTTCTCGTCGCCGAACATGGCCTCGGCCAGCGTCTTGCACAGCTCGGTCTTGCCCACGCCGGTAGGACCGAGGAACAGGAACGAGCCGATGGGGCGCTTGGGGTCTTTCAGACCCACGCGGCTGCGGCGGATGGCCTTGGCCACGGCGGCCACGGCGTCATCCTGGCCCACCACGCGCTGGTGGAGCTTCTCCTCCAGCTTCAGCAGGCGCATACTCTCGTCCTCCGTCAGGCGGGTGACGGGGATGCCGGTCCAGCCGGCCACCACCTTGGCCACGTCATCAGCGGTGACGCTGCCGCGGTTCTGGGCCATCTGCTTGCGCCAGTTCTCCCGCTCGATGTCCACCTGATCCTGATAGTTCTTCTCGATGTCACGCAGCTGGGCGGCCTTCTCATAGTCCTGACCGGCGATGGCTTCCGCCTTCTCCCGGTGCAGGGTGGAGATCTTCTCCTCCAGGGCCTTCAGGTCTGGGGAGGAGCTTTCGGCGTCCATACGCACCTGGGACGCGGCCTCGTCCATCAGGTCGATGGCCTTGTCCGGCAGGAAGCGGTCACCGATATAGCGCTTGGACAGCTGCACGGCGGCCTCCAGCGCCTCGTCGGTGATGGTCAGCTTGTGGTGTGCCTCATACTTGTCCCGCAGGCCCTTCAGGATCTCCAGCGTGGCCTCCGGGGTGGGCTCACCCACGGTGACGGGCTGGAAACGGCGCTCCAGCGCGGCGTCCTTCTCGATGTACTTGCGGTACTCGTTCAGGGTGGTGGCGCCGATGACGCGGATCTCACCACGGCCCAGAGCGGGCTTGATGATGTTGGCGGCATCCACCGCGCCCTCGGCAGAGCCTGCGCCCACGATGGTGTGCAGCTCGTCGATGAACAGGATGATGTTGCCGTCCTTCTTTACCTCGTCCAGGGTGTTTTTGATGCGCTCCTCGAACTCGCCCCGGTACTTCGTGCCGGCCACCATGCCGCTGAGGTCAAGGGACAGCACCCGCTTGTCCAGCAGCTCCTCCGGCACGTCGCCGGAGGCGATGCGCTCGGCCAGGCCCTCGGCGATGGCGGTCTTGCCCACGCCGGGCTCGCCGATGAGCACGGGGTTGTTCTTGGTGCGGCGGGACAGGATCTGGATGACCCGCTGGATCTCCTTTTCCCGGCCGATGACAGGGTCGAGCTTACCGGAGCGGGCGGCCTCGGTCAGGTCGCGGGTGAACTCCGCCAACGCCTTGCCGCTCTTTTTGTCACCGTCGCGGGCGGCGGCGCTGCCGCCGCTGGGCACGGCCTTGGCGGAGACGTCGTTCAGCTTCTTCAGCACGGCGCTGTACATCTTATTGGGGTCGACGCCGATGGTGCGCAGGATGCGCAGACCCATGTTGCCGCCCTCCCGGAGCAGGCCCATCAGCAGGTGCTCCGTGCCGATGTAGCCGCTGCCCATGCGGGCGGCCTCGGACACGGCCAGCTCCACCACGCTCTTGGCCCGGGGCGTCAGGCCCTGACTGGGGGCAGCGCCGGAGACGCCGTGGCCCACGCTGCGCTGCAGCACGGAGCACACCATCTCGTCGGTGACGCCGAACTCGGACAGCACCCGGTGGGCGATGCCCTCCTCCTCACGGAGCAGACCCAGCAGCAGGTGCTCAGAACCCACATAGCCGTGGCCCAGCTCCTCGGCGGCCTCCTGACTCAGACGCAGAGCTTCCTCTGCACGGGGGGTGAATTTATTCTCAGACATAAAAAACACTTCCTCTCAATGTGTGAATGGGGATCATGCGCCCTTAGGCGCTGAGGGACTTCAGCTCATCACGGAGCTTGGCGGCGTCCTCGTACCGCTCCTCCTCCACGGCGTTGTGGAGCTGGGTGCGCAGCGCGTTGCGCTTGCGCTCCAGAGCCAGGCTGGCGGCCTCCTCCTTGGGCAGCAGGCCGTCGTCCGACTTCTCGTCGGCGGTCTGTGCCTGCTCCAGCACGTTGACGGGCTGGGGGAACTCCGTCAGCATCCGGCTGCCCAGGCCGCCGAACAGCGGCTCGAACAGACTGAAGGGACGGGAGAACCAGTCGTCGTCGAACCAGCTGCCTATGCGGCTGGACATGGGTTCGGCGTAGCCCATCTGACGGGCACAGTCCTGGCACAGGTGTGTCTCGGTGACACGGCCATTGATATTGCTCTTATAGTAGAACGTGGCATCGTTCTTACCGCAGCGATCACATTTCATAATCGTAGCCTCCTTGTGAAAAAATCAAACCGAATGAATGAGTATCTGCTTGAAAATGGCGGCGCGGAGCGCGTCGCGGCACTCTGCCGGCGCGGCCTGCAGGGCCCGCGGTCCGGTGGCGGACAGCAGCGCCTGTCCCAGCTCCCGGCTGACGGCCTCGCTGTCCACCAGGTTCTGGGCAATGGCCCGGGCGCTGCGGCTGTCCAGCGTGTCGCCCACGGAGTTGATGACGTGCATCAGCAGCGTTTGGCGGTCCACCTGCACCCGGGTGATGCGGATGTAGCCGCCGCCGCCCCGGCGTGACTCTACGATGTACCCGTGCTCCGGGGAGAAACGGGTGGACATGACGTAGTTGATCTGACTGGGGACACAGTTGAAGCGCTGGGCCAGGTCGCTGCGCTGGAGCTCCAGCGCGCCTCCGGCGTTGTCCAGCTCCTGCTGGATGAACCCGGCGATGATATCGGAAATACCCATGCGGCGATCCACTTCCTTTCTGACTTTGCCTTTCTTTGACCTTTGAACGTATGATACACCCGCTCTCCTACTTTGTCAATAGGTAAATTTGACTTTCTTTGACTTTTATTGTGAACTTTTTGTGAACACATTTGTCCCGCCGGGCGGCCTTTACACCGCGATGCTTTTGGGGTATACTTCTTTTACGTTTTTACTTTGAGGAAGGGAGGTGGCCGCCGTGGCGTCGCTGACAACGGATGTGCGGTACGTCAAGGGCATCGGTGAGGCCCGGGCCAAGGCGCTGGAGAAGCTGGGCATACGGACGCTGGGCGACCTGATCGCCTACTATCCCATGCGCTGGGAGGACCGCACCCGCATCGTGCCGGTGCGGGAGCTGATCCCCGGCGAATATGCCTGCGTCCGGGCCACCATCGCCCAGGAGCCCCGGGGCGGACGTATCCCCGGCGGGCGGACGCTGGTGCAGGTCCGGGCCGTGGACGACAGCGGCGTGCTGGACGTCTCCTTTTTTAATCAGGAATACCGCAAGACCTCCCTCCGCAAGGGGGAGACATACATTTTTTATGGCAAGGCCGAGGGCCAGCGCCAGCGGCGGACCATGGTGAACCCGCTGGTGGAGCGGGAGGGGCAGCAGCTGCTCACCGGGCGGATCATGCCGGTGTACCACCTGACGACGGGGCTGAACCAGCCCACGGTGGCCAAGGCGGTGCGGCAGGGCCTGGATGCTTGCGGCGACCTGCCGGAGGACGTGCTGCCCGACGAGGTGCGGCGGGCGCACCAGCTGTGCTATATCGGCTTTGCCTATGAGAACGTCCATTTTCCCACCTCGCCGGAGGCGCTGGCCCTGGCCCGGCGGCGGCTGGTGTTTGAGGAGCTGTTCCTTCTCAGCTGCGGGCTGTCCCTGCTCCGCGCCCGGCGGGAGACGGTGGACGGCCCTGCGTGCCGCGATGTGGACATGACCGCGTTTTATGAGGCCCTGCCCTTTGCCCTCACCGGGGCGCAGCGGCGGGCCATCGGACAGGCGGTGGCGGACATGACCTCCGGCCGGCCTATGAACCGGCTGTGTCAGGGCGACGTGGGCAGCGGCAAGACCATGGTGGCGGCGGGCTGCGCCTGGTTCGCCGCCCGGAACGGCTGGCAGACGGCCCTCATGGCACCCACGGAGATCCTGGCCCGCCAGCACTACGAGAGTTTATCGCCGCTGCTGGCACGGCTGGGCATGACCTGCGCCCTGCTCACCGGCTCGACCCGGGCCAGGGAGCGGCGGGAGACGCTGGCATTACTGGCGGAGGGCCGCATCGACCTGTGCATCGGCACCCACGCCCTGCTGACGGAGGACGTGCAGTACGGCAGACTGGGGCTGGTCATCACCGACGAGCAGCACCGCTTCGGCGTGGCCCAGCGGTCCGGGCTGGCCCACAAGGGCGTGTCGCCCCACACGCTGGTGCTGTCCGCCACACCCATTCCCCGGACGCTGGCGCTGATCATCTACGGCGATCTGGAGGTGTCGGTCATCGACGAGCTGCCGCCGGGGCGGCAGCAGGTGGACACCTTCGCCGTGGGGGAGAAGTACCGCCAGCGGCTCAACGGCTTTATCCGCAAGCAGGTGGCCGAGGGCCATCAGGTGTTCATCATCTGCCCGCTGGTGGAGGAAAACGGCGAGACCCAGGACGAGCGCAAGGCCGTCACGGCCTACGCCCGGCATTTGCAGCAGCAGGTGTTCCCCGACCTGCGGGTGGCGGTGCTCCACGGGCGGATGAAGTCCGGGGAGAAGGAAAAGGTCATGGCATCCTTTGCCGCCGGGGAGAGTGACATTCTCGTGTCCACCACGGTGGTGGAGGTGGGCGTGGACGTGCCCAACGCCACGCTAATGGTGGTGGAGAACGCGGAGCGCTTCGGCCTGAGCCAGCTCCACCAGCTCCGCGGCCGGGTAGGCCGCGGCAGGGCGAAGAGCTGGTGCGTGCTGCTGTCGGACAGCCAAAACGAGGAGACGAAGCGGCGGCTGAAGGTGATGACGGAGACCAACGACGGCTTCAGGATCGCCGAGGAGGACCTGCGTCTCCGCGGGCCGGGCGACTTCTTCGGCAGCCGCCAGCACGGCCTGCCGACCCTGAAGGCGGCGGACCTGAGCTGCGATATGCGGACGCTGGACGAGGCCCAGCAGGCGGCCAGAGCGCTGCTGGCGGACGATCCCGGCCTGACCCGGCCGGCCCACGGGCCGCTGCGGCGGCGCATCGGCCAGCTGCTGGAGCTGAAGGACGGCACGCTGAACTGAGAGTAAAAAAGGAGGACGCCCCCTGGCCGAATGGCCGGGGGGCGTCCCGTATCTGCGCCGGACGCAGGGGGGGTAACGTCCGGCACGGAAAGGGGTAAGGGGGGTACGTCCTTCTCCTTTGTGGCGATTGTATACCTACCGGGTCGGTTTGTCAACAGGAAATACCGGTATCGTTCCCGGTAACGATACAGCTGTGGGGAATTGCGTTCGGAGGCAGGGCGTGCTATACTGACAAAAACGATCCATCCCGGGAGGTGAGACCATGACCAAGGACGAGCTGCGGAGAAAGGCCAACGAGCTGCCGCTGCTGCCGGGCGTCTATCTGATGATGGACAAGTCCGGCCAGGTCATCTATGTGGGCAAGGCGAAAAAGCTGAAAAACCGGGTGAGCCAGTATTTTCAGGAGAACGCCGGACACAACGAGAAAACGAAGATGATGGTGGCCCACGTGGACCGCTTCGACACCATTATCGTCCGGTCGGAGTTTGAGGCGCTGGTGCTGGAGAACTCCCTCATCAAGCGCCATATGCCCCGGTACAACATCCTGCTGAAGGACGACAAGGGCTACCCCTTCGTGCGGCTGGACGTGAAGTCCCCCTATCCCCGCTTTTCCCTGGCCACCCGGGCCGCCGACGACGGGGCGCGGTATTTCGGCCCTTACGGCGGGCGGCGGGAGACCCATCTGGCCATCGAGGCGGTGTGCGGCGCGCTGCACCTGCCCACCTGCGGGCGGAAATTTCCCCGGGACATCGGCAGGGGGCGGCCCTGCCTGAACTTCCACATGGGCAAGTGCGACGGCTTCTGCCGTCCGGACGGCCCGGACGAGGCCGAGTACCGCCGCCGCATCGGCAACGCGGTGTCCCTGCTGGACGGCAAGCTCCGGGGCGTCACCGCTGCCCTGACGGAGGAGATGAACGCGGCGGCGGAGGCACTGGATTTCGAGCGGGCGGCGTCGCTCCGCGACCGGATACGGGCGCTGTCGGTGCTGGGCAAGGAACAGCGGGTCATCGCCGGTATCTGCGCCGACACCGACGTGTGGGGCGCGTACAACGGTGCGGCCAAGTCCGGCTGCGCCGTGCTGCATATTGAGAACGGCGACCTGCTGGGCCGCCAGGTCACGGTGTTCCCCGTGACGGCGGAGGGGGATGCGGCCCTGCTGGAGCAGGTCGTGCCCCAGTATTACCTGGGCCGGTCGGTGCTGCCCCGTGAGATCCTGCTGCCGGCGGCCATCGAGGACGCCGAGACGCTGTCGCCGCTGCTGACGGAGCAGTGCGGCCACCCGGTGGCGGTGAAAACGCCCCAGCGGGGGCGGCGCCGGGAGCTGCTGGACATCGCCCGCCGCAACGCTAGGGAGGAGGTGGAGCGGGTCACGGACAGCGCCGAGCGGGTCAACGGCACGCTGCGGCAATTACAGGAGCTGGCCCGGCTGCCTGTCCTGCCCCGGCGGATGGAGAGCTACGACATCTCCCACACCGGCGGCGAGGACCAGGTGGCGGGCATGGTGGTGTTTCAGGACGGCCGACCGCTGAAGCGGGATTACCGCCGCTTCCGCATCGAGAGCTGTGACCACGCCGACGACTACGGCGCTATGCAGGAGGTGCTGACCCGCCGGTTTCAGCGGTATCTGGACGGCGACGAGAAGTTCGCGCCCCTGCCGGACCTGCTGCTCATCGACGGCGGACAGGTCCACGCCCAGGTGGCGGAGGCCGTGGTCACGTCTATGGGCCTGGACGTGCCGGTGCTGGGCATGGTGAAGGACGACAAGCACCGCACCCGGGCGCTGATGACCGCCGCCGGGCAGGAGCTGGGCATCCGCCAGTCTCCCGCCCTGTTCGCCCTTATCGGCACGGTGCAGGAGGAGGTCCACCGCTTCGCCATCGCCTACCACCATCAGAAGCACACGAAAAGCGCCAAACGCTCCCAGCTGGACAACATCCCCGGCGTGGGCGAGGCGCGGAAAAAGAAGCTGCTCCAGCGCTTCGGCACGGTGAGCGCCGTGAAGAGCGCCGCGGTGGAGCAGCTGTGCCAGGCCGTGCCGCGCCCGGCGGCCCAGGCCGTATACGACCACTTCCACGGGGAGGACAAAACGTGAACTACTATGCCACATTGGGTGAAAGCTGCAAGGACGCGGCCACTATCGGCGGACTGCTCCGGGCCGGCATCTCCTGCTTCCGGCTGAACCTGTCCCACGGCAGCCTGCGGGAAAAGGCGGACTGGATCGACGCCTTGCACCGGGCGGAGCGGGAGACGGGCCTGTCCGCCGGCCTGCTCATCGACCTGCGCGGTCCGGAGGTGCGGACGGGGAGGGCCGCCTCTGATGCCCTGTTGACGGAGGGAGAGACGATACCGCTGTCCGCGCTGGCGCTGCCGGAGGCCGTGGCCGCCGGGCTGCAGCCGGAGCAGGCGCTGTGCATCGACGACGGCGGCGCGGTGCTGACGCTGGAAAGCGGCGGCCTGTGCCGGGTGACGCGGGCCGGACGCATCGCTCCGCGGAAGAGCGTGGCCCTGCCGGGGCTGGCGCTGCACCTGCCGCCGCTGACGGCGGAGGATCTGGCGGACCTGGCCGATGGGCCGGGGTACGGCGTCACGGCGGTGATGCAGCCCTTCGTCCGCAGCCGGGAGGACCTGGACGCAGTGCGGCGGGCCATGACGCAGGCGGGGCTGGGCGGCGCGCGGCTGTACGCCAAGATAGAGGATCAGACGGGGCTGGACGCCCTGCCGGACTGGATCGGCGGCTGCGACGTGGTGACGGCGGCCCGGGGCGACCTGGGTGTGAATTTGGGGCTGGAGCACGTCCCGGCGGCCCAGCAGCGCATCGCGGCGGCGTGCCGCCGGGCGGGGAAGCCCCTGCTGGTGGTGACGGAGCTGCTGGCATCTATGACAGAGCGCCCCGTCCCCACCCGGGCGGAGGTGTCGGACATCTGCCACGCCGTGTGGGACGGCGCGGAGCACCTGATGCTCACCAACGAGACGGCGGCGGGGAAGTACCCTCTGGAGGCCGCCGCCTGGCTGGTGAAATGCGCCGAGACGGCGAAAAACGCATAAAGAAAAGGCACGCTTCAGCGTGCCTTTTCTTTATGCAAATACCACCTGCACCAGCAGCATATACACCGCCGTGCCCACCAGAATGGACACCAGCGTGTTCCGCTTCCACAGGTGCAGTCCCGCCGTCACCGCCACGGCGATGGCCTCGGGCAGCCCGTGGCTGCCGGACAGGATGTCCACGCCGCGCAGGCTGTATACCACCAGCAGTCCCATCATGGCCGGGGGCAGCAGCCTGCCCAGATCCTCCACCACCTTGGGCAGCTTTTTCCCGTCGGAGAACAGCAGAAACGGCGTCCACCGGGTGATCTGCGTCGCCAGGGCCACCATCAATACGATGACCAGCGAATGTATCGTGTCTAAGCGCATAGCTTCCTCCTTCCCAGCAGCAGCACGGCCATGGTCAGCACCATGGCGGGGATGACCATATTGCCCGCGCCGAAGGCGGCCAGCGCCGCCACGGAGCATACCAGCCCGATCCCGCCGCTGGCCCGGTTCTCCCGCTTCGTCACCTGCTCGATGAACAGCACCACGAACAGCGCCGTCAGCGCGAAGTCGATGCCGGTGATGTCAAAGGTGATCAGTTCTCCCACAAGGCCGCCCAGCACGGAAGACGTCACCCAGTACGTCCAGGTGAGCAGATGCATGGAGAAATAGAACAGTGTGGGGTCTATATCCTCCGGCGGCTCTATCGAGGACGAGAGGGAAAACTGCTCATCCGCCAGCGTGTAGATCATAAAAGCGCGCAGTTTGCCGAGCTTTCGGTATTTCGGCAGCAGCGCCAGCGAGAAAAACAGGTGTCTTGCGTTGACCATCAGGCTCATCAAAAACGCCTGCACCGGGTCAAAGGCGGAGGTCAGCAGCGTGATGGCCACATACTGCATACTGCCGCAGAAGGCAAAGGCGCTGACAAACCCGCTCCACAGCGCGTTGTAGCCCTTGGCGGCCATCAGCACGCCATAGGCCAGCCCCACCGCCAGATAGCCGGTCATGATGGGGATGGTGTGGGGGAACGCGGCGCGCAGCGCGGCGGACAATTTCGTTTTCTTCACAGCATCACTTCCCGAAAATAAGTTACCGGCATTATAAAGGAAAACTCTTTACTTCGCAATACTGGAAAACGGAAAAAGAATAGGCTATAATAGGGATACTGCCAAGAAAATACACAAGGAGCGTACCGGTCATGGAAGAAACACGCAGCTTCGGCTATATCTGTCCCGCCTGCGGCAAGGCGAATTTCCACACCCGCAGCGTTTTTGCCCTCACCGCCGCCGCGGCCCGCATGGAGTGCGAGTGCGGCAAGGAGGCCCTGGAGGTGCAGACGGACGGAACGAAATTCCGCTTGTGGGTGCCCTGCGGCGTCTGCGGCGGCCATCATCAGGCGGAGTGCTCCACCGACGCGCTGCTGCACGGCCGGGGCATCGGCCTGTCCTGCCCGGTAAAGCAGGACCTGTGCTGCTATGTGGGCCGGGAGCAGGAGGTGCGCCGCGCCATGGAAAATCTGGCCCTCCGGGTGGAGAAGGACAAGGGCACGGACGGCGAGGCGTTTACCGACAACGTGATCATGTACGAGGTGCTGTCCGAGCTGAAGGACATCGCCGCCCGGGGCGGCATCGCCTGTACCTGCGGCAGCACGCGCTATACCATGCAGGTGCGCCGGGGCGCGGTGGATCTGATCTGCGCCGACTGCGGCGGCCGCCTGCGGCTGCCTGCCGCTACCGACGAGGACCTGGACGACCTGTGCTGCCGCATGAAGCTGGCCATCAAGGGGAAGTAAGAGGGCATCACTATGGCTGGACTTCTCCTGTGCTTCGGCGTGTTCCTTACGTCGGTCGTCATCTGCCTGTGCCTGAACTGGACGCTGCTGCTGGCGGTGTGGGTGGGCATCGCCGCGTTCTTCCTCCTGGGCCTGCGCCGGGGGCAAGCGCCCCGGAAAATGGCGTCCGACGCCTGGGAGCAGGGGCGGAAAATGTGCGTCATCATCGTCATATACTTACTCATCGGCGCGATCACCGCCCTGTGGCGCAGCTCCGGAACGATCGCGTTCTTTATCTATTACGGCCTGCAGATCATCCAGCCGAAGCTGTTTCTGCTGGTGTCGTTTCTGCTGACCTCGTTTATCTCCTACGCCCTGGGCACGTCCTTCGGCGTCATCGGCACGGTGGGCGTCATTCTCATGGCCCTGGCCCGGTCCGGCGGCGTCAGCGCCGCCATCACGGCGGGGACGATCATCGCCGGGGCGTACTTCGGCGACCGCTGCTCCCCGGCCTCCTCCAGTGCCTCTCTGGTGGCGGCCGCCACGGGCACGAAGCTGTATGACAACCTGCATCTCATGCACCGCACCGGCTGGCTGCCCTATCTGGTGACGCTGGCGGTCTACGGTGTGCTGTCCTGGACCAACCCGCTGTCGGCGCTGGATGCGGCCACGCTGGAGGAGCTGTCCCAGCGCTTTGCGCTGCCCCTGTGGACGGTGATCCCCGCGCTGCTCATCATTCTCCTGCCCCTGTGCAGGGTGTCCATCCGCTGGACCATGGCGGCCAGCGCCGCCGCGGCGCTGGCGGTGGCGGTGCTGGTGCAGGGCGTGCCGCTGACCACGGCCCTGCGGGACGCGGTGCTGGGCTATGTGCCCGCCCCCGGCGGGCTGCACGATGTGCTCTCCGGCGGCGGCGTGGTGTCCATGCTGACGGCCACGGTGCTGTCCATCAGCGCCGGGCTGTACGCCGGACTGCTGGACGGACTGGGCGCGCTGAGCGGCGTGCGCCGCTGGGCGCAGCATATCGCCGCCCGGGCGGGCCTGTTCCCGGCCTGCGCGGCGGTGTGTGTCCTGTCGGGCATGGTGTTCTGCAACCAGAGCACCGGCGCGGTGGTCAGCACCCAGCTCCTGCGGGACACCTACCGGGACATGGGGGACGGCGAACAGGAGCTGGCCATCGACATCGAGAACTCCGGCATCGTCCTCTCGCCGCTGATCCCGTGGAATATCTCCGTCTCCATCCCTCTGCATATGCTGGGGGCGACGGCGGCTGCCATCCCCTTCGCCGTGCTGCTGTATATGATCCCCCTGTGCTACGCGGCAACAAAAAAGCGGCTGTATCAGCCGCGTGAAAGGAAACGGACGCTATGATCGAACTGCTGGCAAGGTGGCTCATCCCCCACCGTGACAACACGGCGGACGGCGCGGTGCGCCGGGCCTACGGCACGCTGTGCGGCGCGGTGGGCATCGGGCTGAACATCCTGCTGTTTATCGGGAAATTCTTCGCCGGGCGGCTGTCCGGCTCTATCGCCGTCACGGCGGACGCCTTCAACAACCTGTCCGACGCCGGCTCATCGGCGGTGACGCTGCTGGGCTTCCGCCTGGCGGGCAAGAAGCCCGACCCGGACCATCCCTTCGGCCACGGCCGCATCGAGTACATATCCGGCCTCGTCGTGGCGGGCCTGATCCTGCTCATGGGCGTGGAACTGGCCAAATCGTCCTTTGACAAGATCCTCCACCCGGAGGAGGTCACCTTCTCCGCCCTGGCGTTGGTCATTCTGGCGGTGTCCGTGGTGGTGAAGCTGTATATGTGGCACTACAACCGCCGCATCGGCGGAAAGATCCGCTCCGCCGCCATGGAGGCCACGGCATCGGACAGCCTGTCCGACGCGGCGGCCACCTCCGCCGTGCTGCTGGCCATGCTCATCGGCAGGTGGACGGGGCTGGCGGTGGATGGCTATGTGGGCATGGTGGTGGCGCTGTTCATCCTGTTCTCCGCCTACAAGGCCGCCAAAGAGACGCTGTCGCCCCTGCTGGGCCAAGCCCCCGACCCGGAGCTGGTGCAGCGCATCCGCGACATCGTGGCGGAGCATGACACGGTGGTGGGCGTCCACGACCTGGTGGTCCACGACTACGGCCCGGGCCGCCAGATGGTGTCCCTCCATGCGGAGGTCCCCGCCAGCGGCGACATTCTGGAGCTCCACGATGTCATCGACAACATCGAGCGGGAGCTTCACGAGAAGCTCCACGTCCAGGCGGTGATCCACATGGACCCCATCGTCACCGACGATGAGACGGTGGACGCGCTGCGCCATCAGGTGGCGGAGCTGGTGCGGCAGGTAGAGCCCCGCATGACCATCCACGACCTGCGGGTGATCCGGGGCACGACCCATACCAACCTGGTGTTCGACGCGGTGCTGCCGCTGGATGCGGCCATCACCCCGGCGGAGGCCGGCCGCCGCATCCGGGAGAAGGTGTCGGAGCTGGACGGCGACTATTACGCCGTGGTCACGGTGGAGCACAGCTTCACGGAGTGAGCATCATTCCCACGTCTGCCACACCTCGGGATGATACCCCACGGTGGCCTGCTTCCCGTTGCGGACGATGGGCGCGTTGAACAGCTCCGGGTATTCCAGCAGCTTTTCCTCCGCCGCCTGGGGCGTGATGTAGGCCATATACAGCTCCTCGTAGGCGCGGCAGCTCTTGTTCACCAGCGCGTCGAAGCCGCCCACGGCGGCCTTGATGGACCGGTACTCGCCGGGGGACACCCCCTTGCTGACAAGGTCGATATACTGGTACTTGATGCGCCGTTCCTTGAACCAGCGCTCCGCCTTTTTTGTGTCGAAGGATTTGGACATCCCAAAGATCTGAATATTCATAGGCACTCCTTTATGATAGAAATGGAGGGAACGATATGGACGAAAATATCCGCAGACTGAAGGAACTCATCGACGGCAGCGACAACATCGTGTTTTTCGGCGGCGCAGGCGTGTCCACCGAGTCCGGTATCCCGGACTTCCGCAGCGTGGACGGCCTGTATCACCAGACATTCAAATATCCGCCGGAGACCATGCTCAGCCACACGTTTTACGAGCGGCACACGGAGGAGTTCTACCAGTTCTACCGGGCAAAAATGCTCGCCCCCGGCGCCCGGCCCAACGCGGCCCACTACAAGCTGGCCCAGTGGGAGCAGGAGGGAAAGCTGAAGGCCGTCATCACCCAGAACATCGACGGCCTGCACCAGAAGGCGGGCAGCCGGGAGGTGCTGGAGCTCCACGGCAGCGTGCTGCGGAACTACTGCACCCGCTGCGGCAAGTTCCACGACCTGGACTTCATCCTCCACACCACCGGCGTGCCCCGCTGTGAATGCGGCGGCGTGGTCAAGCCGGACGTGGTGCTGTATGAGGAGTCGCTGGACGAGGACGTGATGGCCCGCGCCATTCACTATATCCGTCAGGCGGACGTGCTGCTCATCGGCGGCACGTCGCTGGTGGTCTATCCCGCGGCGGGACTGGTGCAGTATTACCGGGGCAGCAAGCTGGCGGTGGTGAACAAGGGCGTCACCGGCGCGGCGCTGCGCGCGGCGGTGACGGTGGACGGCCCGATCGGCCAGACGCTGGCGCAGCTGTAGTACAGAGTATAGCATAATTCCCTCCAACGGACAAGGGCGAGGAAATTCCCCCGGGGCTATTGACAAAGCGGCGCTTTTTGCTATAATAGACGGGTATTCTGCCCGCGAGCGTGCTGGAATAGGCAGACAGGCAGGCTTGAGGTGCCTGTGTTCGTAAGATCGTGTGGGTTCAAGTCCCATCGCTCGCACCAACAAAAAGAGACACACGTTTGTGTGTCTCTTTTTGTTGGTGCGGCACTTTTGCTGTGCAAAAGTGGTCGCCTGCGGGCGGGTGATTGAACGCGAGCGGGGAAACCCGCAAAGGTTTCCCTTGCACACATTCCTTTCCTTGCGGTGCTGCGCCGCTGTACGTTACAGCGTGTCCGACAGGCGGCGGGCCACATAGACGCCGCTGGCGCTGGCGTGGGACAGGGAATGGGTCACGCCGCTGCCGTCGCCGATGACGTAGAGGCCCTGGTGGCAGGTCTGGAGGTCCTTGTCCAGCTCCACCTCCATGTTGTAGAACTTCACCTCCACGCCGTAGAGCAGCGTGTCGTCGTTGGCCGTGCCGGGGGCGATCTTATCCAGGGCGTAGATCATCTCAATGATGCCGTCCAGGATGCGCTTGGGCATGACCAGGCTCAGGTCGCCGGGGGTGGCGGCCAGGGTGGGGGTCACGAAGCTCTCCTCCACCCGCTTGACGGTGGAGCGCTGGCCGCGGATCAGGTCGCCGAACCGCTGGAGGATCACGCCGCCGCCCAGCATATTGCTCAGCCGGGCGATGGACTCGCCGTAACCGTTGGAGTCCTTGAACGGCTCGGAGAAGTGCTTGGCCACCAGCAGGGCGAAGTTGGTGTTGTCGGTGTGGAGCTTGGGGTCTTCGTAGCTGTGGCCGTTGACGGTGACGATGCCGTTGGTGTTCTCGTTGACCACCACGCCGTGGGGGTTCATGCAGAAGGTGCGGACGCGGTCCTGGAACTTCTCGGTGCGGTAGACGATCTTGCTCTCGTACAGCTCGTCGGTCAGGTGGGAGAACACGTCGTAGGGCAGCTCCACCCGCACGCCGATGTCCACCCGGTTGGACTTCGTGCCGATGTGCAGGGCGTCGCACACGCCCTCCATCCACTTGCTGCCGCTGCGGCCCACGGAGATGACGCAGGTGCGGCCCTCATAGCTGCCCTTGTCCGTGTCCACGGTGTAGCCGCCGGCGGTCTTGGCCACGGCGCGGACCGGCGTGTCGAAATAGAAGTCCATCCGGTCCTTCATGGCGTTATACAGGTTCTCCAGCACCACATAGTTGATGTCCGTGCCCAGATGGCGGACGGAGGCGTCCAGCAGGTGCAGGTCGTTCTGCAGGCACAGCTTCTTGATGGGGGTGTTGCCGGTGGAGTAGAGGTGCGTGCCCGCGCCGCCGTTGGCCATATTGATGTCGTCCACATACTCCATCAGGGACAGGGCCTGCTGCTTGCCGATATACTCGTGGAGCGTGCCGCCGAACTGGTTGGTGATGTTGTACTTGCCGTCGGAAAACGCGCCTGCGCCGCCGAAGCCGTTCATGATGGCGCAGGTGGGGCATTTGACGCAGGACTTCACCTTGACGCCGTCGATGGGACAGCGGCGCTTGGCCAGGGTATGGCCCGCCTCAAACAGGGCGATCTTCAGCTCCGGGCGCTTCTGCAGCAGCTCCCAAGCGCAGTAGATGCCGCCCGGGCCGCCGCCGATGATGAGAACGTCATAAGTCATGGAGATACCTCCTTAAAAATAGTCCACCGGATATTATAGCAAGAAACGGGGAAGTTGCAATTACATTTTGCTTATTGCTGGTATTTGTAATGGAAATCGGAGGAAAAATATGATACAATAGCCGCAGAGCGGCTATTGTACCTATCGCCGTTTTTCTCGCCCGGCAGAGCCGGGCAACTGAAAAAGATGGCGTATCATGCCATAACGCAGAGTGTTATGGCATGATGCAATAGCCGCAAACACCACAAGGAGGGCGCGCCATGAGCTATGCCGACCGCGTATTTAAGGAGAACTGCCGGGAGATACTCACCCACGGCGTATGGGACACGGACCAGCAGGTGCGTCCCCACTGGGAGGACGGCACGCCGGCCCACACGGTGAAGAAATTCGGCATCATCAACCGCTATGACCTGAAGAAGGAGTTCCCCATCCTGACCATCCGGCGGACGTATTTCAAGACCTGCATCGACGAGCTGCTGTGGATCTGGCAGCAGAAGTCCAACAACATCCATGACCTGCGGGGACATATCTGGGACAGCTGGGCCGACGAAAACGGCTCTATCGGCAAGGCCTACGGCTACCAGCTGGCGGTGAAGCACCAGTACCCGGAGGGGGAGATGGACCAGGTGGACCGGGTGCTGTACGACCTGAAGCACAACCCCGCCAGCCGCCGCATCCTGACCAATATCTATAACTTCCAGGATCTCCACGAGATGGCGCTGTACCCCTGCGCCTACTCCATGACGTTCAACGTCTCCGGCAACACCCTCAACGCCATCCTGAACCAGCGCAGCCAGGATATGCTGGCCGCCAACAACTGGAACGTGGTCCAGTACAGCGTGCTGGTACACATGATGGCCCAGGTGTCCGGGCTGGAGACCGGCGAGCTGGTCCACGTCATCGCCGACGCCCACATCTACGACCGGCATGTGCCCATCATCGAAAAGCTGCTGGAAAAGGACGAGCGGCCCGCGCCGCAGTTCGTCATGGACAAGAGCGTCACCGATTTCTATCAGTTCACACGGGACAGCTTCTCCCTGGAGGGGTACGACCCCCAGCCTTTCGAGGACAAGATCCCGGTGGCCATCTGAGGGCGCGGACATGGTGGCGATCGTGGCGGTGGACGCCCGGTGGGGCATCGGGCGGGACAACGGGCTGCTGTTTCACATCAGCGCCGATCTGAAGCGCTTCCGGGTGCTGACGGAGGGCAAAACCGTCCTCATGGGGCGGAAGACCCTGCTGTCCCTGCCGGGGGGCAGGGGTCTGCCCCGGCGGCGGAACGTGGTGCTGACCGGAGACAGGGATTTCCGGGCGGAGAACGCGGAGGTGGTCCACTCGGCGGCGGAGGCCGTGTGGGTGGCCGGCGAGGACGCGTGGGTCATCGGCGGCGAGAGCGTGTACCGGCAGCTCCTGCCCCTGTGTGAGCGGGTGTACGTGACGCGCATCGAGGCCGACGGCGGCGCAGATGCGTTCTTCCCGGATCTGACGCACGACCCGGCCTGGCGGATGGACCAGCGCTCGGAGACCATGGAGGAAAACGGCCTGCGCTTCCGGTATGAGGAATATGTGCCGGTCACATAACGGATAAAAAATAAGAGGTCACGATGTGACCTCTTATTTTTTATCCGTTCACTTTTTGTGCAGCTCGCGGAGACACTTGCCGCAGACGTTCTTGTCCCGGAACGTGGCAATGTCCTTCATGCCGCCGCAGAAGATGCAGCTGTCCCGGTGCGGCTTCAGCACGATGCAGTTGTGCTCGTCCATGTAGATCTCCAGCAGATCGCGGTCGGCGATCTCCAGCGTGCGGCGCAGCTCCACCGGCAGCACGATGCGGCCCAGCTCGTCCACACGGCGCAAAATGCCTGTTGCCTTCATATTCATACCCCCTATGCAGTTATAACAAAAGCAGAAACAGAACTCAAGTAAATTTTAACATAATTTGACAAAACTGTCAACCGTAATTCGGGGACATTCTGCTTATTTCTACAAATAACCGTACACCGTGTCGCATATAGTGATGCGAAGGGGGTAGGTGTATGGCAATGGGTGTGATCTGGACGGCGCTGGCGGCGGCCGCGCTGATGTGCGGCGCGGTCAACGGGCGGCTGGACGCGGTGACGGCGGCGGCCCTGGAGGGCGCCGGTGCGGCGGTGGAGCTGGTGCTGACCATGGCGGGGGCGATGTGCCTGTGGTGCGGGGTAATGGAGCTGCTGCGGCGCAGCGGTCTGGCGTCGTCGCTGGCCCGGCGGCTGCGGCCCGTGCTGGGCCGCCTTCTGCCGGGCGCGGCCCATGACCGGGAGGCCATGGAGACGGTGAGCGCCAACGTGTCGGCCAACCTGCTGGGCCTGGGCAACGCGGCCACACCGGCGGGCATACGGGCGGCCAGACGGTTGGCGGAGGGCTGCGGCGGTACAGCCAGCGACGACCTGTGCCGCCTGGTGGTGCTGAACACCGCGTCGGTGCAGCTGCTGCCCACCACGGTGGCGTCGGTGCGGGCGGGACTGGGCTGCGCCGCGCCGCTGGACATCCTGCCGGCGGTGTGGGTGTCGTCGGTGCTGTCGGTAACGGCTGGCCTGGCCGCGGCCGGAGTTCTGCGGCGGATGTGGAGGGACAGACGATGAGCTGGGTGCTGCCGTCGCTGCTGCTGGGCGCGGCCGCCTGGGGGCTGCGGAAAAAGGTGGATGTGTACGACGCGCTGGTCTGCGGCGGCCGGGAGGGCCTGACGGTGGCGGCGGGGCTGATCCCGCCGCTGGCGGCGCTGCTGACGGCGGTGTATATGTTCCGGGCCTCCGGGGCGCTGGAGCTGCTGACGGCGGCGGTCGGGCCGGTGCTGGAGGCGGTGGGCATCCCCCGGGAGACGGCGGGACTGGTGCTGGTGCGGCCCTTGTCCGGCTCGGGTGCGCTGGCGGTGGGCAGCGAGCTCATGGCCCGGTACGGCACGGAGAGCTATATCGGCCGGTGCGCCGCGGTGATGCTGGGCTGCACGGAGACCACGTTCTACACCGTGGCGGTGTATTTCGGCGCGGCGGGTATACGGCGGACGCGGTACGCCATCCCGGCGGCGCTGTGCGCCGACGCAGTGGGATTTCTGGCGGCGGCCTGGACGGTGCGCTGGCTGATGTAAAGGAGGCAGACCGCAAAAAAAGAACCGTCCCCGGGCGGTTCTTTTTTTGTGTTCAATATGCAATGGTTCAGCCCCGCAGCGCGCCGTCGTACAGCGCGTTCCGGCTCAGGCCCGTGTCGTCCGCCACCCGGCGGGCGGCTTCCTTCAGCTTCATGCCCTCATCCCGCAGCTTCTGCACCAGGGCGATACCCTCCTCCAGCGTCATGGCGGAGTCCTGCTTCTCCCGGCCCGCCACCACCAGCACATACTCGCCCCGGGGCTCATTGTCCCGGTAGTAGGCCGATGCCTCCGCCAGTGTGGTGCGTACCGTCTCCTCGTGGAGCTTCGTCAGCTCCCGGCACAGGGCCACCCGCCGGTCGCCCAGTACCTCCAGCATATCCGCCAGCGTCTGCCGCAGCCGGTGGGGCGCTTCGTGGAACACCATGGTCCGGACCTCACCGCTGACCTCCGCCAGCGCCGCGCGCCGCTCCTGCTTTCCGGAGGGCAGAAAACCCTCAAAGGTGAACCGCCGCGTGTCCAGCCCGGACACCGCCAGCGCCGCGATGGCGGCGCAGCAGCCGGGGATGGCCTGCACCTCCACGCCGTTTTCGCCGCACAGCGCCACCAGCTCCTGCCCCGGATCGCTGATGGCCGGCGTCCCCGCGTCGGTGACCAGGGCGCACACCTCGCCGCCCAGCAGCCGCTCCAGAATGGCCTGTCCCGCCGCCGCCCGGTTGTGCTCGTGGTAGCTCACCAGCGGCTTTTTGATGTCAAAATGGTTCAGCAGCTTCATGCTGACCCGGGTGTCCTCCGCCGCGATAAAATCGGCCTGGGCCAGTGTCTCCACCGCCCTGGGCGACAGGTCGCCCAGATTGCCGATGGGCGTGGCCACCAGGTATAATCTCCCCGCCATGTCCGTCACTCCCTGTCTCTGAAATAGCAGCGCCGCAGCGCTTCACTCTCCGTGCCGTCCCCGTTCTGCAGCAGCAGGGGCGGGCGGATGTCCAGCCCTGTGCCGCCGTCCTTCCGGCAGCGCAGCAGCACCAGCCGGGGCGGTGTGTCGATGGTCTTCTGCACCGTTTGCAGCTCCTTGGGCTCTAACTTATGCGCCCGCAGCAGGGCCATCAGCTCCGCCAGCCGCTCCGCCCGGTGCACCAGACACAGCTGCCCGCCGCTGCGCAGCAGGTACGCTGCCGCGCCGCACAGCTCCGCCAGCGTGCAGGTGACCTCGGACCGTGCCGCGCCCCGCTGTCCCGCCGCCACCGTGCCGCTGCCGGCGGCGAAGTAGGGCGGGTTGGATACTACCATGTCGAAGCTGCCCGCCGGGGGCAGCTCCTCCCGCCGGCGCAGGTCCGCCCGCAGCACCGCGTGGCCGGTCAGCCCGTTCTGCGCGAAGTTCTCCTCCGCCAGGGCGCAGGCCGCCGGGTCGATGTCGATGTCCGTCACCCGGATGGACGGCTGCCGCCCCAGCAGCAGAAGCCCCAGCAGGCCGATGCCCGCCCCCAGGTCGCACACCCGGTCGCGGGGTCTCGGCGCGGCGAAGCCGCCCAGCAGAAACGTGTCCGTGGAGGGCTTGAACGGCCCGTCGTCAAAGGCGAACGTCAGCCCGCCGGGCCATAGCGTGTCCCATTTTACCATGTAAATACCATCCTCACAACCCTAAAAAAAGTGACCGGCAGAGCCGGTCACTTTTCTTGCCGTTTTCCTGATTATTCAGCGGGGCTGATAGCGCCGTTGGGACAGGTATCGCTGCAAGAACCGCAGTCCAGGCAGGCGTTGGCGTCGATCACATACTGAGAATCGCCCTGGGAGATAGCGCCCACGGGGCAAGCATCAGCGCAAGCGCCGCAGCTAACACAAGCAGAACCGATCTGATAAGCCATAGTAAGTACCTCCAATTAGTTTGTAGCATCATTGTACCATGAAAATCGGAAAAAGCAAGAGGATTTTTCCTGGAAATAGCGGATTTTTGGTTAAGGTATTCTAACTATCTTTCCATAAATCCACTGTTTTCCGAACTATTTCCCTGTGATGACCATATACACCAGCGCCGCCGCCTCCCGGGCCCAGTAGCCCGCCGTCAGAAACCAGGGGCTGGCGCAGCCGGCGGAACAGGGCGTCAGGCCGCTGCGCTCCGCCCATATGGCGGCCCGAAGCTGGTGGAAGTTGTCCGACGCGATGGCCGCGTCCGCAGGCAGGCCGTTTTCGGCGATGACCCCGGCGGAGAAGCGCAGGTTCTCCTCTGTGGAGGTGGACCTGTCCTCCAAATAAATACGCGCCGGGTCGATGCCCATTTCCACCAGTGTACTGCGGATGCAGGCGGCCTCACTGATGGGCTCGCTGTCATTCTGCCCGCCGGAGGCCACGCACACCGCCTCCGGGTGCTGGGACAGGTAGTCGCAGGCAGCCTGGATGCGGCCGCGGAGCATAAGACTTGGATGGCCGTCCGGGAACACCTGGCAGCCCAGCACCACCACGGTACGGGGCGCGTCATCCGTGGGGCGGTCCAGTGCGGCCTGGGCCATTTTGCCCAGCGTCACCAGCACCACCGTCAGGCACACCGCCGCCAGCAGCCCCACCAGTCCGCGCAGCCATTTGGGCCGCAGCAGACGGCGGAAGAACTCCGGCCACAGCAGCACCGCCGCTGCCAGCAGCAGCACCGCCGCAGGCCACACCATGCCGAAGTGGAGGATGCCCATAGTCAGCGGCAGCAGGAAAAACACCGCCAGCGCGATACACAGCCCGGCGGCAATCCGGGCAAGGGTACGCTTCACGTCAGTTCTCCCTGATGTGGTTGGCGATGCGCTGCATGATCATGTCCAGCGCCACCAGATTGTGGCCGCCCTCCAGCACGATGATGTCGGCGAACTTCCGGGTGGGCTCCACGAACTGCTCGTGCATGGGCTTCACCGTGGTCAGGTACTGGTTCACCACCGACTCCAGCGAGCGGCCCCGCTCCTCCACGTCCCGCAGGGCGCGGCGCAGGATACGCACATCCGCGTCCGTCTCCACGAAGATCTTGATGTCCAGCAGATCCCGCAGCTCCTTGTTCTGGAAGATGAGGATGCCCTCCACGATGACCACCTTGGTGGGCTTGATCTCCACCGTCTCCTCCGTGCGGTTGTGGATGGCATAGTCGTACACCGGGCAGTGGATGGTCTCGCCCCGCTTCAGGGCTTTCAGGTCCTGGATCATCAGCTCCGTGTCAAAGGCGTCGGGATGGTCGTAGTTCTGCAGGCATCGCTCCGCGAAGGGACGGTCCTGCCGCTTGTAGTAGTTGTCGTGGTGTACCACGCTGATATCGCTGCCGAACCGCTGGGCCAGATGCTCCGTCAGTGTGGTCTTGCCGCTGCCCGTGCCGCCGGCGATACCGATAAAAATGGTCTGCATACGCGCTGCCTCCCTATATTCTCTCTGCTCTGATTATAGAAAATCCACCGGCAAAATGCAAGGGAATGGCATCACGTCCTGTAAAAAAACCATGAATTTACAAGAATTGGAGTTGACGTTGGCTTAGGAAACGAGTATTATGTGTATTATGTAAATTAACCGACGCCTATGGGGGAGTTTTTATATGAGCCTGATCAAGTGTCCCAAATGCGGAGAGATGTTCTCCGACAGCTATAAGACGTGTCCCTTCTGCGAGGAGGACGAGGCCTATTACGGCGGCCGGGTGAAGAAGACCCGCGGCCGCCGCACCCAGGAGAACCGCAAGCGCCGCGCCCCCAGCATCCTCGGCCCGGCGGTGGTGGTCGTGCTGGGCCTGCTGGTGCTGCTGGTGGTGTGGCTGATCTTCGGCGATCAGATCAAGCAGATCTTCACCGGGGACAAGCCGCCGGTAGAGGACGTGCAGCCCGATCCCGACAACACCATCGACAAGCCCGATACCCCGGTGACGACGCCCACCATCTCCCTGAACCGCACCGTTCTGGCCCTGACTGTGGGCGATAAGGAGACGCTGAAGGTCAACGGCACGGAGGATACCGTGTCCTGGGCCAGCAGCGATCCCACCCTGGTCAGCGTGACTTCCACCGGTGAGGTGACGGCCCTGGCCAAGGGTACGGCGGTCATCACCGCCCAGGTGGGCGACGAAGCGGTGACGTGTACCGTCACGGTGGCGGAGGAGTCCGACACCCCGACGCCCGATCCCGACAACACCCCTGACCCCGACAACAGCACCAAGCCCAGCGACACCAAGGTGGACGTGAGCAAGTGGGTCATCACCGCCACCTCCGAGTTCGGCTATACCGGCGAGCTGGCGGCCACCAGCGAGGCGGGCGTGTTTGAGATGAGTGCCAACAAGGGCGAGGTGTGGACGCTGGCCATCAAGGGCGTCAGCGGCACGGTCAAGTGGGCCGTGGAGAGCAACAGCTCCAGCCTTATCACCCTGGAGGGCGACAAGCTCACCATCTCCGGCAGCAGCGGCAGCGCCACCATCACCGGCACGGTGAACGGCGGCACGGTGAAGGCCATCATCCGTCCCCGCTGACGGCTGACAAATGAACGCAAAGTCCCCGCGCTTACGGCGCGGGGACTTTCTGCGCCGCTCAGCCGGGGAATACCTTGTGTTTCCGGGGATTTTGTGCTATGATGCCACCGAAAAGAAACTGAACGAAAGAGGAGAACCATGACCACAAAAGACTACCAGACCCGCAGCCCTCTGCGGATATTCCTGTCCTATTTCAAGCCACACCGGCGGCTGTTCGTGCTGGATATGACCTGCGCGTTCCTCATCGCCCTCATCGACCTGGCGTTCCCGCTGGTGTCCCGCCAGGCCATGTATACCTGGCTGCCGGAGAAGCAGTTCCGCGTGTTCTTCATCGTCATGGCCGCGGTGGTGGCGGCCTATGTGCTGCGCTCCGGGCTGTACTTCGTCGTGGCCTACTGGGGTCACACCTTCGGCATCCGGGTGGAGGCCGACATCCGCCGGGATCTGTACCACCATATGCAGGAGCTGGGCTTCGACTTCTATGACCAGAACCGCACCGGCCAGCTCATGAGCCGCCTGACCAGCGACCTGTTCGAGCTGACGGAGTTGGCCCACCACGGGCCGGAGGACCTGTTCATCTCCATCGTCACCATTTTCGGTGCGCTGGCGGTGATGTTCGCGGTGCGGTGGGAGCTGGCGCTGGTGCTGCTGGTGCTGCTGCCGGTACTGCTGTGGGCGGCCATGCGCCGCCGCCGTCAGATGAGCGCCGCCTCCCGTGCCGCCAAGCAGAAGACCGGCACGATCAACGCCGCCATCGAGTCCGGCCTGTCCGGCGTCCGCACCACCAAGGCTTTTGCCAACGAGGCGGAGCAGCAGCAGCGGTTCGACGAGGCCAACGAGGTGTTCAAGACCGCCAAGCGCGGCTTCCACAAGGAGATGGGCCGCTTCAACGCGGTGATGGAGTTCTTCACGGGCATCCTGCCGGTGGTGGTCATCGCCGTAGGCGGCTGGCTCATCATGCGTGAGCGGATGAACTATGTGGATCTCATCACGTTCTCCCTGTACGTCACCGCCTTCGTCAGCCCCATCCGTAAGCTGGCCAACTTCGCCGAGATGTTCTCCAACGGCTTCGCCGGCCTGCACCGCTTCGTGGAGCTGATGCGTACCGAGCCCACCATCCAGGACGCGCCGGACGCAGCGGAGCTGACGGACGTGCGGGGCGACGTGGACGTGGAGGACGTGACCTTCGCCTACGGCGACAAGACGGACGTGCTGCACCACGTCACGCTGCACATCCCAGCGGGGGAGACGGTGGCGCTGGTGGGCCCGTCCGGCGGCGGCAAGAGCACGTTGTGCCAGCTGCTGCCCCGGTTCTACGACGTGGACAGCGGCGCGATCTCCATCGACGGTCACGACGTGCGTAAGCTGACACAAAGCTCCCTGCGCCGCAGCATCGGCATCGTGCAGCAGGACGTGTTCCTGTTTGCCGACACCATCCGGGAGAACATCCGCTATGGCCGTCCCGGTGCGTCGGACGAGGAGGTGGAGAACGCCGCCCGTCAGGCGGAGATCTACGACGACATCATGGCCATGCCCGACGGGTTCGACACCTATGTGGGCGAGCGGGGCGCGCTGCTGTCCGGCGGACAGAAGCAGCGCGTGTCCATCGCCCGCATCTTCCTGAAAAACCCGCCCATCCTGATCTTGGACGAGGCCACCTCGGCACTGGACAGCGTGACGGAGGCGAAGATACAGGGCGCGTTCGACCGGCTGGCCAAGGGCCGCACCACCCTCATCATCGCCCACCGGTTGTCCACCATCCGCAGCGCCTCCCGCATCCTGGTCATCCGGGACGGGCGCATCGCCGAGGAGGGCAGCCACCAGGCGCTGCTGGCCCTGAACGGGGAGTATGCCCGGCTGTATCACACGCAGAATGTGGGGGAGACGTATGGACAGGCGTGAGCTGCTGGATAAGACGGCCCGCTCTGAGGAGGA
This sequence comes from bacterium, assembly GCA_963632705.1. Classification (GTDB taxonomy): domain Bacteria; phylum Bacillota; class Clostridia; order Oscillospirales; family Oscillospiraceae; genus Vescimonas. The sequence goes on along the minus strand of CAVGVB010000017.1, from coordinate 10,756 downwards.
GCGCCTGCTGCTGAGCCGTGTGTGGGACAAGCGGGAGCAGTGCCGCCTGCGGAACATCCCCGCCGCCACCGCGTTTCTCTCGCCCCAGGAGCAGGCGGCGGCCACGCGGCTGCTCAACGCCCTGGGCCAGCGGGAGGGCTATGTCTTCTGGGGCGGCTACGACGGCGCGGAGCGGCGGCGCCTGCTGTTCCTGCCGGATTGGATGGACGGCCCGGATGACACCGCCGCCGCAGCCCTGCGGGCGGTGTGCCGCAGCGGCGCGTCCCTGACCCACCGTGATTTTTTGGGCAGTTTGATGGCCTTGGGATTGACCCGGGAGAAGATAGGCGATATACTGGTGGAAAGCGGCGGCTGTCAGGTGCTGGTCGATCCGTCGTCCCTGGATTTTCTGGTGCAGAACTGGGACAGCGCCGGCCGGGAGAAGCTGACCGTGTCGCCCCTGCCGCTGGAGGAACTCACCGTGCCCGAGGCGGCGGTGAAGGAGGTGCGGGACACCGTGTCCTCCCTGCGGCTGGACAATGTGCTGGCCTCGGCCTTCAGCCTCAGCCGGGGCAGAGCGGCGGAGGCCGTGGAAAAGGGCGCGGTGCAGGTGAACTACACCGTGTGCCAGAAGCCGGACAAGCCGGTGTCGGCAGGGGACGTGATCACCTGCCGCGGACTGGGGAAATGCGTGCTGGACACCGTGGGCGGCCCGACGAAGAAGGGCCGGCTGCCCGTGGCCATCCGGCGGTTCATATAGGCCCATACAGGGGAAAGGAAGATAGAAAATGGATGAGAAAAAGATCGCCCGCATCAACGAGCTGGCCCACAAGGCCAAGGCCGAGGGCCTGACGGCGGAGGAGACGGAGGAGCGGGACGCCCTGCGCCAGGAATACCTGAACGCGGTGATGGCCAACGCCCGCAGCGTGCTGGAGAACACCTACATCGTGGATGAACAGGGCAACAAGCGCAAGCTGAAGGGAAAGGGAGAGCAGGACTGATGGCATACCAGTACGATGAAAACGAGGGCTTCCGCCCCGAGGGCGCACCTCCGCCCCGGCCGCCCCGGAAAAACGACATCGAGAAGAATAACAACGACCTGGGCTCGTGGATCTTCATCATCGTCATGCTGAGCATCGCCTGGCCGGTGGGCCTGATTTTGCTGATCTCCAAGCTGTCCGACAGCTCGGGGAGAAAGAACCGCGCCCGGAGAGAAACGGCCCGCCCGTCCTCCGCGGCGCAGACGGCTCAGCCCAAGGTGCAGCAGACCATGAAGCAGGTGACGAAAACGCCGGAGTATACCGACAAGAGCGCCAAGACCATGAAGACCATCGGCGTGGTGCTGGGCATACTGGGCTGCTTGGCGCTGTTCAGCGCCGTGGGGGAGAATTTGTCCTACGCGGTGCAGTACAGCGAATGGTGGTATTTCCTGCGCCAGCTGTTCTACCCGGTGGGTATGCTGGCCAGCGGCGCGGCGCTGCTGCTGGGCAGCGGCGGCCTGAAGCGCCGCCAGCGCCGCTACGCCACCTACCTCCGCACGGCGGGGCAGAAGCCCGTCGTCCCCCTGGCCCATCTGGCCCGGGCGGCGGACGTGTCGGAAAAGCGGCTGGAAAAGGACCTGGACGTCATGCTGGAAAAGGGCCTGTGGGGCGAGAACGCCTATATCGACAAGGGCAACGGGATGCTGTTCCGCTCTCAGGAGGCGGCCAGCGCCTACTTTGCCGCGGCCAACGCCGCCAAGCAGCCCCAGGAAGCCCCTGCCCCGGCGGAGGGCTATGACGGCGTCCTGCGCCAGATCCGCGACCTGAACGACCGCATCGCCGACGAGGCCCTCAGCGCCAAGATCGACCGGCTGGAGCAGGTCTCCGGCAGCATCTTCAAGGCCATCGAGGACGACGAGGACAAGCGGGCCGCGGCGGGCAAGTTCCTGAACTACTACCTGCCCACCACGCTGAAGCTGCTGGAGAACTATGCCGCCTTTGAGGAGGCCGGTGTCAGCGGCGAGAACTTGAGCCAGGCCAAGGCCAAGATCGAAAAGACCATGGACAGCATCGTGGCGGGCTTCGAGCACCAGCTGGACGAGCTGTACCGCAGCGATGCCATGGACATCGACAGCGATATACGGGTCATGGAGACCATGCTGCGCCGGGACACCGCCAGCGTGGCGGACGATTTCGGCCTGGGCGGCGGCACGGCGGTCCAGCAGCAGGAGAAATAAGCAAGAGGGAAACGCAGGTCTCTGCGTTTCCCTTTCGTGCGTTTGACAGAAGTTTCGCAAAAAGGACACGCCGTTTATTGACGGCGGAGCAGAAACGGGGTACAATGTTCGGTAACGATACCGAAAGCCCCGGACGAGCCGTTTCGCCGGTTTCGGCGGGACGTGTGTGATACGTTGAGAGAGAAGGAGCGTGAGTCATGACGGAGCTGCTGACGCGCTGCGGCGCGTATACCTACTTCGGCGCGCACCCGGCGGAGGAGGGTTATGTCTTCCGCGTGTGGGCGCCCCACGCCCGGGCGGTGGCGCTGGCCGGCGAGTTCAACGGCTGGCAGCCCGCTGCCATGACCCGGACGGAGGGCGGCGTGTGGGAACTGACCCAGCCGGATGCCAAGGTCTACGACGGCTATAAGTACGTCGTCACCGGCGCGGACGGGCAGACGGTGTGGAAGGCCGATCCCTATGCCTTCCACGCGGCCACCCGCCCCGGCACGGACAGCAAGGTCTACGATCTGGCCGGGTACGACTGGCACGACGGGGACTGGCGGGAAAAGCGCCTGGCCCAGCCGCCGGTGAACGGCCCGCTGCTGATCTACGAGGTCCATCTGGGCTCGTGGCGGCGTCACGGGGACGGCACGCCCCTGAGCTACCGTGAGCTGGCCCGCGAGCTGCCCGCCTATGTGAAAAGCATGGGCTACAACTTCGTGGAGCTGCTGCCGGTAACGGAGTATCCCCTGGACGACAGCTGGGGCTACCAGTGCACCGGCTACTTCGCCCCCACCAGCCGCTACGGCACGCCCCACGACTTCATGGCCCTGGTGGACGCGCTGCACCGGGCGGGGCTGGGCGTGATCCTGGACTGGGTGCCCGCCCACTTCTGCAAGGACAGCCACGGCCTCATCCAGTTCGACGGCACGTGCCTCTACGAGTACGGCGACCCCCTGAAATGGGAGCACGCCGGCTGGGGCACGCGGGTGTTCGACTTCGGCAGGCGGGAGGTGCGGGACTTCCTCCTGTCCTCCGCCGCCTACTGGCTGCGGGAGTACCACATCGACGGCCTGCGTGTGGACGCGGTGGCGTCCATGCTGTATCTGGACTACGACCGGCAGGGCGGCGCGTGGCGGCCCAACAAGGACGGCGGCCGGGAGAACCTGGAGGCCATCGACTTCCTCCGTGAGCTGAACCAGACCGCCTTCGCCGTCGACCCCGCCGCCCTGATGGTGGCGGAGGAGTCCACCGCCTGGCCGCTGGTGACGTACCCGCCAGAGGAGGGCGGCCTGGGCTTCAACCTGAAGTGGAACATGGGCTGGATGAACGACCTGTGCCACTATCTGAAAATGGACCCCTACTTCCGCCAGTACCACCACAAGGACGTGACCTTCTCCATGGTCTACGCCTTTTCCGAGAATTATGTGCTGCCGCTGTCCCACGACGAGGTGGTCCACATGAAGGGCTCTCTCCGGGGCAAGATGCCCGGTGACGACTGGCGTCAGCTGGCCGGCGTCCGGGGGTTCTATGCCTATATGCTCTGCCACCCCGGCAAGAAGCTGCTGTTTATGGGCAGCGAGCTGCCCCAGTGGCACGAATGGGACTTTCGCGGCCAGCTGGACTGGTATCTGCTGGACGACCCGGCCTGCCGGGCCGCCCACGAGTGCATCCGCCAGCTGAACCGCCTGTACCGCCGCAACCGCAGCCTGTGGGAGAACGACCGGGACTGGACCGGCTTCGAGTGGCTGGTGGCCGACGACAACCGGAACAACGTGCTGGTGTTCCTCCGCCGCGACCGGAAGGGCCGCGAGCTGATCTGCGCCGTGAACTTCGCCCCCGTGCCGTGGGAGAACTACCGCTTCGGCGTGCCGGACAGGGCCGCCTATCAGGTGCTGTTCAACACGGACGACACCTGCTGGGGCGGCAGCGGCTGCGCCGCCCCGGCGGACACGGAGCTGGCGGTGGAGGCCATCCCCTCCCACGGAAAGGACCAGTCCCTGTCGCTGACCATCCCGCCCCTGGGCGCGGTGATCCTGCGGGGACACGGAAAGCTGAAACATAAACGAGCAGGAGGTACGCAAGGATGAAAAAAGAGTGTGTGGCCATGCTGCTGGCCGGCGGCCAGGGCAGCCGCCTGTACGTGCTCACCGGCAATATGGCCAAGCCCGCCGTACCCTTCGGCGGCAAGTTCCGCATCATCGACTTTCCCCTGTCCAACTGCACCAACTCCGGCATCGACACCGTGGGCGTGCTGACCCAGTACCGCCCGCTGGAGCTGAACAGCTACATCGGCAACGGCCAGCCCTGGGAGCTGGACCGCATCAACGGCGGCGTCCACATCCTGCCGCCCTACCAGTCCGCCGGCGGCGCGGTGTGGTACAAGGGCACGGCCAACGCCATCTATCAGAACATCGGCTTCGTGGACCTGTATGACCCGGAGTATGTGCTGGTGCTGTCCGGCGACCACATCTACAAGATGGACTACTCCGATATGCTCCGCCGCCACAAGGAGGCCGGGGCCGACTGCACCATCTCCGTCATGGAGGTCCCCTGGGAGGACGCCGGCCGCTTCGGCATCATGAACGTGGACGGCGCGGACAATATCACCGAGTTCGAGGAGAAGCCCAAAAACCCCAGGAGCAATCTGGCCTCCATGGGCATCTATATCTTCACCTGGCAGAAGCTGCGCCAGTACCTCATCGACGACGAGGCCGATCCCCGCAGCGAGAACGACTTCGGCAAAAACATCATCCCCACCATGCTCCGCGCCGGCGAAAAGCTGGTGGCCTACCGCTTCGAGGGCTACTGGAAGGACGTGGGCACGCTGGACTCCCTGTGGGACGCCAACATGGATATGCTGTCCCCCGGCTCGGGGCTGAACCTGCTGGATAAGAAGTGGCGCATCTACGGCCGCACGCCCACCTGCCCGCCCACCTACATCGGCCCGCAGGGCGACGTGGGCAACAGCGCCGTGGCCAAGGGCTGCACCGTGCTGGGCGAGGTGAAGAACTCCGTCCTCAGCTACGGCACGACGGTGGGCGAGGGCGCGGAGGTGTCCTACGCCGTGGTCATGCCCGGCGCGGTCATCGAACCGGGCGCAAAGGTGTCCTACGCCATCGTGGGCGAGAACTGCCGGGTGGGCCGCAGCGCCGTGGTGGGCGGCGCACCGGGCAGCGTGGACTTTGACAAATGGGGCATCGCCGTGCTCGGGCCGGGGACGGCCGTGGCAGCGGGCGAGACCATCGAACCGAAAATGATGCTGGGCGCAAACGGCAAGGAGGTACGGCCATGAAGGGACTGCACGGGATCATCTTCTCCTACGAGAAAAAGAGCGGCCTGCGGGAGCTCATCGAAAACCGCGTCCACGGCTCGATCCCCTTCGGCGGGGACTACCGGGTCATCGACTTCATCCTCTCCAGCATGGTCAACGCCGGCGTCACCGACGTGGGCGTCATCATGCACGGCAAGTGCCAGTCCCTGCTGGACCATCTCGGGTCGGGCAAAAGCTGGGATCTCAGCCGCAACTTCGGCGGATTGACGCTGCTGCCCGCCTTTGCCTACACGGAGCAGCGGGGCGGCGACGGCCAGTTCCGGGGCAGGGTAGAGGCCCTGGCCAGCGTCATGAACTACCTCAAGGGCATCCGGCAGGACTATGTGGTCCTGGCGGACAGCGACACGGTGATGAACCTGCCGCTGGAGGACGTGTTCCGCCGCCATATCGACACCGGCGCGGACATCACCGCCGTGTGTACCGCCGGCGTGGGCGACGGCGAGGACACCTATTTCACCCTGGACGACACGGGCCGCATCACCGACACGGCCTACGCCCTCTATACCCCCGCCGGTCACCGCTGCCTGAACGTGTTCGTGCTGCGGCGCGATCTGCTGCTGGAGCTGGTGGCGGAGTGCGCCAGCCGCAACGGCTACAGCCTGCGCCGCAACATCCTGCAGGAGATGGGCGGGCGTCTGAAGCTGTACGGCTACGTCTACGACGGCTACGCCGCCCACATCAACACCCTCCAGAGCTACTATGACCGCAGCATGGAGCTGCTGGACACCACCGTGCGGCAGGCCCTGTTCTGCCCCCAGCGCCCCGTCTACGGCAAGGAGAGCGACTCCCCCTCCGGCTACATCGACCCGGACGGCGGCTGCGTCAACTCCCTTATCGCCGACGGCTGCGACATCCAGGGCAGCGTGAAAAACTGCATCCTGTTCCGCAACGTGCGTATCGAACGGGGCGCAAGTGTGGAAAACTGTATCCTGTTCAAGGACACGGTGGTGAAGAAGGGCGCGTCCCTCCGCAGCGTCATCACCGACAAGTATGTGACCATCCGCGAAAACGTGACCCTGACAGGCCATGAGAACTACCCCATGGTGGTGGCCAAGGGCGTGACGGTCTGAGAGAGGGGGCATCATCATGCGTATCCTGTATGTGACGGGCGAGGCGTTCCCCTTCTGCAAGACCGGCGGCCTGGCGGACGTGGCGGGCAGCCTGCCCCCGGCGCTGGCCAAAAGCGGCGACCAGGTGGCGGTGATCCTGCCCCTGTACGGCCAGATCGGCCAGCAGTGGCGGCAGCAGATGACGTTCCGCCGCTATATCTACGTGGACCTGGGCTGGCGGCATCAGTACTGCGGCCTGTTCTCTCTGGAGAGCCGGGGCGTGACCTGGTACTTCGTGGACAACGAGCACTACTTCGCCCGTCCCCGGCTGTACGGCGAGTATGACGACGGCGAGCGCTTCGCCTTTTTCTCCAAGGCCGTCATCGACCTGATGCCCAGCCTGGACTGGATGCCCGACGTGCTCCACTGCAACGACTGGCAGACGGCCCTCGTCCCCATCTACCTCAAGGACGTGGCCACCCGCTGGCCGGAGGTGCGGCCTATCCGCACCGTGTTCACCATCCACAACATCGAATACCAGGGCCGCTTCGGCAGCGACACGGTGGACCAGCTCTTCGGTCTGGACCGTGGCTGGTACGACGACGGCACGCTGCAGATGGACGGCGACGTGAACCTGATGAAGGGCGCCATGCTCATGGCCGACGCCGTTACCACCGTCAGCCCCACCTACGCCGCCCAGCTCCACGACCCCGCCTATGCCGAGGGCATGGCCAGCGTGGTGGACATGGTGGGCTGGAAACTCCACGGCGTGGTCAACGGCATCGACACCGACAGCTACGACCCCGCTGCCGACCTGGCCCTGCCCCACCACTACGACGCGGACCACATGGCGGGCAAGGCCGCCTGCAAGGCCGCGCTCCAGGAGGAGCTGGGCCTGGCCTGCGAACCGGACACGCCCCTCATCGCCATGGTCACGCGGCTGGTGGGCCACAAGGGCCTGGACCTGGTCCAGGAGGCCATGGACGGCATCATGGCCACCGGCTGCCAGTTTGTGGTCCTGGGCACAGGCGAGTGGCGGTATGAGGACTTCTTCCGCCAGAAGGCGTGGCAGTACGGCGGGCGTCTCTCCGCCCAGCTGGCCTATTCCGAGGCCCTGTCCCGCCGCATCTACGCCGCCGCCGACCTGTTCCTCATGCCCTCCCGCAGCGAGCCCTGCGGCCTGAGCCAGATGATCGCCATGCACTACGGCGCTGTGCCCATCGTCCGCCGCACCGGCGGCCTGGCCGACACGGTGAAGTCCTGTCAGGTGGGCCAGGAGGACGGCACGGGCTATCTGTTCGAGAGCTACGACGCCGGCGCGATGCTGGATGTCGTCGGCCAGGCCACCGGTCTGTACCGGGGCGACCGGAACGGCTTCAACGCCGTGCGCCGCCGGGGCATGACGGCGGACTTCACCTGGGACAGAAGCGCCGGTGCGTACCGCCAAATCTACGCAAATCTGCTGGGCTGACGCCCGGCTTACCATACGGAGGATATACCCATATGACCTATACCAAGGAAACACTGAAAGAAGCCATCGTCCAGAAGCTGCGCCTGAATTACGGCTGCACCGAGAAGCAGGCCACCGACGGCGAGATGATGAAGGCCTGCGCCATGGTGCTGCGTGACATCATGGCCGAGCGGGGCGTGCAGACCCGGGAGAACACCGCCCACGAGGAGAAGCGGAAGGTCCACTACCTGTCTCTGGAGTTCCTCATGGGCCGCAGCCTGATGAAGAACGCCTTCAATCTGGAGCTGCTGGATGCCCTGAACGCTGCCATCGACGAGCTGGGCTTCAAGGCCGCCGACATCTTCGAGATCGAGCCCGACGCCGGCCTGGGCAACGGCGGCCTGGGCCGCCTGGCCGCCTGCTACCTGGACAGCATGACCACGCTGGAGATCCCCGCCGCCGGCTATTCCATCTGCTACGAGCTGGGCATCTTCAAGCAGAAGATCGTGGAGGGTCAGCAGGTGGAGCTGCCCGACGACTGGATGCAACTGGGCGACGCCTGGCTGCTGCCCAAGCTCCAGGAGGCGGAGGAGGTCCACTTCGGCGGCACGGTCCGCACCCGCTGGGACAACGGCCACCTGATGGTGGTCCACGAGGACTACACCCGCGTGCTGGCCGTCCCCTGCGACATGGAGATCGCCGGCTACGACACCGACCACGTCAACACCCTGCGCCTGTGGCAGGCCCGCAGTCCCAAGCCCATCGACATGAAGCTGTTCAGCCAGGGCCAGTACCTCCACGCGGCGGAGGAGCGGGCCATGGCCGATGCCATCAGCCAAGTGCTCTACCCGGAGGACAACCATTACGAGGGCAAGTCCCTCCGCCTGAAGCAGCAGTACTTCTTCGTCTCCGCCACCATCCAGTCCATCGTCCGCAAGCACATCCAGCAGTACGGCACGGTGAAGAACTTCCACGAGAAGAACGTCATCCAGATCAACGACACCCACCCCACTCTGGTCATCCCGGAGCTGATGCGTATCCTGGTGGACGACGCCGGCCTGGACTGGGACGAGGCGTGGAACATCGTCACCCACTGCGTGGCCTACACCAACCACACGGTCATGGCCGAGGCGCTGGAGGTCTGGCCGCAGCAGCTGTTCGAGACGCTGCTGCCCCGTGTCTGGCAGATCCTGCAGGAGATCGCCCGCCGCTGGCAGCAGCAGGTGGAGGACTTCTACCACGACCCGGCCAAGACCGCCAAGCTGGCTATTATATGGGACGGCGGCGTGCGCATGGCCAACCTGTGCATCGCCGGCAGCATGGCCGTCAACGGTGTCAGCGCCCTCCACTCCGAGATCTTGCGCAAGGACCTGTTCAAGGACGCCTGCCAGATGCAGCCGGACAAGTTCAAGAACGTCACCAACGGCATCGACCACCGCCGCTGGGTATCCCAGATCAACCCGGGGCTGGACAGCCTGATCCGCGACCTTACCGGCGGCGACGGCTACCTGACCCACCCCATGGACCTGAAAAAGCTGGAGCAGTACGTGGGCGACGCCTCCGTCCTGGCCCGGCTGGACGACATCAAGAAGGCCAACAAGCAGGCGTTCGCCGCCTTCGCCAAAAAGCAGCAGGGCGTGGTGCTGAACACCGACGCCATCTTCGATGTGCAGGTGAAGCGCCTCCATGAGTACAAGCGCCAGCTGCTGAATGTCCTGCAAATTATTTACCTCTACCAGCGCCTGCAGGATGATCCCGACCTGTCCATCCCGCCCCAGACGTTCCTCTTCGGCGCGAAGGCCGCCCCCGGCTACGCCGTGGCCAAGCGCATCATCCACCTCATCAACTCCCTGGCTGACCAGGTGAACAGCGACCCCCTGTGCAAGGACCGTTTGCAGGTGGTGTTCCTGGAGAACTACCGCGTCTCCCTGGCGGAGATGCTCATGCCCGCCAGCGAGGTGAGCCAGCAGATCTCCACCGCCGGCAAGGAGGCCAGCGGCACGGGCAACATGAAGTTCATGATCAACGGCGCGCTGACCGTGGGCACGCTGGACGGCGCCAACGTGGAGATGCACGACCTGCTGGGCGACGAGAATATGTTCCTCTTCGGACTGAAGGCCGACGAGGTGGAGCACCTGCGCCACACCTACGATCCTCAGCTGCTGTACCAGCGCGACCCGGTGCTGCGCCGCGCGGTGGACACGCTGAAGACCGGCTTCCGGGACGGCGTGACCTACGAGGACATCTGGCAGCGCCTGCTCACCGGCACGGACGGCCCGGCGGACCAGTATATGGTGCTGGCGGACTTTGCCGCCTACTGCGACGCGGAGTCTCGTATGCGCCACACCTACGAGGACCGGAACAGGTGGAACGCCATGAGCCTGACCAACATCGCCCGCAGCGGCGTGTTCGCCGCCGACCGGGCCATCGCCCAGTACGCCGACACCATCTGGCACGTCCCCTACAAGAAATAAGCGCGAAAAAGAACCGCCTCCCGGCGGTTCTTTTCGTATCGAGGAAGTACATTTTATTGTAGGGGCGGGGCGAGGGCTGTGGAACGCAGCGGAACGAGTGCCCTTGGGGCGCCCCGCCCGAAACACTTGACAACGGGGCAAAAACCGCTATAATAATAGACAAGGGGACGCTGCGACAAGCGGTCAGCCCTTGACAGTTATTGAGTTTCTAACATAGAAACCGTCACCGTGCAGGGTGGCGGTTTCTGCGTTTTACGATGATCGTGACCG
>CAVGVB010000016.1:0-53823 GCA_963632705.1 bacterium | reverse complement strand
GGTGTAACGGGTCATGGCGATACGGGCGGCCTCGATCTGATTGCTGGTGATCCAGCTGGGCTCCAGGGCGACCAGGCCGAATTCGCCGTAGGTCACCTTATTGCCGCGCATGGCCTTGCCGGTGAGGCGGCCACGGTGTACTCTGCGGTACTTAACTCTCTTAGGCAGAAGCATTACTGAGCGCCTCCTTCTTTCTTTTCTGCGGGCTTGCGGAAGCCGCCCTCGGGGCGAGGACCGCGGTTGAAGCCGCCGTTCTGACGGTCACGGTTGAAGCCGCCGTTCTGGCCATCGCGGCGGAAGCCACCGCGGCGGTCGCCGTCACGACGGTTGCCGCGACGCTCACGACGCTCCTGATAGGGCTTGCTGGTGTCCAGGGTACGCGGGGTGGTGCGCAGGGCCTGGGACAGGATCTCGCCCTTGTAGATCCAGACCTTCACGCCGATGCGGCCGAAGGTGGTAGCAGCCTCAGCAAAGCCGTAGTCGATGTCGGCGCGCAGGGTCTGCAGGGGGATCGTACCCTCGTGATAGTGCTCAGAACCGGCGATCTCACGGCCGCCCAGACGGCCGCCGCAGTTGCACTTGATGCCCTTGGCACCGGCGCGCATAGCGCGGCCCATGGCGTTCTTCATAGCGCGGCGGTGGGAGATACGCTTCTCCAGCTGGGCGGCGATGTTCTCAGCCACCAGCTGTGCGTCCATATCGGGGTTGCGGACCTCGACGATGTTCAGCTTGACGGTCTTGCCGATCAGCTTCTCCACGTCCTTGCGGTACTGCTCGATCTGCTCGCCGCCCTTGCCGATGACCACGCCGGGACGGGCCACGTGCAGGTAGATGGTGACGACCTCGTTGCTGCGCTCGATCTCGATCTTGGAGACGCCGGCAGCGAACAGCAGCTTCTTCAGGTAGACGCGGATCTTGTGGTCCTCGACCAGCAGGTCGCCGACCTTCTCATTACTGGCATACCAGCGGGAATCCCAGTCCTTGATGACGCCCACGCGCATACCATGGGGATTGACTTTCTGACCCATTTAACTGTTCCTCCCTTTCTTAGTCTCTCTCAGCGACGGCCAGCGTCACGTGAGAGGTTCTCTTGTTGATGCGATAGGCGCGGCCCTGGGCGCGAGGCATCATGCGCTTCAGGATAGGGCCGGGGGTGGCGAACACCTGGGTCACGACCAGCTTGTCGGGATCCATGCTGAAGTTGTTCTCCGCGTTGGCGCAAGCGCTCTTGAGCAGCTTGACCAGGGGCTCGGAGGCGGACTTGGGGGTGTTCATCAGGATAGCCATAGCGGTCTTGGCATCCTTGCCGCGGATCAGGTCGCAGACGATCTGGACCTTGCGGGGCGAGATACGGACGTATCTCAGATAGGCTTTAGCTTCCATAATACTCTGCAACCTCCTTACTTAGATTTCGCGTGGCCGCGGAAGGTGCGGGTGGGCGCGAACTCACCCAGCTTGTGACCGACCATGTCCTCCTGCACGTAGACAGGCACATGACGGCGACCGTCGTGGACAGCGATGGTGTGGCCGACGAAGGCGGGGAAGATGGTGGAGCTGCGGCTCCAGGTCTTCAGCACGTTCTTCTCGCCCTTGGCGTTCATCTCTTCAACCCGCTTCAGCAGCTCAGGGGCAACATACGGGCCTTTTTTGATAGATCTGCTCATATTCTCTTGCCTCCTTTACTTCACGTTGCGACGCTTGACAATGAACTTGTCAGTGGGGTTCTTCTTCTTGCGGGTCTTGTAACCCAGAGCCGGCTTGCCCCAAGGAGTGACAGGGCCGGGACGGCCGACGGGGGACTTGCCCTCACCACCGCCGTGGGGGTGATCGCAGGGGTTCATGACGCTACCGCGAACGGTGGGACGCCAACCCATGTGACGCTTACGACCGGCCTTACCGATCTGGATGTTCTCGTGCTCCAGGTTGCCGACCTGACCGATGCAGGCCTTGCAGTTGGTGCGGATGATGCGGACCTCGCCGGAGGGCATACGGATCTGGGCGTTGTCGCCTTCCTTAGCCATCAGCTGGGCATACGCACCGGCGGAGCGGACCAACTGGGCGCCCTTGCCGGGGTGCATCTCGATGTTGTGGATGACCGTACCAACGGGGATGTTGGCGATGGGCAGGCAGTTGCCGGGCTTGATGTCGGCAGCGGCGCTGGACAGCACCTTGTCGCCGGCGGCCAGGCCCACAGGGGCTACGATGTAGCGCTTCTCGCCGTCCTCGTACTGGACCAGGGCGATGTTGGCGCTGCGGTTGGGATCGTACTCCAGGCGCAGAACGGTGGCTTCCATATCCATCTTGTCGCGCTTGAAGTCGATGATGCGGTACTTGCGCTTCTCGCCGCCGCCGCGATGACGGACGGTGATGCGGCCATAGCTGTTGCGACCAGCGTTCTTCTTCAGCACCTCGGTCAGGCTGGCCTCGGGCTTGGCGTGCTTGTCAATGCCGTCGAAGCCGGAGACAGTCATGTGCCGGCGGGAAGGGGTGGTCGGCTTAAAAGTTTTAATGGACATTCTCTACACTCCCTTCTCTTACACCATACCCTCGAAGAACTCGATGGTCTTGGAATCTTCCGTCAGCTGGACGTAAGCCTTTTTCCAGCTCTTGCGCTGGCCGGGACGGCCGGCGCCCATGCGCTTGGTCTTGCCATCGTAGTTGATGGTGTTGACCTTGGCGACCTTCACGCCGAAGATCTTCTCCACGGCGTTCTTGATCTCGATCTTACCGGCGGTGGGAGCAACCTCGAACACGTACTTCTTGTCGGAAGTGGCAGCCATGGAACGCTCGGTGATGATGGGACGAATGATGATGTCGTACACGTTAGTCATTACGCGAACACCTCCTCGATCACGGTGAGGGCTTCCTTATCCAGGACCAGGTACTTCGCCTTCAGAATGTCGTAGACATTGATCAGGTTGGCCATGGAGGTCTGGACGCCGGGGATGTTGCGGGCGCTCTTGACGATGACGTCGTCCTTGGCGGGGGTGACCACCAGAGACTTGCCGTCAGCCTTGACGGCGGTCAGGAAAGCGCGGAAGTCCTTGGTCTTGATGCTGTCCATCTTGATGCTGTCGATGACGATGATCTCGCCGGCAGCGGCCTTGGCGGACAGAGCGGATTTCATAGCCAGTCTCTTGACCTTCTTGTTCAGAACGTAAGAGTAGCTGCGGGGCTTGGGGGCGAACACGATGCCGCCGTGAGTCCACTGGGGCGCGCGGGTGCTGCCCTGACGGGCGTGGCCCGTGCCCTTCTGACGCCAGGGCTTCTTGCCGCCGCCGGAGACTTCGGCGCGGGTCAGAGCGCTCTGGGTGCCCTGCCGGCAGTTTGCCAGGTGGTTCTTCACCACTTCGTGGACAACAGCGGTGTTCGGCTCGATGCCGAAGATGCTGTCGTTCAGCTCAACAGTGCCGACCTCAGCGCCGGCCATGTTCAAAACTTTGATAGCAGACATTTCCTTAAGCACTCCTTTCCTTACTTAGTACGGGCGGAAGCCTTCTGCGGGTTACGACCGGAAGCCTTCTGCGGGTTGTTGCTGATGCCGCTGTCGGCGTGCTTGACGCGGTGGGTCTTGACGGTGGACTTGATGAGCACCAGACCGCCCTTCGGACCGGGGATAGCGCCGCGGACCGCGATCATGTTCAGCTCGGGATCGACCTTGACGATGTCCAGGTTCTGGATGGTGACCTGGTCACAGCCCATCTGGCCGGCGCCGATCTTGCCCTTGAAGATGCGGCTGGGGTCAGTGGTAGAGCCCATAGAACCGGCATGACGGTGGACAGGGCCGCCGCCGTGGCTCATGGGGGTACGGCCGGCGTTCCAGCGCTTCACAACGCCCTGGTAGCCGTGGCCCTTGCTGGTGCCGGTGACGTCAACGAAGTCGCCCTCTTTGAAGGTGTCGGCCTTGATGATGTCGCCCACGTTCAGCTCGGCGGCGTTCTCCAGGTCGAACTCGCGGAGATACTTCTTAGGAGCAACGCCGGCCTTGTTCAGGTGGCCCATCTCGGGCTTGGTGAGCTTGCGCTCCGCCACGTCCTCGAAGCCCAGCTGCACGGCAGCGTAGCCTTCCTTTTCGGCAGTCTTCTTCTGAACGACGGTGCAGGGGCCGGCCTCGATAACAGTAACGGGGATGACCTTGCCGTTTTCGTCGAAGATCTGAGACATACCGACTTTCTTGCCAATGATTGCCTTCATGTATGATCCTCCTTAAAGGTTATTGGTCGGCATAGATTCGATCCTGCCCATTGGGGAGCGGGACGCTTGCTCTGCCGACGTAACCCCTGTCCGCCTCACGCAAGTCGGCGGACAGTCGGGCAGCAAGCAATGTTGCGGGGATATTATATAAGGTGGGTTACAGCTTGATCTCGATCTCCACACCGGCGGGCAGATCCAGGGCCATCAGGGCCTCCACCGTCTTGGGGGTGGAGTTGGTGATGTCGATGAGTCTCTTGTGGGTGCGGCGCTCGAACTGCTCACGGCTGTCCTTATACTTGTGGGTAGCGCGCAGGATGGTGACGATCTCTTTCTTGGTGGGCAGAGGGATGGGGCCGGACACGGTAGCGCCGGTGCGCTTGGCGGTCTCGACGATCTTCTCTGCGGACTGGTCGATGACCTGGTGGTCATAGGCCTTCAGGCGAATGCGGATCATTTCTTTTGCCATTTGGTTTGTTCCTCCATTGATTTGTACGGTTTTTTCTTGCTTTGACCAATGCCGTACGGTGAAAAATTTCTTATACGCCGTTCCGTGCGTATCATTCCGGCTCATAAGAAACACCGGCGATAAGGCCGGTGTCCTCCTGGCGCGGCGATCTACGCCGACGTGCAGAAATCTCTCAGCCGCCCGATTATCGGACATACTCCCCGGAAGTTACCTCCTTGCGGAGCAATCTCCCGGTTCATCGCATTGTAAACGCCTCCGGGTGTGCAGCACCCTTCGCGCGCGTACCCACATATAATAAAGGAAAAATCCCCTTGTGTCAAGGGGATTTTTCTATTTTGTTTACAAAATTTTTCAGGGATTTTTGTGCCATTTGCCAACCGCTATGGCAGTCGGCAAGTGGGCGTAGGGGCGGGGTTCTACCCCGCCCGCCGTTCAGCGGACATATCACGTATAGCGGACGGGAGGGGCAGAGCCCCTCCCCTACACATTAGTTTAAGGTGTTCACCGTGCCAACGAACAGGGGTATGTTGTTGTAGTCGAAGACCACGAACAGGAACGGGCGGTCCAGGTCCATCTCCACGGTGGGCGGCACCTCCATCATGGCCGAGTCCGCGCAGACCAGCTCCGTGTAGGTTGCGGCCTCCACGCCCTCCTCGTCGATCTTCACCCGGGCGGCCTGCATGGCGCTGCTGAGGAACGCACCGTTGGCAGTCAGCGGGGTGAAATCCGCCTTTGTCCAGTCAAAAGCGTCCGTCACGCCCAGCGATCGCAGCACCTCGTTCAGCTCGGCGGAGGACTTCACGTCGAACTTGGGCACGGACCACACCAGCTCCGCGGCGTTATAGTCCCCCGTCAGCCCCGCCAGGAAGCCGTCCCGCTGCAAAAGGCTCTCCGGCGTCACGCCTTCGTCCGGCAGCACGAACACCATGCGGCCATAGTTCAGCGACCGGGGCGCGGCGGTGTAGCCGTCACCCTTCTGATAGCTGCCGCTCTCCGTGCGGTGCATGAAGTCCGTCTTCTGCGCCGTGCCGTCGGCGGCGGTAAACGTGTCCCGCTTGGTGGCGCTGCCCTCAAAGGCATCCTGCCAGCCGGACTTATAGTAGATGGTGTTATACAGCCGCAGCAGGTCGTTCCCATCGGTGCGGATATTCCCTGTCTCCTCGGACAGCAGGCCGCCGGTGTTCTGGTTCAGCCAGCTGGCGATGGCCTTGTCCGCCTCCTCCGTGCCCATGGGCACGCGATAGGTGGACGCAAAGTGCCAGTCCGCCAGCGTGTCCACGGTCTCCTGGTTCACGTCGGCATTCTCCCGCAGGAACGCGCCGTTGGCCAGGCGGCACACAGACTGGTCGTCGGTGTAGACGCCGATCCACAGGTCCTTGATCTGCCGGCGCAGGGTCTCCGCGTCGTGAGCGGCCAGCAGGTCCATGACCTGCTGCTTCGTATCGCCGTCTGTGACCTCCGTCAGCATGGCCAGGGCGGCGTACAGGCTGATAGGCGAGTAGACGCGGTTTTCATTATCGGCGAAGATCGCCCCCGCCGTTCTGTCGGCAAAGGCCAGCACCGGTGCGGCAGACTCCCGGTCCAGCTGTCCCTTGCCCAGCTTCTGCAGGGCCTCCATGTATTCGTCCTCCGCCGCCATGTAGGCATCCCAGTCGCCCTCGCCGTTATCGTTGAAGTAGTCCTCGTACCGCGGCTCTTGGGGGTAGGCCGGATAGGCGGCTTCCTTGGCGGCGTATTTCGTCAGGTCCACAGCAGCGCCTCCTCCCTGCTTGTTGTCCGTCTTGGGCTGCGCGGTGGTGCAGCCGGCGAGAAGCATCCCCGCCAGCAGGGCGCAGAGTATGGCTTTCAGTCGCTTCATGGGAAATTCCTCCTTTTCTTCCAACTGCCTGTTTGACGGGGGCGGGCGAGGATTTGTTCCCATCCTATCACTCCGCCTTGCTTTTTTGGCAGAAGGGGGTATAATAAGGATGAGAGGATGTGACGCTATGCCGGAGCTTTGCCGTTTCTACAACATTGTGATCAAGATGCTATACAGTGACGATAGCCAGCACCATCGTCCTCACTTTCACGTCTACTTTAACGAATTTGAAGCCTCGGTAGGCGTAGATGGTGAACTGCTGGCAGGCAGTCTGCCAGTAAAGCAGCTGAAGCTGGTGCAGGCTTGGGCTGCTATCCACGAGGAAGAGCTGTATATCGCTTGGAACAAGGCCGTGCAGAACGTTCCCTTCGGCAAGATCGAACCGCTGCGATAAGGAGGTTTACCCCATGTTCATTGTAAATGGTATCGCATACGCAGGCGAAGAAAACACGCCTATCAAGGTCTGCGGCGTTCGCCCTTTGCCAGAGCACCGTCTGTGGCTTCGTTTTACTACGGGCGAGACGAAAGTCTTTGATTTCACGCCGCTTTTGGCAAAGCCCGCTTTTGCTCAGCTGGCAGATGAGCACACCTTCGCAGGTGTATATATCGACTACGGCGTGACCGTTTGGAATGACGGCGATATTGACATCGCCCCGGAATACCTGTACGCCCACGCTACCGATGCAGAGAGCATCGCTTAACGAGGAAAGCAGAAAAGGCCGCCTGTTGGTGGCCTTTTCTTATGGGCAAACAATTTCCGACATTTTCCTCAAAACGGCTTGCAAAACGTCACACGCTTTGTTATAATTTATCCGAAAAACAAAGATGCGGCGGCTTACGGGTGCGGGAACACCCGTAAGCCTATGCAGGTGTTAGCCCCACCTACACAATGACCAAAAGGTCGCACCGCATGGGATATTATACGCTAAAACGCCCCTTTACGCAAGGGGGTGCTTTGTCGTTTTTCCCAAGTGTTGTGTTGCATCAGGAAGATAGCATCTTCTTACGCTGTGTAGGCTTATGCCCTGCACAGCGTTTTTGTTTTTCGCTCGACCCCCGGCGGGGCGCAAGCCCCGCCGGAGGATGGGTGAGAAACTTATATAGGAGGAAGTACATATTGGATTTAATTGTTGTTTTGGCTGTTGTTTGGTTGATTTTTACAGTATTTCGTCGAAGGAAAGCAGTTGCAGAGCTATCCAAGGCCGCACATCATGACCGCTGCACACGGGAAATCATCAGTACACTGCGAAGTCTATCCAACGCAAAGGTCGACAGGGTAGAGTGCAAGCTCTACATTAAGAAAGTTTCCAAATACCATGGCAAAAAAAGCGGTGGCGAAATCACCGCCGAATTAGTTCTCCTCGATATAACCCTTATATCCAGCGAGCTATCTCAGTTTCTTGAAAAAAAGCAACATGATATGGCTGAAATCTTAAATAAAGCGAACACCTGCGAGGGACATGGCGATTATGAAAGCGCTATAAAACTACGCGAAGAAATCCCGCGTATGCGTGATCAGTCTGCCAGCACTTTTTCGACCTTCTTTTCAACGTCACCCTGCAAGGACTTAGCTCTATGCTTTGCCCATAATAATGATTATACCGTATCAGAAAACCGATCTACGGGCCACATTGGATACCTTCCAAACGATCTCGGTATTCCATATTCCAAATACAATGCTCCCCGCAGCCCCTACATACTGGATGCCGTTGCGGAAGCCGCCAAATCCATCCCCAATGTATCTCTCTCCATCGACAAAACTATTCCAAACCAGAAGAATTGAGGTGACATTTTATGTCCAAGAAAAACTACTACGGTCTGTGCGGCTCTTGCCGCTACTGCGAGTTGGGTGACAGCTATACCTCCTGCTATGTGACGCACTTCAAGTGCTCCCGCAACGGATACAGCGTCACCGCCACAGAAAAGCCCTGCGACCGCTACGAACCCGACCGCAATCGTACAAATGACACCATCGAATTATATGACCGCTCATAAAAGATAGGGAGCTGCTCCGCAGCTCCCTATCTTTTTTATTCATTTCACACGCGCTTCCACTTGGCGCCGTTGGGGATGTCGGTGACCTCGATGCCCTGGGCCTTCAGCTCGTCGCGGATGCGGTCGGCTTCCGCGAAGTTCTTGGCCTTCTTGGCGTCGGCGCGGGCGCGGATCAGGGCCTCCACATCGGCATTGGCCTCGCCATCCTCGCTGATGACGGCGAACTCGCCGGCGGCGGGGGCGGCGGCCTGCTTGGCACGGAGGGCGGCGGCCTTCTCCAGCAGCTTCAGGCCCAGCACGGTGTCAAAGCTGTCCAGCAGGGCCAGCTTGGTCTTGTCGTTGGTCTTGGCCTTCAGCACGTCGTACAGCACGGTGACGGCCATGGAGGTGTTCAGGTCGTTGTCCATGGCGGCCATGAACTTGGCCTTGTACTCGTCGAAGGCGGCCTGCTCCACCTCGCCCTCGTCCTTCAGGGCGGCGATGCGGGTCAGCAGCTTGTTGTAGGCCACAGTGGCGTTGTCCAGGTTCTCCCAGGTGAACACCAGGCTCTTGCGGTAGTGGCTCTGCAGGCAGAAGAAGCGGTAGGCCAGCGGGTCGTAGCCCTTCTCCTCCAGCAGGGAGACGGTGAGGAACTCACCCTTGGACTTGGACATCTTACCGTGGTCGGTGTTCAGGTGGGCCACATGGCACCAGTGGGGGCACCAGGGATGGCCCAGGTAGCTCTCGGACTGGGCGATCTCGTTGGTGTGGTGGGGGAAGGCGTTGTCCACGCCGCCGCAGTGCAGGTCCAGATACTCGCCGTTGTACTTCATGGAGATGCCGGAGCACTCAATGTGCCAGCCGGGATAGCCCACGCCCCAGGGGGAGTCCCATTTCAGGGCCTGATCCTCGAACTTGGACTTGGTGAACCACAGGACGAAGTCGTTCTTGTTGCGCTTGTTGGGATCTTCCTCCACGCCCTCGCGGACGCCCACGGCCAGATCCTCCTCGTTGTGGTCGTTGAAGATATAGTAGCGCTGGAGCTTGCTGGTGTCGAAGTAGACGTTGCCGCCGGCGAAGTAGGCGTAGCCGGTGTCCATGAGCTTGGTGATGATCTTGATATAGTCGTCGATCAGGCCGGTGGCGGGCTGCACCACGTCGGGGCGCTTGATGTTCAGCTTCCGGCAGTCGGAGAAGAACGCGTCGGTGTAGTACTTGGCGATCTCCATGACGGTCTTGTGCTCACGCTTCGCGCCCTTGAGCATCTTGTCCTCGCCCTCGTCGGCGTCGGAGGTCAGGTGGCCCACGTCGGTGATGTTCATGACGCGGTTCACGTCGTAGCCGGCGTAGCGCAGGTACTTCTCCAGCACGTCCTCCATGATGTAGGAGCGCAGGTTGCCGATGTGGGCAAAGTGATACACCGTCGGGCCGCAGGTATACATCTCCACGTGGCCGGGGGTGTGGGTCTTGAACTCCTCTTTTTTGTGGGTGGCGGAATTATACAGATACATGGCAGTTCTCCTTCTATCTACATTATATTATTATGCTGAACAAAAACGCCTCCCATGCCCTGGGGCATGAGAGGCGAAAGAATACTTCGCGGTTCCACTCTCGTTTATCACTCGGTGCGGCCTGTGACGCAGGCCATGCGGAGGGCGTCCATATCCCCCGCGCTCCCGGACGCACTTTCCGCACCGCTCGGCAGGACGGCTTTCAGCCGCTGACCGTCCCTCTCTTGGCAAAGCTCCGATGCGTACTCTTTCCGATCATCGCGCTATTCGATTATCCATAATAGTAGCAGGGTTTTGGCGCGGTGTCAAGTCATTTGACCTCTTTGAACACGTCGGCGTTCTTGGCGAAATACTCGATGCCAGAGTAGACGGTGGTGACCAGAATGACGCCCTGGCACACATAGTTCAGCACCTGGGGGATGCCCAGCAGGATCAGGCAGATGCAGACCATGGTGGAGGCGGTCTTGATCTTGCCGGACCAGCCGGCAGCGATGACCCGGCCCTTCTCCACGGCCACAAGGCGCATACCGGACACGGCGAACTCCCGGAGCAGGACGATGGCCAGCACCCAGGCGGCAAACGTACCCTCCTCCACGAACCAGCACAGCGCCGCCATGACGAGGCACTTGTCCGCCAGGGGGTCCATGAACTTGCCGAAGTCGGAGATCTGGTTATAGTGGCGGGCAATATAGCCGTCCAGCAGGTCGGTAAGGCAGGCCACGATGTAGATGGCCAGCGCCACGTAACGGCTGCCGGGGAAGCCCCAGTACAGCACCACCAGGAACACGGGGATCATCAGCACCCGCAGGATCGTCAGCTTATTCGCGGTCGTCATGGATATGTATCCGCCTTTCTCTTATATCTCGGTACAGTATAGCACGGATGGTGCAAAATGGAAAGTCCTTTTTACTCCGCCAGCTCGCCGGTCAGGTCGCCGTCCATCGTGCCGGTGATGCGGACGGGGACGAACTGGCCCGCCTCCACCTCGTGGTCGGCGGTGAAGTAGATGCAGCCGTCGATGTCGGGGCTCTCGGCATAGCTGCGGCCCACAAACTGCATGGCTTGCTCGTCAAAGCCGTCGCACAGCACCTCCAGCACCGTGCCCATGCGGCTGTCGTTGAAATCGTCCATGATGCGGGACTGCACGTCCACCACCAGCTCGGCGCGGCGCTCGGCCTCGGCGGTGTCCACACGGTTCAGCATCCTGGCCGCAGGCGTGCCCTCCTCCGGGGAATAGGGGAACACACCGGCCCGCTCGATGCGGACCTCCTGCAAGAATTCGCACAGCTCCTCGAAGGCGGCCTCGTCCTCGTAGGGCAGGCCGGTGATGAGGCTGGTACGCAGCACCAGTCCGGGGATGCGGGCGCGGAGCTTGTGGAACAGGGCCAGCAGCTCCGCCTTGTCGCCCCGGCGGTTCATGGTCTTCAGCACCTTGTAGTTACAGTGCTGGATGGGGATGTCCAGATAGGGCAGCACCTTCTCCTCACCGGCGATGGTGTCGATGAGCTCGTCGGTGAACTCGTCGGGATAGAGGTAGTGCAGCCGTATCCAGTGGAAGTCCAGCCTGCACAGCTCCCGCAGCAGGGCGGCCAGCTTCCGCTCGCCGTACAGGTCGATGCCGTAGCGGGTGATGTCCTGGGCGATGACGATGCACTCCTTCACACCGGCGGCGGCCAGCTTCTCCGCCTCGGCCAGCACGTCCTCCATGCGGCGGCTGCGGTACTTGCCCCGCAGGGCGGGGATGACGCAGAAGGAACAGCGGTTGTCGCAGCCCTCGGCGATGCGGAGGTAGGCGAAGTGTTTGGGGGTGGTCAGCACCCGGTCGAACTCGTCGATCATGCCGTGGATGTCGCCGAAGCGGCGGGGCGTGCCGCCGGAGAGGACCTCCTCCAGCGCCGGGACGATCTCGCCGTAGCTGCCCGTGCCCATGATGCCGTCCACCTCCGGCAGCTCGTCCAGGATCTCCTGCTGATAGCGCTGGGTGAGACAGCCGGTGACCAGGATCTTCCGCACCAGGCCCTGATTTTTCAGCTCCGCCACGGAGAGGATGGTGTCGATGGCCTCCTCCTTGGCGCTGTCGATGAAGCCGCAGGTGTTGATGACCACCACGTCCGCGCCGGCGTTCTCCGTCTGCAGGGTGTGCCCGGCGTCGCGGCACAGGGCCATCATCTGCTCGGTGTTGACCAGGTTCTTGGCGCAGCCAAGGGAAATGAACGATACTTTCACGGTGTATACCTCACTCTTCGTCTATGTCCTGCCCCAGCTCGTTGAGAATGGGGCGAATGTCGTTCCAGGAAAAGCCCCGGCGCTGGAGATAGGCCGCCAGCCTGCGGGACGTGTCGGTGTCCGGGCTTTTGCCCCGCAGCTTAGAGCGGGCCAGCGCCCGTATGGCGTCCTGTGCCGGGGGCAGCTGGGCCAGCGCCCCGTCCCACAGCTCCTTGGGGATGCCACGGCGGTGCAGCTCCTGCCGCACCCGGGCCGGGCCGTAGCCCAGCGTGCCATAATGGCGGGCGATGACGCCGGCATAGGCCTCATCGTTGACCGCGCCCAGGCCCTCCAGCCAGTCCGCCGTCTCCGCCGCTTCCTCCTCCGGCGCGCCCTTTTTCGTCAGGCGGCGCTGCACCTCCTGTTTGGAGAGCATACGTCCGGCGGCCATGCGGGCCGCCGCCTGCTTCCGCTCCGACTTCTCCCCTGCTTCCCGTAATTCTACCACAAGCTCGGGGGGTACGTCCATCCCCTTATATAAGCCAAAGCGCAGAAGCTCCGCGCCGGTGATCCGGAGGAGGTCGCCCCCCTCCAGGAACACCAGCACGCGCTCCTGCTTATGCTTCGATTTTTCGATCCGGTCGATACGCATCAGTCGGCGTCGTCAAAGTCGTCGGCAGACACGTCCACAGCCCGGCCCGCGGCCTTGGCGGCCACACGGGACTGGCTGCCCATCAGCTTATGGAAGTTCTCCCGCACCGCCTTCTCCAGCTTGTCGGCCTCCTCGGGGTGGTCGCGGAAGTACTGCTTGGCCGCGTCGCGGCCCTGGCCCAACCGCAGCTCGCCCATGTTGAACCACGAGCCGCTCTTCTGCACCAGATCCAGCTTCACCGCCAGATCCAGCAGGTCGCCCAGTTTGCTGATGCCCTCGCCGTACATGATGTCGAACTCCGCCTCACGGAAGGGAGGCGCGACCTTGTTCTTCACCACCTTGGCCCGGGTGCGGTTGCCGATGACCTCGCCGCCGGATTTCAGCGTCTCGATGCGGCGCACGTCGATGCGGACGGAGGCGTAGAACTTCAGGGCGCGGCCGCCGGTGGTGACCTCCGGGTTGCCGTACATGACGCCCACCTTCTCGCGGAGCTGGTTGATGAAGATGACGATGGAATTGGTCTTGTTGATGATGCCCGTCAGCTTACGCAGGGCCTGGGACATAAGGCGGGCGTGCAGGCCCACGAAGCTGTCGCCCATCTCGCCCTCGATCTCGGCGCGGGGCACAAGAGCGGCCACGGAGTCCACCACCACCACGTCGATAGCGCCGGAGCGGACCAGCGCCTCTGTAATTTCCAGCGCCTGCTCGCCGGTGTCGGGCTGGGAGATGAGCAGGTCCTCCACGTTGACGCCCAGCGCCTTGGCATAGGTGGGGTCGAGGGCGTGCTCGGCGTCCACGAAGGCCACCTCTCCGCCCATCTTCTGAGCCTCCGCCAGCACGTGCAGCGCCAGCGTGGTCTTACCGGAGGACTCAGGGCCGTAGATCTCCACGATACGGCCGCGGGGCAGGCCGCCGATGCCCAGCGCCAGGTCGAGAGACAGCGAGCCGGTGGGGATGGCCTCCACGTTCAGCGTGCTCTCCGCGCCGTAGCGCATGATAGAGCCTTTGCCGTACATCTTCTCGATCTGCTGCATGGCCGTTTCCAGTGCCTTTTTCTTGTCGGACACCACCGGCGCGGCACCAACGGGTTCTTTCTTCACTGCCATAGTTCCGTCCTCCTCAATTTCTGTATGGGCGGCCCGCGCCGCCCGGATGCTGTGTCTATTATCTCAAAGAGTCTGTCCCAAAAAACGGACAGTTCACACTTCCGTACACAAAATGCCCGACACCACCCGGGGGATGCCGTTCAGGTCGGGGGTGATCTCCACATCGCCGAAGCCGCAGCCCCGCATGATACGCAGCACGTCGTCCGCCTGGCCGATGCCCACCTCGAACAGCAGGCGGCCGTCGGCCCGGAGCGCGGTGCGCCACTGGGCGCAGATGGCCCGGTAGAAGTCCAAGCCGTCCTCGCCGCCCTTCAGGGCCAGGTGGGGCTCGTAGTCCCGGACGGACACGTCCAGCCCGGCGATGTCGCCGTCGGGGATGTAGGGCGGGTTGGAGACGATGGCGTCAAACTCGCCCAGGTGGGCGGGGGGCTTCTCCAGCGCGTTCATCTGCAGAGACACCACGCGGCCCGTCAGGTCATTGCGGCGGATGTTCTGGCGGCAGATACGCAGCGCGCCCTCGTCCAGCTCGCCCAGCACCACGCGGCTGCCGGGCAGATGCTTAGCCAGCGCCAGCCCCACGCAGCCCGAACCGGCGCACAGATCCAGCACCCGGGGTTCGGCCACGTTCTGCAGCCGGGACAGCGCCTGCTCCACCAGCACCTCGGTGTCCGGGCGGGGGATCAGCACGCTCTCGGAGATGTCCAGCGGCAGACCGTAGAACTCCCATTCACCGATGAGGTACGCCACCGGCTCGCCCGCCAGATGGCGCTGGGCCAGCCGCTCCACCTGCTGCTCCACGGCGGCGGGGACATACAGCCGGCCATCCCGGCTCAGCTCCTCCCGGCTCTTGCCGGCGGCGCAGCACACCAGCTCCCGGGCCTCCAGCGTGGGGTCGGCCATGCCGGCTTTGTGGAAGCGCTGCCGCAAATCCAAATACAAATTGTTATATGTTATCGCCATAATACGCCCTGTTATCGCTTTTTACCACGTATCTTTCCCTTTTTCGTCAGGAATGACCAGCTTCATGGCCTCGATGGCCACCTCGATCATGCTGTCGTCCGGCTCAAAGGTGGTGAAATTCTGCAGCCACATACCCGGCGCGGACAGCACCCGCGTGACGGCGTTGTCGTGGCCGCCCACGAAGCGGTTGAACTCATAGGTGATGCCCACCACGGGGATGAGCAGCAGCAGCTTGACACCCACCCGCACCCAGACGCTCTGCCAGTTGATGTAGGGGAACACCAGGCTGGAGACGATAATGGAGACGATGATCACCACGAAGAGGAAGCTGGTGCCGCAGCGGGGATGGTGGCGGGGCTGGATGCGGACGTTCTCCACCGTCAGGGGCAGGCCCGCCTCGTAGCAGAAGATGGTCTTGTGCTCCGCGCCGTGGTAGCAGAACACCCGGTGGACGTCCTTCTGCTTGGAGCAGAGGATCATGTAGCCCAGCAGCACCAGCACCTTGACCACGCCCTCGATGATGTTGTGGACGGCGGCGCTCTGGGCGTGGAACAGACCGGCCAGGAACGTGGGCAGCAGCATGAACAGCACCAGCATCATGCCGATGCTCAGGATGACGGAGAACGCCACCAGCACATTCTGCAGCTTGTCCGCCGGGACGTGCTTTTCCAGCCATTCGTCCACCTTATCCGGCTTGGCGTTTTCGTCCTCGGGGAAATAGTCGGCGGAGAACATCAACGCCTTGACGCCGGTGATCATCGAGCCGATGAAGGTGACAGCGCCCCGGATGATGGGTACGCCCAGGATGGGATAGTTGGCTTTTGTCAGCTTGCGCTCCGTGACCTTGGTGACCAGGCCCTCCGGGGAGCGGACCACGATGGCGTCCTTCTCCGGGCCGCGCATCAGAATGCCCTCGATCAGCGCCTGCCCGCCGATGCTGGTGCGGAACGCGCCCTTATTCTTGTCCATACGCGCTAAAGATCCTTTCTGCCGTGAGTATAGCACAGTTATACGCAAAATGCAACACTTGTTCGATTATTTTATGAGATAGTTTATGCCTCTGCCTGGCCCTTCAGCGGCAGCCAGATGGTGACCACCGTGCCGCCGCCCTGGGCGTTCTCGATGGTCAGCGTGCCGCCGTGGCGGTGGACGATCTCATCGCAGACCGCCAGGCCGATGCCGCTGCCCCGGGCCCTGGACGAGCCCTTGTAGAATTTCTGCTTCACATAGGGCAGCTCCGCCTCCGGGATGCCCGGGCCGAAGTCCCGGATGGCGATCTCGTAGCCGTCGTCCGCCTGCCGCAGGTGGACGGCGATGCGCTTGCCCGAGCCGCCGTGCTTGGCGGCGTTGTCCAGCAGGTTGCAGAACACCTGCTTCAGCCGGTCCGGATCGCCGGCGATAAGCTCTTCGTAGACGGCCTTGTCGCTGGTGTACTCCAACGCGATGCCGTCCTGCTGGAACAGCTCCCGGTAGGTATACACCGCGTCCTCCAGCTCCGCCTGCAGGTCCACATCCTCCACCTGGAGGGTGAAGCGGCCGTCCTCCATGCGGGAGAATTGCAGCAGCTCCTCCACCATGTCCGTCAGGCGGCGGGACTCCTTGACGATGATGCCCAGTCCCCGGTGCAGCTGCTGCACGTCGCCGCTCTCGTCGGCCAGCAGCGTCTCGCCCCAGCCGTTGATGGCCGTCAGGGGCGTTCTCAGCTCGTGGGACACGGAGGAGATGAACTCGGATTTCATTTTTTCGCTCTCGCCGATCTTGCGGGACATATCGTTGATGTTGTCCACCAGCTCGCCCATCTCGTCGGAGTATTTGTTGGGTATCTGCTCGCCGTAGCGGCCGCCGGAGATGCGCTTGGCGGCCTCCGACACGGCGGACACCGGCGCCACCACATTGTTGATGAAGATCATGCTGGACAGGATGATAAGGCCCACCACCGCCAGCATGACGCCGCAGACCACCAGCACCGTCAGCAGCACCTGGCGGTCGATGTCCCGGACGGCGGTGACGTAGCGCATGACGCCCACCACCTGACCGTTGAACTTCAGCAGGCTGGACACGGCCAGGATGCGCTCCCCCGTCTCGCTGTCACGGCCTATGAAATCCTGCACCTGGCCGGTCTCCACAGCCCGGAGGACCTCCGGCGTGTTGGGGTATGTGCCCGCCGTCAGGCCGCGGGTGGTGACCTCCACCCTGCCGGCGCTGTTGAGGAATTGCAGCTCGATGCGGTCGCCCTCCTCGAAGGCCGCCGCGTACAGCGTGGCGCTGCGGTAATACTCCCGGTAGCTGGTCATGACGTAGGTGTTGAAATAGTCCGCGCCGGCGGCCGCCTTGGCCCGGAGGGTGGACTTGGCGCTGTTGTAGTAGTTGCTGGCAAAGCCCACGGAGATCAGCACGCCCACCAGCAGCAGAATGACCACCACCGGGCCGATGCTGCCGGTGATCCAGCGGCGGCGCAGGCCCTGGACTATTTTTCGCTTGGCTGCCATGGGTGGTCATCTCCTTTCGGGTGGGGTGAATGGTGTAAAGGAAGTCGTCAGCCATCAGACCGACTCAGCGTGCGGCGTTGCAGAGACCAAAGCCTCCCTTGTGTAAAGGCGGCCCAGTGCTCACACTGGGTTGTGCGGCGAAGCGTAGCTGAGGTGGCGCGAAGCGCCGGAGGGATTGTCGTACCCCGTCCTGCCTCCCTCTGTGAGGGAGGTGTCATGGCCAAAGGCCATGACGGAGGGAGAGACGGCATGAGTTTTTCTCTCCCCCAGTCGGCTTCGCCGACAGCCCCCTCCCAGAGGGGGCCGAGAAAGCGCGCCCACCACGATCTGCGGCACCCCGCTGTAATGTAATGCTCAGATTTTGCGTCAAGACGAGGCGCGGAGGCGAAGGCGTACATATTGTACGTCGAGCCGACGCAACGAAGTATTGGCGCAAAAGATGCGTATTACAGCCCCCACTTGTAGCCGTAACCCCAGATCGTGGTTATATACATCGGGTTGGTGGCGTTGTCCTCGATCTTGAGCCGGAGGCGGCGGATGTTCACGTCTACGATCTTCAGTTCGCCGAAGTAGTCGTGCCCCCAGACGGCGTCCAGGATCTCCTCGCGGGAGAGGGCCTTGCCGGGGTTCTCCATGAACATTTTGACGATGGCGTACTCCACCTGGGTGAGCTTGACGCGCTGGCCGTTTTTCTCCAGGGTGCGGTTGCGGGTGTTGAGAAGGAAGGGCGGCTGGCTGATCTCGCCGGCCTCCACCGTGCCGCCGCCGCTGCGGCGCATGAGGGCGTCCACGCGGGCGGTGAGCTCAGCGGGAGAAAAGGGCTTGGTGACATAGTCATCCGCGCCGGTCATCAGGCCGGTGACCTTGTCCATCTCCTGAGAGCGGGCGGTGAGCATGATGATGCCGATGGTGGGGTTGGTGGCGCGGATGCGGCGGCAGACCTCGAAGCCGTCGATGCCGGGGAGCATGATGTCCAGCAGGGCCACGCGG
The DNA here is from genome assembly GCA_963632705.1 of bacterium. Taxonomy (GTDB): domain Bacteria; phylum Bacillota; class Clostridia; order Oscillospirales; family Oscillospiraceae; genus Vescimonas. The sequence continues at coordinate 35,418 of CAVGVB010000016.1, read as the reverse complement.
ACGTCACCGTGCTGGGCCAGAAGCTCCAGGGCCTGTTCCCCGCTCTCGGCCTCCACCACCTGATAACCGGCACGGCGGAGATTGATGACGATAAAGCTGCGGATGCTGGACTCGTCCTCCAGTACCAGGACTTTCTTCATAGCGCGTTCCTCCTTGTCAGTTGATCCAGCTGCCGGTGATGAGGCTGAAGCCCTTACGCAGCAGCTCCTCGTCCATGCCGTAATACGCCCCGGCGTCGTACAGCTCGGCGGCGTAGACGGTGGCCGTCTGGCGGCGCAGGACGATGCGCGCGCCCATGCGGCCGCGGGTCTCGCGGTTCTCGCCGGTGATGGTGTAGATGGACAGCACCGGGTCGCCGTTGATGGTCATGGTGAACTGGTTCTCGTTCTGGATGCTGGTGGTGGATGAGCCCGCGTTCCAGGCCCACCAGCTGGCCGGAATGGTGAGATACCAGCCGCAGGACGTGCTGTGGTACGTCTGGGCGGCGATGGACAGCTGGCCGTCATCCACGCAGCGCAGCCAGCTCACCAGGCCGTCGGTCTGGTCGGCGCTCCAGGTATCCTCCGGGCGGGGGATCTCGATGCAGCCGTCGCCGTCGATGTCCTGGGGCTGGAGCTGGCGATAGGGGAAGATGGCGGCGGACACGCCGCTGCTCCCGGCCAGGGCCACGTTCACCAGGCCCACCTCCGGGCGGAAGATGAGGATGTCGGTGACGGCCACGCCCCGCTCGTCCACGCCGGTGATGAACATGGCCGGCGTGTCGGCGTCCATCTTGCCGGACACCAGGCTGCCGCGGCTGAGGGCGGCCATGGTGCTGGACAGGGTGCAGCGGTAGGCAATGCCCATCTGCCCGTCCTGCCAGCCGTAGAACTCGGCCACAGGCAGCCCCTCCTCGCTGGTGCGCAGCACCAGCAGGCTGGGCAGGCCGTCGCCGTTCAGATCCTGCATCATAAAGCGGGTGTAGCCGCTGGACATGAGGGCCACCGGCTCGCGCTCCACGGCGTAGACCGCCACGGTCTGCACATCGGTGCTGATGCGCCAGCCCACCACCAGCTCGCGGCAGCCGTCGCCGTTCAGATCCTGATAGTACACGCTGTCCACGGCCGTGCCGCTGCTCTCGATGGTGCAGTAGGGCTGGTAATTCTCGTCCTCCATGCGGAAGACGAATATCTTCAGGGGTTTTTCGTCGCTGCTGCGGCGCATGAAGGCCAGCGCCTCCTGCTTGCCGTCGCCGTCCAGATCGACCATCTGCACCGACTGGATGTTGCGCCCGCCGGTGGGCGAGGCGTACTCGTAGCCCTGGTTCAGCAGGCCGTCCAGCTGCTGGGCCAGATCGGTGTAGCCCTCCGCCATGCGGGGCAGGGTGAACAGGTCCTCCACCGAAACGTCGTAGCCGCAGCCGCCCAGGCACAGCGCCGCGGCCAGCAGCACGAGCAGCAGTCCTATCCGTTTTATCCGGTCCACGGCGCTCACTCCTCTCGTCACGGGCTGTCACGCCCGATACTCATACAAGGGTATCATACCACATCCGCCTGTGTTTTGGTAGCCCTCATTTTCACTTTCCGGGCAAGAAAATGCCCCCTCCGTGTCGGAGGGGGTAAGCAGTATATGGTGGTTTATGCGTGATACTGCGGTTCGTTGCCCTGGTAGATGTCCTGCATCTCCCGGTCGATCTCGCTGATGGCGTCGGAGCAGAGCCGCAGCCGGGCCGCGTCCTCGTCGGTAAAGCGGCGGTCGGACTTATAGCGCAGCTCGTGCTCCAGGCTGGCCCACATATCCATGGCGATGGTGCGGAGCTGAATCTCCACCGGCAGCACCATCGTGCCCTCGGAGATGACGATAGGGACGTTGACGATCAGGTGCAGGCTGCGGTAGCCGGTGTCCTTGGGCTGCTTGATGTAGTCCACCTCCCGCAGGACGGTGTAGGACTCGCTGCGGGTCAGCAGGGAGCGGAGATAGTATATGTCGTCCAGATAGTTGCAGATAACGCGGATGCCGGCCACGTCCTGAATGTGGGCGTAGATGTTGTCGATGGTGACCTCCAGCCCCCGGCGGTGCAGCTTGTCGATGATGCTGTCCAGCGTCTTGATGCGGTACTCGATGTGGTGGATGGGGGAATGGTCATACAGCCGGGCGAATTCCTCGTCCAATATCTCCATCTGCGTCACCGCCACCTTCAGGGCGCTGCGGTACAGGTGGGTCACCCGCACCATGCCCGCCGCCAGTTCCTGTTCCTCCTGCGTCATGCGGCTGCTGACAGATATATCTTTCAAACGGATGCTGCCGCTTTTTTCGATCATCACGGGCCGCGTCCTCCTTACGTCGTTGTAGAGCCATGCTATCACGAAAGTGTGTCCTGGGTATGAACAAACGTCCGCTTTCTCTACAATTATACCGACAGTTTCCGCCAAATGCAAGGCGCATTTGCGCGAAATAGACAAACCAGCCCGCTAAGAAGCGTCAGATGAACAGCAGCACCGCGCAGATGGCGGCGATCACCGCGCCAACGACGCTGACGACGGTGTAGATCTTTTTGCTCTCCGGGTCATGCTTCTCCTGGGTCAGGTAATAGATGCCCGCGCCCAGGACCAGGATACCGATGATCAATCCGATGATTTTGACAGCCATTATTTTTTCCTCCATTTCAGCAACAGTGCAGAGTTGATGATGACCAGTACAGAGCCGGCGTTATGGACCAGCGCGCCGGTGACCGGGTTCAGCACATAGGCGATGGCCAGCACGATGGCCACGAAGTTCAGCGCCATGGAAAACGTCATGTTCAGCTTGATGGTGGTCATCATGCGCTGGGACAGGGCGATCAGGTGGGGCAGCTCCTTCACGTCGTCGTCCACCAGGGCGATGTCCGCCGCGTCCACGGCGATGTCGCTGCCCACGCCGCCCATGGCGATGCCCACATCCGCCTTTTTCAGCGCCGGGGCGTCGTTGACGCCGTCGCCGATCATGCACACGGGCAGCCCCTGGGCCTGGTAGCCTCCGATGGCCGCCAGCTTATCCTCCGGCAGGCAGTTGGCCCGCACAGCGCCGATATGCAGCTTCCCGGCGATGGTCTTGGCGGCGCTCTCGTGGTCGCCGGTGAGCAGCACCGGCTGCACACCCAGCCCGGAGATCGCGCCGATCATGGCCTCGCTCTCCTCCCGCAGGGTGTCGGACAGAGCCAGATACCCGGCAAACACACCGTCCACCGCCAGGTAGATCACGGTGCATCCCTGCCGGATATAGCTCTCAGCCTCCGCCGGCGGGGACATGGCCGCGCCCTGCTCCCGCAGCAGCTCCGGATTGCCCGCCAGCACCGCTTTCCCCTCGATCCGGGCGCACACGCCCCGGCCGGGGATCATGCGGAAATCCTCCGCCGGCGGCAGCGGTCCGCCGCCCTCCTTTTTGCAGCAGGCCACTATGGCCTTGCCCAGCGGGTGCTCGGAGAGCTGCTCCGCACCGGCGGCCAGCCGGTAGAGCGTCTCCCGGTCGAAGGCGGGCGATACGCTGACCACCGCCGTCACCTCCGGCGTTCCGTAGGTCAGCGTGCCGGTCTTGTCGAAGGCCACGACCTTGGCCTTGGCCAGCCGCTCCAGTGCGTCGCCCTCCCGGACCAGGAAGCCGTGCTTCGTGGCGTTGCCGATGGCCGCCATGATGGCGGTGGGCGTGGCCAGCACCAGTGCGCAGGGGCAGAATACCACCAGGATCGTCACGGCCCGGATGATCTGCCCGGTGATGAGCCACGTCAGCGCCGCGGCGGTCAGGGCAATGACCACCACCCAGGTGGCCCAGCGGTCCGCGATGCCCACGATCTTGGCCTTGCCGGCGTCCGCCGACTGCACCAGCCGTATCATGCGCTGGATGGAGCTGTCCTCGCCCACCTTGGTGGCCTCCATCTCGAACGCGCCGAACTGGTTCACCGTGCCGCTGGACACTTCATCCCCCACGGTCTTGTCCACCGGCAGGGACTCGCCGGTCATCACCGCCTGGTTGATGGAGGTCTGTCCCAGGACGATGACGCCGTCCACCGGGACGCTCTCGCCGGGCAGCACCCGGATGCGGTCGCCTACGCGGACCTGCTCCGCCGGGATGACCTCCTCCCCGCCGCTTCGCAGCACCCGGGCCGTCTGGGGCGTCAGATGCACCAGCTTTTCTATGCCGGCCCGGGCCTTGGCCACGGTCAGCTCCTCCAGCAGGCCGCCCAGCTGCATGATGAACGCCACCTCGCCGGCAGCAAACGTCTCACCGATGCAGACGGACGCGATCAGCGCCATGGACACCAGCACGTCCGCCTTGATGTCAAAGGCCGTGACCAGGCCGATCACCGCCTCCAGAATGATGGGGACGCCGCACAGCACGATGGCGATCCACGCCATGTCAAAGGGCAGCGGCTGAAGTCCCGCCAGGCTGCAGGCGATGGCCACGCCGGAGACGGCCAGCAGCGCAATGTCCTTTTTGATGCCGCCCAACTCCAGCAGCCCCTCTAATTTTTCCATCAGCTGTTTCATATCCGCAGTTCCTTTCCATACCCCTATGGGTATACTCACATTATACATATAGGGGTATAGGTTGTCAAGAGTGATTTTAAGAGCCAGCCGATCTCTCAGCTGGCTCTGTCACTGTATCACTGCATATTAGCGAAGCGCTCCACCGCTTTTGTGAAGCTCTCCAGCGTCTTTTCCGCGTCGCCGTGCTCGATGCCGTCCCGGACGCAGTGCCGGATATGTCCCTCCAGCACCACCTTGCCGCAGCCGTTCAGCGCCGACTTGGCGGCGTTGATCTGCGCCAACACGTCTTCGCAGGGAACGTCCTCGTCGATCATGCGGTCGATGGCCTGGACCTGGCCGATGATCTTTTTCAGCCTGCGGTGCAGGTTGTCCGCATCCATACACTGTTTCATAGGCCACCTCCAACTATCCTTGTATATCGCTGTACAGGGCTATTATAGCAGGCCGGCGCGTCTTGTCAACCTCCCGCTGTTACACCGCTGCGCTGTCACCGGCGCGGCAGCGGTCACACACCGCCTGGGCGATGCGGTCGGCGGCCAGGCCGTCAAAATCCCGGTGCTGCTGCGCCACCAGCGCCTGACGGCGCTCCGGCTGATCCAGCAGCGCCAGCGCCGCGGCCGCCATGTCCTCTGGCCGGCACGTCTCCGCCCAGCCGTGGGCGTGGAAGAACTCCTGGTTGCGTGTCTCACAGCCGCCCACCATGTCCGCCAGCAGCAGCGGCGTGCCCCGGGTGCTGGCCTCGGTGATGCTGATGCCGCCGGGCTTGGACACCAGCACGTCGGCGCTGTCCATATACTGGTGCACCCGGTTGGTGAAGCCCACGGCCTCCACCCGGCGGAAGCCCCTGCGCCGCAGGGCGTAGAGCATCTGCCGGTTACTGCCGCAGAGGACGGAGGCGAAGTCACCCCGCTCCATCCGCACTTCCAGCTCGGCGGCGATGTCCGCCATCGGGCCGCAGCCGATGCTGCCGGACATAAGGACGATATGGCGTCCCTCCGGCGGCAGCGCCAGCTCGCTGCGGGCGGCGGCGCGGTCGCCCCGCTCCCGGAACACCGCCCGCACGGGGATGCCCGCCGCCAGCAGCGTCTCCCGGGCGATGCCGCAGGAGACGAACTCCTCCGCCAGCTCCTCGTGGGGGATGACGCAGATGTCCGGCGCGCAGCCGCCCACGGTGGGACTGCACGTGTAGTCGGTGGCCACGAAGCAGAACACAGACCCGCCCTCACGCTGGCGGCGCAGCTCCGTCATCATCATGGCGGGGATCACATGGACGCAGACCACGGCGTCGTAGCCGCCGTCCTGAATGGCGCGGCCCAGCCGCCGCGCGCCCCGGGCCATATAGCGGTACACCGGGTTGTCCCGGTCGTTGCTCTCCGCGTCGTTCTCGGCGCTCATATACCCGGCCTTATACAGCTTTGGATAGCGGCGGTAGAACCGGGTGTGCCACTTGGACACGAAGCGGGACGCCTTTTGGGAGATGAAGCTCAGGCCGTCCGCCGTGTCGGAGGACACGCCCAGGCGGCGGAAGCTCTCCGCCAGCGCCGCCGCCACGGCGTTGTGTCCGCCGCCGGTGTTACAGGTCAGTATCAGAACTCTCATGGTTTCCTTTCCGCTGCTCTCTCTTTTGCAGCAAGGCCGCCAGCCGCACCAGCCGGGGTCTGTTGTATCGTTGAATGAGGATAAACGGCAGATTGGCCAGCAGCACCCACACCAGCACCACGGCCACGCCGCCCCAGCCGGGCCACAGCCACAGGCAGGCCAGCCCCAGCAGGCAGGACGCCCCGTGGACCACCTCAGCCCGGCACGTCTCCTGCACCAGCTGCGACGCCTGGGCCGCCGTGACAGCGCCGGGGGCGGGCAGCTCCTTCCGCACCATGTCCGGCAGCAGCCGGCTCATATCCGGCACCAATTTCTTCCAGCTGTCGATGTGAAGCTTCCCATAAACGCGCCCGCCCTTTTCCCACTTCCAGGCCCGGAAGGGGACGCGGTCCGGCTGAAACCGGCTGGGCAGCCGCTGTCCCAGGGGATGGGCCAGCAGCGCCAACACCAGCAGATACGCCACGCATTTCCAAAAGCCGCTCATAGCGTCCCTTCTCCCGAGCAGCTCCGCTCCAGCACCCGCCGCAGCGAGCCCTCCGTCAGGCGGCCCACACGGTCTATGTACTTCTCCGCGTCGGGCTTCATGCCGTACCGCAGCCAGCGGTCCAGCATACCCACCACCGTAGCGGTATACAGGGCGGAGATGGTCTGTATGTCCTCCTCCGCCACCGGCAGATCCCCGGCGGTGCGGCGGACCAGCGACTCCATGCAGGCGTAGGCCACCTGATAATAGTGGTCCTCCAGCAGCTCCCGCTGGCTGGAATGGTACAGGTGATACACGGCCCGGCGGTTGGCCCGGATAAAGCCCGTGACCCGCATGACCACTTCGCTCCAGTTCCCGCAGGGCGGGTCGGCGGTCAGCACCTTCTGGGCCTCGTCCTCCAGGATCTCCCGGATGAGGGCGTAAATATCGCAGTAGTAATAGTAGAACGTGTTGCGGTTGATGCCGCAGTGCTCGGCGATGTCCACCACCGAGATCTTATCCAGCGACCGCTGCTCCAGCAGCTCGATAAAGCCCTTGCGGATCACATTTTTCGTATTCTGTGCCACGGCCTATTGCTCCTTTCCCTCTGCCGGACGGTATTTCTCCTGCCAGCGGCCCAGCGCCTCCAGAATGACCAGCAGCTCCTGGCCCGCCGTGGTCAGCGTGTACTCCACCTTGGGCGGGATGACGGCGTAGACCTTCCGGGTCAGCAGCTCCTCCGCCTCCAGGGAGCGCAGCGCCGCCGTCAGTGTCTTTTGGGTGATGCCCGGAACGGCGTCCTTCAATTCGCCGAACCGCAGTGTGCCGCCGCCCAGCGCGGCCAGCACCTCCGCGCCGCGGCGGTGGGACAGCAGCTCCACCGCCCCGTAGGCGGTGCTGTGTCTGGCTGCAAGTGACATGATGGCCTCCTTTTAGTTTCCGTTTGGCTACTATGTAGTACGATTTACCCTTACGGATAGTAAGCATACCCTGTTCCGTCATATTTTGCAAGATGCCCGATACAGTCAGTTTGCCGCATTTGCCTGAAAATCAAACCAATAAAATACCTCCCGCACGCCCGGTGCGGGAGGTATGTATGTAATGCGGTGTTACGCGGTAACGGCAGAGCCGCCGTCCTTCTTGGCGCTGACGCGCTGGAAGGCGATGACGGCCGCCACCAGCACCAGGCCCACCACGTCGGTGAGCGTGCCGGGGATCATCATGCCCAGGCCGCCGATGGCCAGCACGATACGCAGCACGGGGTTGATCTTCTTATACAGGAAGCCGTTGAGGGACGCCGCGATGGCGAAGATGCCCAACAGCGCGCTGATGCAGATCTGTGCCACCTCCCACCAGCCGCTGATGTTCTCGAACAGCAGCGCCGGACTGTAGGCGAAGATATACGGCACGATAAACGCGGCGATGGCCAGCTTGGTGGCGGTGATGCCGGTCTTCATGGGGTTGGACTTGGCGATAGCCGAACCGGCGTAGGCCGCCAGGGCCACGGGCGGCGTGATGTCCGCCACGATGCCGAAGTAGAACACGAAGAAGTGGGCGGCCACCACGGGGAAGTTCAGCTGGATCAGGATGGGCGCGCAGGTGGAGGCCATGATGCAGTAGTTGGCTGTGGTGGGCACGCCCATGCCCAGCACGATGCAGCATACCATGGTCAGCACCAGGCCGATAATGGTGGCGTTGCCGGCCAGCTGCACGATGGCGTTGATGAGGATGGAGGCCAGGCCGGTGACGGTGATGCAGCCGGCGATGACGCCCGCCATGCTGCAGGCCACGGCCACGGTGATCGCACCGCGGGAACCGGCTTCCAGAGACTCCACCGCAGAGAAGAAGGAGCGCTTGCCGGCGGTGGCCAGCGCCTTGCCGGCGGGCTGGGCCTCCTGGCCGTCCGTGCCGCGCTTGCTCTGCAGGAAGAAGTTCACCGCGCCCACCACGATGGCGGCCAGAATGGAGTAGGCCGCGGAGTGGGACATGGTCTTGCTGCCGGAGGACACCAGCCACACCAGCAGGATCAGGGGAATGATCAGATAGCAGTCACGGGCCAGCACGCTCCACTTGGGCAGTTCCTCCCGGGGAACGCCCTTCAGGCCCAGCTTCTTCGCCTCCAGATGGACGGCGATGAAAATACCGGTGAAGTACAGGATGGCGGGCAGGATGGCCTTGACGGCCACCTGGGCGTAGGGCAGCTTCATGTACTCCGCCATCAGGAAGGCGGCAGCGCCCATGATGGGGGGCATGATCTGACCGCCGGTGGAGGCGGCGGCCTCTACCGCGCCGGCGAACTCGGGCTTATAGCCGGTCTTCTTCATCATGGGGATGGTGAACGAGCCGGTGGTCACGGTGTTGCCCACGGAAGAGCCGGACACCATGCCGCACAGGGCGGAGGAGATGACGGCCACCTTGGCCGGGCCGCCGCTGGACCAGCCGGCCAGCCGGTTGGCGAAGCTGATGAAGAAGTTGGCGATGCCGGTGCGCTCCAGGAATGCGCCGAAGATGATGAACAGAACGATGTAGGTGTAGCACACGCTGATAGGCGTGCCGATAACGCCGGAGGTGGTGTAGAACAGCTTGTAGATGATGGTCTTGAGGGCGTCATACAGCGTGGTGGCGTTCACCGCGCCGGCGTAGCTCAGCTGGTTGATGAACGCATACACGATCAGCACGCCCGCCACGCACAGGATGGGCACGCCCACGCAGCGGCGGCACAGCTCCATCAGGATCAGGATGCCGATGACGCCGATGATCACATGGAGCGGCTCGATACGGGTGGACAGGCGGACCAGCGTCATGGCGTTCAGCGCGAAGTAGAAGAAGCAGGACGCGCCCACCACCATCAGCACCAGATCGTACCAGGGCAGGTAGTTCACCCGGACGTGATGCTTGCTGGCGGGGTAGGTCAGGAAACCGATGATGATGATGCAGCCCACGAACACGGTGAGCCGGATCTCGGGCATGGCCTTGGAAAACAGGGTCATGCCGATGCAGAACAGGCCGAACGCCGCCATGAGGATGCGGATGATCAGCTGGGGCGTACCCTCCCACAGGCGGGTAGCAGATTCGCGGTCATATTTACGCATGACCGCGTCCAGATCCGTGGCCTCGTCAACGGCGGTGTTGGTCTCCGCCGCCGGGCTGGTATCCGGCTTTTTCTTGTCGATGCTCATAGTTATTTCTCCCCTAAAAACTGTAGTAAGACAGCGAGGACTACGGCGGGAAACCCGCCGTAGTCTCGTGTTTGTGTCAATAGACCGCTAAGGATCAGTCAGCGAAGTACACGTCCTTGGCGATGACGGTCTCGGTGTAGTAGTCGGAGGTCTCCAGCAGCTTGGCGATGTGCTCGCTGTCCAGGCTGACCAGATAGGTGTCCTTGGTGGTGGCCAGGTCGGTCACGGCCACGGTGGGCGCACCGGCCACGATGAAGGCGGCGTCGATCTGGCCGTTCTTCAGGGCGTCGGCACTGTCGCCGAAGGACTGGTAGGTGGGCTTGATGTCATTCTCGGTCAGGCCGTAAGCACCCAGCACGTCGATGGCGTTAAAGTACACGCCGGAACCGGGAGCGCCGATGGACACGGACTTACCCTTCAGGTCGTCCACGGTCTTGATCTCGGGGTTGGTGGTGACGATCTGCACCTGCTCCATATACAGGGCGGCCACCGTGGAGAAGCCCTCCATCTTCTTGTCGAAGAGGTTCGTGCCGTTGTAGGCGTAGGCCATCACGTCGGACTGGCAGAACGCGAAGTCAGCCGTGCCGTCCACCAGTTCCTGCACGTTGGCCTGAGAGCCGTTGCCCACCAGACCGACCACGTTCACGCCGGCGTTGTTGGTGGCGTGCTGGGCGATGACAGAGCCGAAGGCGTAGTACGTGCCGGACTCACCGCCGGTGACGAAGCGCAGGCTACGGGAAGCGCCCGTGCCGGCGCCGTCCTTGACGGAAGCGACCTCAAAGCCCTTCTCGGAGAAGTACTTGGCAGCGCCGGGATGATAGGGCACGGAGGTGATGGAAGCGCCGTACTCCAGGCTCAGCTCGGCGTACTTGGCATGGCTGGTGGTCAGGGACGCGGCGTTGTCGAAGATGTCAGCCACGAACTTGTAGACATCGTCCTCGGACACATCGTCGCGGGCCAGGATCACAGCACCCACCGCCACGGTGGTGGTGTCAGTATGCTCCACGACGACATCGTCGTTCTTCTTGCCGCCGCAGGCGACCAGGCTCAGCGCCATGACCAGCGCCAGAACCAGTGTAAGAAACTTTTTCATGTTCTTTCTCCTTATTGATATACTGGTTTGTTTTTTGGAAAACCCGTTTTCCGCCCGTCCCTCGGGAGCGCGGCGGTGTTCAACGGTGCTATTATATCGCAGCAGTAAACATTTTGCAATATCTAAATGTATAAAATTTCATTTCCTTTTTTCATACTACCATTCCTATATCTTCTGTACAGCCACATCTTCCATCAAATTCTCCGGCAAACCGCCGCTTTTGCCCATACAGACGCACTTTTGCGCCTTTCCCTATTTACAACGCTAAACCACTTCGTGCAGGAACGCCCTGCAAGCGCTGCATTTTCTGACGGTCAATCCTGCAAAACGGACAACAGACGACAAAAGCGTCCCGTGCCGAAGCACGGGACGCTTTTTATGACAGATCAGATCCGCTCAAACGCTGCGCCGCAGCACCTCGCAGACCAGCGCATAGGTGCGCGCCGTGGACGCCACGTCCAGCCGCTCCCGGACGGAGTGGATGTCGTGGAGATCCGGGCCAAGGGATACGGCGTCCAGACCGGGGAGCTTTTCCATGAGCAGACCGCACTCCAGGCCGCCGTGGGTGGCCTCCACCACGCCGTCCTTCCCGGTCAGATCCTTATAGGCCGCCAGCAGCGTCTCCCGGAACTTAGAGTCCCGCCGGTACTGCCAGCCGGGGTAGACGCCCCGCTCCGTCACCGTGCCGCCGGCCAGCGCCGCCGCGGCGCGGACACGCTGGGCCAACATCTCCTTTCGGGAGGCGATGGAGGACCGGATGGAAAACGTGACGTGCAGGCCCGCGCCGTCCAGCCGGATGACGCCCATGTTCAAAGAGGTCTGCACCAGGCCGGGGAAGTCGGTGTCCATGGCCTCCACGCCGTGGGGCAGCACCGCCAGCGCGCGGAGCAGCACGGCGGTGCGCTCCGGGGAGACCGCCCTGTCCGCGGACGAGGGCACACATTCCAGCGCCGCGCCGGGGTCGGTGACGGCGTACTCGTTCTTCAGCGCCGCGTCAAACTCACGGGCAAAGGCGGCAAACGCCTGACCGCTTCCGGCGGGCAGCGCCACCGTGGCCTCGCAGCGGGAGCAGATCACGTTGTCGAACTCACCGCCGTCGATGGCCGCCAGCCGCAGGCCGGGGAACTTCTCCAGCGCAGCGCAGAGCACGCGGCCCATGAGCCGGTTGGCGCTGCCCCGGCCCAGATGGATGTCCGCACCGGAATGGCCGCCCTGCAGGCCGGATATGGTCAGCTTACACGCGTCCATTCCCTCCGCCGGGGTCAGCTCCGCTGGGAAGAAGCAGTCAGACCGCATACCGCCGGCGCAGGACACGGTGAACACGCCCTCCGCCTCGGAGTCCAGGTTCAGCAGCTTGCGGCCCTTCAGATCGGAGCAGTCCAGCGCGAACGCGCCGTCCATGCCCACCTCCTCGTCCACGGTGAACACCGCCTCGATGGGCGGATGCACCAGCGTATCGTCCGACAGGATCGCCAGGATCATGGCCACGGCGATGCAGTTGTCGCCGCCCAGGGATGTCTTATCCGCCCAGACCCACTCCCCGTCGGTCATCAGGTCAAGCCCCTCCCGGGCCATGTCCTTGGTGCAGTCGTCGGTCTTGGCGCAGACCATGTCCATGTGGCCCTGCAGGATGATGGGTTCGGCGCTTTCGCAGCCGGGGGACGCGGGCTTCCAGATCACCACGTTGCCGCATTCCTCCTGCCGGCACTTGAGCCCCAGCTCCCTGGCCAGGGACACGCATAGGTCGCTGATGATCTGCGTATTGCCGCTGCCGTGGGGCACGGCGCAGAGCTTTTCAAAGTATGCAAACACCTTTTCGGGCTTCAGGCCCTTCAAAACAGACATTTTCATGCTCCTTTCCGGTAATGGGGACAAGCACAGCCCATGCTGGGGTGCGGCATGGGCTGTGCGTCGTTTCATATAGCGTCAGATCTTCTGCTTCTCGTCCACGACCTTGCGGAGCATGGCAGAGAACGCATCCAGGGACATCGCGCCCAGATCCTCGCCCTTGCGGGTGCGGACGGACACCGTGCCGGCCTCCATATCCCGGTCGCCCACCACCAGCATATAGGGGATCTTCTCCAGGGTGGCCTCGCGGATCTTCTTGCCGACCTTCTCGTTGCGGCTGTCCACCTCCACGCGGAAGCCCTGCTTACGCAGCTGGGCGGCCTGCTGCACGCAGTAGTCGGCGGCCCGGTCGGTGATGGGCAGGAAGCGCACCTGCTCGGGCATCATCCAGGTGGGCAGCGCACCGGCGTACTCCTCGATGAGGTAGGCCAGCGTGCGCTCATAGCAGCCCAGGGACGTGCGGTGGATGATATAGGGCAGGGCCTTGTTGCCGTTCTCGTCGATATAGTACATACCGAAGCGCTCGGCCAGCAGCATATCGATCTGAATGGTGACAAGGGTGTCCTCCTTGCCGTACACATTCTTATACTGAATGTCCAGCTTCGGGCCGTAGAACGCGGCCTCGTCGATGCCCACGGTGTAGTCCACGTCCAGATCCTTCAGGATGCGCTCCATGGCGGACTGGGCGTGATCCCACTGCTCCTTCGTGCCCTCGTACTTGTTGTTGGGGTTGGCGGGATCCCACTGGGAGAAGCGGAATGTGCACTTGTCCAGCATACCCACCGTGCCCAGGAAGTATTTCGCCAGATCCAGACAGTTCTTGAACTCCTCCTCCAGCTGGTCGGGGCGCACCATGTTGTGGCCCTCGGAGATGGTGAACTGGCGGACGCGGATCAGGCCGTGCATCTCGCCGGAGTCCTCGTTGCGGAACAGGGTGGACGTCTCACCCAGACGCATGGGCAGGTCGCGGTAGCTGCGGCCGCGGTTCAGGTACACCTGATACTGGAACGGGCAGGTCATGGGCCGCAGGGCAAAGCACTCCTTGGAGTAATCGTCCGGGTCGCCGATGACGAACATACCGTCCAGATAGTGATCCCAGTGGCCGGAGATCTTGAAGAACTCACGCTTGGCCATCAGGGGCGTCTTGGTCAGCAGATAGCCGGCCTCCTGCTCGGTATCCTCCACCCAGCGCTGCAGCAGCTGGACGACACGGGCGCCCTTGGGCAGCAGCACGGGCAGGCCCTGTCCGATGGTGTCCACGGTGGTGAAATACTCCAGCTCGCGGCCCAGCTTGTTGTGGTCGCGCTTCAGGGCTTCCTCCCGCTCCTTCAGGTACGTCTCCAGCTCCTCCTTGTTGGGGAAGGCCACGCCATAGATACGCTGCAGCTGCTTGCGGTTGGAGTCGCCCCGCCAATAGGCGGCGTTGCAGGCGGTGAGCTTGATGCCGTTGCCCTTGATGCGGCCCGTGGAGTCCACGTGAGGACCAGCGCACAGGTCCACGAACTCGCCCTGCTTGTAGAAGGAGATGTGGGCATCGGCGGGCAGATCGTTGATGAGCTCCACCTTATAGGGCTCTTCCTTCTCCTCCATATACTTGACGGCCTCGGCCCGGGGCAGCTCGAAGCGCTCCAGCTTCAGCTTCTCCTTGCAGATCTTCCGCATCTCCGCCTCGATCTCCGTCAGGTTCTCCGGCGTGAAGGCAAACGGCGCGTCCAGATCGTAATAAAAGCCGTTGTCGATGGAAGGGCCGATGGCCAGCTTCACCTCCGGCCACAGCCGCTTCACGGCCTGGGCCAGAATGTGGGAGCAGGTGTGCCAGTACGTCTTGCGGTACTGCTCGTTTTCAAACGTGTAGATGTTCTCTTCGCTCATGATATGTTCCTCCTTGTGATCGGGGCGGGACAAACAAAACCTCACCCCTGAATGGTATCAGGGGTGAGGTAAAATACTTTACTCCACGGTTCCACCCTGCTTACGGCGCAAGCGCCGTCGCTTTCGATCCCTGTAACGGGAGATCCCCGTCCTGCTCATCGCAGGCGGCTCGGGAGTGGTACAGGCTGCGCCGTGGGCGGGACGCTTTCAGCCGGGGCGTCCCTCTCTTTGGCCGGTGGGAAGCAGCTTCTTCTCCGTCAGTGCCTTTTTGATGGAGACAGTATACCCCGCTTTTGTCCGTTTGTCAACGGCAAAAACGGCGGTCACAGCGCGTTTTCCAGCAGCTGGGCGGCATCGTCCACCACCAGCTCCGCGCCGGCCTCCTCCAGCGCTCTGCGCCCGCGGAAGCCCCAGCTGACGGCGATAAGCGGCAGGCCCGCGTTCCGGGCCAGCGCCACGTCCACCTCGCTGTCGCCTACATAGGCGGCGTCCGCTCTGTCCACGCCCAGCTCCGCCAGCGCGTGGTACACCATATCCGGTGCGGGCTTGGCGGGGATGTCGTCCCGCTGGCCAAAGGCCGGCAGCCCCGGGAAGAACCGCTCCGCCAGCTCCCGTGTGGCGCCGTCGGGCTTGTTGGACACCACCGCGCACCGCACCCCGGCCCGCTGCAACGCCGCCAGCACGGCGGTGACGCCGGGGTAGGGCGCTGTTTTGACACAGGTGTGGGCCTCATACCACTGGCGGTATTCCTCCAGCAGCGTCTCGAAATCGTCGCCGGTGACCTCCGGCGGCAGGGCGCGCTCCATCAGCTTCCGCGCGCCGTTGCCTACGAAGGCGCGCACCTCCTCCACCGTGCGGAGGGGATAGCCGTGGACGGACAGGATGTGGTTCACCGCGTCGGCCAGGTCGGTCAGCGTGTCCAGCAGTGTGCCGTCCATATCAAACAGGACTGCTTTGTACTTCATCATGGCATTTCTTTCCTTTTATAAAGTGGGGCAGCAGCAGGCTGCCGAGAATGAGCAGGATGCCCACCAGACCCAGCGGCGTGATCTTCTCCCGCAGCAGCACCGCGCCGAATATGGTGGCAAACGTGGGGCTAAGGGCGCAGAACAGGCCGGCCCGCTGGGCGGTGGTGTGGCTCTGTGCCACAGGCTGGAGCGTGTAGCCGAAGCCGGTGCAGACGATGGCCAGCGCCAGGATGATGCCCCACTCCGAGCCGGTCTGGGGCAGCCGGGGCATTTCAAACAGCAGCGAGCCGACAAGGGCATACGCCCCCAGGAAGCCCACCTGCAGAATACCCAGCACGAAGCCGTCCTCCCGATGGGTAAAGCGGTCCGTGGCGATGATGGCGCAGGCGTACATTACGGCGGCCGCCAGCGCGATGCACTCCCCCTCTCCCAGGCGGAACGCGCCGCCGCCGGAGGTCAGCAGCGCCACGCCCACCAGCGCCACCGCGGCGCTGATCAGCGTCACCGCCTTGGGGGCGGTGCGGGTCAGTACGCTCTCCAGCAGCGGGACGAACAGGATGGCCATATTCTCCAGCAGGGACACCGTGCCGGAGTTCACCGTTTTCAGGGCAAACATCTCGCAGGACATGACCACGAAAAACAGCCCGCCCAGCAGCGCGCCGTGACCCACGGTGCGCGCTGAGATGTGCCGCAGCTTCTTCCCGAACAGCAGCGCCAGCAGCGCGAAGGCCAGCAGAAACCGCACCGCCAGCAGGTTGAATGCCTCCATCGTCCCCAGGCCCAGCTTATTGAAAACAAAGGACGTGCTGCGGGCGATGATGACACTGGCCAGCAGCAGCTCAGCGCGCTTTTCCGACATGGTGAAACGCCTCCCTCTCTTGTGTACGACAGGAGTATACGCCCGTTTCGCCGCAAAATAAAGTCGTTTTTTTCATTAAAAAAACGAAAGTCCCGTCTATATTCCCCCGGCATTCTGCCCATATATGATCGAAACAGGCGCCGGCCAGCGCCGACGCCTGTTTCTTCGGGTCACACACTTATGGACGTGCGGGATCGTTACGCTTTCTTGCCGCCCCGGAAGAAGCTGCCGATGATCTCGATGACCACGAAGACGATGAGGTAATACACCACGTTCATCTTGTGGGAGTAGATGGCGGCGAACACCATGAACAGGGAGCAGAGGATGGCCAGCACGGGCATGACCTTGCCGCGGAAGCTGGACAGATCCTTGCGCTTGATCAGGGCGATGTAGATGGGGATATAGATGGCGTACAGGGTGATGATGGGCAGCTCGGAGGAGTCGAACTTGAACGGGCCGAAGCCTTCCATGATGGCGCCGCCGTAGAAGTACAGCAGCCACAGGGAGCTGACCAGCAGGCCGAACACTGCGGAGTTGTTGGCCATGTTGGTGTTGGCGTCCACGTTCTTGAACATCGCCAGCTTGGGGCTGTCGCTCTCGGCCGCCAGGTCGAACATGCCGCGGGTCACGGCCATGGTCAGGCCGTTGCAGGTGCCCCAGCAGGAGATGACGACGAACACGAAGATGGCAGCGCCGCCCACCTGACCGAAGATGTTCTGGAAGGCGATCTTGGCGCCGGCCTCGCCGCCGGCCATCATGACCTCGGACTCTACCGCACCGGCCAGGCCGATGTAGTAGATCACATACACGATGGCGACGATGACCGTGCCGATCAGCAGCGCGCGGGGCATATTCTTCTTGGAGTCCTTCAGCTCCGTGCCGATGGAGGTGGCGCAGATCCAGCCCTCAAACGCGAAGGCCAGGGAGACGATAGCGCCGAACAGGCCCTCGGTGAAGGGCATCTCGGTGACGACGTTGGAGAAGTTGAAGCTGGTCATGCCGCTGCTCAGACCCACGATCGTGCCGACGATGGCCATCAGCAGCAGGGGGATCAGCTTGATGACGGTGGTGCAGATGGCGAACTTGCCGGCCAGCTTGGGGGCAAGGGCGTTCATGGTGTAGGTGACGACCATGAACACGCCGGCCAGCATCATGGTGCGGCCGCCGACCACGGCGTCCTCCCAGCCCATCAGCACGCCGAAGTAGCGGGCGGGCAGCCAGCTCAGCACGGACACCAGGGAGGGATAGTAGATGACGGCCATGAACCAGCCCACGTAGTAGCCGTAGGTCTTGCCGCAGGAGGCGGCCGCATAGCCCACCAGGCCCTCCACGCCCTCGTGGCTCTGGGCCACGACGCCGAAGGTGCAGGCGCTGATGATCATCACGACGCCCATGATGATGAACGCCAGGATGCCGACAGACAGGTTGCCGCCGGTCTTGGTCAGAACGGCCTCGGCCTTGAAGAAGACGCCGGAACCGATGACAGTGCCCACCACCAGAGCGATGGCTACGGGCAGAGTATACCGTTTTTCCATAATGTTGTTTCCTTTCTGATTTCTCTCCTCGATGGTCGATCGTTATGAATTTCACGATCGCCGCTATTATTATATCGTGCTGACAAAAAATTCACAAGCTGTTTTTGCGCCGGAACGGTAGAAAAATGCCACCGTTTTTTATGTATTTTTACTAAGTCGCGCTTTACATCGTTACATTTTCGCGGGTTTCGTCAGCAGAAAACGGCGCAGGGTCTCCCCTGCGCCGTTTCGTCTCGCTACTATATTTCGGTCACACGTTGAAGCGGAAGTAGATCATGTCTCCGTCCTTGACCACGTACTCCTTGCCCTCGGACCGCAGCAGTCCCTTCTCCTTGGCGGCGGCCACGCTGCCGCCGCAGGCCATCATCTCGTCGAAGTTGATGGTCTCCGCCCGGATGAAGCCCCGCTCGATGTCGCTGTGGATCTTACCCGCCGCCTGGGGCGCCTTCGTCCCCTTTTTGATGGTCCAGGCCCGGCACTCGTCCTTGCCGTAGGTCAGGAAGGAGATCAGGCCCAGCAGCTCATAGCTGCACTGGATCAGCCGGTCCAGACCGGACTTCTCGATGCCCAGATCCTCCAGGAACATGGCCCGCTCCTCCGGATCGTCCAGCTCCGCGATGTCCTGCTCCAGCTTGGCGCAGATGGGCAGCACCTGCGCGCCCTCCTTGGCCGCCAGGTCGCGGACCAGCGCGAAATACCTGTTGTCCTCGTAGTGGGCGAAGCCGTCCTCGTCCATGTTGGCGGCGTAGATGATGGGCTTCAGGCTCAGCAGGTCCGCCGTCTCGATAATGGCCCGGTCGTCCTTGTCGCACTCGAAGGTGCGGGCGGACTTGCCGCCGTCCAGATGGGCGGCCAGCGCCTTGAATACCTCCGCCTCGTGCAGGAACTTCTTGTCGCCCTTGGCGGCCTTCGCCGCCTTCTCCACCCGGCGGTTCACCATCTCCAGGTCGGCCATGATCAGCTCCAGGTCGATGGTCTCGATGTCGCCCAGCGGGTCTACCGGCACGTTCTGGCTGGCGTCGGCCACCACGTGCATGATGTTCTCGTCATCGAAGCAGCGCACCACGTGTACGATGGCGTCGGTGCGGCGGATGTTCTCCAAAAACTTGTTGCCCAGTCCCGCGCCCTGGGACGCGCCCTTCACCAAGCCCGCGATGTCCACGAATTCGATGACGGCGGGCGTCTTTTTGTCCGGCTCGTACATCTCCGCCAGCTTGTCCAGCCGGGCGTCCGGCACGGCCACCACGCCCACGTTGGGCTCGATGGTGCAGAACGGATAGTTGGCGCTCTCCGCCCCGGCGTTGGTAATGGCGTTGAACAGGGTGCTCTTGCCCACATTGGGCAGCCCCACGATACCTAATTTCATATATACTCATTCTCCTTCGATTTTCCTTGATTTTCAAGGGGTTTCAGCGTTCGGCGTCTCGGCTGTTACACCATTTTTACACCATTTCCGCATTTGGATTTATTGGATTTCATCAGACTACACCATTTTGCTGAAATTGCTTGATGGCGTAATCCAGCGATTCGGCAGTCACATGAACGTACCGATCCATTGTTGTTTTTATGCTGGCATGACCCAGCAGCTTTTGCAGCACCTTGGGCTGCATCCCGCTTTCGATTGCCCGCGTTGCGTAGGTATGTCGCAGGGCGTGCATACAAAAGTGTTTGATCCCTGCTTCATCGCAGAGCTTATATAAGTGGGTATCATAGGAACTGTTCTTCGCTGGCTCTCCTGTTCGCCAGTTGATAAAAACAAGGTCACGCATGACAAGCTGAGAAGAAACGCCCGTGCGCCGGTCTATGTAATCAAGTGTCTTGTCCAGTGTCGGGGACTCCTTCTGCTCCGGACGGCTGTCCCAAATACCTTTGAGGATTTCATAAGCCCGATCCGTCAGCGGTATTGTACGGTAGCTGTGCTGCGTTTTCGGAGGACCCGCACGCCAATACTTTTCACCGTGTCGGAACTCCAGTGTTTTGTTGACCGTGAGCGTGCGCTTTTCAAAGTCAATCGCGTCCCACGTCAACCCGATCATCTCACCGGTACGCAAGCCGGTTTCAAGGATCAGCGCGTATTGATTATAGTTGCGGGAGCGTTTCGCTGTTTCAAGAAACACACGCTGCTCGTCACGGGTGAGGAACTTAATATCGTCTGTTGCACGAACGGGCTTTGTAAACCGCACACCGTCCATTGGGTGCTTGGCAATCAGGTCATTCATCTTCGCAGCCTTGAACATTGTTCCCATTGTGATATAGGCTTGACGGATGGTGGAACCCGCATAGTCAGCATCCATCTGAATGAACACCTTTTTGCAGTGCATCGGCTTGACATTGGCAATCATCATCTTGCCCATAACGGGCTGAATATTGTGGACATACCGCTCCCGATAATTGCGGAGCGTATTAGGGGCTAAATCACCCACAATATTTTCAATCCAGAAATCAAACCATTGATCCACCGTCGTATCGGTGGCTACGAAAACATCCTCGTGTGCGTCGGCGTATTTTGATTCTTCAATCCAGTTGCGAGCTTCGGGGAGCGTCGGAAGATACTTCTCGTGCCGCGTTCCTGTTTTATCTACGAACCGTGCGTAATATAAACCGTCCTTTCTCTGGCAGATACCCTTACCACATTCTTTGCCTTTCAGATTCTTACCCATAGATTGTATCCTTTCCGCGCTTGCGAAAAAGGACGCACTACTACATATAAATTATAGCATATAACGTCCTTTTTCTCAAGCCGTTGCGTGAAAAAACTCTCCGCCTATTTGTAAATTTTTCGGAACCTCTTATATCACCAGTTTCTCACTGATGAACTGTTCAAATTCCTTTCGTTTGACCAGCTTCTTTGTGCCGACGAAAAGCACGAACGGGCAGTTGGGTGTTCTCAGCATACTGTCAATCTTGTTAATGCCGATATTGCTGTATTCTGCCGCCTCCTTGGTGGTCAGCGTCATTTTCAGATGGATCGGAACGGTGCCGATGCAATTCTCCATGTAAAAGCTCCTTTCTTGGGTTTATCAGCCGAGCAGACGAGCCGCCGTTTTCAGATTGTCGGCAGCGGTGCTTTTGCGGAAGCTGTCTCCATCGAACATGATCGGGACGCAGACTTCCAAAATGCGGTCAAAAATGCGCCGGTCATCCAGATCGGCAGCTTGCTTCATAACGGAAAGCGGAATATTGGTCGTGACGATCATGGGCTTGCCGGTCAGCAGCCGCTTGTCAACCACATCGAATACGCGCTCCTTGCCGAAGCTGGTGTTACGCTCTGCCCCCAAATCATCCAGAATGAGGAGGTCGGGGCGCATAAGCGATTTCATGTAATGGTCGCGATCCGAGCCGAAGTTGCCCTGCATACGGTTGACCACATCGGACATTCCCACAAAGAGGACGGACTCCAGACGGGCAATCAGAGCGTTGGCAACACAGCCAGCGGCATAGGATTTCCCTGTGCCGACGTTTCCAAACAGGAGCAGCCCGATTCCTGCTTTCTTGAACTCGTCCCAGTTCTGCGCGTAGCCTCTTGCCTTTGCAAGCTGGGGCGTCATAACTGCAGCTGTCTCAAACCGCCAGCCAGCGGCGGGCATATCGTGGAACGCTTCGCTGCGAAGCATTGTCATGTAGGACATTCGCTCATATTCCCGGCGCTCCGCTTCTTCCCGCTCACGGCGCTCGGCAGCACACTTGCACATCACCGGGTGCTTGGTAAAGCCCTGCGCCTGAAGGTCGGCAGGGTAAAAGGCTTCTTTCGGTGTGCGACACTTGCCGCAGTATTTCAGTCCATCGGCGGGATTGGTGTAATCATCTGGCGCGACGGTAGCAGCGTCAGCTTTATCAATTATTTTTGTGAAAATCGGATTCATAGACATTCTCCCTCGTTATCGTCGTAGGTGTAGTTTTTCGCGCTCCTGCCCTTGCTGTCCTCGTCCAGCCACTTCTTGATGGTGGCGTAATGGTTGGCATAGTGCCTGTCGTTGGAAGCCATGTACCGGGACAGCCGCTCAATGTATTCGGCAGCTTTGCCGGGATAAGCCGTTTCCAGCCGGGAACATTCCTCTCCTGACAGGAAAACATTTTGAAATTCTCCATATCGGCGGCGCGTACTCTCTGCTCTTTCGGTCTTACTCTGTTCTTTATATTCTGTATCAGTATTACTTGCGGGCAATTTCTGCCCCATGCAAGGGGAAGAATCCTGCACGTCCATTGGGCAGATATTGCCCTCTGGATGGGAAGAAATCTGCACCCTGTCCGGGATTTGCAGAAAGATGCGGTTAGCCTGATTCCAGCCTTGACGGACGCGGGTGATCAACCCGGCATTTTCCAGTTCTCGCAGGGCGGTTTTGACCGTCCGCTCACTCCGGTTAAGGTCATCCGCCATCTGTTTGATCGTATAGATCACATATACATTCCCATCCTCTGACACCCAGCCGCTTTTCTGAGAAAGCATGGTGCGGTTGAGCAGCAGCCCGTAAAGCAGCTTGGCGTTGATGGAGTATTCGCCCGCCAGCATGAAGCGCGGCAGGGGAATAAACGGCGGCAATGCGGTGTTCAGTTTGAAATAGATTTTTCATCACATCCTCTCTGGTCCGGTGTGATACGGCTGCTATGGCGGCTTGTCCGTTGGTCCTCGTGGAAGTGAGGCGGTACACCCTGCCTTGGAGCGTTTAGACTGATAATGCGGGCAAATAACGACAACCACCCGGAAACTCTGCTTGCAGTCATGGACGCAGCAGTGGCAGAGCGCGTTGTACGTCTTGCGTCCCCGGTCATTCAGGAAGAACGACCATTCCAGCTTTTTTGATTTGCTCATGCGCGGCATATCGGCGCTCCTTTCTCAAGTTACAATTCGTTTCTCTGCTGCACTTTCAACAGCTCCCATACGTCAACCATCCGCTCTTTCAGCTCGGCGACATCGGCATCGTAGAAATGCCCGGTGCTGTTGATGCGGCGGCAAACGTGGTTGATATTTGTGGCAATTCTGCTGACAGCGGCTGCTAACTTTTTCTGCTCGGTGTAATCGACCTTGATGATGTAGCCGTCGATGAGCATCTTGCGGGCGTAAGCGCCGAAATTGTGAGTGCCAATCTGGTTCATCTTGTGACGGATCAGGCTCAGCTCCTGCTCATTCAGGCAGATTTCTTTGCGGATAGGTCGTGTGCGGTCTGGCATATTGAAACACTCCTTTCAAAATACAACGGACATTTTTGGCACGATTTTGGGTATCGGAAGAAAGAAAATCTTTCGCCATACTTTGCAGTGAAAAACGGCAGAAGCCGCTTCTCCTTAAATAGTCCCTTCACTTTACAACGGACAGTTTTTTGCCGTTTGTTGAGTGTGGCAGCAGAAAAATTTTCAAAAAATATGCACCCCTGCTTTTGCGTAAGCGGGAGCGCGTTATATCTGCGGATATGAGATTTGAGAGAATAGCAAGCACATCCGGTGTCCGTACACACCGGAAAAATGGGCAGTTCAGCCTTGCACCTGACCTGCTCATTTTGTTGTTGGGAAAGCCCCACACCCCTTTCATGTCGAAATTGAAAATACTTCCTGAACTTTTTGGCAAAATTCTTGCTTTTATTCGCTTTAGCGATTATAATTATACTGTGATTTTATAAGCAAATGCAGAAGCAACCTGCAACAGGAGCGCCGACTATGAAATACTTATCTATCGCGCAAACCGCCGAACGCTGGGGTATCTCCACCCGCCGTATTCAGATTTTGTGCGGCGAGGGGCGCGTCCCCGGTGCTATCCGCATTGGCTCAGTCTGGGGGATTCCAGAGAACGCAGAGAAGCCAGCGGACGCAAGAATCAAGAACGGGAAGTATATCAAAAAGCCCGCCGAAAACGAAAAATGAGCCGCAGATTATATCAGCGACTCTAACTCGAAATCGTGGTCGCTACTCGGTAGCTCCCTGACCGGAATCCCTTGATTTTACGGGGTTTTTCGGGTATTCTTAACTTAATATTTTTGCTTGTTCTCCCCATCAGTTCTCCCCGTTTTCTGAGGTGCTGATGTTGAGATAAATACGGAGACGTATCGAAGTGGTCATAACGGGACTGACTCGAAAATAGGACACGCCCTACACCTCGCGGGTGCGAATGGGCGCGCAAATCCTTTGTCACGAATCTACCTAAATCGTCGATTCGACAGACAATGACAATATCGGGCAGAGATTTAGTTCTTCCGATACACAACAGGTCCTTTACAGGATATTTCAAGAAGGAGTTAGACATGGAACTCTTTAAGTTTATTTGCGACCATATACAGGAGTTTTCTCTGTTGGTAGCGGCAATATCCGCTCTTGTTGCGGCAATTACCGCAATAGCTGCTTTTATGGCAAATCATCAAAGCAAAAAACAGTATAAGGACAGTATTCAGCCACAACTCAGCATGAGTCTTGTTGAGTTCAATTCCATTTTATATTTGCGCATAAAAAATTCAGGGCAAACCGCCGCAAAAAATATAGAGATCAGAATAGCGGGAATCAAAAACAACGGCAGCTCAAATAATCTCTATCTTGACGATCTTTTTAAAGGAGAGTTTGAGCTTTATCCAGAAGAAGTTGTACAAGGCGAAGTCGCAATATGCGGCAGGAATATAGCGCAATCTGTATTTCCGCAGGTGGATATTTCTGTGTCTTACCGAGTTGATGGAGCAAAAAAGATTACTACCTACAAAAGAACGGTAACTTATCTCAGTGCTTATACGGAGAAAATTTCAGCGGATATAAACCTTGATACAAGGCAAATGGAGGATTCTCTCAAAGGCATAGCGAGGGCATCTGTTCGGACTGCAAATTATCTGGACGGTCGGCAAGTTGCACCATTTGACGAATTAAATATTTTAGCCGGATGTTCACTGAAAACTGATTTACTTGACGTGCTTCACAAAGAGCCGGGAACAGTCCTTTCTCGCTCTGAAACCATAGAGGAAGCTCTTGGCAGCAATAAGGAGGATACCCATGCCAACACTTGAATGGATTGGAAAGAGCAAGGTGATCAATCACCACCAGGAAGTGCCGTTTCGGGTGTTGGAGCGCAAGTACAGCTTTGATGAAAACGGGCAGCACGGCGAGGATAACGGCAGCGAAAACATGATCATCCGGGGCGACAATCTGGAAGCCCTGAAAGCGCTGCTGCCCCGGTACGAGGGGCGTGTCAAGTGC
The DNA here is from genome assembly GCA_963632705.1 of bacterium. Classification (GTDB taxonomy): domain Bacteria; phylum Bacillota; class Clostridia; order Oscillospirales; family Oscillospiraceae; genus Vescimonas. The sequence continues at coordinate 10,333 of CAVGVB010000016.1, read as the reverse complement.
ATCTACATCGATCCGCCCTACAACACCGGCGAAGAGGGGTGGGTCTATAACGACAACGTCAACGACCCACGCATTCGGGAATGGCTGCATAAGACGGTTGGAAAAGAGGGTGAGGACTTAACCCGCCATGACAAGTGGTTGTGCATGATGTACCCGCGGTTGAAGCTGCTGCAAAAGCTACTGTCGGATGACGGAGTAATTTTTATCAATATTGGCGAGGATGAACATGCAAATCTAAAGCTAATTTGTGACGAGATTTTTGGCGTTAGAAATTATGTTACAGATTTCGGCCGACAGATGAAATCTGGTGGTGCAAAAGGACATTACTATACTCCAAGTTTGGACTATGTTTTAACCTATGCCAAAAATATAGATTTGCTCCCCTATTTTCGGGCTACTATGACCCAACAACAGATTGATGTGTTTTACAAATTCACTCAGGAAGAAGGCCCAAGAAAAGGCGAAAAATATGGAGAAGAGCGACTCTTCAAATCCAGTTTGGAAGCTCGCGCAAATCAAAGGTACTATATTCAGTGTCCTGACGGTACTTTCGCAATTCCTCCCGGAGAAACTACGCCTGATGAATTGAGAGAGGGACTAATCGTTACACCACTAAAAACCGATAAGGTTTGGAAATGGATCTACCCACGGTACAAACAAGAACTCGATGCAGGAAATATTATTTTCAAGCGTACTAACACATCTGGCTTAGTGGATGAACATGGCAATCAATGCAAGTGGAATATCTACAATAAGCTTTGGTTGAGTGAGCAGCAAGAAAAAGGAGTTGTTCCATCAAATCTGATTACTGGTTACGAAAACCGTCAGAGCGCCGCGGAATTGAAAAAATTAAACCTTGATTTTAATTACGCGAAGCCAGTCCGCCTTATAGAATATTTGCTGACAATTTCCCAAATGGAGAAAGATGCAATAGTTCTCGATTCCTTCGCCGGTTCCGGCACTACCGCCCACGCTGTTCTGAACATGAACAAGGCTGACGGCGGACACCGCAAGTTCATCCTCGTTGAGATGATGGACTACGCCGACAGCATCACCGCCGAGCGCGTGAAGCGCGTGATCCGTGGCTATGGCGAGGGCAAGAACGCCGTGGAGGGTACAGGCGGCAATTTCAGCTTCTATAATCTTGGTGAGCCGCTGCTTGTGGGCGATTGCCTGAATGAAGCGGTTGCCCCGGAGAAAATCCGCGAATACATCTGGTTCATGGAAACCAAGCAGCCCTTCGCCCCGCCCAGCGGAGGCAACCCGTATTACCTCGGCAAGAACAACAGCACAGGCTATTATTTCTACTACGAGCCGCAGCGCGTGACGGTGCTGGACTATGTGTTTCTTTCCACCATTACGGAAAAAGCCGATGGAACGGTGATCTATGCCGACCGCTGTTCCATCAGCGGGGACAAGCTGGCAAAAATGGGCGTCACATTCAAGAAGATTCCGCGCGATATTAGCAGATTGTAAGGGGGTGTTCGCTGTATGGAACTGAAATCCTATCAGAAAAAGGTGATAGCGGACTTGACCCGCTATCTGGAACTGCTGAACGAAACCCGCAACTATTCGGCGGCTTTTCGCAGCTTCTGGATAGAGAAATCCGCCCCAGCATTGGGGCGTTACCAGGATGTAATACCAGGCGTTCCGAACCTCTGCTTCAAGGTGCCGACGGGTGGCGGCAAGACCTTTATTGCTTGCAACGCCATTCGCCCGGTGTTTGACGCGCTACCCGCTACCAAGACAAAGGCGGTCGTGTGGCTTGTCCCTTCGGATGCCATTCTGACGCAGACGGCGAAAGCTCTGAAAGACACGTCCCATCCCTATCGCCAGAAAATCGACGTGGATTTCGGCGGACGTGTGGAGGTCTACACAAAGCAGGAGCTTTTGAACGGTCAGAATTTCAACCCGACTGCCGTTACAGAGCAGCTGTCGGTTATGGTGCTGTCCTACGATTCCTTCCGCGGTCGCGGTAAGGAGGGCTTGAAAGCCTATCAGGAGAACAGCAACCTTGCCGCATTTGCAAAGGTGCTGGGCAAGCCCGACAGTCCCATTGAGAAAGCGGATGAAACCGCCCTGTTCCAGATTATCAACCAGCTTAACCCGCTTGTCATCGTGGATGAGAGCCACCATGCCCGGTCGGAGTTGAGTCTTGAAATGCTGGAAAACTTCAATCCCTGCTTTGTACTGGATTTGACCGCCACGCCGAAAAAGGAGAGCAACATCATCTCTTATGTGGACGCGGTGCAGCTGAAAAACGAACACATGGTAAAGTTGCCAGTGATCGTCTATAACCGGGACAGCCAAGCCGAGGTGCTGATTGACGCGATTGACCTGCGGAACAAGCTGGAAGAAATTGCGGGTATAGAGTATACCAAGACAGGTAAATATATCCGTCCTATCGCGTTGTTTCAGGCACAGCCGAAAGGCAAGGAGGATGCGACCACCTTTGAAAAGCTGCGGGACAAGTTGGTGGACAAGGGAATCCCTGCTGAGCAGATCGCTATTCGCACCGCCGATGTGAACGAACTGAAAAACACTGATTTGATGTCCCCGGACTGTCCGGTTCGGTATATCATCACGGTCAATGCCTTGAAAGAGGGCTGGGATTGCCCCTTTGCCTATATCCTTGCGTCCCTTGCCAATAAGACAAGTCAGGTTGACGTGGAGCAGATTTTGGGACGGATTCTCCGTTTGCCTCATACGAGCCAGCACACGCAGAGCGCGCTCAACATGTCCTATGTGCTGACTTCTTCCAACGACTTTAACAATACTGTGGCGCATATCGTCAAGGGCTTGAACAGCGCAGGTTTCAGCGATAAGGATTATCGGATTGGTGAACCTGCAAAACCGCAAGCACCCGAACAGGCAGAAGAGCAAATTACGCTGCCTGATCCGCAAGGAGCTTCCGAACCGGAAACAGCAGAGGACGATTTTTCATGGCTGGACGATAAATTGATCGAGACAGAGTTGGAACGGCGCAGAGAACAGATGCAAACGCCTGAAATCGCCCAGAAAGCCGACACCATGCTGGACGCTGCCGCAGAGATTGAAAAGGCATATACAAACGCCATCCAGCAGGTCGGTAACGATCCAATACTGGACAATCTTCCGCAGGAGGAGCGGGATAAAGTGAAAACATATGAGGTAAATCCGCAGTTCCTCGAAGATATTGAAACGCTGCGAATCCCGCAGTTTTTCTTGAAAATCGAGCAGTCCCTGTTTACGGACGGCTCTTTTGAACTGCTGGACAAGGAAATGCTGGCAGAGGGCTTTACGCTCAAGGGCAAGGCATACGACATTGATTTTGCCGCCGCAGACGATGAAATCCGCGAAATCGACGTGCGGGAGCAGGACGGCGGTTTGCCGAAGGTGTTCAAGATGGAGAGCGCCGAGCAGCGGTACTTCAAGGAGTGGTTCAACAATCTGCCGCCGGAAAGCAGGGTGCGTCAATGCAAGGATATGATGTTCAATCAGCTTAACAAGCTGAACATGGTGGACGCTGCTGAGCTGAAAGCCTACATAAATCGCATTGTGGACGACATGGACAAGGCACAGCTTGCCGCCATGGAGAAAGCGCCGCTGGGCTATGCGGCGAAGATCCGCACAAAGATTGAAACGCTGCTGGAAAACCACTATCGGGAAACCTTTGAAAAGTGGCTGGAAACGGAGCGTATTGTCTGTATGCCATCGTTCCGTCTGCGACCGGCTATCCATCCCACAACTTATACCGACATCTACGCTCGTTCGCTCTATGCGGCAGAGGAAGGCAATATGAACAAGCTGGAGCAAAAGCTGGTCGTAGAATTAACCGCCCTGCCGAATGTCCGCTGGTGGCACCGGAATATTGCAAAGCAGGATTTTGCAATCAATGGCTTTATCACGCACTACCCAGATATTCTGATTATGACCCAAAGCGGCAAACTCATCTGCGCGGAAGCCAAGGGTGAACACTTGAAAAATGATGGTAGCCGGGAGAGGATTGCCCTCGGTCAAGCGTGGCGAACAGCGGCGGGCAAGGACTATCGCTATTATATGGTGTTTGAGAATGGCGAAAACCTCTTGCCGGGTGCAATGAGCATGAGCCAGTTTATCGACACGGTTAAGGAACTGTAAAAGTCTCTTATTCGCGGGAGGCAATAATGCCAACCATTGTTCTGTAATTATATCAATAAAGTTTTGAAATCCCAAAAGGTACTATAACTGCGTTAGCAAATTAGCAATATGGAGGGATGATTATATGCCAAATAAGCAACCAGTTAAGCACAAGACAGCCGCATCTCTTGATAAAAAATCGGGGAGTCTCGCATATAATCGCTTTGAAATGCAAATAAGTCAAACCCTGCATATGGCAATTGAGTTGTACTCCAATTTGAACTATTTGCTTGTGCTTGACCACCATTATGATGATATTAGTGTTACTCAGGAATTAGCCCCGCTGTTAGGTGAAATTTTCGATTTCTCTGTTTATTTGCCAAATAAAGATACTGGAAAAGTTGAAATGGCACCGCCGGCTTTTACTTTTATGCCATATTATATCGATCAAGATAAGGGTTGGAGTGGACTATATGACAGCTTTGCTTCAATTACTCAATACAAGAGTGCGGATCGAATTAAATCGCTATATTATCATCTCAACATTTATACCAAAGGGACAGTCGAACTTATGGCTGAGAAAGATCGTCTCAAGGACCATCTGGAAATTTTAGAGGATGAACGTGACCGGCTAAATACAATTTTATCAGCTTTACGAGAAGAAACTGCCAATCTTCCTCCGGCAGATACGATTAGCGAATTGGACACTCATCTTGAAGCTCCCAAAAAAAGAATTGAACAGTTGGTAACACAAATTGGGGAGATACGGAACAAAATTCAAGGTTTAGAGACCGTTCTACAACAGCATCAATATAATCTGCATGTGATTCAGGATTATATATCAGCAAAAGATCATGCTACCGAAAGCGATGAGCACAAGTTTCATGTTTGCCCTAATTGTGGGTATATTTTCGATGAGGAAATTTTTAACCTTGTTCGATCAAATTATGGCACGTTAAATGAGGATTACATATGTCAGCAGTTCGTTTGCTAATCAGCGCTACTTCTGATAAACTTGATTTAGAGAAAAAACAGTATGTAACTCTTAGGCAACAAATGACGGAAGAGGAAACTGCTTTCCAATCAGAGAAAAATGAATTTGACATTTATGTTAGGCAACGTGGGTTAGCAGATTCTATCCGACGTTTCCAACAACAATTAAACAAGACAATATCGGATATACAGGAAGACGAGCAAAATATTAAAGAGATTGGTAGAGAACTCCGCAAACTGCCAAACAAAAAGGAGGTTGAGGAAAAATATATTGCAATTATGGCAATCTCAGAACTGCTAAAGAAACAAGAAACAAGTATAACAAAAAGAAGCCCAGCACCGCGTCGTTTGACGTGATGCTGGGCTTCGTACTTAGTTCCATTCCTCAGCTAAGAGGAAATCGCGGATATTCCGGTGCTTGATCCCGTTTCGGCTCATATCGAATTCATCGAGGGAAACGACATATTTGGGAAAATTGTCACGGATGTTATCATACGCGCCAAATTCGCGGTTGACGGTTTCTTCCGATGCCAGCAGGTAAGTGACCTGAACATACAGCTTTTCGCCGCGCTTGTCGCATACAAAATCAATTTCCTTATCGCCCGTTCTGCCAACAGTCACTTCATAACCCCGGCGCAGCAACTCCAGATACACGATGTTTTCCAAAATGAGATTGATGTCCCGCATATTGCCGCCGAAAACAGCCTCGCGGATGCCGTGATCGGCAATATAGTACTTCTCATTGGAGGCAAGTATCTGTTTGCCCTGCAAATCTTCCCGCTTTACCTGATAGAACAGGTACGCCTCGCAGCAGTATTTGATATAGTTCAGGATTGTTTCCGGGGCAACGGTGCGCTGCTCATTTTTCAGGAACTTCGCAAGAGAGGTCGCAGAGAAAGTCGTTCCCACATTGGCGATCACATAGGCAATGATCCGTTCCAGTAAGTCAACATCCCGAATTTTATTCCGCTTCACGATGTCCTTGAGCTGGACAGAATTGAACAAATCATGAAGATATTGCTTGGACGGCGCATCCGCATAGCGGAGGTTTGCGAGGTAGGGCATCCCTCCGGCAAGCAGGTACTTTTGGAAACACTGTTGGATGGGCGCATCGGGAGCAATCGAACGGTAAAGCTCCATGAACTCTCCGAATGAGAACGGATAGATCACAAACTCCACATATCGACCGCCCAAATAAGTTGCAAGTTCACCGGACAGCAGTTTTGCATTAGAACCGGTAATGTAGATGTCACAATCCAGCGAAACACGGAGAGAGTTGATGCACTTCTCCCAGTCTTTGACCTCCTGGATCTCATCGAAAAAGAGGTAGACCTTTCCGCCGATCTCCGTGGCACGTTTGGTGATCTCGTCGTGCAAAGCCTGCGCGGTTTGCAGATGGGAATAGCTCATATCTTCAAAGTTAATAGAGATAAATTGCATCGGGCTGACACCGGACTCCGTGAGTTCCTGCTTGATCAGCTCCAACATGACCGACTTTCCGCAGCGGCGAATACCGGTCATGACTTTAATCAGCTCTGTTCCGATAAAAGGACGGATACGGCTCATATACAGTTCGCGTTTGATCATAAGTCTTAGCCTCCTTTCCGTGGCTGACTATAGTATAGCACACTTACAGGTGAATCTCAATGGCGAAATTGTAAATTTATAAGTTATAACTGATAAAACACAAAACTCGGCAAGAAATTTCAGATAAGCTTTGGCGGAATGAGAACGGTTCTCGTAAATGTCGATTACGTCCTTAAACTACACGCCCAATGCACGTTATAAAGGCGTGGAGTAACTTATATTAGGATGGAAAACAAGCGGCATACTGGCGATATTTTTCTCGATATTCACCCCGAAATGCAACAAAAAATGAAACAACCATCGGCATATCCGTTGGACGGTCATGCCGATGGCTGTGTGTTTCATCAGAGCTTTCATTCGATTTTTGGGGGCGGTAGTAGTGTGTCATTTTCGCGTCTGCAATCCGATTTTCCATACACCATTTTTACACCATTTCGGCGTGGAGTAGTATGGAATTGCATGAAGTTATATAGTGGCTGTTTGTGCGGAAAACACGCCGAAATCAAGAAATATCGGTATTTATGAGGCAATATTGAGATATAGAATCAGGTGAATCGCCCTCGATACCTAATTTCATATTTTCCTCTATCTCCTTTGCTGTATCAGCATTCGTCAGCTGCTGACATTGTAGCACAGGGCGGCCGTTTTCTCAATGAAAATTTTTATTCTTTCCATGTCCGTAGACAGAGCCGTCCGCCGTTTATATAATAGAGCCACAGAACCACGAAACGAGGTGAACGCAGTGCTGGTGTATGTGCAGACGCTGGACGGCCCGGCGCGGCGGCAGCGATTTGAGTCGCTCTATACCGCCTGCCAGGGACGGATGCTGTCTCTGGCCCGGCGATACCTGCCCGTCCGGGAGGATGCGGAGGACGCGGTGCATCAGGCATTTGTGGCGCTGGCAGAGCGGTTCGACCGGCTGGAACGGCTGTCCGCCCCGGAGCTGGAGGCGTATCTGGTGGTGGTCGTGGAGCGGAAAGCCATCGACATTCTGCGGCGTCAGGCCAAGCAAAGCGGCGTTCCCTTTGACGAGAACATACCGCTGGTGACGCCCGCCCCCTGCGGCAGCCCGCTGGCGGACGCCATGGGCCGTCTGCCGCCCCGCTGCCGAGAGGCGCTGCTGCTGCGGTACGGCTATGGGTACAGCACCCGGGAAACGGCTTCCCTGCTGGGTTTGTCGGTGGCGGCGGCGCAAAAGGCATTGCAGCGGGCCAAGCGGGCGCTGCAGGCGGAACTGGAACAAGAGGAGGCGACGGTATGACGATGGAATGGACGGAAACGACGCTGCGTCAGGCGGCGCGGCAAATGGCGCAGGGCCTTGCGGCAGCCCTGCCCGCAGAGGAGACAGCCCCCTCCCCTGCCCTGACGGAAAAGCTGATACTGCTGGGCCGCCGCGCCGCCCGAGGGCAGGCGTGGCGGCGGCTGGGGCAGCGGGCGGCCGTGATCGCGCTGACGGCGGTGCTGACGTTCGGCGCGGTGCTGGCGGTCAGTCCGCAGGCGCGGGCCGCCGTGGGAAATTGGCTGTTTTTGCTGACGGAAAACCGGGCACTGTATCAGTTCCTCGTGGAGGCTGAAAGCTCACGGGCACAGCCGGAGCGGATACCCCGGTGGCTGCCGGAGGGATACACGCTGGCCAGCGATCTGGCCGGGGCGGACGGCACGCGGTCGGTGCTGTATACGTCCCAGCGGGGCGACCTGCTGCTCAAGTGCTTCCCGCTGCCGGGAGAGGGCCGCACGCTGGAGATCCGGGCCAGCGGCGTGACGGATCTGACAGGGCAGCCGGCAGACGCGCTGCCGGAGGAGCTGACCCCGGAAAAAACCACTGTACACGGCCTGACAGCGCACTTTTACCGCTTTCCGGAAAACACGGCGCGGTACGGGCAGGAGGGGTATCTGCTGGCGTTTTACGAGGGCGGGATGCCGCGGTACAGCATGACGCTGCCGGGGCTTTCCACGGCGCTGGTGTGGATCGACGAGGACGCCGGGGCTGTGTTCCTGCTCACCGGCAGTTTGAATAAGGACGTTTTGGTGCAAATTGCAGACAGCATCTACGAAAACGGGGGAGAAACAGCATGAAAAAGTTATTTATTTTTGGATTAGCGGCGCTGCTGACGCTGGCGGCGGGCTGCGGGAAAAAAGACGCGGCGACGGATGATCTGCCGCCCATCGAGGGCATTTCCCAACCGGAAAATGTGACCGATGACAGGAAGATCGTGTACATTCCCCTTTGGATGCAGGACTACTCCGTGGTGTACTACGACGGGGAGCTGAACCGCACCATCGCCCAGGGCGGGGATCTGACAGAGGAGGAGATCGCCGGGCGGGAGGACATTGACCCGGCGCAGATGTACGGCAGCATGACGGCAGCGCCCAACACGAAGGTGGAATACGACCTGCACGGTTATATCCAAAATGTGTATTATCTGGGCGGTTTTGGCGATTATCAGCTTTCTGACCCGACAAAAGGTTCTTATCTTCTCATTCCGCTGTGGATGAAGGACAACTCAGAGGTGGTGTATGACGAGATGCAGCGGATCACCATCACGGCGGGCGGCTTCCTGACGCCCGAGGAGGTGGCGGAACGGCAGGACATCGCCGACGCGGGCGGCATGGACGCGGTGCTGCTGGCGTCCGAGCCGAACATCCGGGCTGAGTACGGCCCGGACGGACACCTGCAAACGATATATCGTATATCCGCTTCAGATGGCAGTGAGGCGGCCTGTGATCCGGCGGAGTGGCCGCTGGCAGAAATGAGCTGATAATTGGTAATTTTGGGTGGAATTTTTTTGAAAATATCTTGAAAAACAATAGAAAAATTTTGAAAGATATTTAAAGATCATCTGGAATTTTCGTGAAAGAGTTTGAAAAGGAGGAGCTTTGAAGTTCCCCCTTTTCTTTTTTGGCTTGCCCTCAGCGGGGCATTTTCTTTTTGCCGCCTTTTTGCCTTCGGCGGGGTACTTTTTCTTTGCCTACCTTTTTGCCTCCGGCGGGATACTTTCTTTCCCGAAAGAAAGTATCCAAAGAACGGTTTAAGAAAAGGGGGATTTCGATTTCCCCCTTTTCTTAAAAATCTTTTCCCCTTGAAACGACCAAAGAGGGAGGGCGTGCGCGCCCTCCCTCTTTGGAAACACCCTCTGGGGGTGGGGACGAGAAGCGGATTGCCACGCCAGTGTGAGCACTGGCTCGCAATGACAGCGTAGGGGCGGGGCTCTGCCCCGGCCGGAACATAACGCAAAAACGGAGGGAGGGGCAGAGCCCCTCCCCTACGGATGGTTTTACGGAAGTGCCTCCGGAAATCGTCTCTCCTTCCGTCGAAACCGAAGGTTTTGACACCTCCCTCACAGAGGGAGGCGGGACGAGGTACGACAATCCCTCCGGCGCTTCGCGCCACCTCAGCTACGCTTCGCCGCACAACCCAGTGTGCGCACTGGGCCGCCTTTACACAAGGGAGGCTTTGGAGTTCCGCGCCTGCGGGCGCGGGGGACGGATTGCCATGACCAGTCTGCGGACTGGTCTCGCAATGACAGGGCAGGGATAAGGCGCAGGTACGGTAGACGTGTGTAGGGGCGGGGCTCTGCCCCGCCCGGAACATAACGCAATAACGGAGGGAGGGGCAGAGCCCCTCCCCTACGGATGGTTTTACGGAAGTGCCTCC
>CAVGVB010000015.1:0-54189 GCA_963632705.1 bacterium | reverse complement strand
ACGGATTCCCACGCCAGTGTGAGCACTGGCTCGGAATGACAGTGTAGGGGCGGGGCTCTGCCCCGCCCGAAATATTGTGTAAGATCGACGGGCGGGGTAGAACCCCGCCCCTACGGACGGTGACAAGGGGTGCGGTGCATCAGTGTCTCTCCCTCCGTCAGCGCGGAGCGCTGACACCTCCCTCACAGAGGGAGGCAAGGGGACGGATTGCCACGTCGCTTCGCTCCTCGCAATGACACCGCTGCGCGGTGATGGGCGGACAGGGACAGGCGGGAAAAGTAAAAGAAAAATAAAAAATTTTTGGAAGAGTTGGACGTTTGTGTGCAACTCTTCCTCTTTTTTTGCCCAGGGGCAGAACCGAAACGAAAGGGGGATATGAAACATGAAGTATGTAAAAAAGCGTTGGTTCGAGGAGGAAGGAGGTGCGGTATGCGCCCGGTGCGACCTGTGCGACGGGGAGCTGCGGTACGGGGAGAAATACTACCGGGTCAGCGGGGAGAATGTGTGCAGGCGGTGCTTGGCGGATTTCGCGGCGCAGATCCTGGCGGCGTATGAGGTGACGGGAGGTGAGGACGTATGAGCTGGGCTAACGTGAACTGGGACGAGGTAAAGGCCAAATATGAGGAGGGCACGTATACATACCAGCGGCTGGCGGAGGAGTACGGCGTGTCCATACAGACGGTATGCAGCCACGCGGTGAAGGGACAGTGGCAGCGAGGCCGGGAGGAGGCGGAGAAGCAGATGCTGCGGCGGTGCCTGAAGGCCACGGCGAGGATGCTGGAGACGGCGGCGAAGGGGGCTACGGAACGGCTGGAGAACGGCGAGGGCAGTCTGAAGGAGGTCAAGGAGCTGGGCAGTCTTTTGCAGGCGCTGGTGGGGACGGCGGAGAAGCTGTACCGGCCTGAGAAGGATGGGAGCGCGGCGGACGGTCGGATCGAGGTGGTGATGTCGGAGGAGACGGAGGAACTGAGCGGATGAGGGGAGGCGAAGGAGTTCCGCGCCTGCGGGCGCGGCGGGGCGATGTGGGCATCGCCCCCTACGAAAGGACAAGAGGTGCGGTGGTAAAATGGGCGGCGGGGTGTGGTCACCCCGCCCTACGGAGGGGGTATCGGTAGACGGAGCGGAGGCGGGACGGGGGGACGGATTGCCACGACCAGCCTGAGGACTGGTCTCGCAATGACAGGACAGAAAGTCAACAACGAGGGGGAAAGGAATGAAATGGGAGATAGGGTCGCCTAACGGGCGGCAGAGAGAGTTTTTGGCGTGCCGGAAGAAGTACATCGCCTTCGGAGGGGCGCGAGGCGGCGGGAAGAGCTGGGCGGTGCGGTGCAAGGCCAAGCTGCTGGCGGTACGGTATCCGGGGATACGGATGCTGCTGGTGCGGCGCAGCCTGCCGGAGCTGGAGGCCAACCATCTGGTGTTTTTGCAGCGGGAGCTGGCGGGGATGGCGGAGTTCCGGAACAGCGAGAAGCGGTTCGTGTTCGCCAACGGCAGCATATTGCAGTTCGGGTACTGCGGGTGCGACCGGGACGCGGAGCGGTATCAGGGCGCGGAGTACGATGTGATCTTCTTCGACGAGGCCACACAGCTGAAGGAGATATGGATGCGGCAGCTGAGCGCCTGCGTCCGCGGCGTGAACGGCTTTCCCAAGCGGGTGTACTACACCTGCAACCCCGGCGGGCCGGGGCACGGGTACATCAAGCGGCTGTTCATCGACCGACGGTATGAGCCGGGGGAGAACGGGGAGGACTATGCGTTCATCCCGGCCAGGGTGACGGACAACCGGGTGCTGCTGGAGAGCCAGCCGGAGTACGTAAGGCAGCTGGAGGCGCTGCCGCCTAAGCTGCGGGAGGCGTGGCTGGAGGGCAAGTGGGACGTGCTGGCGGGGCAGGTGTTCCAGGAGTTCACCGACGACCCGGAGCACTATGAGGACCGGCGGTGGACCCACGTGATCAAGCCCTTTGACGTGCCCAGGGAGTGGAACGTGTACCGGAGCTACGACTTCGGGTACGCCAAGCCCTTCTCCTGCGGCTGGTGGGCGGTGGATCACGACGGGTGCGTGTACCGCATCGCGGAGCTGTACGGCTGCACGGGCACGCCGGACGAGGGCGTGCTGTGGACGCCGGAGCGGCAGTTCGGGGAGATACGGCGCATCGAGGAGGAGCATCCGCTGCTGCGGGGACGGCAGATACAGGGCGTGGCTGACCCGGCCATCTGGGACGCCAGCCGGGGAGAGAGCATCTATGAGACGGCGCTGCGGCACAGGATATTTTTCGTGAAGGGGGACAACCGGCGGATCGCCGGATGGATGCAGCTGCACTACCGGATGCAGTTCGACGACGAGGGGTATCCGGGGCTGTATGTGTTCGAGAACTGCCGGGCGTTTATCCGGACCATACCGCTGCTTGAGTACAGCCGGGTGACGCCGGAGGACGTGGACACGGGGCAGGAGGACCATGCGGCGGACGAGAGCCGGTATTTCTGCATGATGCGGCCCATCGCGCCGCGGAAGCAGGTGGCGCTGGAGATCGCGGACGACCCGCTGAATATGCGAAGGCCGGAGGCCGGGAGCTGGAACGGGTTCGTGCGGCGATGAAAAAATTTTCGGAGGGGTTGCACGGCGGTGTGCAACAGGGACGGGGCGGGGGCGTGAGGACAGAACGACGAAAAGGAGGGGTCGAGATGGAACGGGAGGTCACGGGCGGTCAGGAGGTGCTGACGCCGAGGATCGGCGCGGAGCAGGTGCGTCAGGCGGCGGAGGTGCTGCGGAAGTACCGGCTGGGCAAGCAGAACCTGGACAGGCGCATCATCGACAACGAGCAGTTCTGGAAGCTGCGGCACTGGGAGCAGATGGAAAAGAGCGGGGAGGGCGGCAATCCACAGGATGTGCGGCCCGCCAGCGGGTGGCTGGTGAACTGCATATTGTCCAAGCACGCCGACGCCATGGACAGCTATCCCGAGCCGACGGTGCTGCCGAGAGAGCCGGGGGACAGAAAAGAGGCGGAGGTGCTGAGCCGCGTTCTGCCGGTGATCCTGAAGAACAACAAGTTCAAGAGGGCGTATTCCCAGGCGTGGTGGAACAAGCTGAAGTCCGGGTGCGCGGTGTACGGCGTGTTCTGGGACGGCGGAAAGCTCCACGGGCTGGGGGACATCGACATCCGCAGCATGGACGTGCTGAACCTGTTCTGGGAGCCGGGGGTGCAGGACATTCAGGAGTCGGAGCATTTCTTTTCCACGGAGCTGACGCCCAACAGACGGCTGGAGGAGCAGTATCCGGAGCTGGCGGGAAAGCTGGGACGCAGCGGCGGGCAGGTGAGCCGGTATCTGTATGACGACAAGGTGGACACGTCGGAGCAGTCGCTGGTGGTGGACTGGTACTATCACACGGTGGAGCAGGGCCGCAGGGTGCTGCAATACTGCAAGTTCGTGGGGGAGAACGTGCTGTACGCCACGGAGAACGACCCGGAGATGGCGGGGAAGGGCTGGTACGACCACGGGCAGTATCCGTTCGTGTTCGACGTGCTGTTCCCGGAGGAGGGGACGCCCTGCGGGTACGGGTATGTGGATCTGTGCAAGTCGGCGCAGAAGCAGATCGATCTGATGAACCAGGCCATCCTGAAGAACACGCTGGCATCGGCCACGCCGAGGTTCTTTATCCGCTCCGACGGGGCGGTGAACGAGAACGAGTACGCCGACTGGACGCGGCCCTTTGTCCACACCAACGGCAATCTGGGGGCGGATTCCATCGCGCCTATCCGCGTGCCCACGCTGGACAGCGTGTATGTGGCGGTGCTGCAGAACAAGATCGCGGAGATGAAGGAGACGGCGGGCAACCGGGACGTGATGAGCGGCGGTACGGCCGGCGGCGTGACGGCGGCCACGGCCATCGCGGCTTTGCAGGAGGCCGGCGGCAAGCTGTCACGAAACATGATCGACGACGGGTACGAGGCCTTTGCCCAGGTGCTGACGCTGTGCATCGAGCTGGTGCGGCAGTTCTACGATATGCCCCGGCAGTTCCGGCTGCTGGGAAAGAAGGGCGTGGAGTTCGCCAGCTTCGACAACCGCAGTCTGCGGCCCAGGGCGCTGCTGACCGGCGGATACCGCGTGCCGGAGTTCGACCTGGAGGTGTCGGCCCAGAATGAGACGCCGTACAAGACCATGGAGTACAACCAGCTGGCCTTGCAGCTGTTCCAGATGGGCTTTTTCCGCAGCGACATGGCGGAGCAGGCGCTGCGGTGTCTGGAGCTGATGGAGTTCAAGAACAAGGATGCGCTGACGGAGGTCATCCGGGAGGGACAGAAGGAGACGAAGCAGAAGGCGTGGCTGACGGAGGCGCTGCGGAGGACGGTGTCCATGCTGGACAAGGTGCAGGGCAGCCATCTGGCGGAGGCGCTGGAGCGGGAGCTGGCGGACACAACGGGCAGCGGGCCTGCGGGCGGCGCTGCGAACGTGCAGGTGCGGAAGAGCGATGCGGTGGCGCAGCAGCGGGCCAGAACGCAGCAGGCGGTGCGGCCCAGATGATCGAGGTGCAGGCGGGCGAGAGACGGTTGGTGGTACAGGGGCACGCCGGGTATGGCCCGGCGGGACGGGACATCGTATGCGCGGCTGCGTCCGCGCTGGTGTACGCATTGGCGGAGACGCTGGCGGAAACGGGCAGGCTGGCGGGGCTGGACATCCGAAAGGGGTACGCCGAGGTGACGGGAGCAGGGGACTGCGCCGGGGACTTCGGGCTGGTACGCCGGGGGCTGGCGCTGCTGGCGGAGCGGTATCCCCAATGCGTGAAAATGGGGTCGTGACCTACCACGGGAAGGAGTTGGCATGAGACAGCTTTGGAAGGACTGGCAGCTTTTTGCCGAGGAGACGGGCGAGGAACACGTTCCTGACGCCGGGGAACAGGAGGCGGAGGATTTTGAGACGCTGATCCGGGGCAGATATAAGGAGGCCTTCGATGCGAGGGTGCAGAGGATACTGGACGGGCGGCTGAAAAATCTGAGGCAGGAGAACGCCCGGCTGCGGCAGGACGCGGAGATGCGGCAGCGGGCCGCCGTTTTGCAGGCAGCGGTGCAGCGCCAGCGTGAGGAGGAGCAGCTCCGCAGGGCTATGGACTATGCGGTGGCGCGGACGCGGCAGCAGATGGCACAGGCCATCGCCAGCGGCGGCAGCCGGGTGGCGGAGAACGGCGGCAGGCGGCGCAGCGTCAGCCGGTGCGATCCGAGAGAACTGAGCGGGAAGGAACTGGCGGACATCCGGAGACAGGTGCTGGAGGGGGAGAAGATACGGTTTTAGGGGGGCGGAATGACACCGCGCCTGCGGACGCGGCGGGAGGGGTACCCCAAGGGCACTCGTTTCGCTGCGCTCCACAGCGCTCGCCCCTCCCCTACGAACGGGCACAAGGGGTGCGGTGGCTCATTGTCTCTCCCTCCGTCAAAACCTTCGGTTTTGCCACCTCAGCTACGCTTCGCCGCACAACCCAGTGTGAGCACTGGGCCGCCTCACAGAGGGAGGCGAGACGGGGGTTACGGATTCCCACGCCAGTGACGTCGGTCACTGGCTCGGAATGACATCGAAAGAGGATGGAACGGGAAAGGAAAGGAGAAGGAAAAATGGAAAAGAAACTGAACATGGAGCTGCAGGTGTTCGCGGAGGCCAACACGCAGACCACCGGCGGTCTCAGCGCCGAGATGAAGACCTACTACGGCATGGAGCTGCTGGAAAACGCCAAGCCCCAGCTGGTACACAACCAGTTCGCGGCCACCAAGGGCCTGCCTGTGGGCGGCGGCAAGACGGTGGAATGGCGCAAGTTCGGCGCGTTCGACAAGGCGCTGACGCCGCTGACCGAGGGCGTGACCCCCGACGGCAGCGGTATCTCCGTCAGCTACATCACCAAGGAGCTGGCCCAGTACGGCGACTACACCACCGTGTCCGATATGCTGGATCTGACGGCCATCGACGATGTGGTGCTGGAGATCACCGACCGCCACGGCGCGAACATGGGCCTGACGCTGGACACGGTGACGCGCAATGAGATCCAGCAGGGCAACCAGGTCATCTACGCGCCCAAGCTGGGCGCGGACGGCGCGAAGACCGAGGTGACCAGCCGCGCCGACCTGGACAGCAGCTGCAAGATGACCAGTGAGCTGGTGGCCAAGGCCGCCACCCAGCTGAAGAAGATGAACGCGCCTACCTTTGACGGCAAGTATGTGTGCATCATCCACCCCAGCGTGGCCTTTGATCTGCGTCAGGACGAGGCGTGGATCGCCGCCCACCAGTACGCCGCCGCCACGGAGCTGTTCTCCGGCGAGATCGGCGAGCTGCACGGCGTGCGCTTTGTGGAGACCACGGAGGCGAAGATCTACCGCGGCACGGACCTGGCCAAGGACAGCCGCACGCTGCTGGTGAACGGCGCGGTGATGGACGACACCGAGGTGACCTTTGACGGCGGTACGGTGGCGGCCGGCGCGCTGGCGGGCCGCTATGTGAAGGTGGGCAGCACCCGCGCCAAGGTGGTGAGCAACACCGCCAGCAAGATGGTGCTGGACACCAAGGTGACCGTGTCCGACAACGCGGTGATCCAGCCCGCCGAGGGCGGTAAGGACGGCTGCGCCGTGTATGGCTGCCTGTTCATCGGCAAGGGCGCTTACGGCGTGGTGGATCTGAGCGAGGGCACGGAGGTCATCGTGAAGCCCCGCGGCAGCTCCGGTACGGCTGATCCTCTGGACCAGCGCTCCAGCGTGGGCTGGAAGGGCGTGCACGCGGCGGCCATCCTGTACGACGAGTACATGGTGCGCGTGGAGTGCGGCTCCAGCTACTCCGGCGAGGACAAGGCCAACTGAGGATAGGATCGGGCGCTCCCTGTGGGGAGCGCCCAGGCTATCAAAGAATCTTAGGTGAATTTGCAGCTTTAGGGATACGGATTCCCACGGCGCTTCGCGCCTCGGAATGACAGGAATTTGGGACAACGGACGATACGAAAGGAGAAGGGTGCTATGAAGGAGAAAATGGTGAAGATCCTGCTGCCCCGCGGCAGAAAGAACGAGGAGAACTTTGTGATCGTGTCCGTCAACGGGCGGAGCTGGAAGATCATGCGGGGCGTGGAGGTCAGCGTGCCGGACTATGTGGCGGAGGTGCTGGAGAACGGCCGCATGATGGCCGAGGCGGCGCGCCGCTACGTGGACGAGCGGGCCTCTTGAGGTGGCCGGTATGGCGAAGGCCAAGGAGGTGCTGGCGCGGGTGGACGCGCTGCTGCCCAACGGGTACAGCGAAGAGGAGAAGCTGCGGTGGCTGGCCCAGGCGGAGGGGTTCGTGCTGCGGGAGATCCGGGGCGCGGAGGGCGTGCTTCCGGCGGTGACGGCGGAGTCGGAGCTGACGGCGGAGATACCCTACGACGAGATGTATCGGTACTATGTGGAGGCGCAGGTACACTACGCCAACGGAGAGACGGCGCGGTACAACAACGCGGTGAGCCTGTGGAACAATGGGTTTCTCACCTATCGGGACTACTGCTGCCGACGGGAGACGCCGGAGGGGCAGGTAAAGGCGCTGCGGCTGTGTTAGGAGGTGCAGGGAGATGTTTTTTCCGAAGCTGAATGCCCAGAGCCGCCAGCGCAGGGCGGTGGAGCAGTTTGCGGGGCTGGATAGACGGCCCGGCAGCGGCGCGGGCTGCCTGCGGGAGATGAAGAACCTGTGGAGCGGCGGCTATCCGGCGCTGGAGGTGCGGCCCAGGCGCAGCGTGATGGCGGAGCTGACCAAGCCCCACGCCTTTCTGGGGCGGGAGGCGCTGGTGTGGGTGGACGGCACAGGGCTGTATATCAATGGGGCGAAAACAGCGCCGGTGCTGTCCGACAGCGACAAGCGGCTGGTGTGCATGGGGGCGTATCTGCTGGTGTGGCCGGACAAGGTGTATATCAACACGCAGGACTTCTCCGACTGGGGCAGGCTGGAGAACACGCGGCAGACCAGCGGCGAGGTGACGTTCGCGCTGTGCGACGAGAGCGGTACGGCGCTGGGGGACTATACGGTGAGGACGTATGCGCCGGGTGAGCCGGAGACGGGGGATCTGTGGCTGGACACCAGCCGGCCAGCCTGCGTGATGCGGCGGTATGACGGCAGCGCGTGGCTGGAGCTGGAGGGGGTATGCACCAGGATCAGCGCGGCCAACATCGGCACGGGGTTCTCCGCCGGGGACGGCGTGACGCTGTCCGGGTGCGGGTCATCGGAGCTGAACGGGCTGCACGTATTGCAGGCGGTGGGCGACAACTGGCTCGTCGTGCCGGCGCTGTGCCGGACGCTGGGCAGCCAGACCGCCGTGGTGACGGTGATGCGGACCGTGCCGGACATGGACTTCGTGGTGGAGCAGGGAAACCGGCTGTGGGGCTGCAAGTACGGCATCGTGGGCGGCGAGGCGGTGAACGAGATCTACGCCTGCAAGCTGGGGGACTTCCGGAACTGGAACAGCTTCGCGGGGCTGAGCACCGACAGCTATGCGGCGGCCAGAGGCTCGGACGGGCCGTTTACCGGCGCGGCAGCGTGTCAGGGCGGCGTGGTGTTCTTCAAGGAGAACTGCATGGAGCGGGTATATCCCGCCGCAGGGGGAGGACACCAGATCGTGACCATGGCGTGCAACGGCGTGAAGAAGGGCGCGGGCGGCACGGTGGCCGTGGCGGACGGCGTGGTGTATTACCTGGGGATGGACGGCGTGTATGCCTTTGACGGCAGCGTGCCGGTGTGCGTGTCCCGACAGCTGGGCGAGAAGCGGTACGCAGGCGGCATCGGCGGCGGAGAGAGCGGCAGATACTGGCTGGCGGCACGCAGCAGCGCCGGGACGTGGGAGCTGCTGGTGTACGACACGGCGCGGAAGCTGTGGCACAGGGAGGACGACAAGGAAGTGGTGGCGCTGTCGCGGTACGGCGGGGCGATGATGGCGCTGTGCCGGGACGGAAAGCTGCTGGACACCAGCGGGACATACGGCACGAAGGAGGCGCAGGTGGACTGGAGCGCGGAGACGGGCGACCTGGGGCTGTATACGCCGGAGCATAAGTATCTGGAGCGATTGCAGCTGCGGCTGGAGCTGGAGAGCGGCGCGACGGCGGCGGTGTATGTGTGCTATGACGGCGGCAGCAGCTGGGAGAAGGCGGGCAGCGTGACCGGGGACGGGCGCGTGGGCGGCTATGTGATGCAGGTGCGTCCCCGGCGCTGCGGCCATCTGCGGCTGAAGCTGGCGGGCAGCGGCGGCTGCCGGCTTTACAGCGCGTCGGCGGTGTATGAGAAGGGAAGTGATGGGACGTGAGCGTGTTGGCTATGCCCGCTGCGCCGGAGGGCAGTCTGCAGGAGCAGGTGACGCAGCAGTATGCGTATCTTTTGCAGATGGCGCAGCAGCTGAACCTGGCGCTGGGACAGCTGGAGGGAACGGGCGGCGGAGGTACGGGGTACGCCTCCGCTGCCCGTCAGGCAGCCGGACGGACGGGGAGCAGCAGGATCGAGAAGGCGGACGAGCAGTACGAGACGCTGCGGAGCATGATCATCAAGACGGCGGCCCAGGTGGAAAAGACCACGCAGGAGCTGACGGCGCAGCTGAAGGAGAACTATGTGGCGACGTCGGACTTCGGGCAGTATATCGCCACGCTCAGCGCCTATCTGGAGGCCAACCCGGAGGCGCTGACCCAGTATTACAGCTTTGTGTCCGATCTGAAGGCCAATGTGGAGGCGGTGGACGCGGCGTTTTCCCACTACAAGGTGGACACGGAGGGGTATATCCGGACGGGTATCGTGTACTACGAGGGCGCTGTGCCGGTGTACGGCGTGGCGGTGGGCCAGGGCCTGACGTGCCGGGAGGTGGACGGCGAGAAGGTGGTGGACCAGAGCAACTTCCGGGCGGTGTTCACCGCCACGCGGCTGTCGTTCTGGCAGGACGCCACGGAGGTGGCCTATGTGTCCAACAACCGGCTGTATATCACCAACATCACGGTGCTGGGCGGCATCGGCATAGGAAAATGGAGCATCGGAACGGCGGAGGACGGGCTGGTGTTCCGGTGGATAGGAGCGTGAGAAAATGAGCTATACCACACTGGACAGCATCCAATGGGGCGGCGTGCCGCTGATCGGCGTCAGCTTTGCCTATGACAGCCAGCGGTCCGGCAGCAGTATGCAGTACCGCATCCGGGTGACCATAGACCCGCTGACGGGGGCGTCCTATTTCGGGTATCCCATCTATCTGGCGGTGTATGTGGACGGCGGCAGCGTGACAGGCGGCTATACCATGAAGGCGGCGTCGCCCAACCGGTGGAGCGAGGCGATCGTCTACGACAGCGGGTGGGTGACGGTGACAGATCCCGGCGGCTATGTGCCGCTGACCATACGGCTCTACAGCGGCTCAGGCTCGACCCGCGACGACAGCTACAGCTATGTACTGCCGGTGGAGCGGGCGGAGGACATAGGGGACTTCTCGCTGACGGCGGGAAGCGCCGCCATGGGACAGCCGCTGACGCTGACGTTGACCAGGCCGGGATATGGGTACAGCTGCGAGTTCTCCTATACGTTTGCCGGGGTGTCCGGTACGCCGGAGGAGGCGGCGATACAGGCGGTGAGCAGCAGCGCGGACCGGGCGGTATACCAATGGACCGTACCGACGGGGCTGATGACACGCATACCCAACGCCACGTCGGGCAGCGGCATGATGACCGCCAGGATATACAGCGGCGGGACGTATATCGGCAGCGTCAGCGCCGCGTTTACGCTGTACGTGCCGGACAGCGTGCGGCCGGAGGCGGCGGTGACGGCCACGGTGGTGAACGACAACGCGGTATTGCAGGGCTGGGGGCTGTGTGTGCAGGGGATGAGCCGGGTGCAGTACAGCATCTCCGCCACGATGAAGGGCGGCGCATCGCTGCAGAGCAGCCAGTTCCGGTTTGCGGGGGAGACGAAGGACGGCGCGTCGGGGACAGTCGGGCCGGTGAGCGGCAGCGGCGTGCAGATACCGCGGGCCACGGTGACGGACAGCCGGGGCAGATCGGTCTCCGTCAACGGGACGGCCATACGGGTGTATGAGTACAGCCCGCCGGTGATCACGTCCTCTATGGCGGTGCGGTGCAACGAGCTTGGAGAGGCACGGGACAACGGGAAGTTCTTCAAGCTGAAATGTGCGGCTGTCTGCTCGCCGCTGGCGGGGCAGAACGAGGTGACGGTGCGGGTGCAGTACCGGCCTATGGGCGGCGGCGTGTGGAGCGGCCGGATACCCATAGACAACGGCGCGGAGGTCATTATGGGCGGCAGCCTGGATGCGTCCTGCGCCTACGAGATAGAGCTGAGTGCCGAGGACACGGTGGGCACGGTGCGGACCGTGCGGTATACGTCGGCCACGAAGCAGGTGACGGTGCATCTGCGCAGCGGCGGCACAGGGCTGGCGCTGGGAAAATACGCGGAGAAGGACGGACTGGAGTGCGCGTGGCCGGCGGAATTCTACGGCGATGTGGCGGTGTCCGGCAGTCTGAAGCTGAACGGCGTGGCGGTGGAGGAAAAGCTGTTCCCGGTGGGGAGCGTGCGCCTGACGGCTACGGCGGACGCGCCGGAGGTGCCGGGGACGTGGCAGCAGTTGCAGGCGGGACTCAGCGGTGTATATGCCTGGCGGCGCGTGACATAAGGAAAGGGAGGAAGAAGAGATGGCATCGACTTATACCATGGTGGCTTACGGCTCGCAGGGCGGTGCGGTGAAGCAGCTGCAGAGCGAGCTGAACAAGCGCGGGTATCAGCTGGACGAGGACGGTGTTTTCGGCAAGAAAACGAAGGCGGCGGTGCGGGACTACCAGAAAAAGAACGGGCTGACGATGGTGGACGGCATCGCAGGCGACGAGACGTGGGGCAGTCTGCTGTCCGCGCCGACGGCGGCGGAGCAGCAGGCAGCTGCCGCTGCGGCGGAGGAGGCGGCCAGACCGGAGGCACGGGTGACGGAGAGCACGGCGCGGAAGCTGGCGGAGCTGGAGAAGGGCTATCAGCCGTCGGAGGATGTGGCGGCGGCACGGGCCTATCGGGACAGCGTGGCGGCCATGCAGCCGGGCGGATATTCCTCCGGCTTCGAGGACCAGCTGCAGGCGCTGTACGACCAGATCGCGGGGAGGGAGAGCTTTTCCTACGATCCGGAGGAGGACGAGACGTACCGGCGCTACGCCAGGCTGTATGCGGCCCAGGGTGCGGCGGCGATGGAGGACACCATGGGGCAGGCGGCGTCGCTGACCGGCGGGTACGGCTCGAGCTATGCCCAGGCGGCGGGGCAGCAGGCCTATGACCGCTATCTGGGTGAGCTGGCGGCCCTGATACCGGAGCTGAGGCAGGCGGCGCTGGCGGAGTACCGGCAGGAGGGACAGGCGCTGACGGACCGCTACAATATGCTGAACCAGCAGGAAAAAGCGGCCTACGACCGATGGCAGGACACGGTGGCCCAGTGGCAGAGGGCGCTGTCGGAGGCGCAGTCGTCCTACGACGATGTGTCGGCCCAGGACGAGAAGGCGTATCAGGCCATGCTGAAGCACTACGCGGACAAGGCGGAGCAGGAGCGGAAGCTCAGCGCCGCCGGTGCGAAGCTGGAGGACAGCGGCTATGAGGCGGACACCGGGAAGGAGAGCCTGAGCAGTACGGCGGCGGACAGCTTGCAGCGGGCCGTGGGGAACTATCTCAAAAGCGGACGGGAGGACACGGCCCAGGCGCTTCTGCAGCAGTATGCCCAGCGCATGACACCGGCGCAGCGAAAGCGCTTTGAGGCGCTGCTTGACAGCTATGGCCGCACGGTCAGCTGGTAAGGCGCGGCGGGAAAAAGAGGTTGCAAACAGGGGCGGCGTATGGTATCATACCAAAAGCATCTTGCGACGCGGCGGAGACGCCGCAGCGGCGCTTCCGAAAGGGAAGAGCCGTTGGAAAGGAGAAACAATGAAGATCAAACCGCAGTTTCTGCGCCGCATGGCGCTGCTTTTGGCGGTCCTGACGCTGGCTTCCGCCGTACTGGCGGGGTGCGGGAAGAAGGACAATGACGACACACCCGTGCCGGAAGAACCGAAGGACGAGGAGATCCTCGTGACGCCGAAGCCGGTGGAAGTGCCGGTGGACTTTTCGGCGGCGCAGAAGAAGTGGCCGGACGTGTACGCCTGCATCCGTATTCCCGGCGCGACGCGCTGCACCATCAGCGAGGAGATGGGGTATTTTATCGCCCAGCATCCCAGCGACGACGGGTATTACCTGTACCGCGATCTGGACGGCAAGGATGCCAAGTCCGGTACGCTGTATACGGAAAAGACCTATAACAACACCGATTTCAGCGATCCGGTGACGGTGATCTATGGGCACAACATGGCCAACCGGACCATGTTCGGCGGCCTGCAGAGCTACGCCGAGACGCTGAAGTTTGACGACGACGCGGTCATCTACATCTATCAGCCGGGACGGCAGCTGACCTACCGTATTTTCGCCGGTGTGCCGTATGATACCAGCCATGTGCTGTATTATCACGATTTCAGCGACGAGAAGGTGTTCAACGACTTCTTCCAGGCGCTGGCCAAGGCGGCGGATGATCCCAAGTACAGCAGCGGCAGCGAGCTGAACGCGTTTTACAGCGCCGAGGGCTGCGTGAACGTGGACAAGGACAACCTGCCGGTGGCCGGGGATAAGGTCATCATTCTGGCGACCTGCAAGAACGGCGACAACAACCACCGCTACTGGATCATGGCCAAGCTGGTGGAGGACTCTGCCGAGCCGGTGGTGATGACGAAGGAAGAGGCGGAGCAGGCCGGCGTGACGCCGGACCGCATCGTGGGGCCGGTCACAGAGACGACCGGAGCTGACGACAGCGCCAGCAAGACGAATTGATACAGAAAAAGAACCGCCCGAGGGCGGTTCTTTTTTTGCCTGTGACCAATTCGGGAAGCAAATCGACCAATTTCGGTATTTCCGGCCGCGCGGGGCGCGGCTGTGCTACACTACCTGCCGGTAGGGGCACGCCGCTGCCTGTATATTGCCGAAAGCGCTGACGTTCGGGAGTCTGGCAGAAGAGCGCGGAAAGGACGTTTTCTATGAACTGGCCTTGGAAAAAGAAAAAGCTCTCTTTCGCGGAGACTGCGAAATTCAACTGGGAGGCGGACACCAACGCGGAGCTGCGGAAAAAGCTGAACGAGCTGGCAAAGCAATACCCGACGATGCAGGAGCGCGAATACAGAAAACAGCTCCTGGAGATCTTCCGCGAGAAGGGACTGGACATCAATGCCGAGCAGCTGGATATGCTGCTGCTCCTGCGGCAGAAAACGGATCAGATGCTGCTCAGGCAGGAGTCGGACGGGCAGAAAAACGGGGGATAGGCGCATCCGGGGGGATGCAGCGTCTGACAGGGGAGAAAAGCGGGAAGCGGGGGAGTACATATGTTGTCATCGAAGAAAAGCTATCGGCTGTCGGCGGAGACGGTCGATCTTCTGTCGCAGGAGTTTTCCGCGGCCCTGACGGAAGCGGGAACGGACCGGAAGGATATTATCCGGCTGCGGCTGTCATTGGAGGAGATCCTGGAGAACTGGTCCGCGGTCCTGCCTGACGCGCCGGTCATATTCTGTACGAGAAAGCGTATGGGAAAGCAGGCTATCGAGGTCCGTGTGGAGGGGAAAGAGATCCATTCCGACGACACGCTGGAGAGCTATTCCCTGTCCAGCCAGCTTCTGGCCCAGGCGGGACTTACCCTGACGCAGAGCTATCGGAACGGCGAGAACTGCCTGACGGTCTATCCGCCCAAAAAGCAGAAGATGGGGCAGATGCAGAAGCTCGTCATCGCCATTGTGTCCGCCATCGTTCTCGGGCTTATGCAGAGACTTCTCCCGGCGGGCGTGCAGGAGGGCATCCGGGCGGTGACCGATCCGCTGTTCAACGCGATCCTGAGCCTGCTGCGTACCGTCTCCTCGCCCATGATCTTTCTTGCGATCTGCGGAGGTATCTTCAACATCGGCGATATGACGGTCATGGGGAAGATCGGGAAAAAGGTGATCGGGCGCATTGTGATGCTGACGTTCTTCGTCAGTATAGCGGCGACGGGATGCCTTATGTGGCTTTTCCCGGTGGAGCTGTCCGCGGGCGGCACGGACATGAGCGGGTTTTCCGCCATATACCAGATCATTCTTGACATCGTGCCCTCCGATCTGGTGTCACCGTTTTTGAACGGCAACACGCTGCAGATCATTTTCCTGGGCGCTGCCGTGGGTGTGGCGCTGCTGGTGCTCAACGACCGCGCCTCCGTCGTCCGCACCTTCATCGAGCAGGTGAACGGGGTGGTGCAGTTCCTTATGGAGGCCATCTGCCGCCTGATCCCCGTTTTCGTATTCCTGAGCCTGTTCGGGCTGATGAGTTCCGAGCTGGGCTCTGAGATCGCGGGCATATTCAAGTCCATCATCATCGCCTTCGCGGGCTGCATAGTGATGATACTTCTGCTCATTGGCATCTTGTCCGCGGGGCAGAGGGTAAGCTTCCGCCTGCTGGTCAAAAAGCTGCTGCCGACCTTCCTTATCGGCCTGACCACGGCGTCCTCCTCCGCGGCCTTTGCCACCAATCTGGAGACCTGTGAGAAAAAGCTGGGCGTTCCGTCCACGCTGGTCAATTTCGCAGTGCCGTTGGGGCAGGTGCTCTATATGCCCGGCGCTATCGTCACGTTTTCGGGTATATGTCTCTGCATGGCAGAGAATTACGGCGTGGCCATCAGCCCGGCGTGGCTGGTAACGATGATCATTGTGGTCGGGCTTTTATCCATGGCCATGCCGCCCATACCGGGTGGTGCGCTGACCTGCTTCGCGGTCATGTTCACCCAGCTGGGCATCCCCGATGACGCGGTCGCTCTGGCAGTGGCGATCCATTCGGTGGCCGACTTTATCCTGACGGCGACCAACCTGACCTGTTTGCAGGTGGAGGTCGTGACCGCAGCCGGCAAGCTGGGGATGCTGGACAGGGAGTGCTTGAAAAACTGAGGGGAGAACCGGGCCGCCCCGCCTGAACGAAGCCCGGGACATGAAAGGCGGAAAAGAAGAAATGGGATATGAATACCGCAGAAATGAGGCCATCATACGGAGCAAGACCCGGGAGTTCTTCGGCGTCGGCACGGTGGTGACGGCTACCTCGTATCTGGTTCCTGTTGTAGATTTTATGCTCATCGGCGTCCTTCTGGGCGCCGATGCCGTCGCTGCCGCGGGACTTGGCGACAGCTTTGTGGATATTGCGGAGCTTCCGGGATTCGTTCTCTCCGCCGGCGGGCCGGTGGCCGTCGGCATTCTGCTGGGCCGGAGAAAGCGCCGGCTGGCGGACGGGGCGTTTACGCTGTCCTTCCTCCTGGCGCTGATCGGAGGGTTGCTCGCGTGGTGTCTGCTGCCGTTCTGCGGCTTTTTCAGCGGCATTTTGACCAATAACGGCGCGATCACGGACGACGTGGCGCGGTACGTGTTCTTCACGCTGCTCTCGACCCCGTTTGTGGGCGTGAACCTGATCCTGTCCGGGTTTGCCATCGTGGATAACCATTCCAGGCTGGCGATGGGCTCGGTGATCGCCGCCAACGGGGTGAACATCATCCTGGATGTGGTGTTCATGAAATTCCTGCGTATGGGCGTTGCCGGTGCGGCAGCGGCTTCGCTGCTGGGCAACGCGGCCGGTATTCTGGTGGCGCTGCCGTATTTGTTCTCCCAAAAGCGGACGTTCCATTTTGTTCTTCGCAGAGAGGACATCCGGGAGGCGTGGCGGGAGCTGGCGTCCAGCAGCTCGTCCTTCGCCACGGATAAAGTTTCCCGGATCGTCTCCGGTCTGATCGTCAACCTGCTCCTGATGTATTTCGTGGGCAATATGGGCGTGGCGCTGTATGCCGTATATGGTCAGCTGCGCTCTATCCTGCGTATTCTGGCGGGCGGCGCGCTGCAGACCATCTCCACCCTGGGTGGTATGCTCTACGGCGAGCGCGACTTCTACGGGCTGCAGAGGATGTTCTCCCTCCTGGCCAAGTACACCTACGCCATCGTGGCGGTCATCGCAGCGGGGCTGTTCATCTTCTCCGCGGCGTTCCTTAATTCCTACGGCATGACTCCGGACGCTGATACCGTGCTGGCCTTCCGCGTCATGCTGTTCGCCCTGCCGTTTCTCTGGCTCAACGACCTGCTTGCCCGGTACTATACCAGCGTACAGCGGCAGAAGCTGTCTGTGCTTTTGCTGACGCTGCAGAACGTGGTGTTCAAGATACTGCTCCTGCTGCTCTGCGTGGCGGCTATTTCCCAGCTCCACTGGAGCAGCATCCCGATGGTGGCGTTCTGGTGTCTCTCGGTGGAGCTTCTGACCCCGGTGGCCACGCTGCTCTGGGAAAAGCGGATGTATCACAATATGGCCATCCTTGGCCTGGAGGATCAGACGGAACGGACCTGCCACACCTTTTCCATCACGGGAGAGCGGGAGAACGTGGCGGACATCCACCGGGAGATCGAGCAATTCTGCCGGCAGAACGGTATTCCCCACAATAAGGGCGTTTTCCTGGCTATCGCGCTGGAGGAGGCTGTTCTGAACATCATTGACCACAACGACCATGTGGACATGATCGACCTCTGTCTGCTGCTGGAGGAGGGGGATCTGATCGTCCGTATCCGGGACAACGGCGCGCCCTTTGACCCGCTGGCCTTCGTGGACGATGAGGATATCCTGCAGGAGAACAACATCAGCCTGCTGGAGCGGCTCACCGATCAGAAGACCTATACCCGGATCATGAACATGAACAACACGGTGCTTTCGATCAGGCTGGAGGGTGCACAGAATGAATGAGCATATCGCGGAGCTTTCCCAAAAGTATCCGGCCGCCGCAGAGCTGCTTGCCCGGCACGGCGACAAGACGCTGCGGGCCTATCTGGGGCAGCTCCGTCACCGGCCGTCGCCGGACATCCTGCCGTCGGAGGACCTGCTGGCGGCGGTGGAGGACTACTTCACGCCCTTCTTCGGCGCGGAGACCGCCAGGGAATGTGCGGAGGTCCTCCGCCGCAGCCGCTGCATGACCACCGCCAATCACCACCACCCGGCGTTCGAGTTCATGACCGTGCAGGACACGATCCTGTGCGACCAGTGGCTGCGGCTGCAGGGGGAGAGG
Source organism: bacterium (assembly GCA_963632705.1). Lineage (GTDB taxonomy): Bacteria > Bacillota > Clostridia > Oscillospirales > Oscillospiraceae > Vescimonas. The sequence continues at coordinate 36,074 of CAVGVB010000015.1, read as the reverse complement.
GGAGAGGTCGTCCCGGTCATGGCCTGCGCCAATCTGAACCTGACCAGCACACTCTACCCGAGGGGGATGGTGGTCTACGACTGCACGCTGCCGGAGGGCCGCCTGCGGCTGCCGCTGTATTCATGGAAGCTGAAGCGCCCCTGTGTGGCCGCCATAGGGGGCATTACCCCTGAGATGGTGAGCAACGTGCTGAAGCGCCTGCCGCAGGAGACGCGGCAAGGCTCGATCACGCCTGAAATGGCCGCCGCGCTGGAGCGCTGCTGCCGGGAGGTCCTGCTTTCGGACCAGGTGCAGCGGTACGATACGCTGCGGCAGCAGACCACCGCCATCAACGCCATGCTCTCCCAGCGGTACTTCACCGACCGATGTCCCCGGTATCTCTGGATGCCCATGGAGACCATCACCGCGCGATTGCTGGAAAAGGACCTGCGGGCGGAGGAGACGCTCCTCCATCAGATGCTGTTTTCACCGGGGCTGCGTGCGGCGCTGCTCCGGGAACTGGACGGCGTCGCCGGCTGCTGGACGGGGGATACCGGCGGCACGCATTTTTTCTGGGGGCTGGACAGCCGGAACATCCTGTTTTCCCTGCGGCTGCGGGAGGAGGCGGGCGAGACGGTGCTGGCCGGCCAGAATTCGCTGGGGGAGGACGTGACGGTCTCCTTTACGCCCCAGGCCCTGACGGAGGGGCTGCTGGCGCAGACGCTGCTGCCGGGCATATTCCTCTGCTTCCTGGAGATCCATTTCCTTCGGGATTTCACGGTTTTCGGCGGCTACTACCAGCCGACGTACCTGGCGGAGATGCGCCGAGGGATCGCGCAGGCGCTGTGTGAGTTGGGGGGCTTTGACGAGGAGGCTGCGGTCATCGAGGCCAAGCGCAGCGATATGACGCTGGGGCTGATCTATCTGCTGCGATCGCGCGGCACAGGGCTGTTTCCGGTCTCCACGGCGGAGCTTCTGGAACGCCCTATGTCCACGGCGGAGATAGAAGAACGGCTGGAAATGCCTGTGTCGGAGGCGCTTGCCATGCTGCGCTGAGCCCGTGGGAAGCGCCGCGTGCCGCTTGACGAGCCGTAAAACAACTGCTATAATTGATACGCATACCAAATTATGGATAGGAAGGGATGTGTATCCTTATGCGAAGAGGCAGTATTGGAAAGAAGAAGGCGCTGGTGAGTACGCTGCTGGCCCTGTGTGCGGCGGCGATGCTGACAGCCGTGTCCTTTGCGGCGGACAAGACGGTCTCCTCGTGGAGCGAGCTGGCCGACGCCATCCAGTCGGCAGATACTTCCCCCAGCATCACGCTCTCGTGCGACATCACCGCCGGGGAGGGGGACGGGGAGATCACCGTTTCCGGCACGTCAACGGTGCGGCTGGATCTGAACGGCCATGTGTTGGACGGCGCTATGCGTACCCGGATATTCCTGGTGCAGGACGGCGGGCGGTTGGTCATCACCGACTCTGACGCCCAGAAGCGCGGCGCACTGGCCGGCGGATCGGCGGAGGATGCCTCGGTTGCCTATAGCGGCGGCGGTGTATATGTGGCGGCGGGCGGTCAGCTGGAGCTGAACGGCGCGACCATCCGGGACTGCTACGGAGCGGACGGCGGCGGCGCGGTCTGCACGCTGGGCAGCTTCTATATGTATAACGGCGCGGTCATCAAGGACTGCAAGACGTGGCACGCCGGGGGCGGCGGCGCGGTGTATACCGCCGGCAGCGCGGCCAGGTTCATCATGCGCGACACCGCCCTGATCGAAAACAGCTCCTTCTGCGGCGTATGGGTGGAAGAGGGCACGTTCAGCATGGAGGGCGGCACGATCCGTAACTGCCAGGCACGGACCGGCGGCGGTGGCGTCTATGTCAGCGAGGGGGGTACGTTTACGCTGGCCGGCGGACTGATCACCGGCAACTATGCCGGAACGAATAAGGGAGGCGCCATCTATCTGGAGGGCACGCTGAACCTGCGGGGCGGCGAGATCGCGGACAACATCGTGGATGATATGTCCATCTATTGGGAGGACTTTGAACCCCACGAGGGCATTTGGGGTACATATTCCAGCACCATCAACTGCGGCGGCGGCATAGTAAGGGATAATGTGTATTTGCAGGAGAACGCCCGGGTGAACGACGACTCCTTCTACGGTACGACCGTGTTTTTCGACAAAATGCTGGGCAGCGGCGATGTCCGGGGCGGCACGTATCTGGAGGAGTGCTGGTATCGGACATCAAGTTCGAGCTGCATCGTGGTTTTCTTCGATAACAGCGACCCCTCCAGCTTTTTGCTGCGGGAGGAGATGTTCGGCGACAGCAAGCCCGTAGAGCCCACATGGCTGGGGGGAGAATGGGTCACCGAGGACGGCGAACCGTTTGACTTTTCTCAGACACCGACCCAGTATAGAACGTACCTCTACCGGAAGGCGGAGACGGGCGCGCAGACAGACGCGGACGGTGATGCGGCCGCGGATACCGGCGATGGGGATGATACCATGAACGCCGGTGCGCTTTTCAGCACCACGGGGGATACGTCCTCCGCCGTCACGCTGCTGCTGATTCTGTCGCTGGCGGGCAACGTGGGGCTGGTCATTGCCCTGGTACGGGTGAAGAAAAAGACGGCGCGGTAAACGGACAAAAAGACCGGCCCTATATGGAACGCTCCATATCGGGCCGGGTTCTTTGCCGTATATTCAGCTTTAGTAAGACAGGAACGGCAGCTTCAGCCGTCCGCGGCGCTTGGCCCAATAGAGCAGGCCGTACAGCGCCATAGGCAGGCAGGCGCCCAGCCAGCTGTACCGGGATTGGATCAGGAGATTGAATATGGCGTGCATGGTGACAGCGATAGACCACAGGCCGAAAATGCCTGTCCAGAACAGCTTTTTCTGCTTTTTCACATAGGGCAGGCCCGCGCCGATGACCATGGTGCACAGACCGTGCATCAGGCTGGCGGACAGACCCCGCAGCGCCGCCCAGCCCAGCGTCACCGATGCCAGGTTCTGGACCAGGATGGTGGTGTTCTCCAGAATGGAGAACCCGATGCCCACCGACATGGCCACGGGCAGGATCACCTTTCGGTCGTCGTTGAAGAAGACGGCGAACACCAGCACCGGCAGCGCCTTCAGGATCTCCTCCACGATAGGGGGAACGGTCTGCGTAAAGCGCACTGTGTCCAGCCCGCACAGGGAATAGAGGATGGAATCGACCTCATAGGCTACCAGAGCGGTGGTCATGCCCAGCAGCAGGAAGAACACCAGCCGCCGGGAGCGGCGTTCCAGAATGGGCAGCATCAACCCCAGCGGCAGGGCGATGCACAGAAAGATCACATAAACCATTTCCGCACCCCCATTTCCGCCGTCGGCAGCATCGCCGCCAGCAGGACGCAGACCAGCAGCGTGACCGCCGGCTGCAAAGAGCCGGGCAGACCGGGAAACAGCAGCGCCGCCTGACTCAGCCCCAGCAGGATGACCAGCGCGTTATAGGGCCGCATGACCCGTATGATGCCCATCTCCACGTCCGGCAGAAGCAGGTGCTTCAGGGCGAAGTACAGCGTCAGTCCCATGGGGACGACCAGCAGGAGCAGGGGCAGGCTGGCATTTGGACCATAGCTTGCCGCGCTCCACACAGTCAGGCCCAGAACGGCCAGCGGCGCGGCCAGCGCCGCCATGCGATAGGGCCGGTACAACGGCTCTCCGCCGTCGGCCAGCCGGTCGATCGCGCCGAAGTAGGAGGAGAACAGGAAGAACCACATACCCACATAGCCCAGATAGCCGATGTGGAAGCCGCCTGGGGCATTGCCGTAGATCAGCGCCCAGCAGCCCTCGAACAGTGCGCCCAGCAGATAGCTGGCGGCGGCGAACAGCAGTATTTTGAAGAACAGGGGCTGCTTGCGCCTGGCGCACAGCACGACGCCCAGGCATACCGATACCAGTGCCGCGCCGAGCTGCAGGGGGATCATACCTCTGCCCCTTCCGCGGTGCTCTTGGAGGGCTTTTTCCGGTTGAGAATAGCCCACATCAGCGCCGTGCCGCCTGCGCCGCCGATCAGCGCGGCGAAGGCCACCAGCGCGTACTGCCCGCCGGCTGCGGTCGTCCCGCCGTCGGTGGAGAACAGACTGCCGCTTCTGGACGCGGCGAGAGCGGCCAGTGTATCAGAGGCGCTGTTGACGGAGCTGCTTGCACCTTGCAGGTAGGAGTTATATTGACCGACAAAATCCTGCAGATTGACCATCAGCGATTGCGTCTGAGCGGTGAGGCTGTCCTGATAGACCGTGAGGCTTTCGATGTTATAGGCCCAGCAGTCGAAATCCTTTGGCTCGCAATAGGCGAGATCGCGATCCCGCATGAAGCTGAGCATATCCTCGGGCATCTCCGTTGCGCCCTCCGCCTGAAGCTGCCGCATCTTTTCAAGGGTGCCCGCAGTCAGATCCTGTTCCTTCTGAAGTTTCTGAATCTGCTGCATACAGGAATTGGCGGAGTCCTTGCAGAGCTGCGCCTGTGCCAGCTGCAGCTTGGCGAACATAAGCTGTATGCTGTTGTCAGAGTCGAAGTCAATGTCGTTCAAGACATCGGACAGGGAGGTAGTGCCGCTGGTATTGATGCCCTCCTGCGCCGCGGCGGGAACGGTCAGCAGCAGCGCCATCGCAAGGGCACACAGTGCAGTAAAGTACTTTTTCATGTCACGCAGCCTCCTGAAGATTGATGATATCATTCTATCACAATCGGCGGGCGTGCGTCAACACGAAGATATTTTGCGTGAAAAGACGTTGTGAAAATACCGCGACTATGCTACACTGTTCTATATCATAAATTACCGCCGTATCCGGCGGACGGAGCATGAGAGGAGAAACAACATGGACATCAAGAAAACGAAGAACGATACCACACTGACGCTGGCTATCCAGGGCCGTATCGACACCACCACCGCCCCCCAGCTGGAGGCGGAGCTGAGATCCGACATTGACGGTGTCACGGAGCTGTATCTGGACTTTACCGGCGTGGAGTACATCTCCTCGGCGGGGCTGCGGGTGCTGCTCTCTGCTCAGAAGCTGATGAGCCGACAGGGAAAGATGGTGCTCTCCCATGTGAACGAGTCGGTGATGGAGGTTTTTGAGGTCACCGGCTTCTCCGACATTCTGACCATCGAGTAACGTGGCAGCCACGGGGGATATAACGGTCACGCACCGTACAAAGGACAGCTTCACAGGCCGTATGTTCCGCGGCCTGTGGATACCGGCTATGCTGTCATCGCTGGGCTGGGCGCTCAGCGACATGGCGGACGCCGTGGTGGTGGGACAAAGGCTGGGGGCGGTAGGCCTTGCCGCCATCAGTCTGATCCTGCCGGTCTACATGATCAACTGTATGTTTGCCCATGGGTTGGGGCTGGGCGGCTCTGTCCGCTATTCCCGGCTGCTGGGCGAGGGGAAGACGGCCGAGGCGGCGGACAGCTTCCACGGCGTTTTTGGCCTGGCGCTGCTGTTCAGCGTCGCCACGGCGGTGCTGGGCAGCGTGTTCATCGAGCCGCTGCTGGCACTGCTGGGTACACGGTCGGCGGACGGCGCGCTGTATATCGCCACAAAGGACTATCTGCAGATCCTGGTGGCGGCCACGCCGCTGTTTTATCTGTCCAACATACTGAACTACTACCTGCGCAACGACGGCAGCCAGCGGCGGGCCGGAGTCGGCTCTGTCACGGGCAATCTCTGCGATATCGCGCTGAACGTGTTCCTGGTGCTGGTGCTGGACCTGGGAACGCGGGGGGCGGCGCTGTCCACCGCGCTGGGACAGATCATCACCATCTGTATCTACCTGCCGGGGTTCTTCGGCAGGAAGCACACCCTGCGCTTTGCCCTGCCCAGGGGACGCTGGCTCGTGCCCACGCTCTCCACGCTGAAGGCGGGCATGGCCACCTCCGTGCAGTATCTGTACCAGATGATCTTCTTCCTGGTGTGCAACAACCTGCTGATCCGGCTGGGCGGAGAAACGGCGGTGGCCGTTTTCGACGTGATCCAGAACACCTCGTACCTGATCCTCTATCTGTTCGAGGGGACGGGCCGGGCCATGCAGCCTATATTGTCCACCTATCAGGGGGAGCACAACCGGCAGGGTAAGAAAAACGCGGCGCGTCTGGGGTTTACGGCGGGTCTTGCCGCCGGCGGCGCGCTCATCGCTTTCGTAGAGCTGTGGCCCGTGGGGATGTGCCTGCTGTTCGGCATTGCAGGCTCGCCCTCGGAGGCGCTGGCGTGTACCGCACTGCGGCTCTATGGCGCGGCGGCGCTGTTCGCCGGCGTCAACATCCTGCTGTGCAATTACTATCAGGCCTGCGAGAACGAAAGGCCGTCCTTCCTGCTGGAGACGCTCCGGGGTGCGGTGCTGCTCATTCCGCTGACGTTCGTGTGCTACGCGATGGGCTTGCAGCGCTTCTGGCTGCTGTTCCTGCTGACGGAGGCCGGGTCACTGGCGGTGTTCCTGCTGCTGGGCATCAGCGGCCGCTATAAGAAGGCGGAGCTGCCGGAGGAGCGCATTTTCCAGCGGACGATCCTCAGCAACGCGGCGGATGTGATGGACGTGAGCCGCGAGCTGGAGGGCTTCTGCGAGGAGTGGAACGCGGACATGAAGCAGCAGATGCTGGCCACCATGACCGTGGAGGAGATCGGCATGGCCATTCTGGAGCACGGTTTTCAGGGCCGGACGGACGGCTATATCCAGCTTACCGCTATCATGCAGGAAAACGGAGAGCTGGAGCTGCATCTGCGGGATGACGCCACCACCTTCAACCCCTTTGACATGGATACCCGCCGTGCCAGCCAGGATGGGGATTTTGATATGGACAGCATGGGCGTGCTGATCATCAAGAAGCGGGCAAAAGAGTTTTTCTATCGGCGGTATCAGGGGTTCAATACGCTGATCATCAGGATTTGAGAGGTTCACACCAATGAAGATCGTCTATTTCGGCAGCGATGTGTTTCTGTCGTGCTTTGAATATCTGCTGGAGAAGCATCAGGTGCTGGCGCTGTATACATACCACAACGACGAGGACTACTTCACGGAGTATGCCATCGTGCAGCGGGCCCGGGAGCTGGGCATCCCCGTCCACTATGAGTCCATCACGCCGGAGGAGATCACCCGTTACTTCAGGGACGAGGGCTGCGACCTGTTCTTCATTGCGGAGTATGACCGCATCCTGACGCTGCCGGAGGACCTGCCGGGCTTCCGGGGCATCAACACCCACAGCTCCCTGCTGCCCCAGGGCCGCAGCTACTATCCCATCGAGGGCGCTATGGAGCGCGATCTCCCGCGCACCGGCGTAACGATGCACAAGGTGGCCCAACGGCTGGACGGCGGCGACATTCTGGCCCAGCGGACCATCGACGTCACCGGCGAGGTGGACAGCGTGGACATCTACCTCCGCTGCGCCGCGTATGCCCGGGAGATGGCGGCGGACATCATGGAACACTTTGACGATCGCTGGGCGGCAGGCAGGCCGCAGACGGAGAAGTGCCCCTACTGGAAGCGCCCGGCGTCGGAGCTGCTGACGCTTTACCGCGATATGAGCAGGGAAGAGGCCCTGGCCGTGTTCCGGAAATACAACTCCATGACACAGGTGGAGCTGGACGGGCGATGGTTTTATGTAACGGACGTGACCACCGGCACAGGACCGCTGTACCGCCAGGTGCAGTATCTGTCTCCCACGAGGGTGCTGTACCGTGTGCAGGACGGACATTTGCGGCTTCACGTTCATCCAATGGAGGTGCGGACATGAAAAAAGCGCGAAACATACGGCTGCAGCCCAAGCTGCTGCTGGGCCTGGTGGTCATGGCCGCCGTTCTTGCGGCCATACTGGCGCCCTCCATCGCCCAGCTGTACCGGACGCGGATGGAGGAGCAGTATTCCAAACTCGCCTTCGGGCAGGCTTCCGTGGCGGCGTCTCTCATCGACGGAGACAAGGTGGAACAGTATTATCTGACCGGGGAAAAGGACGACTATTACGACGAGATCCACCGCTATCTGCTGGACGCAAAGGAGAAGATGGGACTGAAATACTTCTACGTGGTCGTGCCGGAGGATGAGGTGATGTACTACATCTGGGACGCCGGCGTGGCCGGTGAGGACGGCGTCTGCGACCTGGGCGATACCGATGCCTACTACGGCGACGGCAACGAGCTGATGCACAAGGCGTTTGCCGTGGACGCGGAGCAGACGATCCTCGTCACCAACAACGAGGAGTACGGCTATCTGGCGTCGGCCTATGTGGCCATCCCCAACAGCGCCGGTATTCCGGTGGCCCTGGCCAGCGTGGACATCTCCATGGACATGATCGACCAACAGATACACCAGTTCCTGGTTCTGACGCTGTGCGTGGTGCTGGCCGTCCTGCTGCTCTCCATTTTTGCGTACTACTACTATGTGCGGCGCATCCTCATCCGCCCGCTGGGCACGCTGCACCATGCGGCCATCGGACTGGTGGAGAGCAAAATGGAGGGCCTGTCCGATTTCCGGGTGGAGGTCAACACCGGCGACGAGCTGGAGGACCTGGCCAGCTCCTTCCAGTACATGGTGGCGGAGCTGAACGAGTATATCCGAAACCTCAGCCGCGTCACGGCGGAGAAGGAGCGCATCGGCGCGGAGCTGGACGTGGCCCGGCATATCCAGGCGTCCATGCTGCCCTGCATCTTCCCGGCCTTCCCGGAGCGGCATGAGTTCGACATTTACGCCTCCATGACCCCGGCAAAGGAGGTAGGCGGCGACTTTTACGACTTCTTCCTGGTGGATGACGACCATCTGGCGCTGGTCATGGCGGACGTGTCCGGAAAGGGCGTCCCCGCCGCGCTGTTTATGATGATCTCCAAGACGCTGCTGAAATCCGCGGCCCAGAGCGGCCTTTCCCCGAAGGCGGTGCTGGAAAAGGTGAACGAGCAGCTGTGTGAGAACAACGACGCGGAGATGTTCGTCACCGTCTGGCTGGGTATTCTTGAGATCTCCACGGGGAAGATGAAGTGCGCCAATGCGGGCCACGAGTACCCGGCCATCATGCGTAAAGGCGGGGAGTTCGAGCTGTTCAAGGACAAGCACGGCTTTGTGCTGGCCGGTATGGCGGGCGCGCGGTATCGGGAATATGAGCTGGAGCTGAATGCCGGCGACCGCCTGGTGGTCTACACGGACGGCGTGCCGGAGGCCACCGACGCGTCCAACACGCTCTACGGCACGGACCGGATGCTCCTTGCCCTGAACGATGCCAAGAACAGCACCTGCCGCCAGCTGCTGGATGCGCTGCACCGGGACGTGGACACCTTCGTGAACGGCGCGGCCCAGTTTGATGACATGACCATGCTCTGCATCGAAATGAAGGATGCAGCCTCCGCCATGAAGAAGATCCAGCTCGCACCGACACTGGATAAGCTGCCGGAGGCGACGGCCTTCTTTGAGGACACCCTCTCCGCGGCGGACGTTCCCATGAAGGCCATTGCCCGGGTGAATATCGCCGTGGACGAGATATTCTCCAACATCGCCCAATACAGCGGCGCTTCCAGCGTTACGCTGGGTTGTGCCCTGTCGGACGGCAAGGCGACGCTCCGCTTCTCCGATAACGGGCGGCCTTACGATCCCACCGGCAAGCCCGATCCGGATACGACGCTGTCGGCGGAGGAACGGGACATCGGCGGCCTGGGTATCTTCATGGTGAAAAAGATCATGGACGAGGTGTCCTACGAATACACCGACGGCCTGAATATCCTGACGCTGGCGATCACTGTCTGATAAAACTGATAACACAAGACCTGCCTTGGCCAAATGGCCAAGGCAGGTCTTTTATCAATTATCAATTTTCGGCCAGCCAACCGAGCTTTTTCCATTTCCGGAACTCCGACCATGCCAGGAAAACGCACAGCAGGCAGGTCAGAACGTCCGCAATAGGTACAGCGAAAAGCGCGCCGTCCAGACCCCAATGCCGGGACAGCAGCAGCGCCAGCGGGATCAATAGGACACCCTGCCGGACCAGCGGGATCAGCAGCGAGCAGGTCGGCTTCCCGATGCCCTGAAAGAACGAGGCCGTAGTCATGTGTACGCCGTACAGGAAGAACGCCATCATGTAAAGCCGGAAACAGTGTGCCGCACAGTCCAGATAGAGCGGATTGTCGGAGACAAAGAGCATGGCAAGCTGGCGCGGGAACAGCAGATAGATCAGCCACCATAGCCCGGAGATGGCCAGCGCGATCCCCGTCGCCATACGGTAGGTTTTCCGTACCCGGCTGTAGTTCCTTGCGCCGAAATTGTAGCCGTTGATAGGCTGGATGGCGGAGGATACGCCGACAAACATGGAGTGGGCGATCTGATAGACCTTCATCATCATGCCGTACACGGACAGGGCAATATCGCTGCCGTAAACAGTGGCTGCGCCATAGACACGCATCAGGTTATTGAGGACGATCTGCACCAGCGCGGTCAGGCTCTGCGTCAGCAGGCTGGGGAAGCCCAGCTTTAGGATCCTCTGCGTCAGTACCCAAGTCGGGCGCAGCGCTTCTCTTGTGAGATGGACAGTTTGCAGCCGACGCAGATAGAGCAAACACAGTACACCGGCGGCCACCTCACCGATGACGGTGGCGATACCCGCGCCCACGACGCCCATATTCAGCCCGAAGATGAACACAGGGTCGAGGATCAGATTGATGACAGCGCCTGTCATCATACATTTCATCGTATACTGCGGTGCGCCGTCAGCCCGTATCATGGCGGTAAATGCGGGGCAGACGAGCTGGAAGGGGATACCCCAGGCGATGACCCGCAGATAGGCCGCCGCCTCCGCGTAGGCCGTGTCGGTAGAGCCAAAGAGCCTTACGATCTGCGGCGTGAAAATACCACAGACCAACGCCATTACAATACCGCTGGTAATGATCCAAGTAACCGCATGACCGAATATCCGATCCGCGGTCTCCTGCTCTTTCCGCCCCAGACACAGACTGACATTGGCGGCGCAGCCGTCTCCCAGCAGCAGAGCCACCGCATTGACCAGAATGGATACAGGAAAAGCCACATTGACCGCCGCCATGCCGGTGATCTCCGCGCCGTGTCCTATAAAGATCTGATCGACAACGTTATAGAGATAATTGACCATGAGGGTCAGCGTTGTCGGAGCAGAGTAGCGGAGCAGCAGCTTGGAAAGCGGTTCTGTTTCCAGAGGATTGCCGGTTTTCTGCGTGTTTTCCATGACGCATCTTCCTTTCCTGTCATTGTTTTTTCCCCACGGAAGGCCGCCGCAAAACAAAAGCACCCAGCGGCAACATCCTCCCAACGGGAGTATCGCTGCGCCGGATGCAAATCTCCAGTTCTCGGAATCCGAGCAGAAAGAGGCATCCGGCAGCATACCGGAAAGCCTTCTTCTCCCTTCCAGACCTGACTGTTGGCTTCGGAATTTCACCGAATTAGCTGATCGCTCGCGGGCTGTCACCGCCAGTAGAGAACACGCTCGTTTCCGAAGAAAACTTTACAAATCTAATGTACCATGGTTGTGCGGCGCTGTCAATACGCGTATGGTAAAACATTCTTCTGTTCCGGTTGCTTTTGCGCGGAAACTGCGGTATGATGTCTCCAGAAACAGCAAGCGCGCGCAAGTAAGAGGAGGAACACCATGCGAGTCGAGCAGTACGTGATGGCCTACGGGGCAGAGCAGGACCGTCTACCCGCGCGAGGCGTTTACCGTGGAAAATGCGGCCCGCATCCCCTGCGAGCAGGTGTTGGGCACATACATGGTCATTTTCGACCGATGAGCAGATCTATCAACCGTTAGGAGGTTTTATTATGGAGCGTACCTTGAAGCAATATGTGGTGGACGCGTTTACCGACCATGTGTTTGCCGGCAATCCCGCCGCCGTCTGCGTTATGGACGCATGGCTGCCGGACGAGCTGCTGATGAAGATCACCCGGGAGAACAACCTCTCCGAAACGGCCTTTGCCGTGAAGGAGGGGGAGGGCTACCGCCTGCGCTGGTTCACTCCCGGCGGCGAGATCGACCTGTGCGGCCACGCCACGCTGGCCACCGCCTACGTCGTCACCCGTTTCGTTGAGCCGGAGCGGACGCAGGTGGCCTTTGAGACGCTCAGCGGCACGCTGACCGTCACGAAAAAGGGCGAGCTGTTCGAGATGGATTTCCCCGCCTACGACCTTACACCTGTGCCGGTGACACAGGAGATGGCCGACGCCATGGGCGTCATGCCGCGGGAGGCATATATGGGCCGCGACCTGCTGTGCGTGGTGGACAGCGAGGAAGCGGTGCGGAACATGAACCCCGACCAGAGCAAGGTCCTGGCGTTGGACGGCCTGCTGCTGCAGGTCACCGCCAGGGGCAGCGACTTTGACTGCGTGTCCCGCAGCTTCGCGCCCAAGTGCAGCGTACCGGAAGACCCCGTCTGCGGGTCTGGCCACTGCCATATCCTGCCCTATTGGGCCAAAAAGCTGGGCAAGCAGGAGCTGGTTGCCTATCAGGCGTCGCCCCGCGGCGGCATCGTCTACGCCGTCATGGACGGCGGCCGCATCCGCATGAGCGGCAAGGCGGCGCTGTATGCCGATAGCACCATTCATATCGGCGCTTCAGAGTGAAAGATAAAAGTCCGCCTTAGGCCGCCTGGCATAAGAAAACATACGCCGCAAAAGGCGCGTTTTGCACAGCCCCGTCGTTGCGCCGCCTTGACAGACATCCAGTATGCCTGCGGCGGCGTGCCTCGGCTCTGCACAAAACGCGCTCTTTTCCGGTGCGAAGCAGTTTTGCCAAAGTAAATTCGAGCTGAAATTGGCTGCAAAAACGCCCGCATGCTGACGCATGTGGGCGTTTTTTCGGTCGATTTCAGCCGGATAGACACAGGCAAAACCGTGTGTTTTCTTGTGTCAGGCGGCCTCTTGGGCGGACTTTTTGCAGACGAAGACATAGCATTGTGCTATGAATGCATAGGAAATCACAGCTTCCCGGCTGGACATCGGGCCTTTATAATAGGGGTATAGCAAAAACGAATGGGTCACTCCTCCGCGTCCCGGCGGATGTAGTGCAGGAAGCTGCGCAGGACCGGACCGGCCTTTTTCAGCGAGCGCACCGCCGCGCCGACCTCGCGGAAGGCCGGCGGATCGACGGGCACAAGGCTCACATGGTCCGTGCTGCCCCGCAGGATCAGCTCGCTGAGCAAACTGCACCCCAGACCCTGCTCCACCATCTTAATGACGGCGCTGTCCTCCGTGGCGATGAGGGAGAAGCGGGGCGTGACGCTGCTGCGCTCCAGAATGCGCAGTACCTCCGTATCAACCCCCTTTGAGGGGATGAAAAACGTCCTGCCGTTGAAAGCGCTGATGTCGAAGGTCTCCCCGGGCTTTTCCTCCGGCGGCAGCACCGCATAATAGGGGTCTTGCAGCAGCGGCAGAAACTCCAGCGGGGCGGAGAAGCAGTTGCTCAGCAGGCCCACGTCGATCGTGCCCTCCATCAGCCACTGCTCGATGTCCATGCACGAGCCGTCCTTCACCGTCAGCTGTACGTCCGGGAATTCTGTCCCGAAGCCCTTCAGCACCTGGGGCAGCCAGTTGCGGGAAATGCTGGTATACGAGCCGATCCGCAGGATGCGCCGCTCCTCCGGGCGATGGTCTGCGATAGCCTGCTCCAGGGCGCGGCTGTCCCGCAGGATGCGATCCACATGGGGCATCAGCGCCGCGCCGGCCTCAGTCAATGACACGCCGCCGCTGCCCCGCCGCAGCACCGGGTAGCCGATCTCCTGCTCCAGCCGGTTCAGCATCCCGGTCAGCCCCGGCTGTGAGTAGCCCAGCCGCTCCGCCGCACGGGTGATGCTGCCTGTCTCCACGATAACTTTTAATGCTTTCAGCTTTTCAATATCCATAGCAAGTCTCTGCCCATAACAAAATACTATTACCCTGATGTAGAAATGGTAACACATACGGACCATTTTGACAAGATTTTTTGAAACAGAAAGGAGAAGCCGGTGCAGCCCGCCCGGCGCGTGAGCATCATGAGCAAACGGATACTGGTCATCAACCCCGGTTCGACCTCCACCAAGATCGCCTTGTTTGAGGGGGCGGATAAGATCTTTGACGAGACGCTCCGCTATACCAGCGAAGAGTTGTCACCCTTTCACTGGGTCATGGAGCAGGTGGACTTCCGCCGCACCGCCATCGAAAAGGCGCTGGCGGATCACGGCATCGACATGACGACGCTGGACGGCATCTGCGCCCGGGGCGGTCAGCTGCCTGCCTGCGAGTCCGGCACATACCTGGTGGATCAGACCATGGTGGACTATATGTATACCGTGAAGAACGCGGCCCACGCCTCCAACCTGGGCTGTGTGCTGGCGTTCCAGCTGGCACAGCCCCTGAAGATCCCCGCGTTTATCTGCGACCCCGTGGCGGTGGACGAGATGGTGGACGAGGCCCGCATCACCGGCCTGCCGGAGATCACCCGGGTCATGCTGGGCCACGCCCTCAACTGCCGGGCCATGGCCCGCCGCTGCGCCGAGGAGGTGCTGCACAAGCCGCTGGAGGACTGCCGCTTGATCGTGCTGCATCTGGGCGGCGGCGCGTCCGCCCGCTTGTTCATCGGCGGGAAGATGGTGGACGGCGTCCGGGACGACGAATGGATGTTCGCACCGGAGCGCATGGGCGGCGTCAGCCTCCAGCCCCTGGTCCACCTGTGCTATTCCGGCAAGTACACGGAGAAGCAGATGATGGACTTCATCCGCGGCAAGGGCGGACTGGTGGCCCATCTGGGAACGTCCGATGCCCGGGAGGTGGAGCGCCGCATCGCAGACGGCGACGATCATGCCAAGCTGGTCTATGACGGGATGCTCTACAGTGCCGCCCGGGCGGTCAGCGCGCTGGCGGCGGGGGCGGACGGCCGGGTGGACCGCGTCATTCTCACCGGCGGCATCGCCCATTCCCAATATGTGGCCGACTACCTGACGAAGAAGCTGTCCTTCATCGCCCCCGTGGAGATCATGGCCGGCGAATTTGAGCTGGAGGCGCTGGCAGCCGGGGCCTGCCGTGTGCTGGAAGGGCAGGAACACCTGAAGATCTTCGACCGCTATGAGGTGCAGGCGTGAGCGCCGCCGGACTTTCGGCGCTGCTCCGCAGCAGCAACACCGTATTTCTCGGCGAGGCCGGCTGCGGTAAATCGGAACTGGCGGTGCATCTGGCGCTGGAACTGGCGGAGCAGGGGAGGGAGGTCCACTTCTTCGACCTGGACCAGACCAAGCCCCTGATGCGCTCCCGTGACGCGGAGACGCTGCTGGCGGACGCGGGCGTCGCCGTCCACTTCGAGCAGCAGCGGGCCGACGCCCCTACCCAGGTGGGCGGCCTTGTGCCGCTGCTGCTGGATGAGGGCAAGAACGTCATTTTGGACGTAGGCGGCAACGACACCGGCGCAAAGCTCATCGGCGGCTGCGCCCACCTGCTGAAAAATGCCGACGTGTGGTTCGTGGTGAACCCCTACCGTCCCTGGTCGGCCACCACCGAGCATATCGACGGCACGCTCAGCGCCATCCTGCGGGCCTCCCGGCTGAAAACACCCCGCTTTCTGCTGAACCCCAACCTGGGCCGGGACACCACGGCGGAGGAATACCTGGCGGGCCTTGCACAGGGACTTGCCCTGCTGTCGCCCTACGTCACCGTGGAGGCCGCCGCCGTGCCGTCCGCGCTCTGGGAGCAGGTGCGGCCGCAGACGGACCTGCCCCTGATCCCCATCATATCCCGTATGTCCGTTCCGAACACGGAGCTTGATTAAAGAATTAAGGAGGAAACACTATGCCGCAAGTCACCATCCGCGCGGAGAGCTGCAAAAGCTGCGGCTACTGCGTGAAATTCTGTCCCAAGGGCGTGCTGGCCGTGGGACACGACGTGAACTCCAAGGGCTATCCCTTTGTGGTGGCCGCACACCCGGAAAACTGCATCGGCTGCGCCATCTGCGGACGTATGTGTCCCGACGCCGCCATCGAAGTCTATAAGTAAGGAGGGGAGCACATGGCAAGAGTATTCATGAAAGGCACGGAGGCCATTGCCGAGGCCGCGGTGCGCTCCGGCTGCCGGTTCTTTGCAGGCTATCCCATCACCCCCCAGAACGAGATCCCCGAGTACCTGGCCCGCCGTTTGCCGGAGGTAGGCGGCAGCTTCGTTCAGGGCGAGAGCGAGGTGGCGTCCATCAACATGGTCTACGGCGCGGCCGGCACGGGCACCCGGGCCATGACCAGCTCCAGCTCCTGCGGCATCAGTCTCATGAGCGAGGGCATCAGCTTCTGCGCCAGCGCCCGGCTGCCTATGGTGTACGTCAACGTACAGCGGGGCGGCCCGGCCATCGGCACGATCCAGCCTGCCCAGCAGGACTATACCCAGGCCACCAAGGCCAGCGGCAACGGCGGCTTCCGCATGATGGTGTTCTCTCCCGCCACGGTGCAGGAGGCGGTGGACATGACCTATGCCGCCTTCGATTACGCCCAGCGCGACCGCAACCCTGTCCTGATCCTCACCGACGGCGTCATGGGCACGATCATGGAGCCGGTGGAGCTGCCGCCCATGCGCTCCGCCGAGGAGGTCAAGGCGCTGAAGGACGCGCTGCGCCCCACCTCTGCCGTGGGCCATGACTCCGAAAAAGAGCCTCGCGGCATCGTAGCGGCGGGCCGCTGGTCCACCAAGGATCAGGAGCAGAGCTGCCGGGATATGGCGGCCCTGTACGAGAGCTGGAAAAAGGACGTGCAGGTGGAGACCATGTTCCTGGACGACGCGGAGCTGGTGCTCACCGGCTACGGCATCTGCGGCCGTATCGCCCGCAGCGCCGTGAAGCTGCTGCGCAGCCAGGGGTATAAGGTGGGCCTGATCCGGCCCAAGACCCTCAACCCCTTCCCCTATGATACCTATGCCGGGCTGGATCTCACCCGGGTGAAGGCCATCCTGGATGTGGAGATGTCCATCCCCGCTCAGATGGTCAACGACGTGAAGCTGGCGGTCATGGACCGATGCCCCATCCACACCTGTCTCCACGCAGGCGGCGAGATCATGGGCCGGGACGAGGTCATCAGCGCCGCCAAAGCGCTGCTGGCGGATAAGGAGGTGCGGTAATGGAAAAGGTCTACGCGAGAACGAAGGGCATCAAGGCCGACATGGTGTCCGGCTTCTGCCCCGGCTGTATGCACTCCACCATTGTGAAGCTCATCGGCGAGGTGCTGGAGGAGATGGGGCTGCTGGACAAGGCCGTCTGTGCCATCGGTGTGGGCTGCTGCGGCCTGCACATGGACTATTTCACCTACGACTACCTGCTGGCCGCCCATGGCCGGGCCTGCGCCGTGGCCACCGGCACCAAGCGGAGCAATCCCGAGTCGCTGGTGTTCACCTACCAGGGCGACGGCGACCTGGCCTCCATCGGTTTGGCGGAGACGATGTCCGCCGCCAACCGGGGCGAGAACTTCTCCGTCATCTTCGTCAACAACGGCATCTACGGCATGACCGGCGGCCAGTTAGCCCCCACCACACTGGTGGGCATGAAGGCCACCACCGCGCCCCAGGGCCGCGACCCAAAGGAGCACGGCTACCCCATGCACGTGTGCGAGATCCTGAACCAGCTCACCGCGCCCTACTATCTGGAGCGCACCAGCTGCAATAACCCGGCCAACGTAGCAAAGACCAAGGCGGCCATCCGCAAAGCCTTCCAGAACCAGCTGGACGGCAAGGGCTTCTCGCTGGTGGAGATCGTCACCAGCTGCCCCACCAACTGGGGTCTTGAACCGCTGGAAGCCCTGGACTTTCTGGAGGAGAAGATGCTCAAGGAATTTCCTCTGGGCGTTATCCGCGACAAGAGCAGGGAGGAGGCGTAACGATGGAAAGAAACCTCATGGTCGCCGGCTTCGGCGGACAGGGCGTCATGACCCTGGGCAAATTCCTGGCGGAAGCAGCCTGTGACAGCACCGACAAGAACGTCACGTTTTTCCCCTCCTACGGCGCGGAGCAGCGGGGCGGCACGGCCAACTGCTATGTGGTCATCTCTGACGATGACATCGGCGCGCCCCTGGGCGACAGCATGGACGACCTCATCGTCATGAACGACCCCAGCCTTGCGAAATTCCTCTATAAGCTCGTCCCCGGCGGCACGCTGTTTATCAACAGCTCCATCGTCACCAGCACCATCCCCCGGGATGACGTGAAGGTGGTCAAAGTCCCCGTCACCGAGATGGCGCTGGAGATGGGCAGCGCCAAGGTGCTGAACATCATCATGCTGGGCGCGTATGTGGGCTATACCCAGGTCGTGCCCGAGGATGTGGTGTGGCAGACCATCGAACACAAGCTGGGCAAAAAGCCCAAGCTGCTGCCCCTGAACAAGCAGGCCTTCGAGGCCGGCCTGCAGATCGGCAGGGAAGCCCGGTAAAAACAGAAAAAAGAGGAACGGCACACCGATGTGCCGTTCCTCTTTTTTGATTGTGTGTCTTATTGCAGCAGCAGCAAACTGAACACCAGGGTGAACAGAGCCACCGTCTCGATAATACCGATGACGATGAAGTAGTTGGCCGTGCCCTTGCCGGTCTCGCCCAGTGCGTCGGCGGAAGCCGCCGCCACCTTGCCCTGGAAGAAAGCGCTGAGGCCGATGGCCAGTCCGGCGAAGATACCGGTGAACATGGCCAGCATAGCGTCACAGCCGCCCTCCACAGCGCTGCGGATGAAGTTCATCAGCAGGAAGCCGTAGATGGTCTGGGTCAGCGGTGCGCCGGAAAAGGCCACCATAATGAAGGGAGCGGGCTTACCGTTGGCGTAGCACTTCTTCCACGCGCCCACGGAGGCCTGAGCGGCAAAGCCGGAACCGAATGCAGAACCCATGGCGGACAGACCCAGGGCGCACGCCATACCAATAAATGCAATACTCATAATTGTTCTCCTATCCGTTTATTTTTTGATCTTGTCGCGTTTTTTGAAGGGATCGTAAGCGATACCGGCCCATTCCATACCCAACTGGCCGGAGAATTCCAACAGGTTCAGGCGAACGCCGTGTACCACCACGGACAGCAGGCCCATGACGATGTTCAGCCCGTGCCCGATGAGCAGCACCAGCACGGCGGCCACCACCAGCGGCCCTTTCAGGCTGAAGGCCATGTCATTGAAGCTCTGGGCGATGGCCAGCGACGCCATGCCCACGGCAAACAGCCGGATGTAGCTCATGATGTTGCCGAAGGCGCTGATGGTGTTCAGAAACACCGTAAAGGCGTTGCCCAGTCCCGCTTTCAGGCCCTGTGCAAAGGTCTTGTCCGGCGACATACCGCCGAAGCACACCACCAGCAAGAAGCCGGCGATGACCACGCAGGCCACGGGGATCAGGTTCACCTGCTGGCCGATGACCAGATACAGCACCACGAAGTACAGCGCGTCGATGGCGGCCAGCCAGCCCAGGTCGGACACCCAGCTCAGATCCTTCTCCTTCAGCTTGCGCCGTATATTCATGACGCAGGCCAGAGACAGCTGCACTGTGCCCAAGATGAAGCAGAACTTCATGATGGTGTTCTGCTGGGTGGTGGTGGCCACATGGAAGTACTCCGGGTAGTTGGCAAAGGTGGGTATGACCAGCGCTTTCAGCAGCGGCACGTCCATGGCCTGCTCCAGGCCGAACCATGTGCCTGTCAGCGCGCCCCATATCACCGTGGCGGCGGACAGCACCCACAGCAGCTGTACGGCGTTGGATGAGCCCTTGCCCTTCAGCGTCATTACCAGCGCGGCCAGCAGGAACAGACAGCCGTATCCCGCGTCGCCGATGATCATGGCGAAGAACAGTGTGAAGAAGCCCAGAAACCAGAAAGAGATATCGTACTCCCGATAGCCGGGCACTGTGCCCAGAATGTCGAACACCGGGATCATCAGCTTCGTGACCTTGTTGTACTTCACCTTGGTGGGCACTTTCTCGTCGTCCCCGGCGGGGTCGTCCATGGCCCACGCCCAGTGTGCCTGCGCGGCGGCTTTTTTGAAGCCCTCCGCCTCGTCGACCGGCAGATAGCCGGACAGCCACACCAGTCCGTCCTGACTCTGGGAGGTATTGCTCACGGCGGAGTATTCCGCGTCGTTCTGCGTTTTCAGCAGCTGCGCCTGGATGCTGGGCAGGTGTCTGACCGATTTCGCCAGGAATGCCTCACACTCCCGCAGCCCCTCGGCACAGCTTTGCTGCTCCTGCTCCAGCTCGTCCAGCCCCTTTTCCGGAATGGGAAACTCCGTGGCGGAGTACGCGGCAGGCAGGGGGGCGAACGTGGCCAGCGTGGGCATCTTGCCCACCGGCGACAGCCGGACGAACCGCACGTCCGGGTCGTTCTCCAGCGCCGCCATGGTCTTTTTATCTGTGCGGTAGATGTGAACGTCCCAGCCGCTTTGACGCAGTTCCTGCAGCTCGGCGGGGGAGAAGTGCCCCCATTCCGCCAGCCTTTCCGCGGCGGCGTGGGCGGCGGTCTGCTGCTCCTGCAGGGCCTTCCTGTGGTCGATGCATTCGTTCAGCTCCCGGAAGAACGTCTCGAACTCACCGTCGGACAGCACCGCCGTCTCCTGCTCCCCGTGGGGATACTCCTGCAATACCGCCGCCGCTTTGGACAGCGCAGCGAAGCGCTCCGAATACCGCTGGTCGGCGTCAGCCTTTTCCGCGAAGTGGACAACGCCCAGCTCCCGCAGCCGGTCCAGCAGGGCGGCCTTTTCCGAGGCGGTGGTCACGATGTGGACCACCTTCATTTTCTCGATCATCGGCTCACCTCCTGCAGCTTCTTTTTGGCGATCTTGCCCCGCACCACGGCGGAGGTCCGCTGGTCGCCCAGGTAGATGCCGATGACCCGGATGTTCTCCTTGGCCTCGGGGATCTTCACCTTCTCGAACAGATTTACCCGCTGGGCCGTGGAGCGCAGCTCCTGCTCCAGCAGCTCCGCCCGGCGCCGCAGCGTCTTGGCCATGGCGTCCAGTGCCGCGATCTCCCGCAGCCGCACCGCCGCCGTGTCCACCCACAGGGGGTAGTCCGCCACGTCGTACTGGATGTCCTCAAAGGTCAGCTCCTGGAACACCGGCACGGTGACACCGGCGATGTTCTCCTGGCCGCACACCACGCTGCGCGGCCGGATAAGCGTTTCCAGCCGTTTGTCTGCCGGGAAGCTGTCGTTTTCCGCAAAGACCGCCACCCAGTCATCCAGACCGGCCACAGCGGCCCGGCGCTGCTGTTCCACCTGCTCCAGCTGCGCCGTCACCTGCATGACCACGGCCTGCAGCTGCTGCTTTTTCAGCTGCAAGGTGGGCAGGTAGCGCTGAAACTGCTTCAGGCGGTCCTTCTGCACCTTCAGTTCGTTTTTCGTAAGTTTGACAGCCATAGGCGCACCCTCATTCCACGGCGTCGCGCTTGGGCCATCTCTCCTGGATGAGACTGGTCTTCAGGCCCGTCTCGTTGGGCTCGAAGCACTCGGCCAGGATCTCCCAGCCCAGATCCAGCGCCTCCTCCAGCGGGATATTCACGCTCAGATCCATCAGCTTCGTCTCAAACAGATGGCCGTATTTCAGCAGCTTCTCGTCCCACTCGGACATCATAAAGCCCATGGACTTCTTCTCCAAACTCTCCTTGTACGCGCTGTAAAGCCGGATCATGCCGTCCATCAGCGCCCGGTGGTCGCTGCGGGTCTTGCCGTTCACGTTCTGTTTCAGGCGGGACAGCGAGCCGAACGGCTCGATGTGGCCGTTTTTCAGGTAATACTGCCCCTCGGTGATATAGCCCGTGTTGTCGGGGACGGGGTGGGTCACGTCGTCGCCGGGCATGGTGGTCACGCCCAGGATGGTGATCGACCCCGCGCCCTCAAAGTCCACGGCCTTTTCGTACCGCGCCGCCAGGCAGCTGTAAAGATCGCCCGGATAGCCGCGGTTGGAGGGCACCTGCTCCATGGTGATGGCCATTTCCTTCTGCGCGTCGGCGTAGTTGGTCATATCCGTCAGCAGCACCAGCACCCGCTTGCCGGCCAGGGCGAACTGCTCCGCCACGGCCAGCGCCATATCCGGCACCAGGGTACATTCCACCGTGGGGTCGGAGGCGGTGTGGATGAACATCACCGTGCGGCCCATGGCGCCGCTCTTTTCCAGCGTATCTCGGAAGAACAGATAGTCGTCATGCTTCAGACCCATGCCGCCCAGCACGATCACGTCCACCTGCGCCTGCATGGCGATGCGGGACAGCAGATGGTTGTACGGCTCGCCGGACACGGAGAAGATGGGCAGCTTCTGGCTCTCCACCAGCGTGTTGAACACGTCGATCATGGGGATGCCGGTGCGGATCATCTTGTTGGGCACGATACGCTTGGACGGGTTCACGGACGGTCCGCCGATAGGGATCATATTCTCCGTCAGCGCCGGTCCGTTGTCCCGGGGCACGCCTGCGCCGTCAAAGATACGGCCCAGCAGGTGGTCGGAGAAGGACACCATCATGGGGCGGCCCAAAAACCGCACCGGGTCGGTGGTGCTGACGCCCTGCGTGCCGCTGAACACCTGCAGCGTCACCAGATCCTTGTCCAGCTTGATGACGTTGGCGTAGCTCTCGCCCACCAGCGCCAGGTCACCGCTGCGGACGCCGCTGGCCCGGACGGTCACCACGTTGCCCACGATAGATTCGATTTTCGTGTAAACTTTCTGCATCGTAACACCCCTCTCACACCGCCGCGCGGCTCATGTAGAAGTCCTTGAGCTTTTGCTCCTGGGCCTCAAACTCCGGCGTCTGGAACACAGTGCCGTGCCAATCCAGGAATTCCTGCCGGACCTGGTTGAAAAAGGCGCGGATATCCTTCTTATCGCTGAGCGCGAAATCCCGTGTCAGCACATCGTAGAGCACGTTGAACTCGTGGATCTGCCGCGCGGGGTCGCAGGCCGCGTCGATGGGATCGAAGGAGTTCTGCTGCAGATACACCGCGTCCAGCAGCTCGCCCTTCTGGTATACGATGTAGTCCTCGGCGGAAGTGCCCTCCTCGCCGATGACCTTCATCATCTGGTTGATCTCGTTGCTGCGCTTCAGAATGGCCCGTGCCTGCTCCACCCGTTCCATATCCACCACGCCCTGATACTTGGACCAGGAGTCGATGGGATGGATGGCCGGGTATTTGCGGGCGTCGGAGCGCTCGCGGGACAGACCGTGGAACGCGCCCACCACCTTCAGCGTGGCCTGGGTCACCGGCTCTTCAAAGTTGCCGCCGGCAGGGGAGACCGTGCCGCCGATGGTGACGGAGGCCACCTTGCCGCTTTTCAGCCGTACCTTACCGGCCCGCTCGTAGAACGAAGCGATGACGGACTCCAGATAGGCGGGGAACGCCTCCTCGCCGGGGATCTCCTCCAACCGTCCGCTCATCTCGCGCATGGCCTGCGCCCAGCGGCTGGTGGAGTCTGCCAGCAGCAGCACGTCCAGCCCCATCTGCCGGTAGTATTCCGCCATGGTCACGGCGGTGTAGACCGACGCCTCGCGGGCGGCCACCGGCATGGAGGACGTGTTGCAGATGATGATGGTGCGCTCCATCAGGGAGCGGCCCGTGCGGGGGTCGATCAGCTCCGGGAACTCCGTCAGCACCTCCACCACCTCGCCGGCGCGCTCACCGCAGGCGGCCACGATGACGATGTCCACGTCCGCATTCTTGGCCTCCATGTGCTGCAGCACCGTCTTGCCCGCGCCGAACGGACCGGGCACGCAGAATGTGCCGCCCTTGGCCACCGGCAGGAACGTGTCCACGCAGCGCAGCTGGGTCACCAGCGTCTCGTCGGGGCGCAGACGCTCCTCATAGCAGCGGATAGGCTGCTTGACAGGCCAGGAGAACACCATGGTCAGTTCCTTCTCCTCGCCGTTTTCGTTTTCGATCATCGCCACGGTGTCTCGGACGTTATACACGCCCTTCTCCCGGACGGATTTCACCTGCCACTCGCCCTTCACGCCGAAAGGCACCATGATCAGGTGGGTGAACAGTCCCTCCGGCACGCTGCCCACCGCGTCGCCTGCGGTGACCCGGTCGCCGGGCTGCACCAGGGGGGTGAATTCCCAGTCCCTGTTGGGGATGGGATCGAGATACACGCCGCGCTCCAGGAAGAAGCCGCACTTCTCCGCCAGATCCGGCAGCGGGTTCTGCAGACCGTCGAACACCTGGGTCAGCAGGCCCGGGCCCAGCTCCACGCTCATCAGCTCGCCGGACAGCTCCACCTTGTCGCCCACCTGGATGCCGTTGGTCATCTCATAGATCTGCATACTGGCCGTGTCGCCGTTGATGCGGATGACCTCGCCCTTGAGCCGGTCATCGCCCACCAGGACATAGCCCACTTCGTTTTTGCGTACAGAGCCGGAAAAGCTGGCGGACACCAGGTTTCCGTTTACGCCTGTCACATATCCTGTTACTTTGTCCATATCGTGTTTCTCCTGTTTCGTTATAGGCTGGAGACTTGCTGCTGGATGTGGGCGATCAGCCCGTCGAAGGACCGCCTGCCCGCCTCGTAGCGGAAGCCCTGCTGCCGCTCCAGCAGCTGGAGCTTCATGGCGTAGCCGTACAGGGCGTGCTCATCGAAATTGTGCAGCCCGATCATGTCATCCAGCCGCCGGAATTCCAGATCCAGCAAAATGCGTTCGCCCTCCAGCGGGTTCTCCGCGTTCACCGCCGCCGTTACGGCCTGGGTGATGCCGGCGTCCCGGTCGGAGGGAACGGGACAGGGGCGGCCCAGCTTCACGCTGCGCTGATAGACCAGCTCCCGGGAAAGCGCCTGGTAGAACGACGCCCATTCCGACAGCAGCGGTCCGCTGCTTGCCTGCACCGTCAGCCCCTCCAGCGTCTTATAGACCCCGCTGCCCACCGCCGCTTTGCACATATCCAGAAACGTGCCGTAGTCCATAGGCGGCTCGCCCTGGGTCTTCAGCATGGGCAGACTGGAGATCAGATAGTAGTAGGATGCCATAGCCGCCTCCTTACAGGTGCATATCCCGGAAGAATGGCATCAGCATCTCTGCGATCTCCTGCTCAGAGCAGTCAAAGTAGCCCGAGCCGTCCTTGGCGGCCAGACGGAAGCCTGCGCCCACCTTCCTGGACGGGCGGATCTCCAACCCGTTCTTCACCTCCTGGGCCAGCTCCTGACGCAGAGCGTCCGTCACCTGGCCCACCTCCACCGCATAGGCAGACACGTCCTCACCCTGTACGGCGGCCTGAATGAGCCGGACAAGCGCCTGCTGGTCCAGCGCCTTGTTCACGTCTGCGGCCAGGATCTTCTCGAATTCCTTCTGAATTTCCTGCTGGAACGCCAGCACCGCGTCACGCTTGGCCTGCTCGGCGCTGAGCTGCGCGCTGTTTTTGAACACCTCGATCTCCGCCTTGGCGTCCTCGCGCAGCTTGTCCGCCTCCTTTTTCGCCTCTGCGACGATGGCGTCCGCCTGCTTCTTGGCGTCGGCCAGGATGGCGGCAGCCTCCTTGTTGGCGCTGTCGATCCCATCCTTCTTGATGGAAGAGACAAGGTCCTGAATTTGAAGTTCCATACGTGTTCACCCTCTTACTTATTATTGTTATACGTATTATAATATAACCCAAGGAATATGCAATGATTTTTTCACACAAATTCCATGATTTTTTTGCCGCTTGACCGGGGTGTTTACACACTATTCCTATATTTTCGTTAATCTTTATACAAACAAAGTATACTGCCTGGGCCGCTTTTTCCCCCGGAGAAACAGCACGCCCCCATCGCAAAAGGCCCGCTGCCACCGGCAGCGGGCCTTTTCTCCTATTTTGAGTATTATGCCGCCGGCGGACTGTTCCATACTGCGTCCACAAACAGGAGCGTCAGCCCTATGTAGACGGCGCAGGCCAGCGCGATCAGCGCGCAGCCAACGATACACAGCGTCCTTGCCGCCCTGCTTTTCTGCAGGTACTTGCAGGCCAGCGCGATCCCGATCAGCGCCGCCGCCAGCAGCGCCGCGGCAAGCCCTAAAGTCATACCGCCACCTCCTTTACACCGGGCGGAACACGTCGATCATGCCCGTGAACCATTTCAGCTCTCCGGTGAACCGCCGGCGCAGCTGCTCCGGCGTCTCCCGGCCCTTGCCGATGTCGAAAAAGCCGCGCCCGCTGTGGACAGCGATGTACAGCTTGCCGTCCTTGTTGAGATTGACGGCGAACTTGCCGAAGGACGTGTCCGCCAGCTTCATGATCCGCTCCATCCGACTGGGGTTCAGGATGCGGAGGGCCTCCTGTTCGTCCTCGCTGCTCAGATTGAACTGCTTGTCGAAGGCCTCGCTGCCCGTCTTGATGGTCCGGGCGTTGAGCAGCTTCTCCAGCTTGCCCCTGGGCCAGATGGTCAACCACACCGGGAATTCCTGCCCCAGCTCACACAGCATCCACTGCCCGGCGTAGACCTCCTGCTCGTTCCGCTCCCACTGGCTGGTCTCCTCCCGCTGGAACTCGCTGACGTCCGTCATCCGGACGGTGCACAGCTCCGTGGTCAGCCCCTCATACGTTCCCCGGACATACCCGCTGCCGCCGCAATACGTGTGGTTGGGCACGGGGATGTTCGTGTCCTCTGCATTCAGGATGTGCGAAGCGGGGTCGAACTGCACGTTCTCAAAGACGGCGTCCACAACGTCCGGCGCGATGGCGCTGAATGCCTGCTGGTTCGCGTTGCCCTTGGACTTGCCCTGCACCATCTGCCCCAGGGCCAGGATCACGCCGCCTGCGATGACCACCACATAGCTGCCGCCCAGGATCATACCCGCCACGGCGATCACCACACCCAGCAGCGAGAGGATCTTGCCGCCCAGCTTGCCGCCCCTGCTCTTCCGCAGCTCCTGCGTCAGCTGTTCATCCGCCATTTTCTTTCTCTGTTCTTCCATAAACTTACTCCTTCTCCGCCTGCGCCGCAGACATGACCGGGCTTTCCGCCAGCAGATCCAGCAGATTGTCCATGCCGGTCAGCGAGGCGGTGAACCATTTGCGAATGCCGTCGATGTCCCGCAGATCCAGCTCCTCCGGCACGCCCGCGAACACGTATCTCGTGTTCAGCGCCAGCACCAGCCCGCCATCCCGCAGGATCAGACCGCCCAGCTTGGAGGTGCGGGAAGTAGTTTCCAGTTTCTTTACCAGCTCCCGCAGCTGCGGCGTCACCTGTTCATCCACATCCTGCCCGTCCGCTGTGCGGGCGGTGAAGTGCTTTCGGAACAGGGCCGGGTCGGTGATGTCGTCCTTCTTCCGCTCCTGGAACATTTCCCGGATGACCATGTCCAGCGCCGGATCGCATATATCCTTGCAGCGCACCACGATGCCCCGGAACAGCGTCTCGGTCCTCGTCATCCAGTTGTCGTTGTCCGGGCCGGACTTCTCCTCCACCGTGCGGCGCAGCTCCACATTGGCGGCGGAAAACCGCAGCCCGTTGTGCACGCCCTCGTGGAAGTCCTCCAGGCTGCACTCCGTCCAGGGGACGGCCAGCAGTTCGGCGCTGGCCAAAAAATCCCAGTCGATGGGCAGCTCCGGCACTTTCGGCTCAGGGCCGAAGGCCCGCGTCAGCTCCGTGCGGAAATACCCGCCCAGCTGCTCCTGCATCAGCGCTTTTTTCTTTTTCTGGGCGGGCTTCGCCACCAGCAGGAGCAGCGCCACGCCGGGGAACACCATCGCGCAGATCAGGAGGGGGTCACGCCGTATGAACATCGTGATGCACCCGGCGGCCACCAGCAGGACGCCCAGCAGTATCCCGATGCTCTCGATGGCCTGATAACGCCCCAGCTGCTTGGAGAGCTGCTCGTCCGTCATTCTGTCCGTTTGCTTTGCCATAGCATATCCTCCTTATCCGTTGCTGCCCCAGTTCTCGGCCAGCCAGTTCTCGCCCCACACCGCCGCGGGATCGTACTGCTCCTCGGGCCATGCGGGGGCAAAGGGCCTGCCGTATTCGTCATACGCCATCCCGTCCGCGTCCAGCGCATAGCCGTTCGGCAGGGCAAAATAGTTCACGCCGTCGTAGTACCACAGCCGGCCCTCCGCCTCCTCAAAGCAGGCGTTTTCCGGGTCGGCGTACAGCGCCATATCGCTGCTGCGATAGAACACGCCGGTGCTGTCGGCGTCCTCCGCCCGGGGCGCGTTGCCGTCGGAAAACAGCACGAAGGCGTTGCCGTCGGCGCTGAGGCAGGGATAGAGGATCTCCGGGCCGGTCACATACGGCCCGCGCCCGTCGGCGCTCTCATACAGCGGCCCGCTGCTCATCGTGCCGTCGGTGAAGCACTCGATGACCCGCATCCGCCCCGTATCAAAGGCGAAGGTCTCACCCAGCGCATTCTGCCACACGCCGTCCAGCAGGCTGATGTCGTAGGCCGTCACCTCGCCCTGGGCGGGCTCACAGTGCAGACCGTTGATCTCGCCGTATCCGCGGCCCTCGCCGTCGCCGATGTGGCGCACGGTGAAGCCGCCGCCCTCCCGCACCAGATAATAGTAGTACTCCGCGCCGATCTCGCAGTATTTGAGACCCAGACCATGCTCATCCCGGAACAGACTGCCCGTTCCGACGCGGTCGTACCAGGTGCGGTAGGTGTAGCTGCTGGTGGAGATGTCCACCAGCAGCTGGCTGCCGTCGTCCCCCTGCCAGGCGGTAACGTCGTCGCTGAAGTCCTCGTCAGCCATCACGTCCCACGCGTTGGCCGGGTCATTGGAGTGGTCATAGCCGCCGCTGCCGCCGCAGGCGGTCAGCCCCAGCACCAGCAGCACCAGCAGAAAGTACAGTTGATGCTTCTTCATGGCTTTCCTCTCCTCTCGCCGATCAGTCCAGCCGCTCGTAGTAATCGTAATCGCCGGTAACGCCCCAGTACATACCGTTTTCACCGGCCGTCGCAATGAGGTAGGAGACGTCGGCAAACTGCTCGGAGTCGGCGGCGAAGTACCCCTGCTCCGCATCCACCACGCGGAGCAGACCGCTGTCGATGGCGGTCCGGGTGTCGCCCTGCTGGTCATACAGCACCCAGTCGCCGACCACACCGATGATGATCACGCTTTCCTCCGTCTCATCACCGTCCAGATACCATGTGCCCTCGAAGCCCACGTGGGACACGCTCTCCTCACCGAAGTCCTCCACCAGGGACTCCTCCGGCTGGAACACATACGCCTCGGTGCCCGCGTCCCAGAACCACACCATCAGAACCTGCTGGCCGTCCAGCTCGAACAACATGGCCACGTCGCCGTTGCCGTCGCCGTCCCGGTCGGCGAAGTCGATGCTCTGGAACTCCTCCCACGGGTCGCCCTGCAGCGTCATGGGGTAGTCCACATAGTCGTATATGGCATAGGTCTCGTCGTCATAGCAGAAAACGGCGCTGTCGTCATTGACGCACACCAGTACCTCGGTGTCCTCTCCGTTCCGGGTGATGCTCCCGTAGGCCCGCACCACACCGGTGACGCGCCAGTCGTCGCCCACCACATCGTCGGGGTCTTCATTCTGGTCGCCGCCGCAGGCGGTCAGACTCAGGCACAGCGCCAGCGCCGCCATCAAGGCCAAAAACTTTTTCATGCTCTGCTCCTTTCCGCACGGTTCACGCCATCTTCGCGTAATAGTCGTTCTCGCCGCCCCAGTACATCACGCTGTCGTCGACGACGGTCAGGTCGTAGACCACATCGTCAAACGCGGTGGAGGTGGCGTAATACTGCCCCTCGTCCTCGGGGTTCACATCCAGCGTACCGTAGTCCACCTCGGTCATGTCGCCGTCGCCGTCCACCCGCTCATACAGCGTCCAGTTGCCGAACTGGTCGATCTCGATGCAGCTGGCCGCACCGGCCTCGCCGTCCAGATACCATACGCCCTCCAGCGCCTCATAGCCGGTGTCGCCGATGTTCTCGCCCTGCGCGTCGCCGAGCATCTTGGAAAACGTGCCGAGATACGCCACGTGCAGCGCGCCGACCTCGTCGGACCAGCAGCGGTACGCCACGCCGTCATGCTCGTTGTAGAAATAGTCGTAGTCGTACTCCGGCACGGACTGGATGAACCCGCTGGCCGTCAGCTCCTCACCGGCGTCGTACAGCGCGAAGCGCACCTCATCGCCGCCCTCACTGTTGGCCACCAGCATCGTGCTGCCGTCCTCACCGGCCCACGCGCCGCCGTAGACGTACAGATCGGCCATCAGCGCCGAATCCTTGACCAGATCCTCGATGGTATCAGGGGTATCGGGCACGTCGTTATTGCCGTCGCCGCCGTCGTCACCGCCGCAGGCGGTCAGCATAAGGCACAGCACCAGCGCCAGTAAAAGGGACAGATATTTCTTCAAAATTTTCATCGTTTTTCTCCTTCTCTTGATAACTGAGCTCAATGCTCCTGTTCTGCCATGGCCAATATCTCATTGTGGCTCATCTCCACGTTCCCGAAGCGGACGAAGATGCCGTTTGTCACAGCGCTGTTCCATACCTGCGGATCGGAGAGGGAACAGAAACGCATTTTGTCCAGATACGGCTTCATATCCAGAAGCAGGCGGCTTCCGGACACAAAATCGACCTGCAGGATGTAGTCGGCCAGCGGCGTGACAGCTGTGAGATACCTTCGGTTCAAAGGCGCGTCCTCCTTTCTGCGTGTAATACGTGCAAAGAAAAAGATCCACCGTACACACATTGTACGGCGGATCGAAAGGAATAACTATTCCACAATGGTTAGGTTTTTGTCTCCAGCAGCTCCGAAAGCTGCCTGCGCTTGGTCCGGGTGTCCCCCTCGATGTGGAGCTTGGAATAGATCTGCTTGATATACTGCTTCACGCTGCCCTCCGTGAGGAACAGCTTTTCCGCGATCTCGCGGTTGCTGAGCCGCTGTGTCATCAACTCCACGATCTCGTGCTCCCGCTCCGTCAGCGCGGCAAGAGCCTCGGGCCGGGCCGTCTGCCGAAGCCGCGCCTCCGCCGCCTCACCCAGTGCGATGATCTGCGGTGCAGGGGCGGTGCTGCCCTGGTGTAGCAGGGGGGGAGAGGTAGCGGTAGTTCTCCGCAAAGGGGAGAAGAAAGCCGTCCGGTGCGGCGTCGGAGAGGGCCTGCGCCAGCAGCGCCCGGGCCTCGTCGTGCTTGCCCAGCATTTCGTAGGCCGCCGCCGTCTGGATGCGGATGTGCAGCGCCACCAGGGCGTAGTGCATCGCCTGACACATGGCCAGCAGCCCCTCGCTGCGTCCGATGACCTTGGCGTACGCCCCCTGGGCCAGATAGACCTGGTTTTCGATCATCTCCATCATGGGCTTCCCCGGCGCAAGATAGTTGATGGACGACAGCTGATGCTCCCGGAACACGGCGGGGATCTTCTCCGGCTGCCCCAGCAGGGCGTGGTAGTAGGCGCAGGCGGCGTCCAGTATGTGCAGCCAGTCCGTGTTGTGGTGCTGCATCAGCACGCCGCGGCGCTGCTGGAACGTGTATCGCGGCGCCGCGCCGGTATACGGCGTCAGCCGCCACGCCAGAAAGTCGCAGCACAGCGCCATGTTCATCTGCCCGTTGCCCTGGATCTGGGCATAGGCCTGCTCCAGCGCGATGTGGGCGTCGTCAAAGCGCCCCTGCAGGAACGCTGCCTCCGCCGCCATGATCTTCTCCGCCCCCTGCCCGTGGCCGTTGGTGATCCGGTAGTAGTGGGGCATACATTCGTCCATCTCGGCCAGCTCCTTGTCCAGCTGTCCCGGCTGCCGGTGGAACATCATCAGCACCGACGGCGAGCCGAACGTCCAGCCGCCCTCGTTGCGGATGGTGATGGCCGGGCGTGACATCTGCGCGCTGGCGCTGCGGTGCAGGCGGCTCATGGCGCTGATGTCGTTGTAGCAGAGGAAGCTCATGATCAGGTCGCATTCGCCCAGCAGGTCGCCCCGCTCCGCCGCCGGCATGGCGGGCTGCTCCTCGATGGAGGCCAGCAGCAGCGCCTTCAGCTCCATCATTTTCGGTATCTGCCGCCAGGTGAACATACGGCGCATCAGCACCAGCAGCGCCAGCGGATGGGACTTCAGCACAGGGACAGGACATTCATTCAGCGCGTCCAGCACGTCGCCGGGCTTCAGCGCGGCCAGCAGGATGCCCGCGTCGCGCTGGATCACCCGCAGCAGCGCGTCAAAATTGCCGCTTCTGCGATAGGCGGACAGCGCGTGGAGATACTGTTCGTCCCGCTCGTACCATGCGCCGTAGCGGTCGAGGTAGAGCTGCTGCTTTTCTGTCGGAAGCTGGTCGAAGGCCCGCTCGGCGCAGTCCTTCATCATGTGGTGGAAGCGGAAAACGGCGCTGTCCGGCAGCCGCTTCACGAAGGCGTTCTGCTCCGAAAGGGTCGTCAGCAGGGAGGAGGTCTCCTCGTTCCCGGTGACATACCGGGCCATCTCCGCCGTGAATTCGTCGGCCAGCCCCATGACCGCCAGAAATTCCTGCTGCGTCTCCGGCAGCGGATCGATCATGGCGGCGGAGAACATGGCGTAGATGTTCGAGGTGCGGTCCGGCAGCGCCCCCTGCTCGGACAGAGCCCGCAGGTTCAGATACACGGCGGAGAACCAGCCCTCGCTGGAGTAGAGCAGCGCGTCGATCTGCTCCTCCGTCAGCGGCGTGCCGCAGCGGCGGGCGTAGACAGACAGCTCCGTGTGGTTCAGCCGCAGCTGCTCCGTCCCGATCTGATAGACCCGGCTGCCCAGCCGTACGATCTCCGCCGCCGGCAGAAACCGGTCGCGGCCGGCCACGATCAGATGCACGTTCTCCGGCAGCCGGTTGGTCAGGGTGCAGATGAAGCGGGCGGCGCACTCGTCCGTCAGCAGGTGAAAGTCGTCGATGAAGATATAGCAGGGGAGACCGCCGCCCAGTCCGTGGCAAAGCTCGTCCGCCAGCAGCCCGCCGTCGGCGGCATCGGCAGGGCAGGGGTAGTCCCGCAGCAGGTCAAGCCCCGCCCGGGCAAAGGCGTCCTGCGTGCTTTTCCAGAAGATGGCCAGATTGTCGGAATAGACGCTGATCCGGATCAGCCGCACCGCCTCGGCGTCCTCCCGCTGGCTGAGAAACCAGTTCACCGCGGTGGTCTTGCCATAGCCCATAGGCGCGACCACGGTGGTCAGCGCGCAGCGTGCAATGGGGCGCAGATACTCCTGCATCCGCTCCGATATGTAGATATTGTTCAGATCTTTTTTCTGTTTCGGCATGGTATACCTCCGGACAGGACGATGCCCTGTATCATTTCCATTATATAGGAATGTGCGGCGGATGGCAAGTGGCGCGGCAGGGCAAAGCCCCCGTAGGTGACAAAATTGTAAGATTACCGGCGGGAAGTGTAAGCCAAAGCGATGGCGCGGATATACCGCCTGTGCTATAACTGTATATACGGAAAAGGTGGTATTCTTTTGAAAAAGCCTTGATTACCGGCGGCGGGATGGCTATAATAGTGCCGCATTTCTATGCAGAGAGAAGGAAGAGAATTGAAAGAAAAAGGACACTCCCGCTACGCGGCAGCCCGCCGCTGGCTTATTTTCTGGACGCTGTTCATCGGCATCGGCGCGGTGGCCGGGGCGCTGGCGATGCTCATTGACCCCAGCGGCAAGGCCCTGGGCATGGACGCCATGCTGCCCTATTTCCAGGTGCTGCCCTTCGCGAAGACGGTGTTTCAGGACTTCACATTTTCCGGCTGGGCGCTGCTCATCGTCAACGGCCTGACCAACCTGACGGCGGCGGGGCTGCTGCTGGCAAAGAAGCCCGCCGGCGTAACGCTGGGCGGTCTGTTCGGCGTAACGCTGATGCTGTGGATCTGCATCCAGTTCTATATGTTCCCGCTGAACTTCATGTCCACCATCTACTTTATCTTCGGCCTGGCCCAGGCGGCCACCGGCTATGCGGCCTGGGTGTTCCGGAAGCAGGAAAACTTCCATGTGGACGCGGCGGACTATCCCCATATCGGCACAGACCCCCGCCGGCTGGTGGTGTTCTTCTCCCGCATGGGCTACGTCCGCAAAATGGCCTATGAGGAGGCGGAGCGCACCGGCGCGGCGGTGTATGAGATCCGCTCCACCGAGCGGACGGAGGGCACGCTGGGCTTTTGGTGGTGCGGCCGCTATGGGATGCACCGGTGGGCCATGCCCATCGAGCCTGTCGCCGTGGACCTGACCGCCTATGACCATGTGACCATTTGTGCGCCCATCTGGGTGTTCAACCTGGCCGCGCCGGTGCGCAGCTTCTGCCAACAGGCGGCGGGAAAGATCAGGGAGGCGGACTACATCCTGGTCCACCACCAGAATGACGCTTATGAGAATGCTGCGCAGGAGATGGACGCGCTGCTGGGCCTGCACCGCACCGGCCTGCGCAGCCTGCGGTGCAGGGAAGGCACGTTCCGCATTGTGAAAAGAATGTAAAAATCTCTGCCGCGCATTGACCGCCGGAAAAAGTTCCTTTATAATAAAGGGTCAATAGAAGACATTTTTCGCAAAGGAGCAGCTGCCTATGAATGAGATCTATGTGACCGGCCACCGCAACCCGGATACCGACTCCATTGTGGCCGCCATGGCCTACGCCGCGCTGAAGAATGCGCTGGGCGAGAAGGAGTACGTGGCGGTCCACCTGGGAACGATCAGCGACGAGACAAACCGGATGCTGGAGCGTTTCCGCTTTGACCCGCCCCGCTTTATCCAGAATGTCCGCACCCAGGTCAGAGACCTGGAGTTCGACCGCCCCCCCTGCCTGGACGCCTCCGTCACCATGGACCGGGCGTGGAAGCTGATGCGGGAGCAGCAGATCTCCGCCATTCCCGTGGTCAACGAGGACGGCACGCTGCACGGTATGCTCTCCGCCGGCGATATCGCCACGTTCAGCCTGAACACCGTGGGCGATCCCCGGGTAGACGCCATCCCGCTGTTCAACCTGCTGAGCGTCATCGAGGGCCGCGTCATGGGCGACGGCGGAGACCTGGTGGACGCCGTCAGCGGCACGGTGTCCATCGCCCTGCCCCAGAACTGCGAGAACCTGCTGTTCGACAGCAGCGACAGCATCGTCCTGTGCGGCAGCCAGCCGGATATGATCCGCCGCGCGCTGGAGAAGCAGGTCTCGTGCCTTATCCTGTGCCAGACGGACGTTGATCCGGCCTGGCTGGAGAACGCGGGCAAGACCTGCGTCATCTCCACACCTCTGGACGCCAGCCGCGTCCACCGGCTCATCTATCAGGCCACACCCATCGACCGTCCCTGCGCCACCGATGGCCTGATCTCCTTCCACCTGGACGATTACATCGACGATGTCCGCGAGGTGGTGCTGAAGAGCCGCTACCGCTGCTACCCCGTCCTGGACGACCAGGAGAAGGTGGTGGGCACGCTGTCCCGGTATCACCTGCTGAAGCCCCGGCGCAAGCAGGTGGTGCTGGTGGACCACAACGAGCTGTCCCAGACCGTCCCCGGCATCGAGCAGGCGGAGATCCTGGGCATCATCGACCACCACCGCCTGGCGGACATCCAGACCCGGCAGCCCATCTCCGTCCGCAACGAGCCGGTGGGCAGCACCAACACCATTATCACCTCCATGTATCAGGAGCATGGCGTCACGCCGTCGCCCCACATGGCGGGCCTGATGGCGGCGGCCATCCTGTCCGACACGGTCATGTTCAAGTCCCCCACCTGCACCAAGCGTGACATCGCCATGGCGGAGCGGCTGGCCCGCATCGCCCATGTGTCCCTGGCCGACCTGGGCCGGGAGCTGTTCAGCGGGAGCAACGACGGCAAGCCCGCCGCGGAGCTGCTCCGCAGCGATTTCAAGGAGTTCCACATCGCCGAGCAGGTGCTGGGCGTGGGGCAGATCACCTGCATCGACTCCCAGAAGCTGATGGAACGCAAGGACGAGTTCCTGGAGGCCATGCGTAAGGCGCAGAAGGCCAACAGCTACGACATGGTCATCCTCATGCTCACCGACGTGCTGCAGGAGGGCACGCAGCTGCTCTACATCGGCAGCGACGACACCATCCGCAACGCCTTCGCCGTCGAGCCCAAGGACAACACGGTGTTCCTGCCCGGCGTTATGTCCCGCAAGAAGCAGGTCATTCCTATGCTCACCACCCTGTGGGGCTGATACACACAAACATATTCACGGAGAAAAGCCTGCAAATAAAAAGTCAAGCCCCAAGCAGGACTTGACCTAAGAAAAATTTG
>CAVGVB010000014.1:0-54689 GCA_963632705.1 bacterium | reverse complement strand
TTTATGGTCATGTGGGGATTTTCATTTTTCTCTTGACAAATCTTAGATAGTCACAAGCCAACCTTAATAGCCATCGAAGGAAGGCAGAGTTAAGAGAAAGTTATCAATTTACTTTCTGTCTGTTCTTTGGTTACAGCGTATCAAATTTTGAACTGCGAAAATGCGACCTTCTTAAAAAAGCAGAAGATTCTGGCGCTCAAAGTCATCATAGCGCCGCCGCAAAGCCTTGTGACATGGGGCTTTGCGGCGATTTTTCTCAAATTTAGCGTCAAACTGTTCCGGCACCCTCGAAAAAAGCGTCAATATCCAAAACGCGCAATCCCTTGCGGCAGCTCGCACTGCGGGCTGCTGTGAACGCAATCGGCGCAGAAAAGCGCCGATGCTTTCCCCTGCTCTTTTTTCGGCGCACCGAAAACTCTCCGACACGCTCCAAAATGGGCCGAGTGGTATCCGTTACCCCACCTTCGCCCTGCGAGGCCACACAGCGGCTCACAGGCGGCAATACGGGGGGAATATGGGGTGAGGTGCTGTGTGAACCTGACGGGGGCACTTCTGGCGTTGAAAGTGATGCACACTGAGAGCAAAGGAGAGGTGTGACCGACGGCCACACCTCTCTTTGAAGATTATTCTGCTGCGCACAGCAATGCATTGATATCGGTTTCGATTTTTTCGGAAGGCTGTGCCCAGATCACATACCTGTCACCGCCTTGTGCGTCCGGCGTCCACACAGTCCGGCCCTTTTCATCAAAACGAACGTGACCGGGGGCAGACAATTTGTAATGCGGGCAGTTATCGTTGATGGCATGCTCTACCGTAAGAAGATCCCAGCTATATCTTCGGCTATCTTCCGTATAGAGTTCATAGGCGCGTTTGACAGGATGCTCTGAACCGATACCAATCCCGGAAGGAATACCGGTCAGAACCATCCCGGCTTCGAATCCCAGGTATTCTCTTGGTGTCGGCCAATTCTCGGCAACATTGCGGGCAGCGGGGATGTCACACACGACATTGAATTCCTCCATATCTGCCGCGGAGTGTCCGGTCAGCTCTTTTACCATAGCATTGGCCTCTGCGCTTTCTGCGGTAAAGATGCCGGCCATCGCAACCAGACGGGTCACTTTTTGAGCGACCAGTTCTTTTCCGTTCAGAGGCGAATATGCATCCGCCTCTGAATCCAAAAGAGCGGAGAGGTTATTCAGAGGGCCGATGGCAATAAACTCTACGCTGTGATCCGGCTGTCCGGCAAGGATCCTGCGATACATTGCGCAAGCCTCCTCCGGCTGGTGATCCCGATAGCGGTTGGGAAACTCCTCTGTGATCGCCTTGTTGTAGATGATGCACTTTTCATCACACAGAAAGCCGGGTACTTTATAGGTGCCGATCTCAACGTCAGGTCTGCCGTAAAAACGACAGATAGCGTCTATTGTACCGGCTCCGTAAACATTGGAGGTGCAGTGACCAATGCCAAGGATCCGGCAGAGACCGCGGTTGGCATAGATATTCAGCATCGCCAACGCGGCTACGTCATCGCAGTCAGGGCCTATGTCTGTGTCAATTAGAATGTTCTTTGAGATCATATTCCACCTCTTCTTTTGTCGGCACAGCCTGCTGTGCACCGTGTCGGGTCACTTCTATTCCAGAAGCCGCGTTTGCATAACGAATCGCATTGTGAATCGTTTCCGTTTGTGACAAGGCTGCGACCAAAGCGCCCAAAAAGGTATCTCCGGCACCAGTTGTATCGATCGCATCTCTTCTTTCGGAGGGGTATGCCTGTGAGGGCTTGCTGCCATCGTAGTAACGACATCCCTGCTTCCCCAAGGTGATGATCAGGTTTTTGATGCGGTATTCCTGCATAAAGGCATTCCAGTCCTGTTCGCTGGCCTGTTCATAAGACATACCGATCAGCGCGGACGCTTCCGTCTCGTTCGGCACCAGATAATCCACTCCATACAGAAGCTGCTTATCGAATGCCGTCAGCGGAGAAGGATTCAGCACGACCTTCACTTGATGCTTCTGACAGAGCGCGATCGCGGCGGATACCGTCTCATACGGGATTTCCATTTGAAGAATGCAGTATTCTGCGTTCTCAAACAGCGACTCATTCTCGGCCAGGTAGTCGGGAGAGGCCAATGCGTTGGCGGAGGAATCCACGACGATGGAGTTTTCACCGCTGGCGGACACGCAAATAAACGCACTGGATGTTGCGTTGTCAGCTTGCTTTTTGATATGGGATATGTCGACCCCAGCACTATCAAGGGATGCCAGCAGCGCGTCTCCGTTTTCATCCTGGCCAACGCATCCCAGCATGGTCACCTTGCCGCCGAGCTTTGAGGCGGCGTATGCCTGATTTGCGCCTTTGCCGCCGGGGCTCTTCTTTACACCGGACGCCATGACGGTCTCCCCCGGGTGCGGGATATCCTGCACCTGAAAGGACACGTCCATATTGATACTTCCAATTACTAAAACCATGAATACAGCTCCTTCATTATCCTTTGAGTCCGCTGGAGGTAATACCCTCGACATAATATTTCTGGAAAGGCAGGAACAAAAGCAGAGGGATCAAGGCGGACACGACCGAAGCGGCATACAGGCAGGACCACAAGGTCACATGCTCTGCCGTAAAGTCAGACAGCGCCACCTGGATCAATCGCATCTCCCTGCCGTGAGCCACCAGCAGCGGCCACAGGAACGAGTTCCACTGATTGATAAATACCATCAGCGCGGCGGTGATCAAAACCGGCTTAGACATCGGCAGCAATATACGCCAATAGATCTGCAGCCAGCTTGCGCCGTCGATACGAGCCGCCTCAAACAAACCGTCCGGGATGCTGGAGAAGAACTGAACAAACAGAAACAGAACCAGGCCGTCCGCAATACCGGGAACGATCAGGCCCCAGAAGGTGTTGACCCAATTAAACTGATAGACGACCTTGTAAAGGGGGATCGCAATGGATTCAAAGGGAACCATGAAGGAGACCAGAACCAATGCGTACAATGCTTTTTTACCCTTGAAGCGGAAAAATGTAAAGCCAAACGCCGCGATCGAGTTCACAAAGCAGCTGAAAATAACCGTAAGTAGAGATACGATCAGCGTATTTATGATGGGGCGCTGGAAATTGAAATCGGTGAAAAGCGCCTTATAAGCGTCGGCAGTAAACTCTACCGGAACGAAAGTATGCCACTGAAACGGGAGCGCATACTGATAGATCTCGGTGTCAGGGCGCAGCGAGGACGCGATGGCCCAAAGCAGCGGGAATATCGCAATAACGGCCAGTACGACAAGAAGGATCACGCAGATCGTCTTGGAGGATTGTTTCATTTTCATCACTTATCCTCCTTATTCAAGAACCGGAACTGGATGGCAATGATCACGCCGACAAGAACCAGAAGGACGGTCATTAGCGCAGCAGCTCTCGTCTGGTCACCGTAAACGAATGCGGATTTATATGCCTCGTACATCAAAACATTGGTGGAATTCTGTGGGCCGCCCTTTGTGATCATATACATGGGGGCGAACAGCAGCAAATTGGATGTGGTATCAGCGATCACCACGAAAGCGATGGTCTTTTTCAGCAGGGGAATGGTGATCCGGAAAACAGTCTGCCAGTAGGATGCACCATCGATCTTAGCGGCTTCATACAGTGATTTGTCGATGTCCTTGATGCCGGCCATTAGGAACATCATCCAGTATCCGCAGCCCTTCCATGTGCACAGGGCCATGATACTGCCCAGAGCCTGCTTGTTACCGGTGAAAAACGGCTGTGCTTCAACGCCGATCTTCATAAGAAGGCTGTTGACAACGCCGTTGGAGGGGTTCAGCATCATGTTCCACATGATGCAGGCCACCGTGATAGAAATGGTGACCGGGAGATAATAAAGTGTGCGGAAAGCCCCGACGCCTTTGATCTTCTGGCTGACCAACAACGCCATGGCCAGTGAGATCACGATCTGCAGCGGGGTCAGGATCAGATTGAACTTAATGGTTGTCCAGAGAGACTTCCAAAAAACGGGGTCGTCAAAGATCAGCTTATAGCTGTATGCGGAGACTTCCCCCTTCCACTGAAAGCTGCTCCAGATGTTTAACAGAATTGGATATAGCTTGAACAGCAGAATCAGGATCACTGCCGGGGCGATCACGGCATAGGGAAATGCTTTTCCGATAGACATTTTCGATTGGGACTTCACAAGCATAACCTCCAAATCTGGCTTGGCCCTGCCCGTGCTTGCCACGAGCAGGGCCAAAATACCGTGCTGAATTTACTTTGATTATTTGTACTTAGCCATCAGGGAGTTGGCCTGCTCGACACAGCTCTGCAGAGCGGTGGCGGGATCGGCGCCGTTGGCGATGTCGCTCAGCGTGGCGTTGATCAGAGCCTCATACTCGGAATAGGCGGGAGTAACAGGACGAGGCACAGCGGTGTTGGCAGCTTCATAAGCCGCGATACGCTGGATGCTCAGAGGATATTCGGCATAAGCCTCATCGGTCAGGTACTTCTCAACAGCAGAGGTACGGGCGGGAATGTCGCCGTTGGCCTCCAGCCACATGTCATTGCCTTCGCCCAGAGTCAGGTACTTCACAAAGGCAGCAGCCTCAGCAGCGTGCCCGCTGTAGGAGGAGACGCCCAGGTGCCAGGAACCGGTAGCGGTAGCGACTTTGTCCTCGTAACCCTTGAAAGCGGGGGTGTAGGTGTAATCCCAGGTCACGCCGTCAGCGTACTCAAGGCTTGCGCACCAGATACCACCGATGAAGAACAGGGTCTTGCCAGAGGTAAAGGTCGCCTGGTTCTCGGTGGAGGTCAGGCCGCGGGGAGACAGGCCGTTCTCATACAGGTCGTGATAGAAGGTCATCGCCTTGACCCAGCCCTCGGTGTTGATCACGCCGTCAACGGTGTAGCCGTCGGAACCGATCGCGGACTCACCCAGGCTCTCGGGCAGTGCCAGCATCTGATAAGCGGTGGTGTTCTGCTCAAACACGATGCCATTGATGCCATTGGTACCATCGGGATCCAGCTTGGCCAGTGCCTTGGTTGCCATATCAACGACGTCATCCCAGGTCAGACGATTCTCGGGATCGGCAGCGGGAACCTCAATGCCGGCTTCCTCCAGCAGACCCTTGTTGAAATACAGCGCCTGAGCGGAGTTGTTCAGAGGGGCCGCATAGAAGCTGCCCTTCCAGGAACCGGCGGTAATCGCGGCGGGCACATACTGGTTGATCTCATCATCGGTAATGTACTCATTCAGGGGGATGATGTAACCGTTCTCCACATAACCAGAAGTCATGGGGGCGTCCACGCCGATCACGTCCACAGAGTTGCTCTTGGTGCTCATGATTGCTTCCAGAGCGGGGAAGTAGTTGGTATGCTCATAGCATTCAAACTCGACCTTCACGCCGGTCTCTTCATAGTACTTGTCAACGATGGGCTGCAGCTTGTCTTCCCACTGGCCGGCGCCGGTGAGCATCATGTGCAGGACAACACCGTCGGAATCAGAATTCTGATCGTTCGCGTCATTCTGCTGACCGCCGCAAGCCACCAGGGCAAATGCCATGACAGCCGCAAGAAGCAGTGCAATAATTTTTTTCATTTGTTTTTCCTCCTTAATATTTCAATTGAGTTCCTCTCAACTGATTACAAAAGCTTTGCGACAGATTCCCTTTCAACCAGTTGTCTGCCGATAATGATCTCCCGCGGCGGGATATCCTCGTTGTTTTCAATCCGTTCAAACAGCAGGCGGAAGCTCTCACGGGCGAACTCCTTGCTGTCGTTGGTTACCGAGGTAAGCGGCGGGCTGGAGATCCTGGAGTAAATGATATCGTCCATACCCGTTACGGACACCTGATCCGGAACAGCGATCTTCATCTCGTGAAGTGCGGACAGGACACCCATGGCGATAATGTCATTGGCGCAGCAGATCGCAGTGGGTAAAGGTGAGACGGTGGATAAATACTTTGCGCCCTTGTAGCCGACATCCTCCGAGAAGCCCATTTCAAAAAGAAGATTCTCGTCAATGGGAATACCGGCTTCTGCTAAAGCCTGAACATAGCCTTCTTTCCGGCTCGTAG
The DNA here is from genome assembly GCA_963632705.1 of bacterium. Taxonomy (GTDB): domain Bacteria; phylum Bacillota; class Clostridia; order Oscillospirales; family Oscillospiraceae; genus Vescimonas. The sequence continues at coordinate 48,628 of CAVGVB010000014.1, read as the reverse complement.
CCACGCGAGTCCCTCGTGTACCGCCGATAAACGCGATCCTGCGGTGACCCGCCTCCAACAAATGCTTTGCGGCAATGTAAGTGCCCAGTTTATTGGCTCCGTGTACGCAATCCAATTCGCAAGCTGCGTAGGAGTTGAGCAAGACGGAAGGAATACCCAAGCCGAGCAAAGTCTCCACAATACAGCGCTGCTCCGCGACCGACGCGAAAACGATACCACCCGCGGAAATCTCCTTTGCGGAGGCAATCGCACACATCTCCTCTGAGAGGTTTTCGTTGGTATTAAAAAGCGTCAGAATATAATTTTTACTTTTGACAAGGATCTGAAGTTCCTTCGCCAAATTGGAATAGAAGGGGTTTGTAATGTCCGGAACGATCAGCACAATATTGCGAGTTCTTTGCGTTTTCAGGCTTTGTGCCGCAGTGTTAGGGCTGTAACCAAGTGTTTTAATGATTTGCTCGATCCGTTCTTTCGTCTGGACATCAATGCGGCCAGAGTTATTGATGGCGCGCGAAACGGTGGATACAGATACCCCGGCCTCTCTTGCAATGTCCTTGATCGTGACTTTTCCGTTTGTCATTCTCGTTCTCCTTTCAGACAACGCAAGTGCGGCATCGTTTCCGCATCGCACTTGCATCATACTTCTTTCTTTTTCAATTGTCAATAGCAATTATAAAAAACGCAATTTCCATCATTATTTTTGGTAAAACTGCTGTTTATAAGGCGGCGAGCTTGTTAAAAATAACAAGTTGTGCTTTCGAAGAACAAATGATATGCTGGATTTGTCCAGCATATCTGTCAAAATCCGAAGAGAAAACGTTTCCGCTACGAAAGGAGAACTATTGATGGTAAAGAAAATCATCCTATGTCTTTCGCTGACACTTTTGATGCTTGCTTCGCTTGTAATAAATACCTTTGCCTTGACTGCCAGGTCAGAAGAGCGAATGTCTCCCTTATTTCAGAAAAGTACGGGGGATTACTACAATTATGCACCGTGTATGATCCAGACCGATGAGCAGACGAAATACGTCTATTATTGCAGCAACCGCGTTTCCGGAGAAATCGTTGACTATATCTGCTGGAGAAAAGGCACACTGGAAAATGGCGTTTGGGTTTGGGGAGATGAGAATGTTGCGTTTGGCCCATCACAAGGGGAATGGGATCAATGTCATGTCTGCGACCCGGACATTATCAAGGGAGAATTTTCTTACAATGGCCACACTTACACTTGGGCAATGACGTATTTGGGGGTTGCACAATGGGATTGCAATGCCAATCAAATTGGGATAGCATTTGCTGATTCTATTGAAGGCCCTTGGGTAAAGTTTTCACAAAATCCCATTATCACCGCACCAAATGCGACATCTTGGGGCGTGGGGCAGGATTCAATGATCTCGTTGGATCAGTCTGGGCGTATTCGGATCATCTATCGCTATAGTGATGGTACGGATGATTATTGCCGGTATCAGGATTTTGATTTCAGCGATGTGAATTCTTATACTGCTGCATCAGCGAAATCAGTTACACGGCAAGGCTTAACCGATGGCGTTTCCCATACCTGCTCCTCGCATGTTATTTACGACTCGGCCCGTGAGACTTACTTTATGGCAGCTGAACATATTTGGGATGAACAGAAACGCAGCTGCAGAGAAACGATGATCGCAGCACTTCCGAAAGCCGACTTTGAGGCAGGGACTGGCTGTTGGGAGATCCTTTACCGATATAATCAGTCAAATACGGGTTATGTCAGCAATCACAATGCTGCGCTTTGCCGAGATCCTTATGGCTATAATATTGCGTCCGATAAACTTGTGGTCGTTATGTCATCCGGAGAGTCCAACGGTCTATGGACATTTAAAATAAACGAAGGTACGCTGAAACTAGTAGATGATCAATATTCTACACCATTTTCTACCGGCCGTATATATAAACTTATCAACAAGGCCAACGGCCTCGTTTTGGATAATTGGAGTTCGGAAAACGGCTCTGCCTGTTATGCCTATGAGTGGACAGGCGTCCACAATCAGCAATGGGTATTTACCAAGACAGGCGTAAACGACTATAAGCTCATTAATCGCTGGACAGGGAAAGCGCTTGATAACTATGAGAACAACACCCTGGAAATCACTTACGTCTGGGATGATGTTTCTGCGTTGGATCAAAGATGGGAGATATGCCAAGTTGACGATCAATATTATTACATCAGGAACATCGAAACAGGGCGAGCTTTGACCGCTGCCGGAACGACAAACGGCTCTGCAATAACCGCCGTGAATTATCAAGGACTAGACACGCAGAAATGGGAAATTATTGATTACGGAAAGGCTGAGTTGTCCGCCACAATTATAGAATCGGGGCAGAACTATAAAATTGTCAACAGATATACGGGCGATGTTTTTGACAACTGGAATCTCGAGAATGGAGCAGTATGTTACTCATATATTTGGACGGATGTCAATAGCCAAAAGTGGAAACTCTCCGCTCTGAGTGGAGAGACTGCATATATCATAGAAAACCAAAGATCCGGTCGGATTTTGGATTGCTATGGTGTAGATAATAATTCGGATGTTTATATTTGGGACAACGTTTCAGCCGGCGATCAGCATTGGAAGATTGAACCTTTGAATAATGGTTATTTCAAAATCATCAACTGCAAGAGTAATCTGGCTTTAACGCAATCCATTCAGGGCAACGGAAATCGAATTTTCGGTTTTGCCTACGTTGGCGCTGAACAGCAGCAGTGGGAATTCGTAGCAGTTGATTAGTCGATGTGCCCACTTATGTGATTGTCTGCTTTGGCAGTACGGTTGTCTATTATTCGGAAGGATATCTTCTTTGTTTACCGCGTAGCAATTTCTGAGCTGTCATGGCTCGCGCTGCCGACCCAAACCGTGACCCAAATGCGGAGAGTACCGCATGGAAACAACGGAACATTCGTGGTCAAAGAGTATTTCTTGTACGGTGGAAAGCGCTAAAAGCCTTTGTATCCCAACGGATAGCAGCATCTGACCGCAGCTCATAACCCGGAGGTCGGGGGTTCAAGTCCCTCTCCCGCAACCAGAAAAGCCCCGAAATCGTAAGATTTCGGGGCTTTTATTTACTTTTCCGGCAAAATCAGTGTGGGTCAAGCCGCTGACCCACACCTTGACCCATAAGCAGAAACGCCTCGTTGCGGTCAAACAGTGCCGGAGAGCACACCGCTCATAGTGTTGGCCGCCTCCCGCTTGGCGGAGGTCGTCACATGGGCGTAGGTGTCCAGTGTGAAGCCCGCGGAGAAGTGCCCCAGCATACCTGACACCGTCTTGATGTCCACACCGTTTTGCAGTGCCAGCGTGGCGAAGGTATGTCTGAGATCATGAAAGCGGATGCTGGGCAGCCCTGCCCGCTTCAGCACCCGGTGCAGCATATTGTTCACGCAGTCCGGCGACAACGGCCCTCCCATAGGTGACGGAAATACCCACGGACTGCTCCCCACCTTTTTCTTCTGCGCTTTCAGGATGTCTATCGCATCTGCCGCCAGCGGCAGGGTGCGGTAGGCGTTTTTCGTTTTCAGTGGTGCTTCCACGATCTCACCGTTGATACGCGCCAGCTGCCGTTTTACCCGGAGGTCACCGCGCTCCAAATCAACGTCCTCCCACTTGAGTCCCAGCAGCTCGCCCCGCCGCAGGCCGGTCGCCAGGTCGATGTAGTACATCTCGTACACGCCGCTTTCCTTGGCCTCCCGCAGGAAGGATGTCAGCTGCTCCACCGGCAGCGTCTGCATCTCCTTGCGCTCCACTTTCGGCAGCGCACATCCCTCGGCGGGATTACGGGCGATGAGCTTTTGTTCCACAGCCAGCTTCAGCGCAGAGGAGATGATCTGATGGATATTGCGGACGGTCTTGGCCGATAGGCCCTTGGGCTGCTTCTTGCTCTCGACGCGGTCCACCCTGCCGTCCGACAGCAGCCTTTTATACAGACGCTGGAGATCGAGGGATGACAGTTTTGTCAGTGGGATACCCCCGATGTAAGGCTTGATGTGATGATCTAGATAGCCGCGATAGGTTTGGTGGGAGGATGGGCGGACCTTCAGCATAGCATAGTCGCTGAACCAAACCTCCAGCCATTGTCCTATGGTATATTCCCCCGCCCTTGCCACATCCAACCCGCGAGTTTCTTCCATGGTGCGGCGCAGCTTCTCCCGCACCTCCGCCTGCGTCTTGCCCAGGACGTTCTTGGTGATGCGCTTGCCGGTGACTGGGTCGTGCCCCGCGGTGTAGCGGCCCTCCCACCTTCCATCCTTTCGTTTGCGGATATTCCCTTCGCCATTGGCCCGTTTCTTTGCCATTGTACCAACTCCTTTCTTTTCGCAGTCAACAGACATACCACATCTCGCTCTGAATAGCCACCGCCAAAATTAAGAGTTAAGGGAAAGTTATCAATTAGTTCTCGCGTTTCTCTTTGCTTACTGTATCATCATTTTTGTGCCGCGAAGGAACTGCGTGCATGAAAATCTTGTATCTTCGGCAATAGTATGATAGGATGGCGTTAGTAGATTGAAAGGAGGTCTCGCCATGTCTGAGCATATTTACACCATTGATGAATTGAAGCATATCGTTACTCCCATCGCCAAGTCTCATCGTCTTGGGCGCGTGTATTTGTTCGGTTCCTACGCGCGCGGTGACGCAACTGCCGCAAGTGACATCGACCTCTGTATAGACGCCTCCGCCCTGCACGGTCTTTTTGCTTTGGGCGGACTATATGCCGACCTGGAAGACGCCTTGCAAAAAGATCTGGATCTCCTGACAGAGAACTCCCTTGCCCGCAACAAGGACAAAGCGTTTGTAGAAAACCTGAGAAAGGATCAGGTGTTGCTGTATGAGCCCGCTTGAACGTGACCGGCATCTACTGTCGCAGCAGCATGGATATTGACCGCATTTGGGATACAGCAATAGATGATGTGCCTGAGCTTAAAATATTCTGCAAGGAAATGCTCCACCATTTGGAGTCGAATGAAATCCAGCAAAATATGTTTTAATATCTTGCATCGATCAGCCACCCGCTGTTGTCAGCGGGTGGCTGACCACCTGCTTACCGTTTATTCCCCCTGATAGAACAGCAGCACATCCTTGAAGGAGACCGTACCGTGGGTCGCCGACACCTCGCGGACACTGCTGCCGCGCATTTTGTTGTACTCCTCACGGGTCATATCCACATCGCCGCCCAGCAGGTGGTTGGTCATGTTGTGCTCCACCGCCAGCTTGAACAGCAGTCTGCCCAGCCGGTCACCGTACACACCCAGTGTGCCTTCCAGCACCTCTTGCAGTGCGCGAGGCAGATATGCACCTGTTCGCTCGGCGTGCAGGCGACCGCAATACTGCCGCAGGGCCTTCTCTACGAACTCGTTGCGGGTGGGGCAATTATCCAGCTTGTAGAGCGCATCCACCTCCTGCCAAACATCGTCCGGCAGCCAAACCGAATGCCTCCGTTTTTCCTCCATGGGTCACACCTCCTATCTATGCTGCTGCGCGTCCCGAAAGCCTTGTAAACACGGGGCAGACGGGCATTTTTGCAAATAATAGCGTCAAAACCTATCCATGGTACGGGAATCAGCGCCATTTTCAAAACGCCGCAAACCCTTGTGGCAGTCCGCACTGCGGGCTGCTGTAGGAGGCATTGGCGCAGAAAAGCGCCAATGCTTTTCTCCTGCTATACTTTAAGCGCCCCGGAAAGTGGTCCGAAATCCCTCCAAACCTCAGGGGCCGCTATCCTTACCCTCCCGCGTTCCTGCGAGGCCACACAACGGCTCACAGGGGCGAACGCGGGGGTTCTGTCGCCTGTGCCGCCAGCTTCTGCTGGGCGCGGTGACGCTCGGCGGCCATCTCCGCGAGGTGCAGTTGATGCTGGTTGTGCTGCGCCAGTACCTGCTCCACCGGCAGGATCGTGTAGAGCAGTGAGCCGTTCCGCTTGCGTCCGTCCTTCAACGTGACGGTGGTGCGCTCCGTACGGATGAGTCCTTTCTCCTCCAGCGACCGCACATATTTGCACACTGTGTTGCGGCTCATGCCCACGGCATCACCGATGGTGCGGTAGCTTGGGTAGCACTGGTAGGTCTTGCGATCCTCGCAGAACATCAGGAACGAGTACACTGCGATCTCGCCGGGTGATAGGCCCAGTTGACAGACGACCTTCGGTACGGGATAGTAGTTCTTGGCAGAGTCGGGCTTCTGCCACGGCAGGGTGTGGGTCATCTCGCACCGCCTGTCTGCGTCTCTACCCACTGGCAGAATTTTTCTTTCGGGACAACGATACGGTTACCCACACGCAGGGCGGGGAAGCTCGTTTCGTGCATCAGTTCATAAGTACTGGAGATGGAGACACCCAGCACCTTTGCCACCATTTCCGCATTGAGGAACAACGGCAACTCATCGACGCATACGGACGGCTGAGGGCTCTGCTGCGGGAGCTTCCACTGTACAACATTCTCCTGCCGCGCTCTGACACGATGCCGTCATGCTTTTCCAGCGTTTCTGAATATCAGGCGATGTGGGATGAGATGATGACCAAGGGAACACGCGGCAACAATGACTACACTCATTGGATCTCACGGATATGCCGGATCGGCGCGGATCTGCATGAGTTCCAGCGCAATACCAGCTGGATGCTGTCGACGTATTTTGATAACCTGACCTCTCACCGGCGTGAGGACTACATTGATGCGTTCGCTCGGTTCAAGGAAGGTATCCGTGACGCCTTTCAAAAGGGCGAGCTGTCGGAGTCGGAATACTGCCGCAAGCTAAAGGCCCTGTGACGCTTATGGGATAAATCGAATACAGGAACGCCTCCGGCCATTCCGTCTGCCGGAGGCGTTCCTGTATTCTTTGCTTACACCGACGCAGAAGTTGCGCCGCGTATGTCAGCCGTATAGCGCCTCGATGATGCCCCTTCTTCTATGCAGCGAGATGACCGCCGTTTACAAGCGGCAGAACAGTACAATTAGCCGGCTTTCCGTTTTTGCCAACATCCCCTCCCTCCTGCTACAATATCCAAAAACGACCGGGAGGACGGTATTATGAGGAAGCATCTGGAAATCACAGAGAAAGAATTGGCGCGGTTTGCGGGGTATCTGCGGCGGGAGGAGCGGGAATCCTCCACCATCGAGGCGTACCTGCAGGCGGCGAGGAAATTCGCCGCGTGGCTGGAGGGCCGGGCGGTGGCGAAGGAGCTGGCGGCAGGGGCACTTGTTGTGGTAGTATGAGGGCTTCTGATGTGACTGGTTCGGCGGCTTCCTTCGTTGTCTCCATCCTCACAGTTTGTGTACCCACTGCCGGGTCAACTTCCTCCTGTGCCACCGCAGGTCGGGTGTCCGCTTCCGAAACGGCAGCTTGCCCACAGCCTGTGAGCAGCACCTCATCACCCTGGAGAATTCCAGCGATGTTTAAATGCGTCGTAAGTGAGTATAGGGCAGACCAACGTCCTGCCCTATACTTTTCGCATTCGGAACTAGTATAACCGATACCCGAAATTTCTTGAAAGTCAAGAAATTTCGGGTATCGGTCATGTTCGGGCAGCATTGCTATTACTGTAAACGGTGAGAAATCTTGGACAACAAGTAACCGTTCATCAAGTTTTAAGTGATTTACACATCAATGTTTTCAGCCAATTTTTCCAAAAAGCTATCCCCTTGCAATACCTCCAAAGCACTCTCTAATGCCTGATCCATATTGTAGTATTTAAAATCGGCCAACCGTCCGCAAAGAATTAGCCCGGGGACTTTTTCCGCCGCAGCGCGATACCGTGCGTACTGTTGCTGGCTTTCCTCTGTCAAAACGGGGTAGTAAGGCTCAGATGATCCCGCGTCATTATACGCCAACGGATATTCTAACGCGTAACTGCTGCCGTTCCCTTCTTGGGGCGGCAATTTCTTGTACTCTGTTATACGGGTAAATCCGAACTCCTGTGGATAGGCGACTACAGGGGCGTCCTGTACACTGTTTGCATCTGTATACCGCCAATCAAAACGTAGGGAGCGATACGGCAGGCAACCATAGATCCCGCCGAACAGTTCGTCCAGTGCCCCCGTGTAAACCACAGGAATATCCAGCGAATCACCGTCTAGGAACATTCGGTCATTCCGAATTTGGATGTGGTTCAGGGCCTCGACTCCCAGTTCTACGTGGATGTTGGGGTGATCCAGTAAGTTTTGAAAAAAGTGCGTGAATGACTGCTTCGGCATCACCTGGTAGGGATCATCGAAGTAACCCTCATCATAGGAGAACCGCAGCGGTACCCTCTTCAGCACACTGGGATCGATTTCGCTGGGAGATATCCCCCACTGCTTTGCGGTGTAAGGTGCATAGTCGTTTTGAAATAGAAACTCCGCATAGGCCCGAATGTCCTCGTCGGGGTGTTCCAAAACCTCTACCACAGTGGCGGTATCCCGGCCACAAAACGCCTTTTTGAGTTTCTCTTTTAGCCGCTCCGCCTTTCCTTTCGGATAGAAGGTGTCAATAGTGGTGAAGTTAAAGGGTGTTGGTGTGTACTTGCCATCCCAAACCGCCCCACAGGTTAGTTTGTAGTCCTGCCACTGACCGAAACGGCCCATATAATCGTATAGTTCCTTTTTCTTTGTGTGGAACGTATGCGGGCCGTACTTCTGAACTAGAAAACCATGCTCGTCCACATAATCATACATATTGCCGCCGATGTGCTCACGACGCTCCCAAATAGTCACCTTTTTCCCCTGTTCCGCTAGCTCTCGGGCAATGACGCTGCCGCATAGTCCGGCACCAACCACCAAATAATCCATATTAGAACCCGCCTTCGGTATCCATGAACTGCGTAAAAGTCTGTAGGTTCTTATCCTTGTCCGCTAGAATAACATGGTCTATACCTCCTATCTTATCCAGCGGCCACGTTACACCGATTTCAGGGTCGTTCCACATAATGCCATCATCGTATTCGCCGTAGAATTTTTCGCCGCACTTATAGGAAACGATAGAGTCTTCCAGTACCAAATAACCGTGAGCACACCCGGCAGGTACAAGGATTTCATTGTGCTTCTCTCCGATTAAATCAAATGCTAACCATTTCTTGAATGTCGGACTGCCTTTACGTAAATCCACCACAACATCCCATACATGCCCCCAAATGCAACGCACCAACTTAGGCTGCTGTTTAACTTTTTGAAAGTGTAGCGCACGGATCACACCTTTACGGCTGGTGGTATAAAACACTTCCGCCAAATCGTGGTGAATGCCATTGTTCTCAAAAACTTCTTTCGAATAATCTTTGGTAAAACAACCGCGAACATCATCTGCATTGAAGGGTGTAACTTCGATGAGTCCTGATATTTCCGTTTTATGGAATTCAAACTTCTGAATCACAGCCTTAGCCCTCCTGCTCTTTCCACCATTGCATGGTACGCTTACAGCCCTCAGCGAAACTGACCTCTGCGTGGAATCCGGTGTCTGCTTCTGTCTGAGAGCAGTCAAACTTACTCAACGGCAGGTCAATGCCGGTAAAAGGAATATCTCCAAAAACAAAGTCCAAATCGGGCGCAATGGCAGTTTGCATTTCCAAAAGAAACTCTTTCAAGGGACGTGCTGTAGAACTACCAATTAAGTACTCATGGAAGGGTTTTCCGTTTTCGCCAATCAAGCGGAAGGCCCGCGCAACATCATCAATATAGACAAAATCGTAGTTCTGCGTACCGGCGGTAAATTGCGGTGATTCACCTCGGATACATTTCTGAATGGTCGTATTTATCATTCGAGGGCTGCGCTCTCCAACACCGTAGGCATTAGTGATCTCAGGCCAAATCAGCTCTATGCCAATCTGTGCTGCAACAGACATACACATCACGTGCGCGATAAGTTTGCCGCCGCCGTAAATATAGCCCATGCCGGGTTTGTTGCCTTGTGTATATGCCGCAGCCATGGTCTCATGCTCCATAATGGAGCCGGCGCAGAGAAAGCGTTTGCACCCCAGCTCTTTTGCGACGCGCAAAGAGTCTACTGTCCACTGTGCATTTTGCAGTTGTAACGCCGTGTCGGCACGTGAAGGACCAGCACTTCCCACCCAAGCAAAATGGTAAAAAACATCATACTCCTGTGAGGGAAGTTTCTCCTTTAAGGTTGCCATTTCCGCCAAGTCACACGGCACAAATGTAACTCGCGAATCCACCGGCAAATTGCTGCAACAGCCCTCTCTATCGAGCGCATATATCCTATAATCATATTTGAGCAGTTCTCTAACTAGAGCGCCACCCACAAAACCGTTGGCTCCGGTAATAATAGCAGTCTTCATTTTTATCCCCTCATATATTCCTTTATCTCCCGCTTCATTTCCTCCGCTACATCGCCGCCGGCCAACCACACCCGCGTCCACTCGCAGGTCTTGGCGATGGCCTCGTCAATGTGCCAGCGGGGCTGCCAGCCAAAGGTCGCCTTCAGCTTGGAGCAGTCCAGCTTCAGGAAGTTCGCTTCATGCGGTGCGTTGGCCTCCGCCTGGTTGATCCAGTCAAAGCCCGCGCCCCACTTTTTCTTGAACAACTCCACCAGCTCCCCGGTGGTCACGCAGTCGCATTCATCAGGCCCTACGTTGTACCAACCGGCGAGCTGCCCGTCCGCATACTGCCGCTGGGCGATCATGAGATACGCAAACAGCGGCTCAAGCACGTGCTGATAGGGGCGCGTAGAGTGTGGGTTACGCACACCGATGGGTGCGCCTGCCTGCACGGCGCGCACGCAGTCCGGCACAATGCGGTCAGCAGCGAAATCGCCGCCGCCGATCACGTTTCCGGCGCGGGCGGTGGACACAGCCGCACCGCTATTGGCGAAGAAACTGTTGACATAGCTGTGTGTTACCAATTCCGAGCAGGACTTGCTGTTGGAATACGGATCGAAGCCGTCCAGCGGCTCATCTTCGCGATACCCCCACACCCACTCGTTGTTGTGGTACACCTTGTCCGTGGTGACATTCAGAAAGCTGCGGACGCAGGTGCACTGCCGGACACATTCCAAAATGTTTACCGTGCCCATCACATTGGTTTCGTAAGTATACGCCGGGTTTTTGTAGCTCTCGCGAACAATGGGCTGCGCCGCCAAATGCAGCACGATCTCCGGCTGTGCTGTATCGAATGCCGCTTTCAGCGCGGCAAAGTCGCGCACATCGCCGATGACCGAGGTCATATCCTTTGCCACGCCGGAGATCTCGAACAGGCTTGGCTCTGTGGGTGCGGGCAGCGAGTATCCTGTGACAATAGCCCCAGCCATGGTCAGGATCTTGCACAGCCAACTGCCCTTAAACCCGGTATGCCCCGTGACAAATACGCGCTTGCCACGGTAGAAATCCAAATTCATGTAGTCCATCAGTCAGCCCACACTTTCCACGGGGCTTGTCCGCTGGCCCATAGTTTCTCCAGCGTTTCTTTTTCCCGCACGGTATCCATGCATTGCCAAAAGCCATTGTGCTTATACGCCATAAGTTGGCCCAGCTTTGCCACGGTTTCCAACGGCGCTTTTTCCAACACGGTATCGTCACCATCAATATAGTCGATAAACTCCGGCTGGCAGACCATGAAACCAATATTGATCATGTTACCGTCACCCTGCGTTTTCTCGCGAAACTCACGGATCATACCGTCATCATCAATATCCAGCACACCGAACCGTTGGCCCGCGTTGTAGGCAGACATAGTGACCATTTTCCCGTGGGAACGGTGGAACTCCACCAGCTCCGTAATGTTGATGTCAGACACGCCGTCGCCGTAGGTCAACATGAACGGTTCGTTGCCCACATACTCCTTCACACGCTTTACCCGACCACCCGTCATGGTATTTAGCCCAGTGTCCACCACCGTGACCTTCCAAGGCTCGGAATGGTTTTGGTGTACGATCATCTCGTTCTTCCCGTTTGTGAAATCGTATGTAATATCCGAAGTGTGCAGAAAATAGTCCGCAAAATACTCCTTGATGACGTGTTGCTTGTAACCCGCACAGATGACAAACTCGTTATATCCGTGGGTGGAATACAGCTTCATGATATGCATAAGAATGGGCATGCCGCCCAAATCCACCATGGGCTTCGGCTTGAATTGGGATTCTTCAGAGATTCGGGTGCCAAAGCCACCGGCTAAAAGTACAACTTTCATATATAATTACCTCTCATTCGTTTTGTTACAGGAATACTCCTATGATCTTCTTAGTTAAGAGCCTCTTACCACTTTTACAGGGCGATATTCAGGCCTAAAAATGTAGTAAATCTGTTTGCAAAAACGCCAACGAAGTGAGCCTTTAGGTAAAATTACTTTAAGTAGTTTCCGCTTTTTGGAACCAACCGGAAAAAGAACATCTGCAATTCTTCTAGCACCAGAGCGTTGGTCTATCACAACCGAAGTATCAGGAACCGTACACTGCGGAAGATACCCCTGTAGCATTCGAATTAGGATCGTTTCATAAAAAGGTGTACTCCTTGCAACTTCCCAAAACTCCTCAGCAAACTCCAAATCAGGATTCCGCCATGGTTTGTTTTCGCTGGCATAATGAATGATTCCGGGAAATTTCTTCGCAGAAAAGTATTCTTCCTGTGATTTATGTGGTGCATTAGCAATCGCAGCACTGATTGCGCCTTCAACATAAACCATGTGATTCCATTTTTGATTTAGCGGTTTTATTTTATCTTCAAGCAATAAATTAAAAATATCTTGATCCACAACCCGAAACTGATAATTATTGATGTAATGGAGGACCAATTCTTGTGAAATGATTTCGCGATACTTTACAAAATCTAGCAAAATTAATCCGCCATTAACAAAAGAAAAGGGATTTTTAGCATTCAGATCATCAAAATAGTATTTAGCAGTGTCGTTATTCGAGTCATTTAACCATCCTTGGAGAATAATATCGCGCACGCCGCCCGCCACAAAGTTCCCCAGGCTTTCGTGATACAACTCTGCCAAATCCTGTTTTACAATCATATCGCAGTCCATAATGATTGCTTTTCCGTACTGAGGCAAAAACCACGGAATCAGTAAGCCGTAATACGTTTCTTGTGAAATTCTTGTGCTGTTTATGAAAAATTTAAGACAACTAGTATTCTGAGCAACATTGAAGAATCGAATTGAAATATTTTCTCTGTTATCCGTTAATTTCAAAATTTTGTTCTTGTTTTCCTGGGAAATCCCCCTCTCAAATACAATAATATCGTAGTTATTTGAGACTGTTGCATTTCTGATGATAGACTTAATGCATACTCCTAAATAAGGCGAAAAAAAGTCACTAGAGGATAAAACTACAGTAACTGCATTTTCGGAAAACACAGGAGCAAAATTCGTTTTTGCGGGCTGAATAACCCGATTAAGCGACAGAGGATAATATAAAAACTTCTGCTTTTGCGTTGAACGATTATATTGAATAAATACGCCAAACAAGAATGTTCCAAGAACTTCTAGGAAATTCAGTTTCTGTAGTGGCAACTTATTGGTATCTGTTTTTTTCTCCTGCTCAAACAGAAGCGGAAATACAAAGCCGCACAAATCATCGAAAAACTCTTTAGAAAGCACAAAAGCTGTGTCTTCGATTAATTCGTGTCCCTTTAGGTATTCTAATGCGGTCAAGTAATATTTCGGACACGTTTTCTTTATTACATCGATGCATATTTTGAGTTCCTTGCGGTTAAACAACTGATCCGAAAAAGCTTTCTCTACATCACCGTTTCCCATTTTTTTTGGCGCACACAAAAGCTCTCTAGATGTTTGGTCGAGTTCAAATGAAAGCTGTTCGTTGTATTCATCTTCGCTGGATTTATTAGAACAATCGCTTTTCTCAAGATTTCTTTTGTCAAAATTAAATGTTCTACCTTGTTCCGACCAAGAAAGGCGTTCTGCTTCAGATGTTTTATAGACATCGTATAGGATGGCCCAATGTCCATATAAGCTTTCGTCTAGGCAATCGTGTACAGATTGCACTTCATATGGTTTTTGGTATCCTGACTCATCAATCAGGTACGTTCTCTCTGCTTTTTCTGCATCTACATATCCAAATAACGAAACCATTCTCATTTGCTTCCAACTCCCCAATCTAATTGCTTAATTTCGGCCTTACCTCTCCTGGGTATGCCCGTAATTTTATAATACATATCTTTAATCTTTTCCCTCCGCTTTGAACACTTCGGGAAAAATGGATCGAAGATTCTCCTTAAAGTCCAATCGCCAATTGACCGCATCTTGCGTTTAATCAACTCTTTGTCGCTAGTGACTTGATCAGTATCGCTAAAAAAAACTAGTTGGACTTCTTTGATTTTACAATGTTTTTGAGTTGCAACATGGTACACAAATATGCCATATAGCATTTCACCTACAAACGCAGGTGTTCGTAACATGGTTTGAGTATATCCTGTGGGGTCTATTTCTCGATCTATTTCAAACATTATTGGGAATTGGAACGCACAAAGCTCATTAAATAGATCTTTCTTCATTACATAGCAATTGAAGCCTCGGTGCAGTTCTCCAGAAAAATACTCTCTTGCCGATCTGCTGTATGTGGGACTAAGTTTGTCAATTAGTTTAAACATCTTATCAATTATTTGCTTTTCAAAATACTCGTTATCATGAGCTTCCCACATTTCTCGGACTGTTCTGTTTTTTCTGCCTTCAACGGGTATTTTATAAACGGGGGCATATTCGGAAACCACCATGTCATATTGCTCAATTAGCTTACGCATAGCTTCACTATTCAGCAGTCCGTATTTTTGCTCATTGCTTGGCGCCAATACGGCATTATAAATTACATTATATTCATCTGTTGCGAATCTACGATCCGCAAAGGATAAGTAGCGACGATAGTGACATAGCCCGTAATAATCTGCCTCTACATTTTTCCAGGCCCAATACTGCACTGTAAATTCGCAGAAGCTCATTCGTTTTTCCGAAATGTTGTCCCCGGTATCGTCTCCGGCAATATTCATCGGGTTTTCTGCATCAAACACAGCACCGCAGCGAACGGGGATGTACAGTGGATTATCGACTAATTCGCTGTTTATATCGATTCTATGCGACACAAAAATCTTAATATCTAGTGTTTTTTCGGCCACAGCGATCATGCCCCCTCTCGCGCCGATGCTTAATTTCCTGAAGAAACCTGTCAGGTAACAGTCCCACCGCCAACGGCTTTAGCACAAATGGCCACGCCAACGGTAGCAGACCCAAGTCCCGAAATCTTTCATATCGCGTGATGCTTTCATTCCATCTGTGCCGCATGCTTCGATTGCCTTTTGCTGTAGCCGGAATGGAATATTGTAGCAAGTTTTCTTGCAGGTTCATTCCTCGAAATCCACTTGCATATAGCCGTAAAAGCAGGTCATAATCTTCGCACAATATCTGCTTCTTGCTTTCGGAATATCCACCGACAGTGTCTAACGCTTCTTTGCGAAACATTAGAGCAGGATGTACGAAGGGCTGCGTCACGAAAAAATCCTTAACCTCGGGAAATTCAGGGAGCATTCGCTCCCCGCAGTTTTTACCGCTTCGGCACAGGGCAACATTGCTGCCCACAAACGCAATATTTCGGTTATTCGCCAACGCATGAACTTGTTTTGTAAATCGCCACGGATCAGACCAATCATCGTCATCCATGCGGGCAATATAAATGCCGCTTGACCGATTTAAGCAGGCATTCAACTTCGAAGCGAGGTCTGTTCGTTGAATACCTCGAACCAACCTAATGCGACCATTTTGCCTTGCGAGTTTTTCAAGAGTTGTGCGCGATTCTTGACTTGACCCATCATCGCAGATCAAAAATTCAAAATTTTTGTAGGTTTGCTTCAAAATTGACTGAACACTGCGTTCTAAGAGTGCTGTATTGACCTTCCGATAATAAACGCCCATGATAACGGAGATCAGCGGCTCATCAGCTGTGTTCATATCCATCGCACACCTCTTGTGTCTCTCCGTACATCCTTACTTCTCCCCCGTCCAGCCACAGGACGTGGTCGCACATCTCCCGGATCTGATCCAAACTGTGGCTCACGAACAGCACCGTCGTACCGCCGCTCATCAGCTCCATCATCCGCGCCCGGCTCTTGGCCTGGAACGACTCATCGCCCACGGACAGTATCTCGTCCACGATGAGGATCTGCGGGTTCACCACCGTGGCTACCGAGAACGCCAGCCGCGCCATCATACCGCTGGAGTAATTTCGAATGGGTACATCAATAAACTGTCCTAGTTCCGAAAACTCCACAATTTCGTCGTATTTTTCTTTCAGAAACCCTTCATCGCATCCTAGAATGGCACCTGACAGAGAAATATTCTCTTTTCCTGTCAGGTCAAAGTCAAAACCTGCCCCTAACTCCAGCATGGGCACGATGTTTCCGTGACAGGTCACGCTGCCCCGGGTAGGCTTCAGGATGCCGGAGATGCACTTCAGCAGCGTGCTCTTTCCCGAGCCGTTGCGCCCGATGATGCCCAGCACCTCACCCTTATGCACGTCGAAGCTGACGCCCTTCAACGCCCAAAACTCATTGGTCTTGATCTTCCCCCGTATCTTCCGCGTGACGAACTCCTTCAGCGACATGATGCGGTCGTCCGTCAGGCGGAAACGCATAGCCACATCCCGGGCGGAAATGGTGATTTCGTTTTGTTCCATAGTCCACCTCACAGATACAGCACGAACTTGTCCTGATTTTTCTTGAACACCCACGCGCCAATGACCAGCGCCGCGATGGCGTACAGCAGACACTGGGCGTACATGACCGGCTCAGGCGAAACCCCGTCGATGATGCACGTCCGCACGAAGGTCACATAGTAGTACAGCGGGTTGGCTTCCACGATGCGCTTGATACCCTCCGGCAGGATGGACACCGGGTAGAAGATGGGTGTCAGGTACATCCAAATGGTGGTCAGCACGCCCCACAGGAACTGAATGTCCCGGAAAAACACCATGGCCGCCGACAATAGCAATCCCATACCCAGGCAGAACAGCGCCAAACAAACGAACACATACAGCGACAGGATATACGCCGGCGTGGGCAGCAGGCCGGAGATCAGCGCCACCGCGATCAGCGGGATCATGGAGATCAGCAGATTGATGAGGGATGACAGTATCCGGGTCAGCGGATAGATATACTTGGGCACATACACCTTGGTGATAAGGCTGGCGTTGCCCACGATGGATGTCAGCGCCATGCCGCAGGACTCGGAGAAATAGCTGAAGATCACGTTGCCGCACAGCAGGTAAACCGGGAAATTGGGAATATCGAATTTGAACAGGTTGGAGAACACCACATACTGCACCGCCATGTTCAGCAGCGGGTTCAGAAAGCTCCAAAACACACCCAGCACCGAGCGCTTGTACTTGGCCTTGAAATCCCGGTCCACCAACTGCTTGATGAGGAAGCGATACTTCCGCATGGCGGTGATGGCCTTCACCAACGCGCTGGGCTTGCCCTTCTGCCAGCGCTTGTACGACCAGAGCAGATACGCGGCCAGCACCGCGCCGAAGGCCGCGGCGAACTCCCAATAGTGGAGGCCTGTCCAAATATAGTCCTCGCCCCCGGCAGAGAAGCAGAGCGTTCCGACAGTGACCGCACCATTCAGATCAAGGGAAAAGCCCTCTTCCTGGGGCGCGGAGGTATTCATCATGGGCGACACGGCACTGCCGGGGACAGAATCCGCCCACAGACGCAGCATCAGCGGCGTACCCACTAGACCCTCTATCGGCGTGTCGAAGGCCAGCGTGGTCACGCCGCCCTCGGTGATGGATGCCGCGTCAAACGTCTGCTGCCCCAGCAGCTCCTCGCCGCAGTACAGCGCCATAGTCACCGTCCCGGCGTTGGCGCGGTAGTACGTGCCCCACTGGACGGACACGCGCTCCAGCCGCTGGATCTTGGCGGTGAATGTCTGCTGCACATAGGTGTCCTGCACCAGCTCGATCGTCCCGGCCTCGGCGGTGGGCATGGCCAGCTCACCGCGAGACTGGCGGAAATGCAGCTGATGCCCGGCCAGGAAGTAGAACGCGATGATGAGCACCACGTAAACAGCAAAACAAAGCGCGAACACGCGCTTCAGGTCAAAATGCGGTTTGTCTTTTACTAAACTCATGATGAGATTCCTCTGCTTGGTTGAATTACCACCCAGCCTCTACCTCCTCCCGCTCCAGCTGGCGCTCGTAGGCCTGCTGGACGAGGAGGTCGAAGTTGGCCTCTATGGCCGTCACGGCGGCCTTGTGCAGCTGCCGCAGGGCGCGGATGTTGGCCTTCTCGGCGGGTATCCGTGCGTCCTGCCCCAGCTTTTGAATGTAAACACCCACCTGCGTCCGCATCAGCGGCGCGCCGCTCTTCTGCGTGAAGATCGCGCCGGTCGTGCGCCCGCTCCGTTTGGCGTAGTCCAGCAGATCGGCTTGCAAGCCCTCCGAAAATCGGACGATCTCTTTTCCCTTCACCAGCCGTCCGGCCTGTGCCGCCTCCACCGTCACCAACGGTAGGTCAGACACCGACAGGCCCGTGGTGGCGAACAGCTTCGTCAGCACGTAGCCGCGCCGATCCTCCAGGAGCTTGGCCGCTTGCAGCATCCGCAGGTACTCTTGCCGCGTCAGCTCCGGCGCTTCGAACTGGGGAGGGCGGAGCTGGCGATCCACCTGAAACTCCCGGCAGTCCATGGCCTCCAGCAGTGCGCTCACCGTGGAGACTCGGCAATTCACTGTTCGGATGGCAAAGCCCTCGGTCAGCAGGTGCTCCCGCCAAGCGGGCAGGGAGTCCTTTGTGATCACACCATCGGGCAGGAACGCAAGGAACTGCCGCAGCACGGTCTCGCAGAGACGAAGGCTTTGCCCTGTGCGGCCCTCCGCACGGAGAATAGACAGATAGGCCGCGACCACGTCCTCCGACAGCGTCACGGATGATGCGCTGCGATGGAAAAGGGCTGGGTCGATCTTCGCATCGTTCGTTCTTCTCCGTGCCATAGCCGCTCCGTTCATGACATAATTATTATTTCGCTCCGCTCGACGGGAATCGTGATATAGCAACGCCCCGCGGCCATGGCCGCGGGGCAGAAAATGGATATGACTGGAAGAGCCGGTTCAAAATACAACGGACCGGCTCTGTCTTGTCGCGTGAAATTGTTGTGTTTGCTTGACTTTATCCGCGAAATGTGCTACTCTACCACTGTGATTTTGACGATACGCTGGACATTTTTGACAGCAGCTCGTCGAACTAATAATTACGCCCACCCGCTGAGTAGGTTGAGCCTGTCCAGCTGGCGGGCGCTTTCTTTCGCCGTGGACAGCAGGTAGATGCGCGTGGTCTCGATACTGCTATGCCCCAGCACGTCCGCCAAACGCACCACGTCCCGGCAGGCGGCGTAAAACGTCCGGGCGAACAGCCCCCGCAGGTTGTGGGGGAACACCTTGCTCCGCGCCACCCCGGCATCCTCGCACAGCTTCTTCATCTCCGACCAGATGAATTTTCTCGACAATCCATTTCCGTTTCGCGTGAGGAATATCTGCCCCTGGCGGATGTTCCTCTTCTTTGCGTATTTCAGCAGCTTGCGGCACAGCTTTGTGGGCAGCAGAATGGTTCTGATCTTGCCCTTCAGCGCGATCTCCGCCACGCCATTTTGAGCAGCCTCCACGGTGATGTATTGCAGCTCGCTGACCCGGATGCCGGTGGCGCAGAGCGTCTCCAAAAGCAGCAAAAGCCGCGCATCGCCGCGAGCCTGGGCGGCCTCCAACAGCCTTTGGTACTCGGCGCGAGTCAGCTCCCGCTCCGCTTTGCGGAACATCTGCCTCTGAAGCCGCAGGTATCGCACCTTGCAGTCCTCACGGCCCATGCACACGAACAGCTTGTTCACCGCCGCCAGCATGGCGTTGACGCTGACGGGGCGGTAGCCCTGCTCCAACAACCACGATTTCCAGCCCGCCGCCAGCTCCTTCGTCACCGCCCGGCCCTCCAGCCACGCGGCGAATTTCCTCGCCGCCCGCAGGTACACCTCGATGGTGGAGGTCTCTCGCTCCTCCCGCCGCAGATACCCCGCGAACCGCGTCAACTCCTTCTCTGTGATCTCCAGATGCTTCCTCATAATACCGCCCTCCTGGTCGTTTTTGAGTATTGTAGCAGGCGGGAGGGGGCGTTGGCAAAAGCGGGTAAGCATTTCTTGTTCGCGCTACATAGCCTTGCCCTCTTGAAGGAAGAAACGGAAGGACTTAGTAGAATCCGTACTTAGCATTTCTTTACGTTGTTCCGGTATATTTAATTGCGCGGGATTTCCCTGTTCAGGTTTTCCCAAGACAGGTTTTACTTGTTCAGGAAAAGCCCATTTGGGTGCGCCGTCGTCATTTCCCGCCTAAACGGGATTTTCCCGTTTAGGTGATGCCGGCTCTCTAGGCTGCCTCAAAATGGTATATTCGATGCCGCCCAGTGCGGTCAAATTACTCGCGTGGGTTTTCGTTGGACATAACGTCAACAGCGCCGTCCGCAGGGGCTATCACCCCGTTCCTTCAAAGCTGTCCCCTGGCAATAACGATATACCGCCTTTGCAGCAACAGCCACACGACTTCGCAAGACCTTTTATTCAGTTTTTGGCATCTCTGTTTTCGTGTTGACAATATGTGTTTTATCATATAATGTGCATAGAAAAAGAGGCAGGCATTTGCCTGTCTCTTTCACGTTATCCCCTTCAAAAACCCTATCCCCTCCACGGCCTTCTGCTTTGCCTTGGGCAGCTCCACGTCATTGCCGTATCCCACGCCCGCGATAGTTAGGTGCCCTGACTTCATGCAAAAAGCGTCGGCAAATGCCGACGCTCCTCTCGTGTAAACGGGCGCGAAGCCCCCGTTCATGCCACTCGGTGTCAGGCGTGTGCATTTCGTGATGCTTACCGGCGCAGACCTGACTTATCTCCTGCCTCAGAGGAGCCTCACAGTGACCTGTTCGCGGGGACTTTGACCCACATTCCGACTTTCACCGAAACGCCGCGGCGTTTCAGACCGGTAAGCCTATTCACTTTTCGGGGACTACGGGTGCTATTATCATAGACGCTGCGCCGTTTTGCAAGAGGGAGTTTGTTTCGCGGAACGATACATAGTAGGAGGCGTACTTCCTGTTTTTGCCAAAAACTCCATAAACGCTGGGTTTCACAAGGTTTTTATAGTACGCTTACTCATGTATTTTTATCGAAAGTTGAGCATTTATGCTTCTCCGTTCTCCGCCACCCACGTCCGTACATAGTCCACGAACAGCCGCGTGGAGTTGGACAGCGCTTTCTTATCCTTGACGCCGATGCCGATGGTGCGGTAGAAGTGCAGCGGCGCATGACATACCTTGATGGGCGTGGGGCTGTGGCGCACCATCAGCTCCGGCAGAAGGCTGATGCCCAGGCCCTCCGACACCATGGCCAGAATGGTCCTGTCCTCGCGGGCGATGTATTTCACGTTGGGCCGGATGCCCATCTCGTCGAAGGCCGCCATGATCTCGTAGTCATCGCCCTCCTCCAGCTGGATGAACGGTTCCTCCGCCAGCGCGGACACGGGAAACGGGTCGCGGTCGGCGTAGGGGTGGTCGCAGGGGACGATGACCTGCAATTCATCACGGTGTAGCTGGTAGGTCTGCAAGCGCTTCACCGACGGCAGGCGCAGAAAACCGCAGTCCACCGCACCGCTGACGATCCAGCCCTCGATCTGGTCGTAGAAGTCGCCAGTGACGACTTCAACTTCGATATTAGGGTATACCTTACCGAAGCTCTTGAGGATGCGGGGCAGCCACTGGGCGGACACACTGGAGAACGTGGCGATCTTCACCAAGCCGCTGTCCATGTCCTTCAGTCCCTCCACCGTCTGCATCAGGGAATGGTGGGCAGCGCACAGCTTCTCAATTTTAGGCAGCACCGCCCGTCCGTCCGCCGTCAGCACCACGCCGCCGCGGTTGCGGCTCAGGAGCGTAACGCCCAGCTCATTTTCCAGCGAGTTGATGGCGTGGCTGATGCCGGACTGGGTGAAGTTCATGGCCTCCGCCGCTTTGGAGAAGCTGCCGCAGGAAACTGTTTTCAAAAACACCTGATATTTGGAAATACTCATAGCGCACCTCGTTTCGAGGAGCATTATACTATACAAGTCCTCATGTTTTCAAGAACAAAGATGCGCTTCACAAACCCTATTCGACCTGCTATGATAAAGCCACGGTTCAGCCAAACCGTACTTTTACTTTTCTTTTCCATGAGGATCTACCTCAAAATGACACCGGCAGCGTGTGGGTAACGCCGCCGGTGTTGTTTTATTTACTTCACCACCGGCGCGTCCAGCCAGTAGATGACGTAGCACTCCTGCATCTCACCCATGTAGAAGAAGATGTTCTCGCCCATCTCGATGTGCTCACCAAATGTCAGGTCGGGCACGAACAGCCGCCCGCTGGTGCGCTTCGGCCCTTTGATGGTGAAGCCCTCCGCCGTGGGGTGCTGCCGCAGCTCGTTGGCGGTCTCCTCCAAGCCGGGGAAGTGCAGCGTCCGCTCCAGCTCCGCAAGCTGCGTCGCGCCGTTGATATATACGAGATGATTTTCGTCCTTGAGCCAGTTGATACGCATGATACACCTCCTTGGTGGTGATGATGGTAGTATACCACACTTTTGCGTCAAATGGGAGAAAATATGCCAGCTTTGGATTTTGCCCTATTCTTTGCTTACTGCGTCACCGTTTCTGAGCTGCGAACCACTTGCGATCACCTCCGCATTGAGTATACCTATCAACAGCACGATTTGCGGAAGGTGTCGGTATGCTTTACTGCGTATCGGACATCCACGGTGAGTTGTCCCCCGACCCACACCGTGACCCACACGGGGAAAATACCACGCGGAAACAGCGGGATATGCGCTGTCAAAGAGCAATTCCCACGCGCCGAAAAGCGCCGCAAACCGTTGTGTCCCAACGGATAGCAGCTCTCGACCGCAGCTCATAACCCGGAGGTCGGGGGTTCAAGTCCCTCTCCCGCAACCACAAACCCACTGGTTTCGCAAGAAACCGGTGGGTTTTCTCTTGACATTTTGGTAAGGCACTGCTACTCTTACCTTATACAGAAAAACCGCCGGAAACGTTGGCCCGCCGCCCGCGGGGAAAAACAATTCCGGCGCAGAAGAAAGGCCGCAGGGATGCGGCTTTCCGAAAGGCGCGCGGTTAGCGTGCTTTAACTGTTTTTGCGGATGCGAGTTAAACATATTTAACTGCTTATCAGAGGGTGTTGATATGAAAGAACACAGGAGTTTCTGGGACAGGAACGCGGCGATCTACGACCGCTTCATGCACAAGGACAGCGGGGCTTACGCGCAGATGTACGACCTGCTCCGCCCGGTGGTGCGGCACAAGACGGTACTGGAGCTGGCCACGGGCACAGGGCTGATCGCCAAGCACATCGTCAGCGCGGCGGAGCGCATCGAGGCGACGGACGCCTCCGAGGAGATGATCGCGGAGGCGCAGCGGGAGAACTACTCGGCAAAGCTGCACTTCTCCGTGCAGGATATGTTCCACCTGCCCTACGCGGACCGGGCCTTTGACGTGGCGATCGTATCCAACGCGCTGCACATCGTTCCCCAGCCGGAGGCGGCGCTGCGGGAGATCCGGCGGGTGCTGAAGGACGACGGCGTGCTGGCAGCCCCCACCTTCACCCATGCGGAAAACGATCTTTTCGGCGCGATCAGATCGTTTTTCATGAGGCTGGCGGGTTTCCCGCTGCACAGCAAGTGGACCAGCGGGGCGTATCTGACTTTTCTGCGGGAAAACGGCTGGACGGTGCGGAAGAGCGCCGTACTGAAGGCATCCTTCCCGCTGACATACGCGGAATGCGTGAAAACGGAGGGAGTGGAATAGTATGAGCGAGAAGATCAGGCTGTCCGGCGTGCCGGAGACCATGCTGCAGACGGTGTACGCCCGGGCCAAGGAGAGCAAGGGCCGGGGCGCGATACACGACGGGAAGGCGGAGGAGATCATCGGGAAGCTGGACTACGACTTCTCTCTGGCGGATAAGGACGCCGCCATGCACAGCGGCGTCATCGCACGGACCATCGTGCTGGACCGGATGGTATCGTCGTGGCTGGCGGCGCATCCCGGGGCGGCGGTGGTGAACATCGCCTGCGGGCTGGACACCCGCTGCTACCGGATGAATGGCTACGGCCGCTGGTACAACCTGGACCTGCCGGAGACTATGGCCGTGCGGGAAAAGCTGCTGCCGGAGAGCGGCGCGGTCTCGCAGATCGCCATGTCGGCCATGGAGGACTGGGGCGGACGGATCGCGGAGCGGGACGGAGCGGCGCTGGTCATCATCGAGGGGCTGACGATGTATCTGTCGGAGGCGGACGTGAAGCGCATTTTCGACGTGATCGCCGGGCGGTTCTCACGCGTCACCGTGTTTGTGGAGACGATGAACCCCATGGTGGTGAAGCGGTTCAGGGAAAAGTCCATCGAGGGCAGCAGCGCCCGGTTCACATGGGGCGTGAAAAACGGCGCGGCGCTGGCCGCGCTGCTGCCGGGCTTCCGGTTTGCGGAGGAGCACAGCCTCACCGAGGGCATGGCCGCGTTCGTGCCGGTGTATAAGGTGCTGGACAAGCTGCCGGCGGTACGGAATATTTCCAACAAGATCATTGTGCTGGAGAAAGGCTGAGAGGTGATCGTAATGTCATTCTTCGAGAACACCCGCAGGCCGGCCGGTCTCGGCGGGCGGATCATGGTATCCATGATGAACATCGGCCACCACGGGCTGGCCCGATGGGGGATGCAGTTCCTGCACATTTCCGCAGACGCCAGGGTGCTGGACTGCGGCTGCGGCGGCGGCGCGAACATCAAAGCGCTGCTGAAAAAGTGCCCGCAGGGCGTTGTGAAGGGCATCGACTACTCCGCCGTCAGCGTGGGCAAGGCGAAAAAGGTCAACAAGGCCGCCGTCTCGGAGGGACGATGCACGGTCCTGCAGGGGAGCGTGGCGGACATGATCTTTGCAGACGGCTGGTTCGACGCGGTCACGGCCTTTGAGACGGTCTATTTCTGGCCCGACCTGACCCGGTGCTTCCGGGAGGTCTGCCGCGTTCTGAAGCCGGGCGGCACGTTCCTCATCTGCAACGAGTGCAGCGGGGACACCGATAAGGACGACAAGTGGACGGAGAAGGTCGACGGCATGACCATTTACAGAGACGCACAGCTGAAGGCCGCGCTGGAGCAGGCCGGTCTCAGCGATGTGGAGGTCCACAAAAACGAAAAGGGCTGGCTGTGCGTCACGGCCCGGAAATAAAGTGCGGGCTGAGGACGGCTGTCTGCCGCGCTGGGAGGGATATACGGATGAAGGACAGTGAGCTCCAATTTGACCGCAGCTGCCATGTGCTGTACTCCAGGCCCTGCAAGCGGGAGATACAGGCGAGGATCGCGCTGCACTACCCGGAGGCGGAGCGGGAGGCGGTATGGGAGAGGGTGCAGCGGCAGTACGCGGACTTTCTCTCGGACTGGCGCACCGACCTGGGCGGCAGCAGGAATTTCCACAACGGCGCGGGCGGTACATACGACTGCATCGCCATCATGAGCTACTACGCGGTCTGCAGGGACGTCGTTTCGTTCCGGGAGATCGAGGAGATGGAGGAAAACCTGATCCTGCCCAGCTTCCGCAGGCTGAAATTTGTGGACTGCAATAAACCGTTCTGGCGGGAGCTGATGTATAAGGCGTTTATGCGGGCAAAGAGCGCCTGTGACAGGTGGCACGACTATGAGATGCACGTCGCCCCGTATGACAGGGGCAAGCCCATCTATTACGAGTTCACGGCGTGTCCGGCGGCGGAATTTGCGAAGAAGCACGGGCTGGAGGAGATCATGCCGGCGCTGTGCAATGTGGACTACGTGTCCATGGAGCTGATCCACGCCAGGCTGGTGCGGACCACCACCTGCGTGGAGGGCTGCCGGTGTGACTACACCATCTGCGGCGACAAAGACCCGTATCTGAAGGAGCATCCCGAGTACCGGGACGCGGCGGGATTTCGGAGAAACAAGTAACGACAGGAGGCTTTGCGATGAAAATACTGGTATTCGGCGCGGGAGTGCTGGGCTGCAACCTGGCAAGAGATCTGTTCCGCGCAGGAAAAGACGTGACGCTGCTGGCCCGGGGCCAGTGGGCGGAGGAGATCAAAAAGAACGGCCTGCGGATCAAGGACAAGTTCTCGCCCAGGGTGTCGGTGAGCCGCATCCCGGTGGTGACGGAGCTTGCACCGGAGGACACCTACGACGTGATCTTCGTGGCGGCGCGGTACACGCAGCTGGAGACCATCCTGGACGTGCTGCGGGCCAACGGGACGAAGAACATCGTGTTCGTGGGCAACAACGTGCGGGCGGCGGAGACGGCGGCGGCGCTGCCGGAGAAGAACGTGCTGTTTGCCTTCGCCCTTTCGGCGGGACACCGGGAGCGCGACCGGGTGGCGTCCATCGACCTGAAGAAGATCACCATCGGGCAGCTGGCGGGCGCACCCTCCAACGAGCCGCTGATCGAGCACATCTTCGACGGCACGAGGTACAAGGTGGTCTATGAGCCCAACATGGGGGACTATCTCCTGTGCCACGCGGCGTTCGTGCTGCCGGAGGCCTTCGCGTGCTATAAGACGGACGGCGACCTGAAAAAGCTCAAGGGCGACACAGCCTATCTCAGCCGGCTCATCGACGCCAACATTGAGGGCTACCGCACCATCCGAAACGCCGGGCATGAGATCCTGCCCGATGCGGACAAGGACTTTGAGGGCGCGGCGTACCGCAAGACCTGCCTGCGCTTTTTCAAGCTCATGTGCGCCACCAGTCTGGGAAAGCTCTGCGCCTCTGACCACGCCATGAACGCGGTGGACGAGATGGGTGCGCTGAACCGGGACATCCGGAAATTTTTCGACGCAAACGGCGGGGTATACCCCGTGTGGCAGGCGCTGGAGCTGGAGTGCGGGAGGTATCTGAAATGATAGGAAACACGATCCTGGAGGGACTGGGACTGGGCGTGCTGCTGGTGCTGGTCTGCGCTGTGGGCATCTGGAAGGGCGCTGTGGGCCTGGTGCATCTGTACAGCCCGGAGGTGCAGGAGCGGTGCGTACAGCTGGGGCTGACGAGCCATGAGAAGATCAGAAGGAATTCCCTGCTTTTCAAGGCCATCTGCGTTCCCGGGTATCTGGCCTATGTGCTGGTGTGCGCCTATGCGGTGAACGGGGCGCGGGGCTTCCTTGAGGGCTTCTGGCAGATGCTGGTGATGCTGTCCGTGATGAACCTGATCGACCGGTTTCTGATAGACGGCTTCTGGGTGGGCCACACGAGGGCGTGGATCATCCCGGGGACGGAGGACCTGCGGCCGTATATCACCGCGAAGGACAAGGGGAAAAAGTGGCTGTTCGGCACGGTGGGCATGGCGGTCATCGCGGCGGTGCTGTCGGCCGTGATGACGCTGTTTGTGCGCTGAACCGGGGTGATACGATGCGGTTTGAAACACAGGGCGATCGGCAGGACCCCGCCGTATTGTTTTTCCACGCCATGGGCGTGACGGGTGCGAGCAGCCAGCCGGTGGCACGGTATTTGCAGGACAGGTATTTCTGCATCCTGCCCACCTCCACCGTCTACTGCCCGGGGCAGCGGTACAACGGCAAGGCGGACGAGGTGCGACAGGTGGAGGCGTTCCTCCGGGAGCAGGGCGTGGAGCGGCTGGCCATGGTGACGGCGTCCTCCATCGGCGCGGACCTGGCCATGGCCTTTCTGACCCGGACGGCGCTGCCGGTGGAGCACGTTTTCTTCGACGGCGGGCAGTTCGCCCAGATCGGCAGGGGGACGCGGCAGATCATGACGCCGTTTCTGTATCTGGCCATCAAGAGTCTGTACTGGACGAAGGGCGGCACGCTGAAGAAGATCATGTGGTGCGACGACGAGGCCATCAAGCCCTATTTCATTGCGGCGGGCCGGGCGCTGCGCTATGGCGATCTGCGCCGCCAGCTGGCGGACAGCCTGGAGGGCAGGCCCTTCCCTGCCCTGCCGGAGGCACTGGAGCGGGCGTGCTATTTTGAATTCGGCAGCGCGGAGGAGCATTTCAAGTACCGGGACGCGGTGATGAAGGCCTACCCCCACGCCCATTTCCCGGTGTTCGAGGGGTACGACCATATGCAGTACCAGATCCGCGACCCCAGGGGCTTTGCGGAGATGCTGGCCCACATCATGGAGGGCGGCGGTATGCCGGAGCTTCCGTTTGTCAGAAAGTGAGAAAACGTGTATGAAGTACAAAATCGAGAAAAACACCGTGCAGGAGACGCTGGTCATCCCGCTGTACGGGCGGAAGATGTGTTCGGAGCTGTATCCGAGCCTCTACCGGGATGAGACGGCCCTCCGGCTGATGCAGGAGATCGACTACGACTTTTCGGCGCTGGAGAAGAAGTCGGGCAGCCTCATGCAGCGCTTCGGCTTTCTGGAGGCCGCCATGCGGCAGAACGACCTGGCCTGGGAGGTGCGGGAATACCTGCGCCGCCACCCCCGCGCGGCGGTGGTCAATCTGGGCTGCGGGCTGGACAGCACAGGCCGGAGCTGCGACAACGGGCAGTGCAGGCTCTACAATCTGGACCTGCCCGGCGTGATCGCGGTGAGGGATCAGCTGCTGCCCGCCGGGGAGCGGGAGGAGAACATCCCCTGCGACCTGAACGACACATCGTGGTTCAGCAGGATCGATGCGTCCGGCGGCGCGGTGTTCTTTGCCGCCGGTGTATTCTACTACTTCCTGCGCGAGCAGGTGCAGGCGCTGGTCCGGGCTATGGCGGACGCTTTCCCGGAGGGTGCGCTGGTGTTTGACGCGGCCAACAAAAAGGCGGTCAAGCTGATGCTGAAAACGTGGATCAAGGACGCGGCCATCCAGGATGTGGGCGCGTATTTCGCCGTTTCGGACGCGAAGAGCGAGCTGTCCTCCTGGGACAGCCGGCTGCGGGTGTCCAGCCGGGGATATATGCTGGGCTACAACGACCTGAAAGACCCGTCCGTCAGCGGATTTTTCCGGTTTCTGTCCAGAGTGGGCGACAACACGATGAAGATGCAGATCGTGAAGATCGAATGGGGAGGCGCAGCACGATGAAATATGCCGGGATGCCGTGGGGTATGTGGGCGCTGTTCGCGGGCTCGTTCCGCAAACAGCTGACCGCTGTGTTCGGGTACGACGAGCGCACGGCGGCGGACATCATGAGGAAGGCCCATCCGAGGTACAGGGACATCATCGCCGGGCTGCCGGAGTTTGAAAAGGCGGACCGCTTCAAGATGAACATCGTCAACTGCGCCATGCTGGGAGCGGTGGTGCTGTCCATGCCCCAGCGGCCCGATGCGGCGCGGCTGACGGACTATTACGCCGGCAGCATGATGACAAAGCCCATGCGGTGGTTCTGCCGCAAGAGCGGGAAAAAGAAGTTTACCGAGGGCGACATCGCCGGGATGAAGGCCACCGCCGCGTTAAGGGCCGCCGACCGCAACCCGTATTCCTGGAACATGGAGTTTATCGAATACCCGGACGGCAGCGGCTATGAGGGGCGGTTCACCCGGTGCGGCATCTGCACGCTGATGGGGGAGTTGGGGCTGTATGACCTGACCCCGGCCCTGTGCCGGCTGGACTACACCATGAGCGAGGCGGGCGGCACGACGGATTTCGTGCGGGAGCACACGCTGGCCGCCGGCGGGCCGTACTGCGACTGCGGGTACAAAAAGAAGCAGAGACGGGGGCAGCAGACCGCCGAGCGGAAAATGTGAAGCGCCGCTTTGCAAGACAGTACAAGGCAGAAAGGGACGCCGCCCCGGTGGGGCGGCGTCCCTCAGCTTGTCGATAAGCCTACTCTATGCGATCAGCAGTTCATCAAATCAGCAGGCCGTATTTGGCGCACAGCGGCAGCAGCGCCGACTCCGGAAGGCTGCCCTCGTACAGTGCGCGGCCCTGGTACACCCGCAGCGCGGCCTCCAGCACCTCCGCGTCGCCGCACACCAGGCACAGGGGCTTGGTGAGCATATACTGGACGTCGGCCAGCCCGTCCACGTCCTCCCAGGTGTCCACGCGGATGGCCGCCATGGCGTCGCCGCCGTCCAGCACGGCGGACAGGCGGTCCTCCAGGTCGTCCGTGACCGTCAGGACCGGGCCGTGGACGGCGTCCACAGGCAGATAGGCGGGCAGCTTCTCCGTGGAGGCCGGGAGCATATCCGTGTGCTGCGGGGCAGGCGGGGTGATCTCCGCCCCGGCCAGCGCGTCGCGGAGGGCGGCGATGTGGGCCGCCGTTGTGCCGCAGCAGCCGCCGAATATGGCCACGCCGGCGGCCAGAAACTCCGGTATATAGCGGACAAATTCCTCCGGCGGGCAGCTGTAGACCGCCTTGCCGTCCACGATCTCCGGCATACCGGCATTGGGCTTGGCGATGAGGGGAACGCGGGCATACTCCCGCAGCCGCCGCAGCTGGGGCAGCATCTCCGCCGGGCCGGCGGAGCAGTTCAGGCCGAAGGCGTCGATGCCCATGCCCTGCAGGACCGTCAGCGCGGCGGTGACATCCGTGCCGGAGATGCTGCGGCCATGCTCGTCGCAGGTGAAGGTGACGAAAATGGGCTTGTCGCTGACGCTGCGTACCGCCAGCACGGCGGCGCGGGCGTCGGAAAGGGTCATCATAGTCTCGATAACGTACAGGTCCACGCCGGCCTGCTCCAGACCCGCCGCCTGCTCCGTGTAGATGTCCACCAGCTCCTCGAAGGACGCCTCGCCCAGCGGCGAGAGGAACATTCCTGTGGGAGAGATGTCGCCCGCCACAAAGGCTTTGCCGCTGGCGGCCTTCTTCGACAGCTCCGCCAGACGGCGGTTGTAGTCGGCGGTTTTGTTGAAAATGCCGTGCTCCTCCAGCTTGCGGCGGTTGGCGCCGAAGCTGGGCGCGTACAGCACCTGACTGCCGGCGGCCACATAGCCGGTCTGCACGTCTATGATGCTCTCCGGGTGCTCCAGCACCCACTGCTCGGCGCTGACATCGCCCTTATAGCCGCGCTTCTGCAGCTCCGTGCCGGTAGCGCCGTCCAGAATAAGCGGAAATCGTATCTGCATCCTGTTACCTCCGTTATGTCAAAATACCATGTGATCTGTGAATGCCCGGGCAAAATCCTGCCGCCCCGACAGCTCGATATAGCGGCAGTCCGCCGCGATATGCCCCAGACGGCGGCGGTCCTCCCCGCTCAGCGCCGCCATAGACGCCCCCGCCAGGGCGGTGTTCCCCAGGCAATGGAGCTTGCTCCGGGGCAGCCGGGGCAGCATACCGATGGCCATGGCGCTGTCCGGGTCGATATAGCTGCCGAAGCCGCCGGCGATATATACGCCGTCCAGCGCCGCCGCGTCCAGATCCCGCTGCCGGAGCAGCACCTCGATCCCGCCGGCCACGGCGGCCTTGGCCAGCTGGAGACTGCGGACGTCCTCCGCCGTCAGGTACACCCGGTCCGTAAGATGGAAAACGCCGTTGCCCCTGCCGTCCGGTCTTACAAAGCGGCGCAGCGGGGGCGGGGTCTCCTCCGGCGGCAGCAGCCGTCCGCCTTTGTCGATGCCGCCCAGGGCCAGCAGCGATGCCGCCAGGTCGATAAGGCCCGAGCCGCAGATGCCGCGGGGCTCTGACGTGCCGATCACGTCATAGAGAAGGCCGCGGTCGTACCGGACGCGGCTCACCGCGCCGTCCAGCGCCGGCATCCCGCAGGCAATGCCCGCCCCTTCAAAGGCAGGGCCTGACGCCACGGCGCAGCAGGAGAAGCCATCCGCGCCGCCCAGGGCCATCTCGCCGTTGGTGCCCAGGTCCAGAAACAGGTGCTGCCCGGGCTTTCGGTACAGGCCGGAGGCCAGCAGGCCCGCCGTTACGTCGCCGCCCACATAGCCGGCCACGCAGGGCGCATAGAACACCGGTGCGCCCAGCAGCGTGTCCGCCGTATCGCCGTCAAAGAGCGACAGGGGTGCGAAGGGCGCGGCGGCGATGGAGCGCACCGGCAGCCCGGCAAAGAGGTGCTGCATGACGGTGTTGCCCGCCACCGCCACCCGCCGCAGCGTGTCCGCCGGGCGGGCCGCATCGGCAAGGCAGGCGGATATCAGCTCCGACACCTGTGAGCGGATGCGGCCGGACAGCTCTGTCAGGCCGTCAGGCTCGTCCAGAGTGTACTGGATGCGGCTGATGACGTCCGCGCCGTAGGAGGCCTGCACGTTCCAGGCGCTGACGGTCTTCAGCTCCCGGGCGGAGGTCAGGTCGTAGAGCCGCACGGCCACCGTGGTCGTGCCCAGGTCCACGGCGGCGGCACAGCCCTGCTCGTTCCCGCCGGAAACGGCGATGGACACCGTGTCCGTGAGGATCGCGCCGCCGGCGGCCGCCGGCAGCGTCACCACGTCGCCGTCGCAGGGGACGACTTTGCAGGCCAGGCGGGACGCGCCGTTGACCAATACCCGGCATTTGCCGCACCGCCCCCTGCCGCCGCAGGCGGCCGGGAGGGAGAACCCTGCCCGGCGCAGCGCCGACAGCAGCGTTTCGCCGTCCCGCACCGCCGCGGTGCAGGTTTTGCCGCCGCATTGCACCTGAACGCTTGACACGGGCAGTCCCCCTTTACTATAATCTACTTATAATTTTTAGCAGTACTTATCTGCTTTGTCAAGAGGAGCGGTGGATATGACGGGGCTGATGACGCTGGCGGCGGAGAACGGGTTCTCCCACTGTGCCCCCGTCTGCATGGCCGCCCTTGTGCCGCTGGAGGAGGTCCGGGCCATGTGCGAGGCGGACCGCTGCGGAAAATACGGCAAAAACTGGGCCTGTCCCCCGGGCTGCGGCAGCATTGAGCAGGCAGGGGAGCGCATCAGCCGCTATGACGGCGGCGTTCTGGTGCAGACCACCGGCACGCTGGCGGACGAGTTCGACTATGAGGGGATGCAGGCCATCGCCCATCATCACAGGAAATGCTTTGGAAACTTTGCCCGGCAGGCGCGGCTGCTGTACCCCGGCTGTCTCCCGCTGACCGCCGGCGCGTGTACCATCTGCGCCAGATGCACCTATCCGGACAGGCCCTGCCGGTTTCCCGCGCGGCAGCTGTCGTCCATGGAGGCCTACGGCCTGTGGGTCAGCGATATATGTGTCCGCTCAGGACTGCAATATAATTACGGCGCACGCACCATGACGTATACGTCCTGCGTGCTCTATTCAGAGAGGTGACAAGCCATGCAGACAGCAAAGGAGATCTTTCTCGAGCTTTTGAAGCCGGAGGGCAAACCGGAGCGGGTGCTCCGGCAGTACGAGGCGCTCCATATGTGCCTGTACGACCCCATCAACACCTATCTCCGGGGCAACCGGAGGCGGGGCTCGGTGACGAAGGACCGGTGGGGCACGACCATCAGCTTCCCCGAGGACGCGCCCGGCGCGATCCCCGTACACAGCGACGAGCTGACGGTATGCCCCGACGTTACCCGGTGGCGGGAGACGGTACACGCGCCGGATCTGGCGGCCAACTGCACCGAGGGCTGGGAGGAATGCCGCCGCAAGGCCCGGGCCGCCGCCGGGGAGCAGCAGCTGGTGGCCGGCTTTATGGGCACGGGCATATTTGAGCAGTGCCACTTCCTCATGGGCTTTGAGAACACCCTCACCGCCCTGTACGAGCACCCGGAGGAGATGCACCAGCTCATCGAGTACATCACCGAATACCGGCTGGGCTATGTGAAGCTGCTCATCGACCATCTCCAGCCGGACGTGATCTTTTCCCACGACGACTGGGGCACGAAGGATGCGCTGTTCATGAAGCCGGAGATGTGGCGGGAGTTCTTCAAAGAGCCCTATCGCCGCTTTTACGGCTACATCCGCTCCCGGGGCTGCATCGCCATCCACCACGCGGACTCCTTCCTCGCCCCCATTGTGGACGACATGGCGGAGATCGGCATTCAGGTGTGGCAGGGCACGCTGCCGGAGAACAACATCCCGGCGCTGCAGCAGCGGCTGAAGGGCAGGCTGGTCCTGATGGGCGGCATCGGGGCGGCCATCGACCGGGCCGATGCCGCGCCGGAGGAGATCCTGGCCTACACGAAGGCCACGCTGAATGATTGCTGCCCCGGCGGGCATTTCATCCCCTCCATCACCTACGGTCTGCCGGGGGCGGTGTTCCCCCACATCGACCGGTATGTGGACCAGGCCATTGACGCATACAACGCGCAGCTGCACGTGCCCCGGTTCGATCTGCTGCCTGTGCCGCGGCGCAGCGTCCATGCGCAGCAGGCGGACAGCGTCCGCAGCGACGGGGAGGACGCAGCCGCCCAGGGCGACATCCTCGGTTCTATCGCCGCCGCCATCCGGCGGGGGCAGCAGAAAAAGCTGCTGGCGCTGATCCGGGAGGCGCTGCAAGGCGGCGCGGACGCCCAGGACATCCTCTCCGGTGGACTGGTGCGGGGCATGAACGAGCTGGGCGAGGACTTTTCCGCCAGCCGCGCCTTCGTGCCGGAGATGCTCATCGCCGCCCGCTGCATGACCGCCGCCACCGCGCTGCTGAAGCCCTATATGGTGGACGAGAGCGGCCGCAGCCGCACCATCGGCTCGGCCTGCATCGGGACGGTGCGGGGCGATATGCACGACATCGGCAAGAACCTGGTGAAGATCATCTTTGAGGGCAGCGGCATCCAGGTGTACGACCTGGGCGCGGACGTTCCGGCGGAAAGGTTCATCGAGACGGCCATGGCGCATCACTGCGGCATCATCGCCTGCTCCTCCCTGCTGACCACCACCATGCAGGAGATGCGGAGGATCGTGGGGCTGGCGGAGAAGTCCGGTATCCGCGGCAGCGTCGCCATCATGGTGGGCGGCGCGCCCATCAGCCAGAGCTTCTGCGACGAGATCGGCGCGGACATCTACACCGCTGACGCCGCCTCCGCCGCCCGGGCGGCGGTGAAGCTGCTGACGAAGGAATAAGACAGATACGCAGAAAAGACACGCCGCAAGGCGTGTCTTTTTCCTGTTCAGAACGTCATGGTCAGGCCGCAGCGCAGGCGGTGGAGCTTATCGCCCAGCTCCTGCTCCAATATATCGCAGGCCCGCTCTCTGGTGCAGTGGCCG
Organism: bacterium; assembly: GCA_963632705.1. Lineage (GTDB taxonomy): Bacteria > Bacillota > Clostridia > Oscillospirales > Oscillospiraceae > Vescimonas. The sequence continues at coordinate 13,578 of CAVGVB010000014.1, read as the reverse complement.
GTGCAGACGTAGGATACGCCGGTGGCCTCCAGCTCCCGGGCCACGGCCCGCACCTCCGCCGGCTTTTTGTTATACAGATGGAAGCCGCCGATGATACCGTAGACGGGCTTGTCCGGGAACGCTTTCCGGACCTCGCGGATGATGTTCACCGCGCCGCCGTGGGAGCAGCTGTTGATGATGACCAGGCCCTTGTCCGTGTCCAGCACCAGGCTCTGCTCGTGGGCAAAATCGTCGGGCCGCCAGCCCTGGGCCGTGCGGCGGTACATCCGCTCCCGCGCGCCGATGGCGGCCAGCCCCGGCGTGGTGTGGGACAGCAGGTACGCGCCGGGCAGCAGCTCATATTTACCGCTGACCCGCACGATCCGGTCGGCATAGTCGGTCAGAACGCCACGGGGCATACCGATATAGCGGCGGAAGCACAGCCACTTGCCGTAGCAGTCCTCCCGGGCCGCCTGCTGCACGTAGAACTTCGCCTTGTCATTTCCCTGGAAAAAGCGGATCATGCCGTTGGCGTGGTCGTAGTGGGCGTGGCTCAGCACCGCGCAGTCCACGGCGGCCATATCCAGGCCCAGCTTCTCCATATTGGCGGCGAACAGCGGCGACGCACCGGCGTCCACCAGAATATTATTGCCGCCGTACTCCACCAGAATGGACAGTCCCCACTCCCCTGCCAGCTCACCGTGGGCCACGTTGTCCACGATGACGGTCATTTTTGTCTCCATGCGTTCTTCCTCCTGTGATGCTTTGGGGCTATTATACTCATTCCGGCGGCACAGCGCAAGAGCGGACGCGATTTTACCGCTTGCCCCGGGGCGTCTGCCGCGCTATAATGACTGTATAAACACAAAGGAGGACGCTGCCATGATCTATCGTGATTTCCAAGACCTTCACCTGTCCCTGCTGGGCTTCGGAACGATGCGCCTGCCCACCACGGCGGAGGGCGCTATCGACGAGAGCGCCACCCAGGCCATGATCGACTACGCCATGGCCCACGGCGTCAACTACTACGATACCGCCTGGCCCTATATGCAGAACCAGTCCGAGACCGTTGTGGGCCGCTGTCTGAAAAAGCACCCCCGCGACAGCTTCTATCTGGCCACCAAGTTCCCCGGGCATATGCTCACCGGCGAGCCCGACCCGGCGGGCATTTTCGAACAGCAGCTGAAAAAGTGTCAGGTGGACTATTTTGACTTCTATCTGCTACACAACGTGTATGAGAACTCCATCGATGTCTACACGAACCCCAAGTGGGGCGTCATCGACTATTTCCTGGAGCAGAAGCGGCTGGGCCGCATCAGGCATCTGGGCTTCTCCAGCCATGCGGACCTGACCTGTCTCGGCGACTTTCTGGACCGCTACGGCGCGCAGATGGAGTTCTGCCAGATCCAGCTGAACTATCTGGACTGGACCACCCAGCGGGCCAAGGAGAAGTATGAGCTGCTGGCCAAGCACCACATCCCTGTGTGGGTCATGGAGCCTGTCCGGGGCGGCAAGCTGGCCGCGCTGGACGAGGACAGCGAGCGGCAGCTCCACGCCCTGCGGCCCGACGCCAGCATCGCCTCCTTCGGCTTCCGCTGGCTGCAGGGGCTGGAGCAGGTCGGCATGATCCTCTCCGGTATGTCCAACATGGCCCAGATGCAGGACAACATCGCCACCTTTGAAAAGCTCGATCCCCTCTCCCCCGCCGAGGAGGCCATTCTCTTCGCCGCGGCGGACAAGATGAAGAACGCCATCCCCTGCACCGCCTGCCGCTACTGCTGCGACGGCTGCCCGCAGCAGCTGGACATCCCCGACCTGCTGCACAAGTACAACCAGCTGCGCACCGGCAGCGGCGGCACGATCAAGATGCAGCTGGACGCGGTGGCCAGGGACAAGTGGCCTCACGCCTGTCTGGGCTGCGGCGCCTGCGCCGCCGTCTGTCCCCAGAAGATCGCCATCCCCGACGAGCTAGCCGCCTTCGCCGCCGAGCTGGACAAGCTGCCCGACTGGGCGGAGATATGCCGCCAGCGGGCCGAGGCAGAGGCCCGGGAACGGGCCTCCCGCGGCGTGTGAGATACATAAAAGAAAGAGCATCCTGCCGGATGCTCTTTCTTTATGGCGTATACCCTATATCCGGTACTTCTCCGCGTACTGCCGGTATATGCGGCGGAAGTCCGGGTCGCTGCCCCGGGCGGCCCGCAGCGTCTCGTGAAGGTTCAGGTCGTGCTTGGCGGCGTCCAGCACGCAGCCGGCGATATTGGAGCAGTGGTCGGAGGTGCGCTCCAGATCGGTGAGCAGGTCGCACCAGACGAAGCCCGCCTCGATGCTGCACGCGCCCTGCTGCATCCGCAGGATGTGATGGGTACGGAGCTGCTCCTTCAGCGCGTCGATGACCTGCTCCAGCGGCTCGACCTGGGCGGCGGCGGTCAGGTCCTTCTCCGCGAAGGCCCGGCGGGCCAGCGTCAGGATCTCCCGGATGGCAGCGGTGAGCACCCGCAGCTCACGCTCCGCCTGGGCGCTGAAGGTAAGCCCCTTGCTCCGCAGCTCCTCCGCCGACTCCAGCACGTTCACCGCGTGGTCGGAGATACGCTCGAAGTCGCCGATGGTCTTCAGCAGCTCGGTGGCCTCCTCGCTTTCGTCCGCGCCCAGCTGGTGGGCGCTGAGCCGCACCAGATACGTGCCCAGCGCGTCCTCGTAACGGTCGCAGCGGCTCTCCTCCCGGCGGATGGTGCTTGCCAGCTCCGGCGTATAGTGGTCGAAGGCGTCCAGGGCGCTGTTCAGCGCCTCCATGGCGCAGTCGGCCATCTCCCCGGCCACGGCGCGGCAGCGGCCCAGCGCCAGAGACGGCGTGGCCAACAGGCGCTCGTCCAGCTCTACAGGCTGCTCCGCCGACTGCTCCCGGCCGTCCGGCACAAGGCGGATGGCCAGCTTCTCCAGCTGGCTGCCCAGGGGCAGCAGCATGGCCGTACACAGGATGTTGAACAGGGAGTGGGCCACGGCGATACCGGACATGGTGGCGCTCTCCGTCAGTATGGCCGGTGCGAACACCGCCTTGACGATGCAGAACACCGCCAGCAGCACCACCACACCGATGACGTTGAACATCAGGTGGACCACCGCCGCCCGGCGTGCGTTCTTTTGTGTGCCCACGGAGGACAGCAGGGCGGTGACGCACGTGCCGATGTTCTGGCCCATGATGATGGGGACGGCGGCGGCGTAGCTCACCTGTCCGGTGGAGGCCAGCGCCTGCAGAATACCCACGGAGGCGGAGCTGGACTGGATAACCGCCGTCAGCACCGCGCCCACCAGCACGCCCAGCACCGGGTTGGTGAACAGCAGGAACAGCTCCGCAAAGCCCGGCACGTCCTTCAGCCCCGACACGGCGGCGCTCATGGTGTCCATGCCGAACATCAGCGTGGCGAAGCCCAGCAGGATCACGCCGGTGTCCTTCTTCTTGTCGGACTTGCAGAACATATAGAAGATGATGCCCACCAGCGCCAGCACCGGCGTGAAGGACTTGGGCTTCAGCAGCTCCAGCCAGACCGTGCCGCCGTCGATGCCCGCCAGGCTCAGCAGCCAGGCCGTCACCGTGGTGCCCACGTTGGCGCCCATGATGACATTGATGGCCTGCCGCAGCGTCATCAGCCCGGAGTTGACGAAGCCTACCACCATCACCGTGGTGGCCGACGAGCTTTGGATGATGGCGGTGATGCCCAGGCCCGTCAGAAACCCGGCGAACACGTTGCTGGTCATCTTGTCCAGCAGGGTACGCAGCTTATTGCCTGCCCGGCGCTCCAGCGCCTGGCCCATGATGTTCATGCCGAACAGAAACAGGCACAGCCCGCCGATCATGGACAGCACATCAAAAATATCCATATTCTTCTCCTCGTTTTTACATTCTTTCGACTGCACATTCTTGTCCAAATACTAAGATACAGGACGAATGTCAAATCCACAGGCCGTGTTTTGTAAAATCGAGGTAAAGTAAAACAGGCGTCCCGAAGGGACGCCTGTTTTTGATCGCGTTGCTTACCGCTGGCCCTTGTCGTAGGGGATACCCTCCGCCTTGGGCGCGCGGGATTTCTTGGAGGTGAAAGCCAGCACGATGAGGGTGATCAGATACGGCAGCATACGATACACATGGGAGCTGATGCCGATCTCCGCCAGCCAATACACACCATCGCCGTTGATGTCCAGGCTGGAGTATGCCGCGGCGATACACTTGAACAATCCAAACAGCAGCGATGCCCCGGCAATGTTCAGGGGCTTCCAGTTGCCGAAGATCATAACTGCCAGCGCCAGGAAGCCGAAGCCTGCCACATCGCCGTTGGACGAGCAGTTGGCGGTGGTCAGCGCATAGACGAAGCCGCCCATGCCCGCCAGTGCGCCGGAGATCGTAGTGCCGGCGTAGCGCATTTTATAGACGTTGATACCCAAAGAGTCCGCGGCCTGAGGGTTTTCGCCGCAGGCGCGCAGCCGCAGGCCAAACCGGGTCTTATACAGCAGGATGGACAGGGCGATAAAGATGATGATGCAGATATAGGTGGCCAAATACACCTTGTGCAGAAGGGTAGTACCTAAAAAGCCCAGATCATCCGTCTTGGCAAAGCCGAGGGTGGTCTTTTTGATCATGAACCAGCTGGCGGAATCGCCTGTTGCCATTTGCAGGGTATTCTGGTTGGCGATGAGGCGGATCAGAAACAGCACCAACGCCGGAGCCATCAGGTTCAGCGCCGTGCCGCCGATGGTCTGATCGGCGCGCAGATTTACGGAGGCAAAGCTCAGCAGCAGGGAAAACAGTGCGCCGAATATGGCCGCCACCAGCATGGCCAGCAGCTCGAAGCCCTGCAGTGCCACCCAGTCGCCGGCGGCCTTGGCCGCGTCAAACACGTGCGCCTGCTGCATCACACGCACAAACAGCACGCCGATAAAAGCACCGAAGATCATAATACCTTCCAGCGCCAGGTTGATGATACCGCTGCGCTCGGCGAACACGCCGGCCAGCGCCACGATCATCAGGGGAACGGCATAGATAAAGGTCTGTTGGATAAGGAATGTCATGCTTCCTCCCCTCCTTTCTCGGCCTGCGCCGGTGTATCCGGCGGCTGCACCGCCGTTTCCGTCAGGGCAGGCTCGGCGGACTTGCTCCCCGTCGCTTTGCGCTTCCCGCGGCCATCGAGCCACAGGCGGATGACCAGGGAGAACGCGGACAGATACACGATCACGGAGATGATCACGTCAGTGATGTATTCATTATAGGCGGTGAGATTTGTCAGCTGCATACCGACAACGTCCAGCATAGCCATGAAGATGCCGGTGAAGATGACGGCGATGGGATTGTTCACCGCCAGCAGCGCCACAGGGATGCCGTTGAAGCCCACGCCGGGGAGCGACTGGTAGGTGCTCCAGTAGAACTCGGTGTTGCCGCTGAGCCAGTAGAGCGCCGCGCCGGCGCCGGCCAGCGCGCCGGCGATGGCCATGGACAGCACGATGTTGCGCTTGTCGGAGATGCCGGCATATCGGGCGGCGTGGCGGTTGGAGCCGCAGGCCTTCAGCTCGTAGCCGAAGGTGGTCTTTTCCAGGATGATATACACCACAATGGCCAAAACGATGGCCACCAGGATGCCCGCGTTGACCTGAGAGCCGGGGAAAATCTTGTCCAGCCCCAGCTTCGGGGTGGCCACGCCGTTGTAGGTGGTCTTGTAGATGTAGCCGGACTTGGTGTTTTCCACCATGTTCTTGAAATTACTGATGTCAAACAGCCATGTGACGAGGTTGGCGGCGATCCAGTTGGTCATGATGCAGGCCAGCACCTCGTTGATGTTCAGGAGTGCCTTCAGCAGGCCGGGAATCGCGCCCCACAGCGCGCCGGCCAGCATACCGCCCAAAAACGCCAGCAGCCAGATAAGGCCGGCGGGCACGCTGGTGGAGGGGATGCCCAGCGCGATGTAGAGCGTGGCCAATGTGCCCATCAGATACTGGCCAGGTGCGCCGATGTTGAAAAGTCCGGTCTTGAAGGCCACAGCCACGGAAAGGCCGGTCATGATCAGGGGCATGGCGCGGAAGAGCATATTGCCGATGTTCTGCGCGTTAAAGCCCCATGTCAGCGCGCCGGAGGCGCTGCGGCCTGTGTTGAGGATGCCTGCGAAAATGAGGCGCAGACCATCCCAAATACCGCTGCCGGAGATCTTGCTGTTGAAGATGCCGACAACGACCACCACGATGCCGCCCACCAGCAGACCTGCCAAAATGGAGATCAGCGATGAGATGACCTTCTTGGTGCCGTCCTTAGCGTAGAGCGTGGATAGCTTTTCTTTCATGCCGTTTCACCTGCTTTCTGCGCGCGCTTGGCGCCAGCCATATAGAGGCCCAGCTCCTGCACTGTGATCTGCTTGGGGTCGAACTCGCCCACGATCTCGCCCTCGTACATCACCAGGATGCGATCGGACAGGCTCATGACCTCGTCCAGCTCCAGCGATACGAGCAGGACGGCCTTGCCGCGGTCACGCTCGGCCACCAGCTGGCCGTGGATATACTCGATAGCGCCCACGTCCAGGCCGCGGGTAGGCTGCACCGCCACGATCAGCTCCTTATCCCGGTCGATCTCCCGGGCGATGATGGCCTTCTGCTGGTTGCCGCCGGACATACTGCGGGCCGTGGTCACAGGGCCCTGGCCGCTGCGGACATCGTACTGCTCAATGAGCTTCTCCGCATACTGCCGCACGGCATCGCGGCGAATAAAGCCGTGGTTCTGGAACTGCGGCTCGCGGAAGCGCTGGAGCACCAGGTTGTCCTCCAATGTGAAGTCCAGGATCAGGCCGTGCTTGTGGCGGTCCTCCGGAATATGACTCATATTGACGCCCCGCTGCCGAATGGATACGTGGGAAATGTCCTTTCCGCATAGGGTGATCCGGCCAGTGGTCCTGTCAAGGCCGGTAAGCCCGTGGACAAACTCCGTCTGGCCGTTGCCATCGATACCGGCGATACAGACGATCTCGCCCGCCCGGACGTTGAAGCTCACGTGGTTCACAGCGTTGCGCTTATGCGTGTGAGAGGCTACGCACAGGTCCTCCACCTCCAGCACGGTGTCGCCGAGCTTTGCGGGGTCTTTGACTACCTCCAGCTGCACGGGACGCCCCACCATCATGTTGGACAGCTCCTGCTTGTTTGTCTCGCAGGTGTTGACCGTGCCGATATAGCGCCCCTTCCGGAGAACGGTGACGCGGTCGGAAACCTCCATGATCTCGTTGAGCTTGTGGGAGATGAACAGGATGGACTTACCCTCGGCGGCCAGATTCTTCATGATCTGCATCAGCTCCTCGATCTCCTGAGGCGTCAGCACGGCGGTGGGCTCGTCGAAGATGAGGATCTCGTTGTCGCGGTAGAGCATTTTCAGGATCTCCACGCGCTGCTGCATACCCACGGTGATGTCCTCGATCAGCGCATCGGGATCGACGTACAGGCCGTATTTTTCACTGAGAGCCTGCACCTTTTCGCGGGCCTCCTTTTTCTGAATGAAGCCGGCCTTCGTCGTCTCCGCGCCCAGAATAATGTTGTCCAGCACGGTGAAAACATCCACCAGCTTGAAGTGCTGGTGTACCATGCCGATACCCAGGGCCGTGGCCACGTTAGGGTCTGTGATCTCCACCTTTTTGCCGTCCTTGCGGATCTCACCAGCCTCTGGCTGATACAGGCCAAAGAGCACCGACATCAGCGTGGATTTCCCTGCGCCGTTCTCGCCCAAAAGCGCGTGGATCTCGCCGCGCCGAAGCTGCAGCGTAATGTCGTCATTGGCCTTGATGCCGGGAAACTCCTTGGTGATGTGAAGCATTTCGATCACATACTGGGGAGTATTGTCCATGCCGCCACCTGCTTTCTGTAAGTTAGTTCTGCTCCCGGTTGGCTGTTGGCTGCGGGATGCAATATATATGGACATTATAACGGGTATTGCCCGGAATTGCAAGGACATTACCGTGACACCGCACAAAAGGTGCATATCCGTATGCAGAGCGCAAAAAAAGGAAGCCCCGAAGGACTTCCTTTTTATGTAGCAGGGGAAATTACTCGACGATGTTCAGGGTCAGGCTGTCGGTGCTGGTCAGCTTGGTGTAGTCATTGTCAACGACCAGAGTGCCGTCGGCCATGGACTTCAGCATGGCGTTGTACTCATCAACAGTCCACTTGGTCAGAGACCAGGTAGCGGTGGGCAGACCCACAGCGTCGTCCTTAGCGCCCAGGGTCGCGCAGGTGCCGCCCAGGGTAGCGAAGGAGCCGTCATACACCTTGGCGCAGGCCCACTGCACGGAGGCGGCCAGGCCCTTCATGGCGGAGGTGATCACGGTATCGGACTCGAAGGACTGGTCAACGTCCACGCCCACCACGGCGCCGTCATTGGCGGAAGCGGCAGCAGCGATGGAAGCGAACATGGAACCGCCGCAGGCGAAGATGCACTCAGTGCCGTTCTCATACCAGCCGTTGGCCATGGTCTGCAGCTCGGGGGAAGCGGAGAAGGAGCTGCCGTACAGCCAGGAGTAGTTCATCTCGACCTTCACGCCCAGCTCGGCAGCAGCGGCGGAAGCGCCCTGCACGAAGCCGTAACCGTAACGGCAGCAAGCGGGGTTAGTGCCGCCGCCACCACCGGTGAAGCCCAGCTTGGTGTAGCCTTCCTTAACGGCAGCGTAGCCGGCCAGATAGCCGCACTGCTCTTCCTGGAAAGCGATGCCCAGCGTGTTGGTCAGGGCGTTGCCGTCAGCGTCGGTCATGGCCCAGCCATCAACGAACACGAAGGAAACGTCGGTGAACTCAGCGGCGGCCTTGGCCAGAGCGTTGCCCTGCATGAAGCCGGCGCAGACAATGATCTTAGCGCCGTTGTCAGCAGCAGCCTTCATGGCGTCATAGCGGTCATCATCGGTGGCCTGATCGCCGTTGGCGGGCTGATAGTACTTGTAGCTCAGGCCGTTGTTGGCGGCGTACAGCTTCACGCCGTCGAAGGTGCCCTGGTTGAAGGACTTATCCTTCAGCTGGCCCACGTCGGTGACGAAGGCGATCTCGTACTTACCATCCGCAGAGGTCATCTCATCGGCGATCTCGTCGGCGTTGGTAATGGTGGTGGTGACCTCGGTGTTGTCACCGGTGGGGGTCTGGTCATCGGTCTTGGGCTCGTCCTTCTTGCCGCAAGCGACCAGAGACAGAGCCATGACCAGAGCCAGGATCATAGCAAGAAACTTTTTCATGTTCTCATTCTACCTTCCTAAAATTTTTATTTTCGCGCCTTACGGCGGGAAAACCAGCATTTCGGCACGGGGGTGCTGCTTTCCTCGTGCCGTGGGCATTATAGCAGATTACTTTCGCGTTGGCAAGCCAAATCCCACGTTTTCCGGGAAACTGTAAACATTTGTAATCAAAAATTCACAACTTGTCCCTAATTCGCAAACATCTGTCAGCCCAGCGTTGACGCTCCAGCCGCCTTATTTGGCGGCCATCTTCACCGCCGCCTCCAGGGCGATCTTCATCATGTTGGTGAAGGTGGTCTGCCGCTCCTCGGCGGTAAGCTCCTCGCCGGTGATCAGATTGTCGGAGATGGAGCAGATGGCCAGCGCCCGCTTGCCGGTGTAGGCGGCGGTGCAGTACAGGCCCGCGGCCTCCATCTCCACCGCCATGACGCCCATCTTGGCGAAGCGCATATTCCGCCCGGCGGCGTCGTAGAACGTGTCGGAGGAATACAGGTTGCCCACGGGCATCTTCACGCCCAGCTCCTTGGCGCTCTCCACGGCGGCCATCAGCAGCTCGAAGTCGCAGATGGGCGCGAAAGAGCCGCCCAGCTCGTACTGGCTGGCAAAGTCGGAGTTGGTGCAGGCGCCCTGACCGGCCACCACGCTGCCCAGCTCCAGGTCGGCCCGCATCGCGCCGGCGCTGCCCACGCGGATGATGTTGTCCACGTCGTAGTGGGTATACAGCTCATAGGAATAGATGCCGATGGAGGGCATACCCATGCCGCTGGCCATGACGGACACGGGCACGCCCTTGTATGTGCCGGTATAGCCCTGCACGCCCCGGACGTTGTTCACCAGCTTCGGCTCGGTGAGGAACGTCTCGGCGATGAATTTGGCCCGGAGGGGATCGCCGGGCATCAGCACGGTCTTGGCAAATTCGCCCTTGGCGGCGTTATTGTGGGGAGTAGACATGGTTCATTTCCTCCTTATATTATTGTTCCATGGCCTTGACGGCCTTGACGATACGGGATGTGCCCAGCCGGTCCGCGCCCAGGGCGATGAAGTCCTTGGCGTCGTTCAGATCGGCGATGCCGCCGGCGGCCTTGATCTTCACATGGGGCGCCACGTGGGCCTTGAACAGCGCCACGTCCTCACGGGTCGCACCGCCGCCGCCGAAGCCGGTGGAGGTCTTGATGTAGTCCGCACCGGACTCGGACACCACGCGGCACATTTCGATCTTCTCCGCGTCGGTGAGCATACACGTCTCGATGATGACCTTCAGCAGCCGGCCGTCACAGGCGGCCTTCACGGCCTTGATCTCCTCCAGCACCCGGTCGTACAGGCCGTCCTTCACCCAGCCGATGTTGATGACCATGTCGATCTCCGACGCGCCGTTCTTCACGGCGTCGGCGGCCTCGAAGCACTTGGCGGCGGTGGTGTCGTAGCCGTTGGGGAATCCGATGACGGTGCAGACGGCGATCTTACCGTCCACGTACTCCGCCGCCTGCTTCACATAGCTGGCGGGGATGCACACGCTGGCGCAGCCGTACTTGACGCCGTCGTCGCAGATGGCCTTGATCTGCTCCCAGGTGGCCGTCTGGCTCAGCAGGGTGTGGTCCACGCGGGAGAGGATGTTTTTCAGCTCTTCGTTCATTATCTTCGCTCCTTTTCGGAATTTTGCGGTCTTACAGGGGCATTGTATCACATTGTGCAGGAAAAGGCAAGGCAAGCTCGCCGGTAGGCCGCAGGGATGACCCTCTCCCCTTAAACCGTTCTTTGGTTACTTTCTTTCCCGAAAGAAAGTAACCCGTCGGAGACACAAAGAAATATAAATGTTTCGGGCGGGGTAGAACCCCGCCCCTACGCACCGTTTATTCATCCGGAATATACCCCATGATCTCGCCCACATCGCAGTCCAATATCCGGCAGAACATCTCGATCGTGTGGGTACTGACGCTCTCGTTCCGCTTCATCCGCGTGATCTGTCCCGGGCTCACGCCGTACTTCTTTATCAGCGCGTACTGCGACACGCCTTGAATTATACCATACCAAAAATAAGATAGAACTACGTATTTATAGTATTTCCCTTGAAATCCCCGCACAAATATGATACTATGAGCATGCCACACAAATCCATATCGACCTTTCCAGTAGGGAATGTATTTTTATCTTGGTAAAAATGCATTCTCCGCTTTGCGTTCCCTATTGGAAGGTGAAGGATTTGTGTGGCAACAAATGGAGCTATGCATTTTTCGGTGTGTAGTTCCGTTTGGGACTACACACTTTTTTTGTAAAGGGCAAGTGTGTAAATTGTGGCATCTATAAATAAAGAGAGAAAGGAGAGCCGTTCATGGAAAAAGTCATCAAATTCACAGAGACTGACGCTGACCTAATTCAGAAAATCAAAGACTATCAAACTGCTCACGGACTGGCATCATTTATCGGGGCTGTCAGGAAATTATGTAAAGACGCATTGGAAATCGAAAAAATCCGCCATTGACACAATATACAAGGGAGGGAACTCAATGAACCCGATTATGGCTTTAGCAATCGGCATTGGAATATTCTATTTATTCTATACAATTCAAGGCGAAAAGAGCAAAGAAGCTACCGCAGCAGCCAATACGGGCAAAAAGTCTTTTACCTACGACAATAAAAGCCACCTACTTGTTTTGAAGAATAGGGCTCCAATTCTTCAATCTTCTCTAACAGTAGAGGCACGTCATGAGGTCAATCTCACCTCTGTGCCGGATAAGCTGGTCTATACCGGCGCAACGGTCGGTGGGATAACAACAGGCGGGTTTCACGTTCAAAAAGGTGGAAACTATCTATCACTCGGACGCAAAACAGGAGAATACTACATTACATACAAATACGCCGAGTCATACGAGGACGGAGGGATACGGAAATACCGTTCTGATATTGTCTCCTTTGTTGAATTGACTGACTCTGACTTTACTCTGGCCAAAAACAACAATGCGTTAAAGAAATACATTGCTTCGCCTGAAACAAAGGAGAATTTCAGCAGCTTCTATCGTTCTAATCAGTTCAACAAATGTACGCATCTTTTGTGTTTAATTGACCTACCCAAGCGGGATGCCGAATACATTGTCAAATGGATGTCCGGCTATAACTGAAATATCAAAACGGGGAGCATATTGCTCCCCGTTTTGATATTACCTCTATTTTACTTCCCGAAGTAGCGGTTCAGCAGGCCCTTGAAAGCCTTGCCGTTCGACTTCCATCACTTTGCCAGCAGGCGATTGATGAGGCCCACCAGCATCAGCATATCTTTTTCATCCAAATGCCGCATACCCTCCAATGCCTTCTGAATGAGCTCCGGGTTCTGCGTGGATGTATCAAAAAACTGCTGCGGCGTGATCTCAAAGTAATCACAGATAGCGAAAAATTCCTTCAACGGCGGGAGCGCCTTTCCGGAAGAAATATTATATACGTATCCTCGGCTATGTCCCAAGTCATAGCTCATTTGATATTCAGAAACGCCCTTTTTCAGCCGAAGCTGTGTAATACGTTCTCTTACAAAATCCTCATACATCCCGTTATCACCTCAAAAGAATGATAACGGTAGTCTGTTTCCAAATAGTAATAACATTTTTGTTGTAATATGTTGAAATGTCCAAAAATATATGTTATTCTTGCATAGTGTTATAGCAGATAAGCCATAACATAGATAACATAGGATTTGTGTGGGGGTAAAACAAATGAAACGAGTTCCAGCGTTTGTTTTTACATTATTGCTGACATTATCCTTGTGCGCCTGTGATGAGGAATATATCATCTATGGAAGGTGGTGCCGGGAAGATAGAGAGAGCGCAACGATTACATTTACTGACGATGGAAAATGCTATGACAACGACGCCCAATACGACTATAGTATCGAAGACGATAAACTGACCCTCATCGATACGGAGTCCGGAAATACTTTGACCGCATCCTACAGCATCTCCCACAACAGGCTGACGATCAGCGACAGCGACGGATATATAACCGTCTGGATCAGGAAATGATAAGAGGAGAGGGAACTTCCCTCTCCTCTCTCAAAAAGCCAGTATTGACGCGGTTTTGCTTACTTACCAAAGTAGCGGTTCAGCAGACCCTCGAAAGCCTTGCCGTGTCGGGCCTCGTCGCGGGCCATTTCATGCACAGTGTCATGGATGGCGTCCAGATTGTACTTCTTCGCCAGCTTGGCCAGCTCGAACTTGCCGGCGGTCGCGCCGTTCTCGGCGTCCACGCGCATCTGCAGGTTCTTCTTGGTGCTGTCGGTGATGACCTCGCCCAGCAGCTCGGCGAACTTGGCGGCGTGCTCGGCCTCCTCCAGGCCGGCCTTCTCCCAGTACAGGCCGATCTCGGGATAGCCCTCGCGGTG